>NZ_BAAJML010000002.1:0-650810 GCF_057547735.1 Pseudoalteromonas sp. NH0006-46 | reverse complement strand
GCTTGGCTCGCTAAGCGTTGCCTGCTCTGCCGTCTCAGTGGGGTCGCATTATAGGGAGCCGCGAATTTAACGCAAGCCTTTTTTTACTAAAAAAGTGATTTAAATTACACCCCAAGCAAGCGCACACCCTAAACACAAGTTACCCACAAAACCCTGTGCATAACTTTGCTTTTTCGGCATAAACTCCCTGCTTGCCAATTAATAACTACCAATAAAAAAGCACCTCTTGTAAAGGTGCTTCTATCTAGCCGTACTTAGAATCGGCTTTTAATATAAAATGCTGTATAGCTTTCTACGGTATTTAGCTGCGAGTGCATCTCCATCTGGTAACGAAGCTATAATGGCTAAAAAGCTTGGTTTAGCTTCATTATAATTGAGGTCCTTTTGTAATACGGTAAATAGTACCTCTAATGCTTCTTCTTTTCTTCCTGCTTCATTCAATAAAGTACTGAGTTCTTCTTTAAGTTCGAGATCGTTTGGGTACTTATCTACTTGCTGCTGCTTTAATTGTATCTCTGGTGAGTCTTTTGCATCTAGTGCTGCTTCGCACTTTGATTTGATGTTATTAAAGTATGCATCTTGATCTTGCGAGTCAATTGTTTCTATTAAGGCTTGAGCCTCATCTAATTTGTGAATTTGAATACAAATATCTGCAAGCACTAATTTAATACGTACATTAGTATTATCTATTTCGTATGCTTGCTTTGCATAATTAAACGCTGCATTGAGGTCAGACTTCAATAAAGCCTGTTTAGCTTGCTCTAATAATAAATCCTGTTGAGCGGGTAGATGTTTAGATAAGGCTTCGCGTATTTGTGATTCAGTTTGAGTACCGGCAAGCAAATCTACAGGGGCTGAGTCTTTTAAAAGCACAAGTGTTGGCAATGTTTGTAAGCCAACTTGTTGTGCTAATTGTGAAGCTAACGCTTGCTCTGCATCACAATCTAAATTCGCTATTACTATATGGCTTGTATATTCAGCCGCTATTTTATCTAAAATTGCAGCCTGCCCGATACAATCAGGACTTTGAGGTGAGAAAAAGTTAAGTAATACTAATTTTTGTTGTGATGTTTCTCCAAGGACTTGCTGAAGGTTTTGTGCATTAATACTTACTATATTGCTCATTGAATTGATTGCCATACTGATCTATTTAAGGTTTTATATGGTGATAAACATAATAAATACAAGTCGTATCACTAAATCACTCGGCGTACATAATCAATTAATGAGGCAAATCATGAAACTATCTTACCTTAGCGCTGCGCTTTTATTTGCAGCCCCGCTTTTACAGGCTAAAGGGCTCGACTTAGACCTAAGCAAAACAATGCCTAGTATTGAAAAGTTTTACCTCGATTTACATCAATCGCCGGAACTCTCATACAGCGAAAAGAACACAGGTAAAAAAATAGCCGGCAAGCTTAGTAAGCTCGGATTCGAGGTTACAGATAATGTAGGTGGATATGGCGTTGTTGGTATTTACAAAAATGGCAATGGCCCAACAGTTATGATACGCACTGATACGGACGGTTTACCTATTACCGAGCAAACAAATAAACCCTACGCTTCAACTGTAAAAGTAATTGACGAGCATGGTGCAAACGTTGGCGTTATGCATGGTTGTGGTCATGACATTCATATGAGCTCGTTTATAGGTACTTCTGAGCAACTCATTGCACATAAAAGTAAATGGAAAGGTACACTAATGATGGTTGCACAACCTGCAGAAGAGGTTGGAGGCGGAGCTAAAGCAATGCTCAGTGAGGGGTTATTTAGTAAATATGCCAAGCCTGACCACATTATTGCCCTACATGTAAGTGCTAGCGTGCCAGCTGGTAAAGTTACCATGAAAAACGAATATACCATGGCAAGTGTGGATTCCGTTGATATAAATATAAAAGGTAAAGGCGGCCATGGTGCATACCCTCACACCACTATTGACCCGGTAGTTATAGCTGCTCGTACAGTACTGGCTTTGCAAACGATTACAAGTCGCGAGCTTTCTCCTCTTGAACCATCCGTTATAACAGTTGGCTCTATACATGGTGGTTCTAAACATAATGTTATTTCTGATGAAGTGAAACTACAACTTACACTGCGAAGCTACAACCCAGATGTACGTAATGCGCAAATTGCTGCAATTAAACGAATAACCCGAGGAATTGCTCAAAGTGCAGGGCTTGAAGAGCCTGACTATCCTGCTGTTGTAGTTCATGAAGATGAATCAATTCCATCGACTTATAACAACCCTTCACAAACTAATATAGTACGAGGTGCTATTAAAAATGTCATAGGCGATACAAACGTACTTGAAACACAAGCAGTAATGGCAGGAGAGGACTTTGGCCTTTATGGCCGTACTGACGAGAACATCCCTATAACATTATTTTGGCTAGGCGGCGTTAATCAACAGCAATACGAAAAAGCAATAAAAAACAACGAAACACTTCCATCATTGCACTCAAGTAAATTTGCACCTGATTATAAAGTGGCGCTTCCTACTGGAATTAAAGCCATGAGTAACGCTGCGGTTGCGTTATTTAATAAAAGTGAATGACTTATAAACCAACAAGCCCTGCGGTTAATTTGTTACAGGGCTTTTTTTGTAGCCTGATTTTTTAAAAGGTGCTTTTTTAGCGCGCTTTGCAAAGCGCTTTTTGGCAGGCGTTTTAGGCAGCTTGGCAAATACCCGGCTGTCACAGTTAGCGGCCTGATCCACAAAATTAGTAAGATCAGCAAGTAGAGGTTGTAAAAACTGCTGATAACTCAAGGATTGTTGTGCAATATCACCTAGGCTTGACTCCCATTTTGCCGTTAAGTCAGGACTTGCTAAACCTTCAGGCAAAACACTAATTAATGCAAGACCTGTCTCTGTAGCTTTAATTGTTTTGCCTTCACGCTTTAAAAAGCGCCGTTTAAATAACAACTCTATAATGCCTGCTCGAGTAGCTTCAGTACCTAAACCATCGGTCTCTTTTAATATTTTTTTGATATGTGGATCTTTTACATAACGGCTAATCCCCGTCATCGCAGCCAACAATGTTGCATCAGTAAAATGAGCTGGGGGCGAAGTGTGCTTTTCTATTACACTTCCTTGAGTACATTTCAGGTTCATCCCTTTTTCAAGATAAGGCAACGTTGCCTCTTCTTTTAATTCTGATTTACCCATTAACACTTTAAAACCTAAGCTGACTTCTTGTTTAGCGTTGGCTTTAAATAAACCACCAGCAATTGTTACCTCTGCTTTAGTTTCGTTATAAACATAATCTGGGTAAAACTGTATTAAATAATGCCTACATATTAACTGGTATACTTTCGCTTCATCATTTGCCAAGTATGCGCTTTTTAAAAGTTTAGCCGTCGGTACTATAGCGTGGTGAGCAGCCACTTTAGAATCATTAAAACATTTACTCTTATGCTTTACGTTTGCTCCATCGACTAATTCTACTGGCTGTCCTTTGTTCTGTGCTATCGCTTTAAAGATAGCGGCGGCATCTTGGTGATGATCTTTTGGTAAATACCGATTGTCTGAACGAGGATAAGTAATTAATTTGTGACGTTCATATAATCCTTGGCAAATATCAAGCACTTGCTGGGCAGGCATGCAAAATGCTTTAGCTGCATCTATTTGTAGTGCGGATAGGTTATAAGGCAAAGGTGCACTTTGTTTTTTTTGTTTTTGTTCAAGCGCTGTTACCTCTCCTTTTTGATTAGTTATACGCGAAGCCACATTTTCGGCTAATGCTTTATTTAGCACTCGCCCTTCTTTATCTTGATAAGGTTCGCAAGCTTTACTCGGTACCCACTTGGCTGTAAATAGCTGCTGTTCAGGAGTAACTAAACTAGCTAATACCTCATAAAATGGTTTTGATACAAAATTAACTATTTCGTTATCGCGGTTAACCACTAACCCTAGAATGGGAGTTTGTACGCGACCAACTGATAGCACATTGCCAAACCCTGCTTTTTGCCCAGCTAACGTATAAGCCCGAGTGAGGTTCATCCCAAATAGCCAATCAGCACGGGAACGAGCAAGTGCTGAGACACTCAGTGGAATAAATTCCCGATTAGAGCGCATACTATTAAGCGCTTTTTTTACTGCCGCTAAGTTTAAATCACTTATAAGTAGACGCTGAATACTTTGCTTTTTAGTTTTACTTATTTTGGCTTGTTCTATCACTTCATCTACAAGTAACTGCCCTTCACGATCGGGGTCACCGGCATGTATAAGTGTTGTAGCCTGTTTAATTAACTTTTTTAAAACGCTAAGCTGCTTGCGAGTTTTTGTTTTAGCCTTTAACTGCCATTGTTCCGGTATTATCGGGAGGTGTTCTAATTGCCATTTTTTATAGCGCTCATCGTAATCATCAGGCTCAGCTTGTTCTAACAAATGACCAATACACCATGAAACACAATCACCATTAGCGACCTCAATGTAACCATCGTGTTTTTTGTGTGGTTTTGGAAGTGCATCAGCGATTGCACGCCCAAGTGAAGGTTTTTCTGCAATGTAGAGTTTCATACACTCGCCTACAACTGGTTATATAAACAGTAGTCTAGCATAGCAATTTCAAAGAGGGAGAGTTTTTAATGAATTGTCTGCATTAATGAGTATCAAGTGGTAGTGACTCGTAAAGCTTATAAGCTGGGCTGCTAATTAAGCCCAGCTTTATAATTAAAAGAGTTATCTTACATCAATAGGATCAGATTCTTTTGCCTTGCCTTGTAATATGGATATTTCAACTCGGCGATTACGGCGTCTGTCTTCATTGGTATCGTTAGGAACTAGCGGCCTTGTTTCCGCACGGCCAACGACCATCATTCGTGTTTTATCAAATCCTTGAACTGTTTGTAATTCGCTGGCAACGGCCACTGCGCGCTTAGACGACAAATCCCAGTTATTAACGTATAACTCATTCGATACTTGGAAATCATCTGTATGCCCTGAAACAGTAATTTCCCCTGGCACGTCTTTTAAAAGCACACCAATATCCTGAATAATGGGTTTAAACTTAGGCTGTAAAAAAGCACTGCCCGAAGGAAACGAACCATTCTCACGAATACGAATAATAATCTGCTGGCCCAAAGACTCAAGCTCTATTGCACCATCTATTATTTGCTTCTCTAACTGCTGCGCTATTTTTTTAACGAGTTCATTTGTTTGTTCTTGATCTGCTGCAGATGTTGCTTGTTCAGATGATTGTTCTTGCGATGTGCTTCGAGACTCACCACCGCGCTTATCACCCCGCTGCTCTTGTCTACCGCCAGCAGAACTTTCATCGCCGGCCTGAAACTCTAGCATTTGCTGGGTCATTTCAACGGTTTGCTGCTGAATGGTTTCTATTGGTGTAGGTTCTGGTTTACCTGGGGTGAATTCCATGGCGATAACTGATGTCCCTTTTGGGATATCTTTAACTTCAATTTTATTTTGTACACCAAAAGCAAACTTCATAGAGCCTGCTATTTGTTTAAATTTAAGTACATCCATTTCTGAGAATGCCAATAATAGTACAAAAAAGCACATCAACAACGACATTAAATCAGCAAATGTTCCCATCCACGCAGGTAAACCTGGGGGGGGGCATTTGCACTCTTCATCAGACATGGCTACTCCTCGGTATCAACTTTACGTTTAGACTCAGCTAAGTAATTTTTCAAAATACCTTCTATCACTTTCGGATTTTGACCATCTTGAATCCCTAAAATAGCATCAAGAATTAAACGCTGATTCATTGCCTCTTCGTCTTTACGCAGCTCGAGTTTTACCTGAATTGGAATTGCTACAACGTTTGCTAAAAATGCACCATACAGAGTGGTCAATAGTGCCACGGCCATTGCAGGCCCGATAGCTTTAGGGTCGTCCATGTTTGATAACATGGCAACTAAGCCTATTAATGTACCAATCATCCCCATTGCAGGAGCTATATCGGCAAGTGCTTTAAATAAGCCAGCACCGAGCTCATGACGGGTGGTGGTTAGGGAAATATCTTTTTGAAGTGTGGCGCGCACAACGTCAGCGTCATGCCCATCAACAAGCATGTCAACGCCTTTACGCATAAATGGGTTTGGAATTTCAGCTTCTTCAAGTGCTAAAAACCCCCCTTTACGAGCGGAATCTGCAAGCTCTACTGCTTTTTCAATTAACTCTTCAGGCGATTCAATTTTAAACATGAATGCCTTACCAACCACTTTACCTATCCCTAAAAATTGAGACATAGTGAAGTTTGATAAGACAATAAATAGCGAGCCACCAAATACAATTACACTTGAAGGTGCATCGGCAAACATGCCCATTTCACCGCTACTACTCATAAACATAGACATGACGATTAAGCCAATTGCGCCTAGGATCCCTATTATGGTTGCTAAATCCACATTTCCTCCAGAGATTTCATGTTTAAATGCCTTATCATAAACTTTTTATTATTAACTGCTTATCGGCAACATACTGAATTGCTTAAGTCGTTTTTGTAAATAAACATATAAAGTTATATTTATTATTTTATATCAAGTTAGGCACACAGCCTAATTATCGAGTTTTCCTAATAAATAACACAAACTAACACGCGATTAATCGTCCTAAATGTAAAAAACTCATATCATCCTTTGACCTAGTTTAGCATTCCCCCTAAAATTGGCTCCTAAATTTATTATGTAAGCTGAAATAAAGATGGCGACTAAAAAACCTGAAAACTTAAGTTTCGAAAAAGCACTAGAAGAATTATCAACAATTGTTAGTGAAATGGAACAAGGTGATTTATCGCTTGAACAATCATTGAAGCAGTTCGAGCGTGGTATCGCGCTCGCTGGAGCGTCATCTGAAAAACTACAGCAAGCAGAACAAAAAGTATCTATTTTAATGGGCAATAGCGAAAAGTCAGCACTTACAAACTTTAATAACGATATGGAATAGTTGTGAGCATAAAAGACTATATTGAACGTGCTCAGATAGATGTAGCCACTACACTCAACCGCTACTTTGAACAGCCGCTCGATAGCGATAAAACCATAAAAGAAGCCACTCATTACAGTTTATTTAATGGTGGTAAAAGGCTACGCCCTTTTTTGGTTTACGCTGTTGGTGAAATGCTCGGTGCTAAAAAAAGTGACTTAGACATTTTAGCTGCAGCCATAGAATGCATTCACAGTTACTCCTTAGTACATGACGATCTGCCCGCTATGGATGATGATGATTTACGCCGCGGCTACCCTACTTGTCATATTGTGTATGGCGAAGCACAAGCTATTTTAGCCGGTGATGCATTGCAAACTCTCGCCTTTGAACTTATAGCCACACACAACTTTAATTGCTCATCGCAATCGCAAGTAAAAATGATTGCTGCTCTTGCACATGCATCAGGTATTGAAGGTATGGTTGCGGGACAAGGCTTAGACATTGCCGCAACTGACACAGTTGTTTCGGTACAAGAACTTGAACGCATCCACAAGTTAAAAACCGGTGCACTAATTAACTGTGCTATAACACTAGGTGCGCTGTGCAGTGAAAACGCAGATGAACAAACTTTAGATAACTTGAGTATTTTTGGGTATGCTATAGGGCTGGCATTTCAAGTACACGACGATATTTTAGACGTGGAAGGTGACACCAATATATTAGGTAAACCACAAGGCTCAGATATAGAAGCGAATAAAGCGACATACCCAGCGTTATTAGGTATGCTAGGCGCTAAAGAAAAGGCGCAAAATTTAATAACACAAGCCCACGAAGCGTTAGCACTTATTGATGCAGATACAACGCTTCTTGCGTCGCTAGCAAATTACCTTATTGAACGTGACCATTAGTCGCAGCTTAAGCGTATTGCAAATAGCACTGACATTATTACTTAACATTCGTTATTCATTCCTAGTTGAAAACGAATGTGCTCGAAGGATATAAAAAAGCCATGACACTTGATAGTAGCAAGTATCCATTACTTAACTTGGTTGACAAACCAGCTCAATTACGAGACTTAGCGCAGAATAAACTTCCCGAGTTTAGCAATGAACTACGTGAGTATTTACTTAACTCTGTATCGCAAAGTAGCGGTCATTTAGCGTCTGGTTTAGGCACGGTTGAGCTTACAGTTGCACTTCATTACGTGTATAACACACCAGAAGATCGTGTAGTATGGGATGTTGGGCATCAAGCCTATCCGCATAAAATCTTAACGGGTCGGCGTGATTTAATGCACACCATTCGTCAAAAAAATGGCCTTCACCCATTCCCGTTTAGAGATGAAAGTGACTACGACACATTTAGCGTTGGTCATTCAAGCACTTCAATTTCTGCAGCATTAGGCATGTCAATTGCGGCGCAAAAAGAAGGCGCTGGCCGCAAAACTGTCGCTGTTATTGGTGATGGCGCTATTACTGCGGGCATGGCGTTTGAAGCAATGAATCACTTAGGTGATGTAAAATCAGACATGCTTATTATTTTAAATGATAATGAAATGTCGATTTCTGAAAACGTTGGCGCATTAACCAATCATTTTGCACGTATTTTATCTGGTAGCTTTTACACCAATATTCGCGAAGGGAGTAAAAAACTACTGTCTGGCGTACCGCCTGTTAAAGAGCTTGCCAGCAGAATGGAAGAGCACCTTAAAGGCATGGTTATACCAGGTACGTTTTTTGAAGAACTTGGCTTAAATTATATTGGCCCAATTGATGGGCACGATGTAAACATGCTGGTTGATACATTACGTAATATGCGTAATTTAAAAGGCCCACAACTTCTTCATATAAAAACGCAAAAAGGTAAAGGTTACAAGCCAGCTGAAGCAGATCCAATTGGCTATCACGGCGTACCTAAATTTGACCCCAGCAC
Source organism: Pseudoalteromonas sp. NH0006-46 (assembly GCF_057547735.1). Taxonomy (NCBI): domain Bacteria; kingdom Pseudomonadati; phylum Pseudomonadota; class Gammaproteobacteria; order Alteromonadales; family Pseudoalteromonadaceae; genus Pseudoalteromonas; species Pseudoalteromonas sp. NH0006-46. Next base: position 641,986 of record NZ_BAAJML010000002.1, on the reverse strand, counting down.
ATCAAGTCTACCAAAATCAAAACCAGGCGCGCCTACTTTTTCAAAAGTATTTGGCGACTGGTTATGCGACATGGCAGAGCAAGACGACAAATTAATGGCTATTACACCGGCTATGCGTGAAGGTTCGGGCATGGTGCGCTTTTCAAAAGAGCATGCTGATAAGTATTTTGACGTAGCAATTGCTGAACAACATGCCGTCACCCTAGCTGCGGGGTTTGCTTGTGAAGGCTTAAAGCCTGTTGTTGCTATATATTCCAGCTTTTTACAACGCGCGTACGATCAATTAATTCACGATGTTGCATTGCAAAACTTACCCGTATTATTTGCCATAGACCGAGCAGGTATTGTGGGTGCCGATGGCGAAACACATCAAGGCGCATACGACCTAAGTTTTATGCGTTGTATTCCTAATATGGTTATTATGGCACCTAGCGATACTAACGAATGCCGCCAAATGTTATACACCGGTTACAAAGCTAATTGTCCGGTTGCTGTTCGTTACCCTCGCGGAAGTGCAGGTACGGCAGAGATTCAAAGCGATATGCAACTTTTCGAAATTGGTAAAGCAAATACAGTAAAACAAGGTTCAAAAATTGCCATTTTGTCATTTGGAACATTACTTGAAAATGCACAACTTGCTGCAACTGAACTTAATGCAACACTTGTTAATATGCGCTTTATAAAGCCGCTTGATACTTCACTGCTAAACGACATTATTAAAAATCACGATACCATAGTTACTCTTGAAGATAATGCCATTGCCGGAGGCGCAGGCTCTGCGGTTAACGAATACTTAGCTAGCCAACAGGCCAATGTTAAAATACTTAACTTAGGTATTCCTGATGAGTTTATTAAGCACGGCACGCAAGACGAAATGCACGATGAAATGGGCTTAGGCCAGCAAGGTATTTTAAGTTCAATTAGGTCATTTACCGCTTAGTTAATTATTCTAATTGTTTAAAGAAAGGAGCCTATTGGCTCCTTTTTCGTTTTTATTATTATTTTTTGCATCCAATTTAACTTTTTAACCGTTATTGCAGTGAGGTTAACATGTAAATAATCAGTGCTGCTTAGTATACGCTTTACGAGCAAGCCTTTATTTACCTAAATTTGATGGAATATTTAAAAGGTAAAAATGATGAATAACGTTAATTTAACAACTTACTCTGCACAAAAAAACACATTGAAACAAAAACTTAGTTTTTCAGCTTTAACACTTGCAGTATTAATCGGCATTACAGGTTGTAGCTCAGACGATGGTAAAAACGGCGTAGATGGTATTGCAGGCACTGATGGACAAAATGGTTCCGACGGTAAAAATGGCAACCCAGGTTTTGCAGCTGCAACATTTATTTTGGCTAACAATGGAGAAACCAACGCGGGTACCATTGACTTAATTAACCAAAGTGCTTCTAAATTAAAAACCTTTAATACAACAGCTAACGAAGGCGTCGCTTTTGATAGCCTAGGTAACTTATTACAAGCAAGCGACAATGAAAATGGCAGTATTAAAACTATCTGTCAGCTTGCTAACCGTGCTGACGGCGCCAGCTATGCTGCAAATACAGATCGCGAAATAACAGGTGCTAACACAACGCTAGTAAACCCTAAGGGAATTGCTACAGCACAAAAGAGTGGTCTTATTTTTATTGCTGACTTTGGCGCAATGCAGGTAACGACTTTTGGTGCTACAGCAGCCGGCAATGCAGCTCCTTTAGGTATAACCATTACAGAGGCTGCACCATGGGATGTTGATTATGATGAAACTAATGACCGCCTTTATGTAGCACTTACAAATGGTGATGTAGCCGTTTACGATAATTTTGTTAATAGTGAATTTGCCGCAATGCCAAGCCGCACAATTACCCCTGCCAATAATGATGGTACGCAAATATCTGTAAATATCCACGGTATTGTTTATGACCCAAGTACTAATAAACTTGTTTTGTCTGATGTAGGTAGTGCCTCAGATGCAACCGATGGATCGTTATTTGTAATCAATAATGCATCAACCGCAGAGGGTTTAGTAAGCGTTGCACGAAGTATTGCCGGCCCAGCAACAATGCTTGGTAACCCCGTTGATATTAGCCTTGAAGGTAGTGATTTGCGTGTAGCCGAAAAATCAAATGACGCTGTTCTTGTCTTTAGCAATATATTTTCAGGTGAAAGCGGCGATATTACTCCTGATTTAGTCACCTCAACGATTAAACCTGAGTCAATTACTAAACTGGGCATGCCAAATGAGAGGGCTGACATTTCAGATAGTGATACTGCTAATATGGGGCTTTTAGGGGTCGCTGTAAGCAGTAACCCAGGTACTGCAGGTGAAACAACTGGGCAAATTAGTCGATTAAGTTCACAACTTAATACTGAAATTGGCAATTATAACGCGAGTCAAACTATAGAAAGCACGACCTTCGACAAAGCGGGAAACAGTTATACAACGTTCGATAACAGTGCAACTTCTATTGGTGGTATTGTTATTTCAAATAAAGTAGCAATAAACCGAGATGGACAAACGTATAATACAAGCCAAGATAGTATTATTACTGGAGCGAACACAGGCCTTATATCTCCTAAAGGTCTTGATGTTGCTTCTGATAGCGGTATGATTTTAGTTGCAGAAAATAATGCAGATACGCCGAGCATTTCAATATTTTCAACGTGTACTACAGGGGATGCGTCCCCTTTGATGACACTTACTTTTGCAAACGGCGCTCGCCCTTGGGATGTTGATTACGATGCAAGCACTGACCGTGCTTTTGTAGCACTAACAAATGGAACCGTTGCTGTATTCGACGAAGTCAAAAGCAAGCTAATGGCTGGTAATACTAATATTGCCGTTGAAGATAGGCTTATAACACCTGCAAATGCTGGAGCCGCAATAGAAGCGCCAAGCAATATACATGGCATCGACTACGACTCGCTAAGCGGCTCGTTAATCCTCTCTGATGTTGGTAGCGCAGCAATTGCCGATGATGGCAAAATATACGTGTTGAATAACGTAGCAATGGCGTCGGGTTTGGTAAACATAAGCACCACTATTAGCGGTCCAAATACCCTACTGGGCAACCCTGTCGATATTATGTATACCGGGACAGATTTATACGTAGCTGAAAAATCAAATAATGTGGTTATGCGTTTTAACAATATTTTAAGCAGTGCCGGAGGCGACGTTAGCGCCGATGCAAGCACTGCATTTACAGCACCTGAGTCAGTGGCAATATTACCAGCTTGGCTTAATCAATAGAGTTAACCTCACCATACCTGATCAACAATGTTGGTCAGGTATTATCGCATCCACACTTTTATATCGGCTAAACCATTTCGCTGTAGCATACTCAGCTGCTGCTCTACATTAGAGTTTTGCTCAAATTCAAATGCATCTAGCTGCTCGTCAAAAGTAATATGGGCTACGCCATCACCACCGCGCTTTTTAACTTGATGAAGTGAAATATCAGCTAAATTAATAGAGGTTTCCCAACCAATTACCTGGCCACCGAGTAATGGTAATGGATAGAAAGACCACCCAATTGAGGCTGTTATATTTGTCATATTACCGTTAGGTAGTTGGAATGAATACTCTGCAATCGCTTTACAAAGTTCTGACGCGTAACTGTCTATTTTATTGCATTTAAAGTCACGTAATAGTAGTAAAAATTCATCACCACTCCAACGCGCTACATAATCAGAGCCTTGGGTACGCGAGTTTAGTAGAGCTGCCATTTGCTGCAAGCAGCTATCACCTGCAATTGGACCAAAGGCATCATTTATACGGCTAAAGTTATCAAAATTTATTATTACAAGCACCAGTGATTTACCCTGCGCCTGCAATGATTGCGAATTACGTTGAAAGTGTTCAATGTCTTTTGGTAGCTGATCAAACAAAAAGCGACGGCTACGCAAGCCTGTTAGCTCATCTGAGTGACTAACGAGCTTAAGCTGTGAATTAACTTGCCCTAATTTATCATTTGCTTGGCGCAGCTCTAAAGTCCGCTCTGTAATTAAACCTTCAAGCACTTTTTGTTTTCTGCGCTCTTGCGCCTTAAGCACCCAAAATACTAAATAAAGGAGTAAAATAAAGCCACTTGTGATCAGCAACCTAAAATAAATTGTTTCATCAAAACGCTCAGGCACAATAAAGCCATACTCTACATTTTGTGCCTTTGACCAATCTTCCCCTTGGCGTTTTGCTTCTAACTGAAACAGAAATGCCCCTGCAGGTAAGTTAGTATAAATAGCCTCACGACGAGTATTTGCATATCGCCAATCACTATCTAAGCCACTTAGTTTATATCTAAACTCAATACTATTTGGCGCGTAGTAATCGATAGCCGTATAAGTAAGCGTTATATCTCGTTCGTCGGTTTCAAGAGTTGGCTTATTACCCAACGCTGCTGTTGTGAGGCTTCGCTCAGGTGTGTTAATTGTTTCAATGGTCGGCTTTAACGACAGTACACCAAACAACTCTACGTTTTTAGGTATTTCTACAACACCCTGCAAGCTTGGATACCACATTGAGTTACCCATACTGACTACCGCATCATGACCCAATCCACTACAACATTGGTTTGCTTTGCCATCAAGCTGTCGGTCGAATGACGAAATCACCTCTTCTACTTTTAAGCTTTGAATATCTGTTTTAAACTGCCCTGCTGGCATTCTGTAAACCCCTTTCATGGTGCTTACCCAAACATTATTTAATTTTTCGTCGTATTCTAAGCTAAATATAGAACCATACGGCAAGCCATTTGCCGCATCAAGCTGTCGCCATTGACCCTGCGCGCTGCGGTAAAACAATCCATCATTAAGTGAACCAATTAAAATACCCACGCCATCAATATGCAAAACACTGGTGATATATGCACTTTCAAGCGAAGTTTGATCCCCTACTTTTTCAATACCACGGTCAGTAAAATAATAAGCGCCTTTACTCGTCCCAATAACACCAAAGTTTTCTTTGTCCAACACGTAAGTTATAAATTTACTGCCTAAAAACGCGTTGTAAGCAAAAGGAGTTAAACCTGCAAAATTAAGCCTATATAAACCTCGGCCTGTGCCTATCCAAAACCCGCCTTTACTTGAACGACTAATTGCAAACACAGGGTTATCACGCAGTGCACGCCCGGGTACAGTAAACAGTGTGTCGTTCTCGTAAACGAATAAACCTCGCCCTGTGGCAATGTATAAGCGGTCGCCATCAAACTGCAAATCATGTACTGAAGCACGGCCATATTGGCTGCTTGGAATTAAATTAATATAACTTTTATTTAAATCAAAATAACCAACACCACTTTTATTGGCCACCCATAACTTGCCATCGGGCGCTTGGCTAAGCGCCATAACAGCTTCGGTCATTTTTGAAACCGCCGCGTGTCTTTCGACCCGCCCTTCGTGAGCAAGCCATAGGCCTTCACTAAAACTGGCTAACCAAATATTATTTTTATCATCTCTAAAAATATCAGCAAACCAAATACTTTGATCTAACTGGCTAGGCTCTACCCATTGCCATTGACTCGCTTTATCTCTAAACAATAAACGCCCGTATGTAGAAATCCATAAGCCGCCATCGCTGTCACTCATAAATTTGTATACTGCAGAATTGTTCGCATTAGGTAATGGGAAAGGCCTTAGCTCATCGTCTAAATCTAAAAAATAAGCGCCAAGCTCTGATGCTAAATATAAATTACCATTTAAAAAAGCAAGATCATGAACAATAGTTTGAGCTAAACGCTCGGGCAAAGAAATTTTTGCAGTCAGCTCTAAACGCAGCTTAGCAAAATCAGAGGAGTTTTTAGTTAAGCGTAATAAGTGACGATCATTAACAAGCCAAATGCCTTCCGGCGAAAGTGCCATTTGGCTCACTGAGCCCACTATTTGAGTTATAACGGTTGCATTTGCTGTAGACAAAGTCCCACTGTATTGACCACGTAAATTAACTTGGCCACGGTCAACATAATATAACCCATTGGCGGCAATCCACGTGCCCCCTTTAGAATCTTCTAAAATATCTCTAACAGGGCCTTTAATATTAAATGCTTGTGCTGAAAAAGTAGCTGGGTTTATTACAACTAACCCACTTTTGGTACCCACCCACAGCAATCCGTTCGAATCGATTAAAAGCTTATTAATGCCATTACTCGGTAAAAAAGAACTATTTTGGGTGTTGTAGTTTGTGAACGTATTACCATCGAAGCGGCTTAACCCAAACTGCGTTCCAAGCCATATGTAGCCTTGCTGATCTTGCACTACGCTTTTTAGCGATTGCGATGGCAAACCATCTTTAATATTCCATTGTTTAACGACATAATCCGTAATCGAAGCCCCACTTGGCATTGCGCACAACATAAGTACACACACCAGTAAAAATCGCATCATACGCTGCCACCTAGTTAAACTAATTAAATATAAACATTAAAACGGTAGTAAACCTGCTTTTATTAATGCTTGCAAACAAATCAATGAAAAAATACCCGCTAGCACGTCATCTGCCATAATACCAAAACCACCATGCACGCGCTTATCAAGCATTCGAATAGGGCCCGGTTTTGCTATATCAAAAAAGCGGAATAGTAAAAAGCCAACTAATAAAGTTTGCCAATTCAATGCTGCACCTATCATGGTGATGTAGTAGCCAGCGACTTCATCCCATACAATAGCGGGATGATCATGCACACCCAAATCGTCGGCTGTTTTACCACATGCCCATATACCAAACACACTGATCACAACAGCAAACACTATTTGCAACCATATTGGATAATGCATAGTTATAAATATAAATGGCAACGCAGCAAACGTACCAAATGTGCCTGGTGCTTTAGGGGCAAGACCAGTACCAAACCCTAATCCAAAAAACTGGTGCGGGCGTTTTAAATTAAATAATCGGTTTTTATTCAAACCTGCTCCTTTGTAAAATGTTCAAAGCCATGCTGCTCAAAGCTAAACATTTCACCATTGTGTAAAAGCTCAATCTTACCGTCTCCACTTTTTATTTGCCCAATGCAAGTAATATCAACACCATACTGGTTTAACTTTAAATCAAGCATACCTTTGTTGTTATCTGGAACAGTAAAAATTAATTCGTAGTCATCGCCGTAACCCAAAATAAACGGTAACTGCTTATTAAAATCAAGGCTTGCTTTCATTGCCTCTGAGGTAGGGATACTTTCAATATTTATTTCTGCATTAACTTGCGACATTTCAAGAATATGTGTTAAATCAGCAAGTAAGCCATCTGATACATCAATCGCTGATGTTGCTAGTCCTCTAAGCACTTGCCCAGCAGCCACTCGCGGGGTTGGGTAATCAAAACGCTTATTCAGGTACTCTAAATGTGTTGGGGTTATATTAAAGTCTTGCTTACGGGATTCAATAGCAAGCCCAGCATCCCCTAAAGGACCTGTAACATAGATCCAATCACCTACCTTTGCACCACTTCTTCGTAACGCCTTACCTTCAGGCACGGTACCTTTTGCACAAATAGTAATGGTAAGTGGTCCCTGCGTGGTATCACCCCCAATAATTTGTACATTAAAGTATTCTGCAATTTCATGCATGCCTTCAGTAAACTCTGCAATCCACTGTGAATCTATAGTTGGTAATGTTAATGCAACAGATACCCACGTAGGCTCTGCCCCCATTGCGGCTAAATCACTGAGGTTTACAGCGAGTGCCCTATGCCCTAAAGCGCGAGGAGAAATATCTTCAAAAAAGTGCACGCCCTCTACTAACGTATCAGTTGTGACTGCAAGTTGGCAGTTTTGTGGAACAGTGACAAGCGCGCAATCATCACCTATGCCTAGGTTAACATCACGACGAGAAATACCGCGACCTTTAAAGTAGCGGTTAATTAATTCAAATTCCTTCATACACAAAAAAGCCGACCTATGCCGGCTCTCCTTTTAACGGTTATATAAAGTAATCTTCTGATTATTTAACCAGAGAAAGTACTACTACTTGCGTAAATGCTTTACCGCTTTATCAAGTACACCGTTTACAAATTTATGGCTGTCTTCTGCGCCAAATATTTTGGCCAGCTCAATACCTTCGTTGATAGCAACTTTATAAGGTACATCTTCACGAAACTTAAGTTCGTAGCTGCTTAAACGTAAAATTGCTCGCTCAACCATATCTAAGTCATCAAACGGACGTGTTAAATGAGGTGATACCGCTTCATCAAGTTGCTTATAATTAACAGCCACACCTGAGGCTAAATCTTTAAAGTATTCAACATCAATTTTGGTAACGTCGTTCTCGATCAACATTTGTTGTTCGATATCGGCAATTGCATTGCCGCTTAATTGCCAAGAATAAACGGCTTGAAGTGCTAAGATACGTGCTTTACGTCTTGCTGCTGGTTTCACAAAAATTCCTTAAACTTAAATTTTATCTAACACATTAACCATTTCAAGCGCACCTAAAGCAGCTTCGCCGCCTTTATTACCCATTTTGGTGCCTGCACGCTCAATAGCTTGCTCGATGCTTTCAGTAGTTAATACGCCAAATGCAACCGGTATATCATACTCTAGTGATACTTGCGCAAGACCTTTGTTTGATTCGCCAGCAACTAGGTCAAAGTGTGGTGTACCACCTCTGATCACTACGCCTAAAGCGATGATTGCATCATACTCTTTTTTTGCCGCAACGCGTTTTGCCGCTAAAGGTAATTCAACTGCACCCGGTACATAAATAACAGTAATATCGTCATCAGATACACCACCAGTACGTTTTAGCTCATCAACAGCGCCTTCAAGCAGGCTACTACCAATAAAGTCATTAAAACGAGAGATGACAATGGCAAATTTTTTGCCCGGAGCGTACTTATTACCTTCAATAATTTTCATTCGATAACCCTAAAAATAAGTTCAAGCGGTTGCGATTGCGCAAAAATTGCTGCGCATCATACCATAATAATAATGAAATAGCCTAGTTTAAGCGTTTGCCTATTGTGGCTCAATGTAATCAACAACTTCTAAGTGAAACCCCGAAAGTGCATGGTATTTTTTTGGCCTGCTCATTAAGCGCATTTGCTCTATACCTAAGTCTGCAAGAATTTGTGAGCCTACACCAACGGTACGAGATGTTCCTTGAAATTTACGCGGTGTAACATTTTCACCCGCGTCTGCAGCTGCAAATGCTTTTACTGTTGCTTCAAGCTCTTCAGTACTTTCCTGCTTACCCAAAATAACGAGCACACCCTCGTTTTTAGCAATGTATGCCATTGCATCAGATAAGCCCCAGCTTCTATCCGCACTTCGATCAGAAAGTAAGATATCGTTAAACGTACTTTGCAAATGCACACGTACCAACGTTGGTTCTTGCGCTTTAATTTCACCTTTGAGTAGTACGTAATGTAACTGACCGTCGATCGTATCTTTATAAGTTACTAAATCAAACTCACCATGCTCTGTCGGTAACTTACACTTAGCTACTTTTTCAATTGTGGTTTCGTTTAAATTACGGTATTCAATTAAATCAGCAATAGTGCCTATTTTTATATCGTGCTCTTTGGCAAAAATTTCTAAATCAGGGCGACGCGCCATAGTGCCATCTGCATTTAAAATTTCAACAATAACAGAAGACGCTTCAAGGCCCGCTAATCGCGCTAAATCACACCCTGCTTCTGTATGACCTGCGCGTGTTAACACCCCGCCTGGCTGCGCCATAATTGGGAAAATATGACCCGGCTGTACTATATCGCCAGGGACAGCACCTTTAGCAATTGCAGCTTGTACTGTGCGTGCCCTATCTGCTGCAGATATACCTGTAGTTACGCCTTTTGACGCTTCTATCGACATTGTAAAGTTAGTTGAAAACGCAGCACCGTTATTTTTAACCATTAGAGGCAAATCAAGTTGTTCACAACGCTCTTGTGTCATCGTTAAACAAATTAAACCGCGGCCATGAGTGGCCATAAAATTAATTGCCTCTGCACTGATATGCTCGGCAGCAATAATTAAATCACCTTCATTCTCTCTGTCTTCGTCGTCCATTAAAATGACCATTTTACCGGCTTTAATGTCGTCTATAATTTCTTGTGCGCTGTGTAAATTCATAAATTCGCTCGTGTAAGTTGTCAGTTTCGTTATTTAATAAAGCCCGCTTTTGCGAGTAAGCTCATTGATATGTCTGCGCCGGTTGGCTGCTCAGCGCCTTTAATAAGACGCTCTAAATAACGTGCAATTTGATCGACCTCTAAATTAACTTGGGTGCCGACTTTAAAGTCGGCAATCGTTGTTTGACCACTGGTGTGCGGCACAATTGTTAATTTAAATTTATTACCCTCTACAGCGTTAACTGTCAGGCTTATACCATCAATACATACCGATCCTTTGTAAGGTATGTATTTCATTAAACTTTCATCGGTTGTAAGCCAATATTCAGTCGCTCTCGCATTTGGTGTAATTGCAGCAATGGTTGCAATACCATCAACATGACCAGACACTAAATGCCCACCTAAACGCGAAACCGGTTGCATGGCTTTTTCAAGGTTAACCGTTTGCCCTATTGAATAATGCGCAAAACCAGTTAAATGAATTGTTTCGTTAGATAAATCAGCACTAAAGCCATCAATATGTTTATCAACTACGGTTAAACATACACCATTTGTTGCAATACTATCGCCCAGCTTCACGTCACTCATATCAAGGTCGGCGCTTTGAATGCGAATGGCTAAGTCGCCTTGTTTTTTTTGTAATAAAGCAATTTTGCCTGTGGCTTCTATTATCCCAGTAAACATAGCGCTACTCTTCTTTGTTAAGTGATTTTAGTGAGTGCTTTTTTAACGCATTGATACGCAAATCGTCACCAACACGCACACACTCATTAAAGGATAAATCGATAGTATCTTGCATACTCGTCAATTCAGGGAAGTTTACTAAACTTTTAGCATCATAGCCCATCAGTTTTGGTGCGATATAAAAAACATACTCGTCAATTAAATCAAGCTCGGTCATTTTCCCCGCAAGGGTTGCCCCAGCCTCAAGCCATATATTATTAAATTGATGCTTAGCGAGTGTTTGTAATACATCGGTTAAATCAACCTTACCCTGTTGCTCACGCACCGCTATGTGCTTAACAAAATGCGGCCACAGAGTCGATTTATCAACCTCGGTGGTAAAAATTATTACTGGGTGCGCTATTTTAAATAGCGCAAGGTTGGGTGTTAACCTATTTTGCGAGTCTATTATAACACGCACTGGCTGGCGAAGCGGTAAGTTGGTCGGTAATGAATACGGTAATTCGCTTTGCCGAACATTGAGTTTTGCATCATCAACAAGAACCGTATCGGCCCCCGTTAAAATGGCACAGCTTTGAGCGCGGTATAGCTGCACATCTTTTCGTGCAGCAGGACCTGTGATCCACTTACTTTTTCCATTTTTTAGCGCTGTTTTACCGTCTATACTGGCTGCTAATTTGCAGGTTACGTAAGGAAGCCCTTGCTCCATTCGCTTAAAAAAACCAAGATTTAATGCGCGAGCCTGTTGTTCAAGCAATCCATAAGCGACTTCTATTCCAGCATCGCTCAGTATTTTAAGGCCTTTGCCTGCCACTTCTGGGTTGGTATCAACCATGGCAGCAATCACCTTTTTAATACCCGCAGCCTTGAGCCCTTCTGCACAGGGCGGCGTGCGCCCATAATGACTACAAGGTTCAAGTGTTACATAGGCGGTTGCACCCTTTGCTTTTTCACCGGCCACAGCAAGGGCATTTACCTCGGCATGCCCTTGCCCTGCTAATTGATGAAACCCTTCACCAATTATTTGATTATCTTTTACAAGTACACAGCCAACATTAGGATTAGGCGTTGTGGTAAATCGTCCTTTTTTAGCAAGCTCAATAGCACGCGCCATATATAGTTTATCATGCTCAGTAAATACGACTTGGCTGCTCACAATTATTCCCCTAAACGGGCAATTTCTTCGCCAAACTCGCGTATATCTTCGAACGAGCGATACACAGACGCAAACCTTACATAAGCTACTTTATCAAGTTTTTTAAGCGCCTCCATAATACATTCTCCCACCAAATGGCTCGAAATTTCTCGCTCACCCGTTGCACGTAATTGTGATTTAATTATATTTACCACTTCATCAACTTGCTCTGTGCTAACAGGGCGCTTTTCAAGTGCACGATTTAAGCCATTAAGTAACTTATCTTCATTAAAGGGTTCTCGGCTTCCGTCTTGTTTAACAACACGGGGCATAACCAGCTCAGCCCCTTCAAACGTCGTAAAACGTTCGTGGCAATCGTTACATTCTCGACGACGGCGAACTTGATGACCACCGCCAACAAGGCGCGAATCTATAACTTTGGTGTCTTTTGCTGTACAAAATGGGCAATGCATAAATCAAGGTATCCGTTTTAAAAACAAAAAAGCCGCTAAAAAGCGGCTTTTATAATAACATGTTTACTTATGTGATCTAAATTACCGTTTTACTTTGTTAAGCGTAAACAGGTAGTTTTGCACAAATAGCTTTCACTTTTTCTTTTACTTGTGCTTGTACAGATTCATCAGCAATATTGTCTAGTACATCACAGATCCAGCCAGCAAGCTCTTTAGATTCTGCCTCTTTAAAACCACGACGTGTGATTGCAGGAGAACCAATACGCAAGCCAGAGGTTACAAAAGGAGAACGCGGATCATTAGGTACTGAGTTTTTGTTAACCGTAATATTCGCATTGCCAAGCGCTGCATCAGCATCTTTACCAGTGATATCTTTATCGATTAAATCAAGTAAAAATAGGTGATTGTCTGTTTTACCAGAAACAACTTTATAGCCGCGCTCTTGTAGCACGCTAACCATTGCTTGCGCATTTTTAACAACTTGTGTTTGGTATTCTTTAAATTCTGGTTGAAGAGCTTCTTTAAATGCCACTGCTTTTGCAGCAATAACGTGACATAAAGGACCACCTTGGCCACCAGGGAATACTGCACTGTTAAGCTTTTTGTAGATTGCTTCGTCGCCACATGCAGAAATAATTAAACCACCACGAGGGCCCGCTAATGTTTTATGCGTTGTTGTAGTAACAACATGTGCATATGGTACAGGGCTTGGGTAAACACCCGCCGCAATTAAACCTGCAACATGCGCCATATCAACAAATAAATAAGCATCTACTTTGTCTGCAATTTCACGGAACTTAGCCCAATCAACAATGCCTGAATAAGCAGAAAAACCTGCAATAATCATTTTTGGTTTGTGCTCTAGTGCTAGCGCTTCAACCTGTGCGTAATCAATTTCACCCGTTTCTTCGTTTAGGCCGTACTGGATTGCATTGTACGTTTTACCTGAAAAGTTTACGTGTGAGCCATGAGTTAGATGGCCGCCATGCGCTAGGCTCATGCCTAAAACAGTGTCTAGCGGGCTTAATAATGCTTGAAAAACAGCTGCGTTTGCTTGCGAGCCAGCATGCGGCTGAACGTTTGCGTAATCAGTACCAAATAATTCGTTTGCACGGTCAATCGCTAATTGCTCGACCACGTCTACATGCTCACAGCCACCGTAGTAACGCTTGCCAGGATAACCTTCCGCATATTTGTTAGTAAGTTGAGAACCCTGTGCTTCAAGTACGCGTGGGCTACAGTAGTTTTCAGATGCAATTAACTCAATGTGCTCTTCTTGACGTGATGTTTCTTTACTCATCGCGTCAAATAACTCTGGATCAAAGTCCGAAATATTCATGCTACGTTCTAACATTGGGGGCTCCTGGGCAACGTGTATGGTATTTTTTAGAGGCTATATTGTACGCTTAAAACCGCGCTTTGCCTACGTTCTTAAGTTGAGGATATTTAATCAGGGATTGAAACTATTTCACAGTCCTTTTAAGATGATATTTTTAAATAACTTACATAACTATTTTAAATGTTTTTCATTTATTACATTTAATTAGTTAATTGACAACGCTGTTTCACGGTTTAAAACATACAAAAAAAGCGGCCTAAGCCGCTTTAACTTTTGCTTTTTATTTAACCTAACTTAGCCAGTATTTCTGTGCGTAACGCGTCATAATCGGCGTTTATATCGCTTGCTAGGCAGGGTTTAGCCAATGCGTCACTTAGTGGTTTTGGCATATTAAGCTCGATATTTAATATATCTTCCACGCTTTCTTTAAATTTAGCCGGATGTGCAGTTGCTAAAAAGATACCCGCAGCACCTGGTGCTCGGTTATTAACTAAACCTTGGTATGCAATTGCTGTATGTGGCTCTGCAACATACCCTGTTTGATGAATATTTTTCATCACTGTTTGAGTGTTTTGTTCGTCAACACTAATTGAATAAAAGTTGTCGTAACTAAACCAGTTGTTATCCAACATCGTTTGCACTCGTGGCCAGTTGTTAGGCTTACTTACGTCCATCGCATTTGAAAGCGATTCAAGCGTTGTATTTGGTGCCCAGTTTTTGTCTAGCATAAAACGTGGAACTGTATCATTCTGGTTAGTAGTTGCACTTAGCTTCCCTACTGGTAACCCTATTACAGCACCAATCATTGCGGCGCATACATTACCAAAGTTACCACTTGGTACAGAAATATGTGCTGTTGCACGCTTTTCTTTTGGCAGTTGCGCAATTGCTTCAAAGTAATAACACACTTGCGCTACTAATCGACTTATGTTGATTGAGTTAGCAGAATTAAGGCCAAGTGTTGATTTTACCTCGTCATCTAAAAACGATTTTTTAACAAGCTCTTGGCAATCATCGAAACTACCATCAACTGCGTAACAATGAATATTACCGCCTAAAGTAGTGAATAGTTTTTGTTGAGCCAGCGAAATTTTGCCTTTAGGGTAAAGAATAACCACATCGATATTTGGCTTATTATAAAATGCATGCGCTACTGCCGCACCGGTATCACCTGATGTTGCGGTTAAAATTGTAACCTTCTCGCCTTGGTTAAACTGCGCTAAACATTCAGCCATAAAGCGCCCACCAAAATCTTTAAAGGCAAGCGTAGGGCCATGAAACAGCTCCAAACAATAGATATTTTCCTCTACCTCGACTAACTTAACTGGAAAGTTGAACGCATTTTTAACCATGGCGGCAACGGTGTCACTTGGCAACTCATCACCAATTAAATGCGATAATATTTTGCCGCTACGCGTAACAAAATCCATATCAAGCAGTGCATCAACATCAGTCAATGGCGCTAAAGATTCAGGAAAAAATACACCTTGGTTACGCCCGAGTCCTGTTTTTACTGCTTCAACAAACGACACTTTTTGTGAGTTATCTTTTAAATTATGTAATTGCATGACTTCTTTTCCTATAAAACATTTAATTGACGCGTGCCGTCGTTATCTAACTTACAAATATGGCAAAAGCCTTGCTCATTTATATAATTATCTTTTAGCCATTTGGCGCATTGCTCAGCCGCTTCCTGTGTTTTACATACAGTAAATAACGTAGGGCCTGCACCTGAAATACTCACTATTTCAGCACCCAGTGCAGGTAAACTTGCTTTGGCCTCACTAAAGCCAGTAATAAGTGGCGCTCGATATGGCTCTGCTATTTCATCTTTCATAATGCTTAATGCATCGTCAAAACGTGCTGTTAGTAACAAGCTACTAAAGGCCGATAAACGCTGCGCAAACTCAATGCTTGCATGCATACTAAGCTCTTTAGGTAATACAGAGCGCGCTTTTGCCGTATTAAGCGAAAAGCCTGGAAACGCCGCGACGTAATACCAATTTTCATCAACCGGAAGTTCTATCGATTTATTAGGAATTAAATCGCCAGTTAGCTGCAAGCCGCCTAAATAACATGGTGTGATGTTGTCGTAATGGCGCCCGCCACTTACAACGGCTTCAAAATCTGCCATCAACTCAATTAACTCAACTTGGTTCAACTGTGTTTTTGCAAATTTATCAAGCGCTGCAAATGTAGCAACAACCGAACAAGCACTTGATCCTAACCCTGAGCCAATTGGCAGGTTTTTTTTAAGTTCAAGCTTTACTGAAGGCATATCTGGAGCAACGTGCGCTCTGAAATGCACTAAGCACTGATATGCTAAGTTCTCTTTCGCATCACTCGGTAATTTATGAGCATACTCGCCAGAACAGACAAACTCATCATTAGTCGCTGCACTTACAACCGCTACGTCACCCAATAAACTGCCATCAATTGGCGAAAGCGCGGCACCCAATGCATCAAATCCAACAGCAAAATTACCAATAGACGCAGGTGCATATACTTCAATCATTTTTTACTCCTAGCGCGATAACGTTTTTAAAACATCTGCAAATACACCTGCAGCAGTTACTTCAGAACCCGCACCGTAACCACGAATAACAAATGGGCGTGGTTGGTAGTATTGGCTTAAAATAGCCAGTGCATTTTCACCATCACGAATAACATTAAGCGCATGTGATGAATCTACCGCTTCAATACCTACTTTACAGTGCCCTTCTTTAATTGTACCCACGTAACGCAATACTTTTCCTTCACTTGCTGCCTGCTCTATACGGGTATTAAAGTCAGCATCTAAGCTTGGCAGTTTTGCCATAAACTCATCAATACTGTCTCCTTCGGCAAATCCTTGTGGTAATACCGACTCAACTTCAATATCGCTTAGCTCTAGTTTCATACCTGCTTCTCGCGCAATAATGAGAAGTTTACGCGCAACATCCGTTCCTGATAAATCGTCTCGAGGGTCTGGCTCTGTGAAACCACTTTCTTTTGCTTTGATGGTTGCCTCTGACAATGACAAACCATCTTGAAGTGCACCAAACATGTAAGATAACGAACCAGATAAAATACCGCTAAATTCAAGTAGTTCATCACCCGCGCCAAATAACGACTGTAAATTGTCGATGACTGGGAGCCCCGCACCTACGTTGGTTTCATATAAAAATTTGCGATTGTTTTTTTGCGTTGCTGCTATTAAATCTTGATAGTAAGTGTACGAGCTAGTTGTTGCTTTTTTGTTGGCTGCGACAACATGAAAACCGGCATTTAAAAAGTCAACATATTGCGCCGCCAGTGCATCAGACGATGTGCAATCCACCAGCACAGGATTAACTAAGTGGTTTTGCTTAACAAATTGCTCAACGAGTTTTAAGTCAAACGCCTGCTCTGATGCAGCTAATTTTTGTTGCCAATCACTAAACGCAATGCCTTCACTATCAAGATGTAGCTGACGCGAGTTTGCAACGCCATACAAGTTAAGCTTTATATTGCGCTTTTCAAGCCATGCTTGTTGACGCTCTAATTGAGATATAAGCTCTTGCCCTACTAAACCACACCCAAGCAAAAACACATCGATTGATGGCACATGTGTGAAAAAGTTCTCATGGCATATTTTTACTGCGTCGTTACATAACTCTCCATCAATCACAGCTGAGATAGCGCTTTCGGTAGAATCTTGTGCAATTGCCACTATATTTACTTGTGCTTGGCAAAGCGATGCAAAAAACTTAGCCGCTAAACCGCGGTGCGCGCGCATGTTATCGCCTACAAGCGTTACTATGGCTAAATTACGCTGTACTTGTACAGGTTCAATCAAACCTGCTTGTGATTCAAGCTCAAAGGCCGTTTGCAATGCTGTTAATGCAAGTGTTAAATCGCTTTCATGTACACAAAAGCTAATGCTAAATTCACACGACGATTGTGTGATTAACACAATCGACACGTTGTCATGAGCCAGCGCATTGAATACTTTTGAGGCCATGCCTACTTTGCCTTTCATGCCTGGGCCCGAGACCGTTAGCATAGCAAGGTCTTGCAGACTTGAAATTGCTTTTACCGGTTCGTCTGACGAATAATCATTACCGATTAGTGACCCTTGCGCGTCAGGGTTGTGCGTATTTTTTATTTCACAAGGAACGCCGGCTTTAGCGCACGGCAAAATAGTTTTTGGATGAAGAACTTTGGCACCAAAGTAAGAAAGCTCCATTGCTTCTTTATAAGACAAAAAATCGACTTTAGTGGCTTTTTTGATATAACGAGGATCTGCACTGTAAACACCATCAACATCAGTCCAAATTTGGCAAACATCTGCCTCTAAACAAGCCGCAGCGATGGCTGCAGAGTAATCAGAGCCATTTCGGCCAAGGGTAGTCAGCTCGCCTTTATCATTGCTTGCTGTAAAACCAGGCATAATATAAATCGTGGCTGGGTTTTCTTTTAACACAGCTTGGAAACGCGCTTTGCTTGTTACTAAATCAACCTCTGCATCTATGTAGCCACCTGTTGATGCAACACAGCTAGTCGCTTCTAAATACACTGCTTGATGTGAGCTTAATAAGCGCTGCATAAGCGATACACTAACACGCTCGCCAAAACTAATAACATAAGCGCGCACCTGTTCAGGGCAGCACTTAATTAATGACACACCATCAAGCTTATTTTTTAGCGCGTTAAAATCTGGCCAACTTTCAATTGCGCCATACTTTTTTTCGACGGCTGATTTCAACTCATCACAACGTCCAGTTAACGCCTCCCATAAAGGGCCAAAGTCATGGCCTTGCTCTGCAGCACTTGCCAGTGAAACCAATGAATCAGTCATCCCACCGGGTGCAGATAACACTAATAGCATTTCATCTTTTAATTGTGCTTTAACTAATTGAGCTACCTGCTCAAGACAAGCAAAGTCGGCAAGTGATGACCCACCAAATTTTAAAACGCGCATTGTTTATGTTCCTCATTCCATAAAACGAAAAAAGGCCTGTGTTCTAAGTGAACACAGGCCTTTAAATTTGTTGCACCGACCTATGCCACTATCCAGAAAGAATGGTGGTTGTAATAATAATGGTCAGTACGCGATTAAATGTTTTCATGGGGTAAGACTGCACTAACAAAGGCTATGCTGTCAAGCGCAAATTAAAAGATAAAACAGCCTTTTTTTACATAAAAAAACCTAGTGAATGCCAAATTTATGCAAAATATCATTCATTCGTGTTTTATCTATTGGTTTGTTTATAAAATCGATAGCGCCTAATTTAGCCACTCGTAACTTCATTTTCTCTTGTATATCAGCAGAAATAACAAGTACAAAACACTCAACCTTGTTTGTTTTTATGTATTCAAGAACGCCAACGCCGTCAACTTCAGGCATGGTTAAATCTAGGCATAACAAATCAAAACGGTTCGTATTTAGTAGTTCAATCGCTTGTGCGCCATTTGTAGCTTGCTGAATATCGGCATTTATACACTGTTGCAAACATCTGATTACTTGTTTTCGTGCAACTGTTGAGTCATCACACACTAAAATAGAAAAATTCATATTATAAAACTACTAAATAAGCATAATTAATGTCATTAAGGACAACGGTCGGTAGCAAGGTCGTATTTTTGTACAATGGTACCTATATTTACTACAAAATACCTGTGCTTTTTGTCCACATTTTGTAACAATCTATTATTGAATAAACTTAACAAGCTAAAAGGGATAGTTTACTATTGCGAAAATGCATAAAAAACAAACAACAATTAGTTTATCAATAATATACAAACACTCCGATATAGGTAGTGTGTAATAAACAAAAACAAAAATCAGCCTTTATTTGTCATAAAATAAATCATTTATTATTTGTTTTTAAGCATTTATTGACTAGATTTTAAATAGTAGTGCAAATACTTAATTAAAGTTCAAGGAATTATTGATACCCCATGCTACAAAAAAGCCTTTCTAAAAGATTACTGACCAGTGTGTTATCGGTCTATTTTTTGCTTACCTTTGTAGTCACATGCGGGCAGGTACTTGCCGAGTACATAAATACTAAAGATTACATTAAAGATGAACTTGCCACTTTGCAAAAAACCTTTAGCCGCAGTTTAACACGAGCAATTTGGGAGCTTAATACAAAGCAAACAATAACGACCGCAGAGGGCCTGCTAGCTATTCCTATGATTGAGGGAATTATTGTGCGTGATGATAGTGGCGAGGTTATTTCACAACTTGGCCGCTCTTTAGATATCCATAAGCTCTACAGCCAGCAACTTGTTCAAGAAGAAGCCATGTTGGAAGACTCAAAATCAGGGTTATTTGGCTATACCTTCCCACTCATTTTTGAATTTTCAGGACGGGCTACGCAAGTAGGTGATGTAACGTTATTCTCCAGCAGAGAAGTGGTACTGAGTAGAATAATGGTATCAATCTACTTTTTGATTGGTAATGCCATGATTAAAACAACATTTTTAATTATTTTATTCTTAATGGCGTTTAGAAAATTACTCACCGACCCACTTTATCAACTCACCGAACAAATCGAAAACCTACAACTCGATGAGCTAGAAGGGCAACACATCGAAATTGAGACCGAAGAGCACAATGAACTTAAAGTAATGGAGCAATCTTTTAATAACCTAATCGATAAGGTTGTTCAGTACAGAAAAGAGCTCGAGCGAACTCAAAGCAAATTAATTGTGAGCAACGAAAAATTAGACCAACATAATATTCAGCTAGAGCAAGATGTTGCCCGTAAAACGTCTAATTTAAGTCAAGCAATGATGGAATTACAACAGCAAAAATATGAATTAGAAAAACAAAAAATAGTCCTTACCGATGAAATAGACTTGCGCCGAAGCACCGAGCAAGAGTTGCTCACCAAACAAACAGAATCGCAACGTTACATTGACGAGCTAAAACTTGCTCAAGAACGACTTGTTGGTACAGAAAAAATGGCCGCTTTAGGAGGGTTAGTTGCGGGGATCACCCACGACATAAATACCCCCATCGGCATTGGTGTAACCGCGGTATCATTTTTAGAAGAGCGCTTAAATAAGCTTGAAAGTGCCTATGCTGAAAAAACACTTTCCCCTAAAGCATTAGAAGAATTCATTAACGAAGCTAAGCAAAGCACAAGCTTGCTTACAACAAATTTAGATAGAGCCTCAGACCTCATTGCAAGCTTTAAGCAAATTGCTGTAGACCAAGCCAGTGAGGCTGTGCGTACCATAAACTTTAAAGATTATGTAAATGAAGTAATACGCTCGCTTCACCCTAAATTAAAAAAAACATCGCACACTATCAATCTGCAATGCCCCGATGACCTAGTATTAAATTTGCCAGCCGGCGCCATAAGCCAAATATTTACCAATCTCATAGTTAATTCACTTATTCATGGTTTTGAAGGTAAAACCAATGGTGTAATGGATATTACTATTACCAGTGACGAAAAAAACTTAACCATTGACTACAAAGACAATGGTAATGGAGTACAACCAGATCAACTTGAAAAACTGTTTAACCCGTTTTTCACCACCAAACGCGATGAAGGTGGAAGTGGTTTGGGCACTCACATAATGTTTAATTTAGTTAAGCAAACTTTAAGCGGCTCAATTGAGGCAACAAGTGAACCTGGTGAAGGGTTGCATTACTTTATTCAGTTTCCTAAAAATATGGCTAAACCACTTTCTATATTCAATTAAAGTTAATTTAAATAGTCGTTAATCAGTCATTTCGAGGAACGATTTTTATTGCTATGATTGAGCAAATTTTTCAGATGGATTATCTCCCCTATGTGGTTTAGTAACCTTATTTGTTACCGCTTTAAACAAGATGTTTCGTACACACAAGAAGACTTTGATAAAGCTCTAGAACAAGACCTATTTCGCCCTTGTACAGGCCAAGAGCTCTCTACCTTTGGCTGGACTAAAGCATTTGGAAAGCATAGCGAAGCACTTTCTCACTTCTCTCAAAAGAGTATATTAGTATGTGCTAAACGCGAAGAAAAAGTATTACCGGCTTCTGTAATAAATGAATTAGTTGCCGAAAAAGTTGACCAAATCGAAGCTGAAGAAAATCGTCCAGTTAAAAAGAAAGAAAAAGACGAATTAAAAGAAAATATTCTTCATACCTTACTTCCTCAAGCATTTAAAAAGTCGAGCCTACAGTTTGCATTTATTGACCAAGAAAATGGGTGGGTTGTAGTAAATAGTGCAAGCTTTAATAAAGCTGAAGAGCTTTTAGCACTATTACGCAAATCATTAGGTACACTCCCTGTCGTGCCTGCATTTGCAAATTATGACCTTGATGTATTTTTAACTGATTGGCTAACTAACTTTACCACACCAGAAGGCTTTGCAATTGGCTCTGACGCTGAACTTGAAGAAGCTGATGACAGTGGCGCGCAAGTTAAATTAAAAGGCCATGATCTGTCGTGTGATGAAGTTAAATCACACCTTGAAAGTGGTAAACGCGTTACTAAACTAGCCCTCGATTGGCAAGAGCGTGTTAAATTCATGTTGCAAAATGATGGTTCAATCAAACGTTTGAGTTATTCAGATACATTAAAAGAAGAAAACGCTGACATACCTAAAGAAGATATGGCAGTAAAACTTGATGCCGATTTTATTTTAGCATCTGAAGAAATTAAACAATTGCTAGAAGAGCTAACCCAAGGTTTAGGCGATGCTGACGATTTAGTTACCCCCTAAGCACGCGTTAAATAGTAATAAAAAAGCACGATATTTAATCGTGCTTTTTTATTACGCTAAATTTAAGGCTTAATTAGCTAAACATGTCTTTTACGTCTACAAGCATTTCATTGTATTCATCGCTTGAGAACAACTGCATAGATGAAATAACACCTTTATCAATATAAGTTTGTAGAGCTGCTGATTTATCAGATACCTGTAAAGTCCCCTCTAAAATAGCCCCAATTCGAATAAAATCTACATAACTTATTTGTTCTGGTTTATAGCTTGGGTCAGCCCAACTTAATGCCACATCTGAAAACTCAACAGGGAATTCCCACGCATCCATGATTGATGACCCAATTTTGCCACTTAGCTTTTGAATAGCATGTGCTAAAAAGCTAGGGTTTGCAAACACCTCAGGGTGGCGCTCAGCTTCAGTTAATATAGGTAATACACCAATGTTATAAACTAAA
Source organism: Pseudoalteromonas sp. NH0006-46 (assembly GCF_057547735.1). NCBI lineage: Bacteria > Pseudomonadati > Pseudomonadota > Gammaproteobacteria > Alteromonadales > Pseudoalteromonadaceae > Pseudoalteromonas > Pseudoalteromonas sp. NH0006-46. The sequence continues at coordinate 619,152 of NZ_BAAJML010000002.1, read as the reverse complement.
GCCGCTAACGTAATTGAATCGCGATTTAACGACGTGCGTTTATTATTTTGTAAGTAAAACTCCATTAACGTAATTGAATGACTCGCCACCGTTAATGTTTTTTGCCACGCTTTACTCATATAGCCTTTAATAAGATCGTTGTTAGAAACAAATAATTGTTCCATAGCCATTGCTGTCGCTATGTTTTTAATCTGACGCAACCCAATGCGGGTAACCGCTTGATGTAAGGTAGATACCTTAACCGCACGTCCCATAATTGCACTATTAGCGACTTTAATCATACGAGCAGATAACGAAGGATCTTGTGAAATAACCTCCGACATTTGCATTAAATTAACTTCAGGGTTGTCTGCAGCTTGGCGAACTTTAACCGCAACTTCAGGTAATGTAGGTAATACAAGTGTATCGTTATTTATTCTATCAACTAATATTGTTAATAATGCATTCTCTGTAGACATAAAGCAGTCATCCTTTTAGTTGTAATAGTACTACACGCTACAACAGTTAATTTTTATAATAATGAACTTACAATCAGTATTGCCTAACTTACCGTTAAAGTTAAGGAAATTATATAATTTTATTTTGCTCTCTTATTTTCAACAACACAATTACCATACACCGCCTAATACTTGCTATTTACTGTTTAGGTTTGCTTTAATGCTGTCACAATATAGTAGCGTGCCGCCAATGAGCCCCAAAACAAGCGTCTACCCATTATTAAATTAACTTTTAAATAGGCAAAATAATGATCTTAAATAAAATTAGCCAAGCCATTTTACTCTCTGGTGTTGTTTTTCTGAGTGCATGTTCAGAACAACCGTCATCATCTTCAGAGACCACATTGCAAACACCCGTAAAAGTAATGGGGCCTGAGCTTATTAATGTTGATAAACAACGCTTAGACATATACACCGACTTTAGCTTACAAAGCGATTTATCACATTTAAGTGATAATCAAAAGGCAATGGTTGCTATTCTGATTGACGCGTCAAAAATAATGGATGCCTTATTTTGGAAGCAAGCATTTGGTGAAGATAAAGATGCCTTTTTAGCAAAACTAACTGATCAACACATTCGCAAATTTGCCGATATAAACTACGGTCCGTGGGACCGTTTAAATGGCGATGAAACGTTTCTTTCAGGCTATAAAGAAAAGCCACTGGGTGCACAGTTTTACCCTGCTGATATAACTAAAGAAGAGCTTAATAACGCGGACGTAGAAGATAAAACAGGCCTCTACTCAATTATTAAACGCGACGAACAAGGTAAGCTTTACAGCGTGCCTTACTCAAAAGAGTACGCAACAGAACTTGCAAAAGCAGCTGACCTACTTCGCCAAGCCAGCAAACTTGCCGACAATAAAGAATTTGCAAATTACTTAAATCTTCGTGCTGACGCGCTTCAAAAAGATGACTTTCAGGTATCTGACTTTGCATGGATGGACATGAAAAATAACCCAATCGATGTGGTTATTGGGCCAATTGAAACCTACGAAGACCAACTATTTGGTTATCGTACTGCCTATGAATCTTATGTATTAATTAAAGATTTAAAATGGAGTGAGCGTCTTGCCAAGTTTGCAGCCTTTTTACCTGAGCTTCAAAAAGGTTTACCTGTTGATGACAAATATAAACATGAAGTCCCCGGTTCAGATGCAGACTTAAACGCGTATGACGTTGTTTATTATGCTGGTCATTCAAATGCCGGCAGCAAAACCATTGCAATCAACTTACCAAACGATGAGCAAGTACAGCTAGAAAAAGGCACGCGCCGCCTACAACTTAAAAATGCTATGCGCGCTAAATTTGATAAAATTTTAGTGCCTATTTCAGAGCAGTTAATCGTGCCTGAGCAACGAAAGCACATTACCTTTGATGCTTTTTTTGCTAACACCATGTTTCATGAAGTAGCGCATGGTTTAGGTATTAAAAATACGATCACAGGTAAAGGAACGGTTCGCCAATCATTACAAGAGCACGCAAGCGCACTTGAAGAAGGTAAAGCCGACATTTTAGGTTTATACATGGTTGAGCAATTATTAAATAAAGGCGAGATCAGCGAAGGAACCATTGAAGATTACTACATTACCTTTATGGCCGGCATTTTCCGCTCAGTACGTTTTGGCGCGTCAAGTGCACACGGGAAAGCGAATATGATTCGCTTTAACTTTTTTGCACAAGAAGGCGCATTTTCTAAAAATGAAGAAGGCTTGTACCGCGTCAACATGGAAAAAATGAGTATTGCTATGGCAAAGCTTTCTCGTCTAATTTTAACTTTGCAAGGTGACGGCGATTACCAAAAAGTCGACCAGCTGATTGCAACCCATGGTGATATAAAAGAGTCTCTCACCAAAGATTTAGAAAAACTAAGCCAAGCTAACATTCCAGTAGATGTCACCTTTAAGCAAGGTAAAGACGTACTTGGTCTTAACTAAAACTAAAAAGGCGTTACAATTAACTGTGTAACGCCTTTATTTTTATTTGCTTATAACATCTCGCACTTTAGATTCCAGGCTCTTCATTCCCCAGCGCCTTCCTTTTTCAAGCGCCTCATCAATACTTAACCCGTCTTCATGGGCTGAAATAGCAACTAAAGCCCCAACGCGATTACTACTAGCACAATGAACCAAAACCGGCTCACCGTTTAGTTTTTTAAGTAAATTTGCTAAGTTGCGTGCATTCGCGACTGTAATATCTTGCGCACCAGAAATAGGCAATGCGTGATAACCCATACCAAGCGTTTGAACAAACTCACCTTCATCCCAATCTTGTTCATTTGTCCCACGTAAATTTATAACGTGCTTCACATCTGCTTTAGATAATTGCTTTAATTGCTCTTTGCTGGGCTGTGCAGCCGAATACACAAGGTTACTATGAACAGCAAAGTTCTTAATATCAGCCTTTTTTACAACCTCGGTATTATTTACCTGCTCAGTAGCAGCAACATAACCGCCCGATAACGCAATAACAAATAAGCTGGTACTCAGGGTTTTAAGTAATTTCATTTTAATCCTCACTTGTGTAAATGTTTTCGCTTTTAAAAACATGCTTTTATTTTTTCTATTTGTTCTTCAGTGTAAGGGACTGCCGCAAACTTACCCCATATTGGCGCAGGCCACGCCTTATCAGTTTTAAATCGTGCAATATGATGAATGTGTAGTTGCGGCACCATATTCCCTAAAGCCGCGACGTTTAATTTATCTGGGTTAAAAACCTCAATAAGTAACTTACTTAGTTTTGCAGACTCTTTTAAATACACCACTTGATCGTCTTCAGATAAGTCGATTATTTCTTTTAAACCAGCTTGCCTTGGTACTAATACAAACCAAGGATACAGGCTATCGTTTAATAAAAGCACCTTGCAAAGAGGCCAATCGGCTAACTCGATACAATCTCGTTGAAGTTCAACAGCCAGTTCAAATTGACTCTCAGTCATTGTGTTTATCCTTGTTAATCTTTAATAATTGCTACTTTATAGCATTTAGTTGCAGTTGCACACGCTTGGCTTTACCATTCAAAATAATATTTATACTGAGCTAAGGTAACCTTGTGCTAAAAAAAATAAAACACCTCTCACTTGCTGTACCACTTATTGTTGGTGCTATCAGTGTTCAAGCAAAACCTTTATCGCTAGAACGGATTTTTGATGACCCAAGCCTGTCAGGTAAATCTCCCGTTCAACTTAAATTTTCGCCAGATGGAAGTCGTGTAACCTATTTACAAGGTAAAACTGACGACTATAACCGTTACGATTTGTGGGAATACAACCTAAACGATAACACTAATCGCGTATTAGTCGATTCAGCCGAATTATTTTCTGGCCCTGAAAACCTATCAGATGAAGAAAAGGCACGCCGTGAACGCCAACGTATTTTTGGCAAAGGCATCCTAGAGTACACATGGTCAACCGATGGTAAAGCACTTTTGTTTCCGCTTAATGGTGACCTGTACTACTACGACTTAGCCTCAGCTAAAAGTAAAAAGCTGACCAACACAGAAGCATTTGAAACCGACGCACGCTTTTCGCCAAAAGGTAACTACGTATCGTTTATACGAGAGCAAAATCTATATGCGTTAGAGCTTAATTCAGGTAAAGAAATTCAATTAAGCCAAGATGGCGGCGGCGTTATTAAAAATGGCATGGCTGAGTTTGTAGCGCAAGAAGAAATGAGCCGCATGACAGGTTACTGGTGGTCTGGTGATGAAACTAAAATCGCTTACACCCGTGTTGATGAATCCCCTGTTAAAGAAGCTATTCGTAACGAAATATATGCCGACGAAGTAAAATTATTTAATCAGCGCTACCCATTTACCGGTACCGACAACGTAAAAATTCAGTTAGGTGTCGTTAAATTAAACGATCAAAAAGTTGATTGGATTGACTTAGGTAAAAATCAAGACATATACATTGCCCGTGCTAAATGGTTAAAAGACAGCAAAACGCTTTCTTACCAATGGCAAAACCGCTCACAGCAAACTTTAGAACTACGTTTTTATGACTCGGAGTCTAAAAAGCAAAAAGTAGCCCTAACCGAAAACAGCGATACATGGATCAACCTGCATTTTGACCTCGTTTTTTTAAAAGACAAAAAACACTTTGTGTGGGCGTCTGAGCGTGATGGATTTAAGCACCTGTACCTTTACCGCACAAATGGACAGTTAGTTCGTCAAATTACATCGGGTGACTGGGCTGTTGATAGCTTAAAAGGCGTTGATGAGAAAAAAGGCATAGTGTACTTTGCAGGCAGAAAAGATACACCACTTGAAAGCCATTTATACAGCGCGCCTTTATTTAAAAAAGGCGACTCTAAACGAATCACTGAAAAAGGCCAGTACCACAACGTCGTACTTGCAAAAGATAGTAAAACGTTCATCGATACAAGTTCTTCAGTGAACAAACCAAACTCAGCGGCACTGCGCAAAGTTAACGGCGAATTTATTACATGGCTTGAAGAAAACAAGCTAGATAACAACCATCCACTTACTCCTTACCTTAGTAATTTAGCTAAACCTGAATACGGGACAATTAAAGCTGAAGATGGTCAAATAATGCATTACCGCCTATTCAAACCAACTAATATGAGCGCGGGTAAGAAACACCCTGTCATTGTAAATGTATACGGCGGTCCACATGCTCAGCGCGTTACAAATAGCTGGCGTAGCAAAAATTTATACTTTCAATATATGGCGCAACAAGGTTATGTGATTTTTCAACTTGATAACCGTGGTTCGTACAACCGTGGTAAAAAGTTTGAAGACGCTATATACAAAAACCTAGGTGACGTTGAAGTAGCAGACCAAATTAAAGGGGTCGAATTTTTACGTACACTTGACTACGTAGATGCTAAGCGCATTGGCATATATGGCCATAGTTACGGTGGTTACATGGCATTAATGACCATGTTTAAAGCTGGTGACTACTTTAATGCCGGTGTGTCAGGTGCGCCAGTAACAGATTGGGCATTATATGACACCCATTACACCGAGCGTTATTTGGGTCACCCTGATACGAATGCAAAAGGGTATGAAGCCAGCGCAGTATTTCCATACACCGATGGCCTTAAAGGGCCACTGATGATTTACCACGGTATGGCAGACGACAATGTATTATTTACCCATGCAACTAAACTATTCAAACAACTGCAAGACAGTGAAAAGCAGTTTGAAATGATGACCTACCCAGGTTCAAAGCATAGTTTACGCGGTAAACAGGTTCAAACTCATTTACATCAAACTATTACGAATTTCTTTAACCGTCATTTTGATGTTAAATAACAAACAGTAACTTACTTATGAAGGCTGATTTTTAATCAGCCTTTTTTATTTAAAGCCAATCTTAAACTCAGCCTTTGTTCAATGGTTCCTATAAAGATCGAAATTAACCCTCAAAAGATAAACATCCCCTAGATTAAATGCATATTTTTACTAAACTTATTTGATGCACTTTTTTGTGCAAATAAATAAAGGATACGCACATGCTTAATCTTCGACGTTTTAGTATTTTTCAGCGTTTTGCTATGTTGGTTGGCATTGTTATTTTTGGCTTAATTGTGTTGAGTGTTTCTAGCTTAAATAACCAATATAAAGCCCTTAAATACGAACAATACCTAAAAACACAAAATGTAGTGGAAACCGCTTATAGTATTATTGAACACTTTTACACACTCGAACAAAACAATACACTCACACAGCAGCAGGCACAAACGCAGGCAATAAGTGCAATACGTGCCCTTCGCTACGATAAAACTAATTATTTTTGGATAAACAACTACCAACCAGAAATGGTAATGCACCCAATAAAACCTGCCCTTGAGGGTAAAGATTTAACAAACAATAAAGACCCAGACGGTAAAGCGTTGTTTGTTGAAATGGTAAACATTACTAAAAAAGACGGCGAAGGCTTTATCCCTTACAAATGGCCAAAACCCGGCGAAGAGCAACCCGTTGATAAAATCGCCTTTGTAAAAGGGTTTAACCAATGGCAATGGATAATTGGCTCAGGTGTTTACTTAGACACCATTGATGCGGCCTTTTCCTCTCAACGTAATCTTATTATTTTAAATGCTGTGGTGATGATTGTAGCTGTTATTGCATTTAGCTACTTTATAGGGCGAAGTGTGTTACTACCGACGCGACTTGCTGCCAATATGATGAAAGATATTTCGCAGGGTGAAGGCGACTTAACACGTACTTTAAATGAAGAAGGTAACGATGAAATTTCGAAGCTATCGCATTCATTTAATTTATTTGTTTCTAAAATGCGTGAATCTTTGGAACACGTATCAAAAAGTGCAAACGATGTTAACGAACACGCCCACACCGTTGACGATTCAACAAAAACTAGCCAATCATTCATAGAGCTACAAAACGACAGCTCGACACAAGTTGCAGCGGCAATGGAGCAAATGACCCACCAAATACATGATGTGAGTAGCAACGCAGAAGCCGCAGAGCAAGCAGCTAACGATGCAGCACAAAATGCATCAACGGGTAAACATGTCGTCGCAGAAACAATAACCGCCATAGAAACACTTTCAGCAAACATTGAAACAGTAAGCCGTGTAACTGAAGATTTAGCGAATGAAAGCCAAAACATAGGCTCTGTACTTGATGTAATTAGAAGTATTTCGGAGCAAACAAACCTACTCGCACTGAATGCTGCAATTGAAGCCGCACGAGCGGGTGAACATGGCCGGGGGTTTGCAGTAGTTGCTGACGAAGTGCGCACACTTGCCAGTAGAACGGGGCAAAGCACGGATGAAATTCAATCAATGATCAGTAAGCTACAAGAAGGTACCCGTGCGGCTGTAGACGCAGTAAAAGCTAGCCAAACACTTTCTGTATCAACTGTTGAACAGGCGTCCTCTGCTAATAACTCACTTAATGAAATAGAACGACTCGTTTCTATTATCACTGAAATGAACAGCCAAATTGCACGTGCAACAGAGCAGCAAACTCAAGCTGCAGATGAGGTAAACTTACGCATAAACGATTTATCTCAATCAACTGAACAGTCGTTAGATAACACCAAGCAACTTAACAGCGCAAGTGACAAGCTCAAACAAAGTAGTACAGAGCTTTCATCTATTGTTAATCGGTTTAAATTACATTGAGTATAAAAAAAGCCCTGTTAAACAGGGCTTTTTAATCTAAGCAGTTAACTACTTATAAGCAGTAACAGGCAAATAAACTAGCAACAGAAGCCGCTGTTGGTTTGCCATGTTGCCAATCACCGCCTTCAACACCGCTACCTGCAATATCCATATGCACGTATGGCAATGGCTGTGCAGCGTCAGTTCCGTGTTTATCAAGTCCGCCAACAACAGCTAAAAACGCCATAGGGAACTGGTGACCACGTGCAGTAACCGCTGAAGCGGCGTTATTACTTGAAAGTACATCATCTGCTAAGGTACGTGGCTTAATAAAATCGTAATCTTCACGGCGCGAGCGCGATACTTCAGCACCATCTGCCCATAAATCACCACAATCAGCAATTTGGCGAGACACTTTAGCAAGCCGTGCTGGGCCATTTTCTACATAGGCACCATAAGGTCCCATAGCTCGTGCAGCATGACCTGTAAGCGTTGCCACGGTAAACAGTGTAGGATTAACTTCTGTTTTAGCTAAATCTTTCATTTCGCTTAATAGGTCACCCATTGCCAAACGTCCTTCAGCATCAGTATTACCAATGCGTACGCGCACACCTTCACGGCTGGTAATTATCTCATCAGGTACAAAACAATCAGACCCAATTGAATTACGCACTACCGCTAAGTAAGCAATAACCTTTACACCTTTTGGTTGATAATCAGCAACGGCCTTCATAAAGCCTGCAACCGACGCTGCCCCCCCCTTATCACGACTCATACCAGCCATGTAACCACCCACTTTTAAATCAGCACCGCCGGTATCATAAACAAGGCCTTTACCAACAAACATAAGTGTACGGGTCACTTCGCCCTCAGGTACATACTCAAGTTTTACAACGCGTGGGTGGTGGCGTTCAACCGCATAGGATGCACGCGCAACAGTACTCAACATAGGGTAGTTTTTGTCAATGTCGGCAATATTGTCAATAACATCAACTGCTATATTTGTGCCTTTAAATAAATCAACACAATAATCTGCAAAGCGAGGGGGCGCCATACGCTCAGGCTCAGTACCACATAAATCACGAGCAGCATACTGGCCAGCCGCAATCGCATTAACGGCTTTAACTGTCTGCGAGCTCGCATTAATTAATCCAATAGTGGCTATCGGTTCAATGCCCTCGCCATGGTGCTCACGTGCTTCTAATGGCTGCCAAAGCGCTTGGCACATACCTAAAAATGCAACTTCTAGCGCATACTGATAACGGCTATCACCTGACAAGCTAGGTAAAAATAAGGCCGGGTTTACACTACCTGATAACTTAGCTTCATTAATTGCAAGTTTAGCGGCATCAAAATAACGACGCACATCGTCGTAATCTCTATTTAATGGTCCTGTTGGTGCTAAAATCACGCGCTTATTGTCAATAACAAGTAAGGTTACTTGCTTGCCAATACGCGCATCAATTTTTGACTGAGCTAAAACTGCATCGCGTAGCGAATTATTAGGTAATTGAGAAAAGTCATCACTTATGATGATCAGTGCGTCATGTGATGCACATTCAAGGCTAGCGCTTGTTACTTGGGCTAACACGGCTTTAGGGTATGCCATAAATACAGATCCTGTTAAAAACATAGACCTTTATTATCGTCGATTTGTATATTGAAGACCAGTAAGATGCGATAAGCGTTTAATTTATCTAAAACGCTTGTTAAAAATTTTACGCATTAATCCAAAATGCTCAATTGTAAGTTACGCTCTGGCTGGCTTTTAATACCGACGCCAATACCTAATAACCTAACAGGCTGCTGCAACCCTCGTTGGTACGCCTTAGTAAGTAACTGTACAAAAATTTCGGTATTTAATTGGTGATAAGCCTGATCGGCTGACGTAACCACAAAATTAGCAAATTTCACTTTTACACTCAGTTTGTTGATACGACTTTGTAATTGTTGCTTATCAAGCCTACGCGTTAATTCATCAATTAAGCTAGGGATCTGATCCAAACATTCTTGGAGGCTGGTTTTATTGTATTCGTAGGTGTGTTCAACACTTAGCGACTTACGTATCCGCTCAGTTGAAACGCTACCAATGTATTCTCCCGCACATTTTTGATAAAGCGATACACCAAAATTACCCACATGCTGCTGCATCCAGTTCACCCCTTTTTCACGCACATCCCTTCCAATATAAAGCCCTTTAAGATTTAACCTCTCTAATGTCACTTTCCCCACACCGGGAATTTTCCCTAGCGGCAGCTGTTCCAAAAATTGGTCAACCTCATTAGGTAGTACAACAAATTGGCCATTTGGCTTATTTTCGTCACTGGCTATTTTAGCAATAAATTTAACGGGGGCCACACCCGCAGAAGCTGTTAATCCTGTAGCGTTATATATGTCAGCCCTTATTTGCTGAGCAATAAGTGTAGCACTGCCTTTACAGGCTTGGCTGTCAGTAACATCAAGGTAAGCTTCGTCAAGAGAAAGTGGTTCTACAAAGTGGGTATAGCGACTAAACACTTCGCGTATTTGGCTCGATATTTCTTTATAAACAGCCATACGTCCGGGCACAATAACCAAATCAGGACATAATTGCTTAGCATGGTAATTAGACATCGCAGAGCGCACGCCAAACTCTCTGGCTATATAGTTGGCAGTAGATAACACGCCGCGCCGACTGTTGCCGCCAATAGCAAGCGGTACATTTGCAAGCTTTGGGTTGTCTCGCATTTCTACCGCCGCATAAAAGCAATCCATATCTATGTGTATAAACTTTTTCATCACCACAATAAACACTGTTTATTTATACAGCTATTATCATGTAATCACTATTGATAATCAAGCTTAGTGGCAATTAAAAAAGACGTTTATTGTTTTCTTGCTCTTTCATGCTTCGTAGCCAAAGCAAAACTTCAAAAAAGAACCCTGCCAAAATAAGAATAATAGCACCAGAGGCGTTACCCATTGCATAACAGGTAAACGACGCTATAAAAACTAAACTAGCTAATAACCAATTAATTATATTTTGCATGTGTGTGCTCCTGTGTGTGTTTTTTAACTGTATACCAAAATCAATTGGTTACAAAGTTTTTTAAAACCACCTAATTATAAATTCCCTTGAGCTCGCTAGTTCATATTGATAACCTAAGTGCTTTAAAGTTAAGAGCTATAAGTACATGCAAAGGTTCAAAGATAATCACCCAATTCATACCGACATCACTGTAGCATGGGCCGACATGGACGCCCTTCAGCACGTTAACAACGTGGTATACCTGCGTTATTTTGAAATAGCCCGAATAGACTTTTTAAATAAACTAAACTTATTCGACACCATTAAACCAGGTGGTATTGGCCCTGTAATAAGTGAAAATACGGTTCGCTATAAACGCCCGGTTACCTTTCCAGACACCCTAACTGTTGGCGTGACTATTTCAGATATTAAAACCGACCGATTTGTTATGAATTACAGTATATTTAGTCACGCACAAAATGCCATAACCACTACAGGCATATCAAAAGTAGTCATGTTTGATTTTAAAACGGGTGCAAAAGCGCCTATTACAGAGCCACTTTTATCAGCCTTAGTAAAATACGCCCAAGACGAGTAATAAGGAATTTTTATGCAATACAGCCCACTTGGTAGTAGCGGTGTTGATGTTTCAAGAGTCTGCTTAGGCAGTATGACCTGGGGCGTTCAAAACACCCAACGCGATGCAGACGAGCAAATAGCCTATGCATTAGATCGAGGCGTAAATTTTATTGATACAGCTGAAATGTACGCTGTTCCTCCCTCACCCGAAACCTACGGTAAAACAGAACATATTATTGGCGACTGGCTTTCTCGTAATCAACAAAAACGTAGCGACATAGTACTGGCAACAAAAATAGCAGGTAATGGCCTATCGTGGGTACGAGGTGGTGGCGATATAACGCGCCAAGCAGTTATAGAGGCGGTTGATAATTCCCTCAAGCGCTTGCAAACCGATTATATTGATTTGTACCAACTGCATTGGCCTAATCGTTCAACGCCACATTTTGCAAGGCAGTGGCCAGGAGTACTTAAATTTAGTGATGTAGATACGCACGCTCACCAAGCTGGCATGCTTGATATTTTAGAAGGCCTTAACGATTGTGTTAAAGCGGGTAAAATCAAACATTGCGGGCTTTCTGACGATACGCCTTGGGGGATAAGCCAATTTGTAAGCTTAGCCAAAGAGCATAACTTGCCACGCATGGTGTCTATTCAAAATGAATTTAGCTTAGCCCATGCTAAAGACTGGCCCTATTTAATTGAGCAATGTGTACACGAAGATATTGCCTATTTACCTTGGTCACCCCTCGCGGCTGGTTTATTAACAGGTAAATACCTTAATGGTGCTCGTCCTGAAGGTTCTCGATGGAGCTTTGCACAGCGAAACGGAATATTTAGAGATACGCCCAATGCTCAGCAAGCAACTAAGCAATATGCCGAGCTCGCATATGCAAACAACATAACGCCTGCACAACTTGCTCTTGCGTGGTGTAATCAGGTTGATGGAGTAACGTCTTCTATCATTGGCGCTACAACTATGGCGCAGTTAAAAGAAGACATAGACGCATTTAGCATTACTTTAGATGACGAAACCTTAGCAGGAATAGGAACTATTTTTAAAAACTTCCCTATGCCTTATTAGCTTAAGTTTGTACCTTAAAATTAATATTAAAGCAGGTAAATCACTACCTGCTTTTTTTTAAAACTAATAAAAATGAATGTTTATTATTGTTAATTATTACCTATACTAAAAGTATTACTTTTTAAAAAAAGTCTGTGCAATGGCAAAACGCGTATTATTAATTAGTTTGTTACTTATATCGTTTACAGCGCTTGGCACTGCTAAGAAAGTAGAGCCCATTAAAGAAATAATTTGGCTACAAAGCTACACCCCTCCGTTTCACATAACTAAAAGCGATAAAGCGCCACAGGGTGGCCTTTGCGATAACCTGACAGAGCAACTAATTAACACTATCACTGATGTAAAGCATACACGGCTTGTTGTTCCACAGCAGCGTATTAATAAGTATTTAAATGAAGGTAAAAATGTATGCTTTCCATGTGTTATTTATAAAAAGAATAATAATCACATACTCAAACTATCAAACCCAACAACGGTTTACCCACCATTTTCCGTATTAACAACTAAAGAATTAGCCCCTAAATTGACCAAAAAATATGGCTCACCAATCAATTTAATTAATTTATTAGCCGATCAACACTACATTTACGGCCAAGCTGCTGCGCGTAAATTTTCAAATAAAATAAACACAATTATTAGCAATACAAAAAGCAATAATAGCTCGTCACTTAGTTGGAGTAGTGAAAATGAAAGCCAGGCTGTCATTGCGCGCTTAAGTCATGGTTTTATAGATTACTCTATTGATTACCCATTTATGGCAGACTACTTTAATAAACAAGAAAGGTTTAATAACATAGTTAGTCTCCCTTTGGCTGGAAACGAAACTGACTTTATACGAGGTGCTGTGGGCTGTGCTGTAAAAGCAGAAAATAACTTTGCATCTCAAGCTATAAAAAAAATTAATGACGCATTAAAAACGACCATTTTACAATCACCTGAATACATTAAAAGCCAGCATATTTTTTTAAACTCTAATTTTGCTGACTTTAATAAACATTATCAACAGCAGGTTATTAACTTTGAACAACCTTCCATTGCTGCTCCAACAAACACTGCTCATTAGCGAATAAAGCAACGGTAAAGGTACTGTTTGCAACAACCTCACCAACTCCTGAAGGTGTGCCAGTCATCACTACGTCACCATCATCTAAGTGCATAAACTCGCTAATCTCTTGTAAAATTGCATCGGGTTTATGCAACATAAAATGAGTATCGCCTTGTTGCGTAACAACACCATTAATTTTTAGCTCAAATGTAAATTGTTGAGTGCTATCACTTAGCACAATAAAATCACTAAAAATAACAGAGCCATCAAATGCCTTTGCGCGCTCCCAAGGTAACCCTTTATTTTTTAATTTGCTTTGTACGGTACGCTTTGTTAAATCAAGGCCTAATCCTATACCTACAAACTTTTTATTTTTTACTACAAAGCATAATTCTGTCTCGTAGTGTAAAACATCATCATTATGAAGCGCTTTTAAAGAGTGAGTAATGGCACTATTAGGTTTGTTAAATAACACCATTTCATCGGGAGTTTCGTTATTTAACTCTGCAATGTGGGCTGTATAATTTCGACCCACACACACCACTTTTGAAGGCGTTAATCTTTCAGAGTCTAGTGTTATAAACTGCATATAATTTAAACCTTATGCTTTAACTTATAAGTGTTTCTAATAAGCCTAAATTTATAGGTTTTAATAAAACACGATCAATATTTAAATCCTTTATCTCTGTAGGATCAGGTTCCGCACCACTTACAATAACTAGGCGAAGTTCAGGATAACGTTCATTAACCTGCTCACCTAAATCAATTCCACTGCCATCGGGTAAATGCATATCTAGCAATACTTTATCAAATTGCTGATCGTGGTTAAGTATTTGCAAACACTGCGCGCAGCTTGATGCTATAACCGTCTCTACTCCTAAGCTTTCTAAAAGCAACTGGGTTATTTGTGCTGCATCGTCATCGTCTTCGACGAGTAAAAAGCGCTGCCTTTTTTCACTTAGCGCTTTAACTTGAATATCTTTTGCCTGAGGAGCATTTTCCGGCGACACTAAATAATCTTGAAGACATTGATATAGTGCACTGCTATCTACTGGTTTGGGTATCACATCGTTAAAACCAAGCGCGGCAAGCTCTTCGTGTATACCTTTCATTGTGGCAGCCGTAAGCGCAATTATTGGCCCTTTGTAGCCCATTTTTCTAAGCTCGATGGTTGCTTCTTTACCACCCATTACAGGCATATGAATATCAATAAAAATGATATCGTAAGGTGCCTTGTAGGCGTCGGCTATACGTACTTTCTCAAGTGCTTGTTGGCCATGCTCTGCATAGTCTACTCGCGCGCCGCAGCTACTGATCATGTGCCCAACGAGCATACGTAAGTCGCGTAAATCATCAACAACCAATACACGTCCATGCACTTTACTCGGCGTTAATTTACTTTGTAACTGCGGGACACTGCTAAAGTTAAGCACTTGCCGTTCAACATCACTAATGTCACCAGGGTACACCGAAATAGTAAAGGTAGAACCTTTGCCTATTTCTGAATGCAAACTTATATTGCCTTGCATACGAGATAATAGCTCTGCACATATTGCCAAGCCTAGCCCCGCACCGCCGACTGAGCGCGATTCAACATCCGCTATTTGTTCAAACGGTTTAAAAATCAGCTGTTGTTTTTCAGGGGCAATACCCATGCCTGAATCTTTAATGCTAAAAAAGAGCATTTCTTTGTTATCAACATGCTGCGTCCATGCCTTAACAACTATTTCGCCTTTATCGGTAAACTTAACTGCGTTATTAATTAAATTTATTAATATTTGTCGAACACGGGTGGCATCAAGGCGAGCAACAAGCGGGAGTGCTTGATCGGATTCAAAGCGTAAAGTTAAGCCTTTATCAAGCACCGACACACGCATTAACGTGTATACATCAGCAAGCATGCTATCAAGGTTTACTTCACTGAGCGTAAGCTCTAGCTTATCTGCGGCTATTTTTGATAAGTCTAATACATCATTAAGAAGGCTAAGTAAGTGCTTACCATTTCGATAAATAACCCCTAGCTCGTTTTCAGCTTGCTGGCTAAAGTCGCTTTGCATCAACAATTCTGTGTAACCTAAAATAGACGAAAGCGGTGTACGTAACTCATGACTTAGGTGTGCTAAAAAACGGTCTTTTGAACGGTTTTCAGCTTCCGCTTTTAATCGCTCTACCCGTTCTCCTTCAACATCTTTTCGGGCAAGGGCGTAACGAATTGCACGAGCAAAACGGCTTGAGCTCATTTCTCCTTTAATCAAATAATCAACGGCCCCGGCATCAAGTGCTGCAGAGTCTAACTCATCATCCGATTGCCCAGTTAGCATAATAATAGGCCCGCTAAAGCCATTTGCAATTGCCTCTTTTAAAACATCAAGCCCATTAGATGCACCCAAGCGGTAATCAAGCAAACAAATGTCGTGCTCGTTTTTACTGAGCGTTTCAATTGCTTGCTCTGGAGAACTTACCCATTGAACGTTAAACGTATGTGAGTCTAATTGTTCCAAATAGTCGCAGGTGAGTATGTAATCATCTTCATCGTCTTCTACAAGCAGCAATTGAGTCACTTTATCTAACATACAATCTCCATTAATCGTTAAAAGTACTTGGTAGCTCTACAAATTCAACCCAGTATTTGCCTAGTGTTTTCATTAAATCAACTAAGCCGTCAAAGGTAACTGGCTTGGTAATGTATGAAGCCGCACCTAAGTTGTACCCTTTAACCATATCTTCTTCTTGTTTCGATGTAGTTAAAATAACAACTGGAATCCCTTTTAAATTTGGGTTTGCTTTAATCGCCTCTAACGCCTCGCGGCCATCCATTCTTGGCATGTTTAAATCAAGCAAAATAAGTCCAGGGCGAGGAGAAACCTCTTTATCAGCAAACTTGCCCTTTCGCTCTAAGTACTCAAGAAGCTCAACACCATCTTCAACAAAGTGAAGCTCATTGAGCACTCGACTTTCCGCGAGTGCATCTTGCGTTAATAAGCGATCATCTTCGTCGTCATCTGCCATTAAAATAGTAATTGGTTTAACTTTTGTGTAGGGCATTTAAGCCTCTCCTTGCAAAGTGAAAAGCGCAGCTTCCACAGGTAATTTTATAATGAAGGTTGCCCCTTCACCGTCTTTACTTTTAGCCGTAATAGTACCGCCATGGCGTTCTACAATTCGTCTGCACACAGAAAGGCCAATACCCGTTCCTTTATACTGTGAACGACCATGTAAGCGCTGAAATGGTACAAATATTTTGTCGGCATAGTCTTGAGAAAACCCTATACCATTATCTTTTATAGTAATAACTTGAAAGCTTAATTCTGCATTGTGATCTTCATTAAAAATAGCTTCGTGTTCGTAGCTAATTTTTATATGCGGGCTCGCATCTGGGCGTCTAAATTTAACCGCATTGGACAGTAAATTTAAAAAAAGCTGCTGCATTTGGCTTTTATCTGCCTGAATAACCGGTAGTTCGGCCACTTCAATTTGCGCATCTGACTCTTTTATTGCAATTTCCAAATCGCTAAGAATGTCGTCTACTACTTCATTTAAGTTGGTATCATCAAAGTCCTTACCTCGTGTAGTAACACGCGAAAACTCTAACAAGTCGTTAATTAAGTTCGACATTCGCTGTGCGGCATTTTTCATACGTCCAATATAATCTAAGCCTTTTTCACCTAAATCATCTTTAAACATGGTTTCTAATCGGTCACTAAATGCCTGAATTTTACGAAGTGGCTCTTGCAAATCATGGCTTGCCACAAAGGCAAATTCCTCCAGCTCTCGGTTACTTCGGCTTAACTCGTCTGAATACAAAGTGAGCTCTTGTGTGCGCTCAGATACCTTACTAGCCAATGTTTCGTTTTGCTTTTCAAGATCAAACCGATATTGAGCCGCATTTCTCAGGTTCATACGCGTCATTACAAACATACCAATAATCAGTATTGCGCTAGTAATCGCGGTAATTGCAAACGTAATTTTAGCTTCGTTTTTAATTTGAGCGAGTTTAGAGAAATGGCTTACCTTAAACAGTAATTCACGGTCTTGAATATCATTAACACGTTCACGAATTTGCTTATAAAGCTCTCGGCCTTTGTGGGTGTTTAAAATAGCGAGTGCACGGCGCTCTTTATCATCAAGCGCTAAATTAACGGTGTTTTTTAGCTCTTCAATTTTACTTTCTGTCAATACAAGCAGCTGAGCTATCCGCTCTGATTGGCCATCAATTTCTGAGTGCAGAGACTTAACATGATCGGTTTGCGCTTCAAGCTGCCCAACTGCATCGTAGTAAGGTGTGAGGTAATCATCTTCCTCTGTCAGCAAGTAACCACGCTGCCCAGACTCTGCCTGTACAATAGATAAGTGCAATTGCTCTATTGCCGAACTTAGCATGTTGGTGTTATCTAAGCTTTTTTGTGTTTGAGTTAACCCTTGAATGGTATTTAATGCTAAAAATGCATTACCTACAATAATAGATAACACCACAACTATAAAAGCCGCCCACGTAACGTTTGCTTTACCTTGTTGTTTTTGCATGCTTATTTTACTTTCCTGTTTGCGTATAAAACACGCATTAATTATTGAGAATCAACAATTTGCTGTAAGCTTTCACTGCATTGCTGGCAATTAACAATAATTTTATTAAGTGCCTCAAGTGCTTTTTCTTTTGGCATATCGTTTTCAAGTACCAACTTAATTAACTCTGCATTCATCGAAATGCGATTTAAAGGGGCTCTTGCGTCATGAACTAATTTATTAAGCGGCTCCGGTTGATTGCTCTGTGTCATGTTATCTCTCAACTTATTTATACTCGCCAATACCACCATAGGCATTCAGACGGTTGTAAAGTGTTTTAGTACTAATGCCCAGCATTTGTGCAGCAAGTGTTTTATTTCCTTGTACCTTATCGAGTGTTGCATGAATAAGCTCTTTTTCAACTTCTTCTATGGTTTGCCCAGCCGATACCGCGTTGTCAGTGGCTTGATTGTTCACGCGAGAGAATGGCGACTCAAGATTATCTGGTAATGTCACTTCGCCTGATTTAGGGTCACTCATGATAAAAGCACGGTGTATTGCATGGCGGATTTCACGCACATTGCCAGGCCACTCATAACTTTGTAGCTCTTTAAGCTGTGCAGCAGTCCAACTAAATGCGGTGCCATTTTCATCGTTTAACTGATCTAAAAATGCTTTGGCCAACAGTGGTATATCGTCTTTTCGGTCTCTAAGTGGCGGTATGTCAATAGGAAACACTGCTAACCTAAAGTAAATATCTTCACGAATAACGTTATTTTGTGCTAAATCTTCTAACGAACGGTTGGTTGCAGAAATAACTCGGCAATTGGTTGGGATTTCTTTATTGCCACCAACACGGGTTACTTTTTTGGTTTCGAGAACGCGCAATAAATTAGGCTGCATATCAATTGGCATTTCGGTTACTTCATCTAAAAACAAAGTACCGTCGTTTGATTGCTCAAACACCCCTTCTTTACGCGCAATTGCACCTGTAAATGCGCCTTTCTCATGGCCAAACAACTCACTGCCAATCAGCTCTTTTGAAAGTGCGCCACAGTTACTAGCCACTAACGGGCCTTCGCATTGGCTCGCATTATGTATTGCTTGAGCCACTACCTCTTTACCTGCGCCACTTTCGCCCATCAGCATGACATTAGCGTTTGTTTTAGCCACGCGCTCAATCATGTTGTAAAGTTTTTGCATTGGCTCTGACTCACCAATTAAGCTGCCAAAATGACGCGTAATACCACCGGTTTTTGCCTTTTTAACGGCTACTTTTTTAGGGCCATTTAAAACAAGCTCTAAATCTTCCCGTTGTAGTGGTTTAAGAAGGTGGCCAATATTAGGCTCGCACATATCGGCTAATATTCCCTTCACTGAAGGGTGGCCCGATATAAGTGTAATTTTTGGAGACTGGCCAATTATTTTTAAATGATCAAGCAAGTGGAGTCCGCTTCCATCAGGTAACATAAAATCAAGTAGCACGTGATCAAAGGTATTATTTTCAAACCACTGGTGTGCTTCTTTTAAACTGGTTGCGGTGCTTATATTATGGCCGAGGAATTCGACTATGTGGCAAACAACGTCACTAAATTCAACGTCATCATCTACTAAAAGTATGTTTAACATGATAAATCCCTGTTCTTTTTTTTTATTCTACGCACCCTAAGAACTAATTTAAAGGTGTGTATTGAGCTAATCTTTTAAAACCTAAATGATTTGTTGTTTCATAATATCAGCCTTCTATATACGTAAGCTGAAAAAAAACGATCACAATAAAAATAATTTTTATTGGCAACTAATACTTATACCACTGATATACTCACTTTTTAATAGAAGGAGATGAAATGCAGCAATTAAAAACCCTAATCCACTCAGGTATTAATATAAACCAAGGCACTCATTTCACACGCATCACAGCGCGTGCCATAGTAATAAAAGATAATAAAATACTGCTTATGTACACCAATCGTTATGACGATTACAGCCTACCGGGCGGAGGTGTAGATGAAGGTGAAAGTATTGAAAAAGGCTTAATTCGCGAGCTAAATGAAGAAACCGGTGCGCAAAATATCACGGTAATTAAAGACTTTGGTCTCTACGAAGAATACCGCCCTTGGTATAAAGATGACTTTGATATTATTCATATAAAATCGTATTGCTATGTGTGTAACATTGCCGATAAGTTTGGAAAAGCAAAATTAGAACACTACGAACAGCAAAATGGCATGACTGCCAAGTGGGTAGATATAAACGATGCAATTGCACACAACGAGCGCACATTAGCAAATAGTGAAAAACAAGGCCTATCTATTTTACGTGAAACGTACCTGCTCAAACAAATTGCACAAACACTTTTCTAACGCTATTTAACTCCTTTATAAGTTTGTAAATTTTGCACTGACCAGTATTTTTTACCTTCCCTAATTTAAAAAAGCTATAAAAAAAAATAAAACAACAATTTAAAAACAAAATAGCCATTATTAATCAAAAGGTTAACCTTAGATTATTTATTAGATTATATTGGCCTTTGTTTTGCACCTACTTGCTTACATAAATTGTAAGGAGATAGGAATGAGCAATACAGTTAAAACGATTAATCCGGCAACTGAGCAAACCATCGATACCTACACGCTACTTTCTCAACATGAGGCTGAGCAAGTAATCGAAAAATCTCACGAAACATATTTAAAATGGCGTTTGACGTCGTTTGAAGAACGTGCAAAACATTTAAATGCCCTAGCAACACTTTTTGAAGAACAAAAAGAAGCCATTGCTAAATTAATGACCGAAGAAATGGGTAAAGTGTACGAGCAAGGTTTTCAAGAAGTTGAGTTGTGCGCGGGCATTTGCCGTTATACCGCTGAAAACGGCCCACAGGTGCTTGCAGATGAAGAGCGCGACATGGACGGAGGCCGCGCAATTATTAGTTACCAACCAACAGGCGTATTGTTAGGTATTCAACCTTGGAACTTTCCGCTTTATCAAGTTATACGTTACAGCGCGGCTAACATTATGGCCGGTAATACCACCGTTTTAAAACATGCGGGTAACGTATTTGGCATGGCTGAAAAAATTGAAGCCTTATTTAAACAAGCTGGTTTTCCTGAATACTGTTTTAGTAATTTATTAATTGATGGCAAAACGGCAAGCAGCCTAATTGCACACAAAGCAATTAGTGGCGTGACCTTCACTGGTAGTGATGCAACGGGTAAAAAAGTAGCTGAAGAAGCCGGTAAACATGTCAAAAAATCAGTACTAGAACTTGGCAGTAACGACGCTTACTTAGTGTTAGACGATGCTGATTTAGAACTAGCCGTTAAAACCTGCGTAATGGGCCGAATTATTAACAACGGCGAAACCTGTGTTTCTGCTAAACGCTTTGTAGTGGTTGAATCACTTTATCATGACTTTAAAGCACAAATTAAAGAACAGTTTGAAGCGTTAAAAATGGGCGACCCAATGGCCGATGATACAGACCTTGGCCCAATGGCACGTGAAGACTTACGCGACGGTATTCATGACCAAGTCATGCAATCGGTTAAAGCAGGTGCAAATATTGTAACCGGGGGTGAAATTCCATCGCAAACGGGTTATTACTACCCGCCCACAATTGTTGATAACTTATCGCCGGGTATGCCTGCATACGACGACGAATTATTTGGCCCTGTCGCTTCACTTATTAAAGCAAAAGACAACGACGATGCCATGCGTATCGCCAACGACTCTCGCTATGGTTTAGGCGGTGGTATTTTTTCTAAAGATGAGAAAAAAGCCATCGAACTGGCTAAAAAGCACTTTGATACCGGTATGATCAACATTAACGGCTATGGTTTAGCGCAGCCAAACCTACCGTTTGGCGGTGTTAAAGAAAGCGGCTACGGCCGAGAGCATGGTGGCTTTGGGATGCGCGAATTTGTGAATATTAAATGTATTATGGTTAATAGCTAATTTAGCTACACACGTGAAATACACGTATTAAAAAAGTATTAATACGTATTTTAAAAATATTATTAAGCCTAAAGGTGAGCAATCACTTTTAGGCTTTTTTATGAGCGAATCTCCATGGTTTTATGCACGAATAGATCCATCCTACAAGTGTATTTAAAGCCATAAACACAGTGAGAAAAATTAAAATAAATCTTAATTTTGATATTAAAAACAGATGCTTAGCTTACATTTCAGAAAGCCAGGCTTGGCAGGTAAGAGTGATGAGCAAACGGTCAGCAAACTCGTTTGTGGACAAAAACGAGTTAGAGCCGAAGGACGGCTCTGTAAAATGTATAGTGATAACAACACCCTGCTAAGCCGCAGAAACGTAGTTGATTGTTTGATAGCTGCCAGTACAATTAAGTATTTAGGAGCCTCATCACATAATTGCATTCCCCAGCCTTTATTTCTATGTAGGGCTAAATAAACTAATCAGTGTTTAAGGCTAAAGAGAATGTGATTCTTCTGTCACTAACTTCTGCACTTAATTGCGCATCAATTGCTTTACTAAGCGTTTTAGCGATTGATAACCCCAATCCAAAGTTATCATTCGATGTTCTTGAAGTGTCTTTTTGCCATAAAGGGTCAAATAATTGGTCGATATCGTTATCATTCAAAGGTTCAATAAGGGAGTTACTAACTGATAGTATTAAACGTTTTTCTTTTGCAGTCTTCGTGGAGACTAAAATTTTTGAATCTAGTGGACTGTATTGTTTAGCGTTGTTAACTAAATTGCTAATAATTGATTCGAGGGCAAACAAGTTGCTTATAATTGCTGGTGCACTCTCATTCAACTCCAAATTTACACGCGATAAATCAGTGTTTTCTAAGACTCTGGTAATAACTTGATTTAAATCACAAGCATCTTGTTTTATTAGCTTACCATCACTGTATTTATGTAATAGCAATAAGTTCGAAACGATATTTTTAAGCCGTAAACTTATTTTCAACGCTTCTGGCTTAAAATCCTCATTGAGTTCTATCTCATTTGGAAACCTGATAGCAACTTCAGCCATATTAATCAATTCGGCAATGGGCGTTTTTATTTCATGGGCAATATCGGATGTAAGTCGCTTTTCCCTTAGGTAAAGTTGTCTATTCTCTTTAATAAAGGCGTTTAAACTTTCAACAATAGGCAAGAGTTCTTGAACTGGCTCTTGTATAAATATCTGTGAACCTTCACTGGTAATACTTAACTGACTAATATCTTGGTTGAGTTTAATTAATGGCGCAAGTGATGTATCTATCGCCTTCCTGACAAATAATCGAATAAATACAATAACTGCAATTGTGGTCACTATAAAAATAACATCAATCAACCAAAGTACAAAATCAACTTCCTCAGAAGACGCTGCATAAGCTAAAGTCAGTGGCTCATCATTTGTTTTTTTATGTGTATCTTCTGATGTATTGTCTTTTCCTTTTGGTATAAAACGACTATAAAACACTCGACCATCTCGGCCATCAGGTAATTGTAAAAGGCGTATTTTTGATTCGCCAATCTCCAAGTCTTCAAATGGTAAGTTTTTAACCTCAAATAAATCTAAACTTTTGGAGCGAGTGAAAGTGCCTTCTTTGCTCCATATTTGAAAGTACTCAGGCTCTATTTCCCCTGCAAACTCAGGCATAAACTCACTAGAAAAGTTAAACGAAAAACCTTCATTAGTTTTATGTACTAAGGTCATTAACATACCTGCTTTTGATTGCAGGCTGCGATCAAACTCATTATCTATCCAACTATCAACAGCAATGTCGGTTGCCAACAAAATGCATAAAACAAAGCTAGTTATAGTTACCGAGAGTGTAACAACTAATTTACTGCGAATAGATTTCATTATTGTCCTTGTACAATATAACCAAAACCACGTTTGGTTTGAATTGGCAGCTCCCCTCCTGCAACTCTTACTTTTTTGCGAGCAGATGATAGATGGGCTTCAATCGAGTTCTTTGATATCAAATCATATTGCCCTGCAAGGTAGGTACTTAGCTTTTCTGCACTAAACACTTTATTTTGATTGCTAAATAAACATTCGACGATTTTGTACTCATTGGGTGTTAAGTCAATAACATTGTCAGCAACTTTTAGCAGTTTTAACTGTAAATTCAGTGCTAAATTATCAATGGTTATGATATCACTCATCATCTTCAATCCTCCACGGCGCATTAAATTTAGCAGTCGAGCGTGGAGCTCATCAAATGAAAAGGGTTTAGTCAGATAATCATCCGCTCCTGTTAAAAGCCCTAAAACACGGTCTTCAGGTTCTTGCTTAGCTGACAAAATTAAGACTTTAGAATCAAGCTGTTTGGTTCTTATGGTTTGCAATAAAGTAATACCATCGATACTCGGTAACATAATATCAAGTATTATAAGCTCATACCCACCTGTCATCGCCATACTCAGCCCTTGTGCACCATCACCGGTGTCATCAACCGCAAAGCCTAGATTTGCTAAGCCAATTCGTAAACTACGCCTTAGTGACGCTGAATCTTCAATTATTAATAACTTCATGTGTTACTCATTCACCTGAAATGCAACTTCATCATTAGGTTACGCCATATAGCTTAAGTTTTACTTAAGACTTGCTTAAGTTTCCATAGTTTAGCCAATATTAAGTTTAGACTCAGGATTTCTTAAGTTTCGGTTTTTAGTATTGCTGCAATTATTAAGATCGAGCACAACTATGACAGCAAATACTTCCGTTTTAAAACCCTTGTTGCGTTTTACTATTATATTGATATCAATCTTTATAACTTCCCGCATTGCTTTATTGTTTTGGCAACATTCAAGATTAAATGATGGTGATATTTGGCCGATCATATCAGGAGCAATCAGAATAGACTTAAGTAGCATTGGATACTTAGCAACTATTGGGGTTTTTATACTGATACTGCATGTAGTTGCACGCCATAAAACAGAGCTTTTCCAGCGTATTTTTACACTTTACGGTAGCAGCGTTGTAACTGTAGTTGTTATTGTTGAAGCATCAACACCTGCATTCATCAATCAATATGATGTAAGGCCTAACCGATTATATATTGAATACCTTGATTACCCACAAGAAGTCTTCTCAATGTTAGTGCATGGCCATCTTTTTGCAATGCTAAGTACATTGCTTTTGGCCTCGTTAACAAGCGTTTATAGCTATCGCCTTTTATGCAGGGCATTCACACAACCACAGTCACTGAAAAAAGCATCCAATTTACCCATTCTAATGGCTGCTTTAATAATCTGCTTATTTGCTGCTAGAGGTACATTGAGCCACCGGCCGCTTAATCCTGCATTAGTCTATTTTTCTCAAGATTCACTAGTAAACTCACTTGTTCTTAACTCCACTTACAGTGTTGCGTTTGCGCTGAAAAACATGGGTAACGAAAAAAGTGCCAGTAATTTGTATGGCACAATGCCTCGTCAACAAATTATAGATACGGTCAAAAAGGCTTCTTATCGAAAACAGTTTGTCACCGGAAATATTCCAACCTTGGCGCACAACAAGCCTTTTGTGTCTGGTGTTAAAAAAAACTTAGTTATAATACTTGAGGAAAGTTTAGGTGCCCGATTTGTTGGGGAACTTGGTGGGTTAGATATTACGCCTGAACTTGATGAGCTTTATCAACAAGGGTGGGGATTTGACAACCTTTATGCTACGGGCACGCGATCCGTAAGAGGTATTGAAGCAATTACCACAGGTTTTACACCATCACCATCTCGCTCGGTAGTTAAACTATCTAAATCGCAGCATAACTTTTTTTCACTAGCGGATGTATTGAGTCAAGAAGGTTACAAAACACAGTTTATCTACGGCGGTGAAAGCCATTTTGACAATATGAAAAGCTTTTTTCTAGGAAACGGGTTTAACGATATTGTTGACATCAACCATATTGAAAATCCCCAGTTTATCTCCTCTTGGGGGGTAAGTGATGAGGACTTATTCAATCAAGCAGATAAAGAACTGACTAAATTAAGTAATTCGACAGAGCCATTTTTTAGTCTTGTATTTACTTCTAGTAATCACGATCCGTTTGATATACCACAAGGCAAAGTATCGCTACCCAAAGGGCATAACCCTGAAAACTATAAGCGTGATCTTGCAATTAAGTATGCCGATTACGCACTAGGGAAATTTATAAATAAAGCAAAAACACGGTCGTACTGGGAAAACACCGTATTTTTGGTTGTGGCAGACCATGATGTGCGTGTTTTTGGCTCTGAACCTGTCCCTTTGAAGTCTTTTCATATACCCGCTGTTATTTTAAACAGCGATATGAAAAGTAAACGCGATCCAAGACTCGTTAGTCAAATTGATCTACCTGTTACATTGTTGTCACTTTTAGGAATTGACCAAGCAACCCCTATGCTGGGCTTTGATCTAACTAAAAGTTACCCAGTTGAACGTGCAATGATGCAGTACTACGACAATTTTGCATACCTAGAAAATGATCGCGCTGTCATCCTAATGCCAAATCAACAAACCAGCTATTGGCGCTATAACAAACAAACCAAAATACAAGAAAAAAATGAACAGCAAAACGCAGATCAAACGTTAGCTGAAAAGGCACTCGCTCATGTGTTATTTAGCAACTTAGCTTACACCGAGCAGCTTTATCGTTTAGCTAATAAAAATAGCGATAAGGAATAATTATGAAAATTGCTTTTAAAAGATTTTGTATTTCGTCTTGGCAAGTAAGTTACAGCCAATTTGTTTGCTTAGTTTCAATGTATATCGTTATCGCATTTAATGGCTTGTTTTTATACAATACTTTTATGGCTGCAACACAGTCAGGGCATATAAATTGGCTTTTTATCGCGTCAATCCCTCTATTGCTTTTCTCATTGACTGTTTTAGTTTTAAGTTGGTTGTCCTTAATTACTTTTGTTAAACCTATACTTCTATTTAGTGTTTTAGTTTGCTCATTGTTGTTTTATTCAACACTTAACTATGGCGTTATTTTTGACAAAAGCATGTTACAAAATATCGTTGAAACAAATTCAGGTGAAGCATTTTCATATTTAAACTTTCAGCTTGTGTTATTTATTGTTTTATTGGGAGTTGTACCTACTTACTTATTTTCCAAGTTCACAATTATTGGGAGTTTTAGAGCACGTTTAAAAAGCTTTGCAAAGCTAAATCTACTTGCTTTGCTCTGTTGTGCCTTAATAGTAGTAACTTTTTATAAAGAATACGCTTCTGTTGGGCGTAACAACCGACAACTAACAAGTTATATCACCCCGTTTTCATTCTATACAGCGGGTTATAAATACCTGAGGGATAATTACTTTTATCCACCATTACCTTTCAAGGTACTCGATAAATTGCCCAGTTTAAAAAATAAAACGAGCACTTCGCTAACAGTAATGGTTGTCGGGGAAACAGCTCGGGCGGCTAACTTTTCACTACAAGGCTATAGTAGAGCAACGAATGCTTATACTCCCAAGTTAGGCGTAAAGTATTTTAGTGATGTTTCATCATGTGGAACGGCGACGGCTATTTCAGTCCCCTGTATGTTTTCACGACTGAACCGCAAAGAATATGATTCTCGGCTTGCTAGTAGTCAAGAAAATGCTCTAGACATTATTCAGCGTAGTGGTGTTGAAGTAACATGGATTGATAATAACAGCAGCTGTAAAGGAGTGTGTGCTCGCATCAAATCGGACAACATTGAGCCGAATAAAGAAGATCCGTTATGTGATGGTCATTACTGTTTTGATGAAATATTAGTTACGAAACTAGCAGACAAGATAGCTACTAGTAACGCTAAACATAAATTGGTTGTTCTACATATGATAGGCTCACATGGACCAACTTATTATCGTCGTTACCCTGAACACGAGAGTTTGTTTAAACCTGATTGCTCTCGAAGCGATATTCAGAACTGTAGTACAACTGAACTAACAAACACATATGATAATACTATCGCATACACAGACAAGGTGTTGAGCCAGTTGATAAAAGTATTACAAACAAGTAACGAAACGAAGAAGTCACTCCTATATGTGTCAGATCACGGTGAGTCACTTGGTGAGAAAGGTTTATACCTTCACGGGTTTCCATATGCATTAGCACCAAGCGAGCAAACCCATATTCCAATGATTTTTTGGAGTAATAAACTCGCTAACTCTAAATTTAATCATTGTATTGAGTTACAACGCTTAAAAGCATTTTCACACGACAATATTTTTGACACTTTACTTGGCTTAACTCAAGTAAGCAGCAGTCAATACCAACCTGAATACGATATTTTTAACGCCTGTAAGGCCCTAAGTCTATAAAGAGAGTTTCCAATGCAATTTGATAGTGCAAATAAGCCGTCAGGTATTAATCGAATAGTTTTAGCTTTTAAAAATTCACAGCGTGCATTTAAATGGCTTGCTAAAAATGAAGCCGCTTTTAAACAAGAGCTTTTTTTACTCGCTTTATCGCTAACTATTATTTCGATTTGGCAGATAGGTATTTACGAAAAGGTCATGCTACTAATCTCTGTTTTATTTGTGATATTCGCAGAGGTTGTTAATACAGCAATAGAAGCAACAATAGACAGAGTTGGCTTAGAGATTCATCCATTGTCAGGTCTCGCTAAAGATTTAGGCTCCGCAGCAGTATTAATTGCGCTATTGATATGTTCATTCGTCTGGATTTCTGTATTTATAAGCTATATTGGTTATTTTTAAAATTTATCCAATCTCAATGATCGCTGATCGCTTATCGCTCAATTGCGACCGTCGCCTAAACTCGTTTTAGGGCAGAAACGAGTTAAACCTGGAAGGCAACTCCACGCCCTGAGCCACTCGACAACATAAAATATTGATTATAACTGGCAAGGTATTTTACTGTGTCGGATGGCGCTTCGCTTGTCCGACCTACACTAGCTGATGAAGTATCATGAATCAAACCTGAGCGTTCAAGTTAAAACGTATTCAACTAACAGCTAAAAACTAATAGCTAACAGCTAGCTCTTCTCAAACTTTGGCACCTTTCGCTTATCGGCTTTGCTCATAGTCAGTTCTGCTACTTCCTCTTGCTTTAACTTGTCGGGTTTGTCCTCTAATGACTGCTGATTGGCATTTTCATAAGAAAGCTCAGTAAGCAGCGCAAAGTGGTCTGAGCCATATTTTGCGAGGCGCTTAATACGTTTTACTTTGAACCCTTGGCTATGAAATAGATGATCGAGCGGCCAGCGCATAAAAAAGTAACCAGCATGGAATGTGTTATAAAAACCGCGACCTTTACGGGGATCTAAAAAGCCACTTATTTGCATAAATAAACGTGTGCTGCGCGACCAAGCTACATCATTTAAATCGCCCGCTACAATGGTTGGGCGAGTTGGATTTTTTACTGCTTTGGCAACCATGATTAATTCGCTATCACGCGGACGCGATGAATCT
Organism: Pseudoalteromonas sp. NH0006-46; assembly: GCF_057547735.1. Taxonomy (NCBI): domain Bacteria; kingdom Pseudomonadati; phylum Pseudomonadota; class Gammaproteobacteria; order Alteromonadales; family Pseudoalteromonadaceae; genus Pseudoalteromonas; species Pseudoalteromonas sp. NH0006-46. The sequence continues at coordinate 589,972 of NZ_BAAJML010000002.1, read as the reverse complement.
TCTTCAGTTGGGCTAGGTGGTGCGGGGTGAATAAAGTGCCCCTGCATTTTTAGGCCTTCGTCGTTTTCAAATAAAATATGAATTGAAGGAATATCATCTTCAATGAGCTCACATATTTGGGCATCGAGTAATTTAAATTTGCTGTATAAATGCATGCCATAGCGGTTGTCTTTCGGGCATTCTATATAGTAAGGGTAATCTTTTTTAAGCACCGATAACTTTTCTTCCCACCAGCTATCGCTTTCAAGGGTAATGAGTAAATCAGGTTTATGCTGGTTTACCAACGTTATTAGTTGCTCGCTATTGTGATTCGACATAAGGACATTTGCCGACATTATTCTTATGCTGTGCTGGCTATTTTTACTTGCGCTTTGTACTTCTTTTTTTGCAAGCCAAGTATAAGGAAAAATCCACTTCCCTTGTAATATCATAATAATTAAGGCTACGATCGTAATAAAAGCATAGTGTGTATTACTGTTTAACCATAATAAAAATAACGCGCTAACAAATATAAAACTAGCAATATAAAACACCTGTAAGCGGACAAAGTCGCAACTTCTAACCAAGTAGTGTTGGCTGTATGACATAGGTAGTAAAGTTACCAGTAAAAAAAAGCCAGTAGTTACAGCCAACAATGTAAGCATTACTTAAATCCCTTTAAATTAATTTAGCGACTCAAAATTGATAAGATTTCTCGTGTGTCGTGTACTAAGTGAATAATTTTACGGTCGATTTCAATACTTACAGTACCATTATTTTTCGAACGTTCAACAACTCTACCACGTTTGTATATATCAACTTCTAAAATGTCACCGGTATAGTAACGCTTACTTTTACCAGGTGGGGTCCACCCTGCACGAAGTAGCTGCTTTTTCTCTTTTTTAGAAAGAGAGTTATGATCATGATGCTTGTGTTTTTTATGGCCAACCTTTTTACCTTGGTGCTGACCATAATTATTTTTGTTTGGTTTAGCCTGTGCACCAACTGATGCCAGCGCAAGTGTGATGAGTGCGGTATAAATAACTGCTTTCATGGATATCTCCAGTGCTAATAGTCATCTAAGACTAACAAGCTAGGATGAACATCAAATGAAATAGCCCTTAAATTTAAACTTACGGTGTTAACGGTGTTTATACTGAGTTTTACAGTGGCTGCGCATAATAGCGGGATCGCGTAACTTTAAGTGCTTAGTTTTACGCCCTGCGTGGCGCTTACGCCACACTTTAAAGCTTCCCTTAGAAATATGATCTCGCATAAAAACGACAAGCTGAGGGTATTTTAATCCGTATAATTGTTCAATGGCTTCGAAGGGCGTTCTGTCTTCCCATGCCATTTCTATGATGCGTGATTGCTGCTCTGCGTCAAACATAATGCCTTCCAAAAATGTTTATATACGCGTTAATAATACGCATAGATCATCAATTTCATGAGTCACTTTAAAATTAAAAAATAGGTTATATACTTAAAAGAAAATGGATTTGATAGTTATGCGCTTTATTTTATTAATCTTCGCTTTAACGGCGTCATCGTTAGCCTTTGCCGAACCAGGTAAAACATTGCGCTGCGTTACAACTCACTACCCGCCTTATACTATTTTCGACGAGCAAAAAAACACATTTACAGGCTCAGACATTGATCTGATAAATTACTTAAAGCAAAGCTTAGGTTTAAACATTAAAGTAATACACTTACCCTGGGCACGTGTAAAAAAAGAAATGATCCTAAACTATTACGACTGTTATTTTTCCTTGGCGACAAATACACTGCGCGAAAAACATTTAGAGTTTACTCAGCACCCTACACATGTCACCAAATTTGGACTATTTGCTTTAGATAAAAATTCGCTAAATAACGAAGACTTTTCTCACACTAGAGTAGCTATGCTCCGAGGCGTTGCTTTACCTAATGAAATAGCTGATAAATACAAAATATTGCCTAAAAATATAATACATTCACTTTCAACATCAGATTCATTTAAATTATTAGAAAAAAAACGCGTTGATTATGTAATCACCAATTATCAGGCTGGTCTTTGGTTTGCTAAAAATAATACAGACATTTATGCTCGCCAGTTTGATGAATCTAGCTTGCCTGTTTATATTGCATTTAAACAAGGTGTCGTTGACATAAACATAATTAATGAGCAAATTAAACGCTTTAATGACCGCTAATTGGTTAGCGTTAGTATGTGCTTTAACGCAACAAGTTTAAATGCATACAAAAACCACATATCATCAGCCTAAGCTATTTTTACAACGTTTTAGGTATGTATGAAATATTATTGTTTGCCGCTCATTTTGCCGTTTAGCCAACCTGTTTTTGCTGATCAGAAAAGTACTGACCCAATTGAAGTTATTACCACTACAGCATCAAGGGTAGAAGCACTTTCTGCCCCCCTTCCATTGTCGATCTCTACATTAACCGAGGCGCAACTCAATAGTATTGCACCTACTCATATTGAAGAAGCCCTACAACGCGTTGCTGGCGCTAATATACAACGCGGCAATGGCCAAGAATATTTACCTGCGCTTCGCTCCCAGGTTTTATCAGGTGCCGGCGCATGTGGTGGTGTGTTAACTTTAGAAGATGGTATTGCCCTTCGGGCTGCGGGCTTTTGTAATATAAACGAGCTATTTGAAGCGCATAGCGAAATGGCAAAGCGTATTGAAGTATTAAAAGGCCCGGGCTCTGCGCTTTATGGCTCTAACGCTGTGCATGGTGTTATTAACGTAATAACGCCCGATACCACCCAGGGTGGCGGTTTATTAGGCCTAGATTATGGCTCATACGGTTACGCACGCGTTAAATTACGCGCAGGAAAAAACTATGGCAACAGTGGTATTGGCATAAACGCTAGCATTACTGACGACACAGGGTATCGTGATGATGAAAGTGTTAAGCAGCAAAAAGTAAACATTCGTCATCGTTTAGAGCGTGATAACGTATTGCTTACGTCGGGTATCACATACACACATTTAGATCAGCAAACGGCTGGTTTTATTACAGGGTTCGAAAGCTATAAAAATGAAGATATAGCACAGCAAAACTTTGACCCTGAGGCATTTAGAAAGGCAACCTCCTTGCGCGCATGGAGTAATGCAACATGGCAATTAGCCAATAACGATGTGCTTTCTACCACTGTGTATATGCGCGATCAAAACATGGACTTTTTTAAGCACTTTTTGCCGGGCACGCCGCTTGAAAAAAACAGTCAAACAGGTATTGGAATTCAATCGCTTTATCAGCACCCTATAAATAATAACGTAACTATAAACTTAGGCTTAGATGGCGAGTATACCCAAGCCTCATTTTTACAAAGTCAAAATGAGGCAACGCAAGGATCTGCATTTTTAGTCGCTACCGTGCCACAAGGTAAGCATTATGATTACGATGTTAATGCGACCCTCTATGCACCATTTGCATCACTAGATTGGCAATTAAATAAATGGCTGATAACCGCAGGGGTGCGTTACGAACACATGCAGTACGACTACACAAACAATATACTTGCGGGCAGAACAAAAGAAGACGGCAGCGAGTGTGGGTTTGGTGGCTGTAGGTACAGCCGCCCTGCCAGCACTGAAAATAGCTTTAGCAATGCCTCGCCTAAGCTTGGAATAAGTTACCAGTACAACACTAATAACACGTTTTACGCCAACTTTTCTCGTGGTTACCGAGCACCACAAGCTGCAGAGTTGTACCAACTACAACGTATGCAAACCACGACTGATTTAAATGAAGAAATAGCCAACAACGCCGAATTTGGTTTAAAAGGAATATACAGTAAACTTAGTTACGGCTTATCTATCTATGCCATGAGCAAGCACAATACTATTTACCGCGATAGCGACTTTTTTACTGTAAATGATGGCAGCTCTCGCCATAGAGGGGTTGAACTTGAGCTTGATTATCAATTAACAAATAATGTGTCGGTTAACTTTGCAGGCACACATGCCAAACACAGTTACACAAATGATCAGATAATTAATGGCTCAAACATAAATGGCAACGACATAGATACGGCGCCTCGCAACATCGCAAACCTCGATGTTATTTGGCAAGCGCTTAGTAATGCACGGTTTGCATTACAGTGGCATCATGTTGGAAACTATTACACAGACCCCGAAAACTTAAATAAATACGAAGGCCACTCAGTTTTAAGTTTTAGAGCACAATGGCAAGTAACTAAAAATGTTGAGGTTTTGGCTCGCATTATTAACCTAACCGACGAAGCCTATGCTGAGCGAGCTGATTACACCAGTTTTACTGGCGATAGATACTTCCCGGGTAAACCACGCAATGCAATGTTATCGGCATCGTATACTTGGTAAATAAAGCTTATTTAAACAAAGCGACTTATATACGCTGTAAGTCGTTTTGTTTTTTTATTACAAGCATACGTTTAATCAAGCATTTACAGGACTAATTTTGTGGAGTGCTATCAAATGCATCAACATGATGTAAATCATCAAGCCAAGGCAGTGCTGACTTCGTCCAAATTTGTATTGAAGGTTTAAATAAATCACGTTGAGCAATCGCCCCTATGCGTAGCCCATATATGCGATCGATAGGTGACTCATTTGTTGCATAAAGTGATGTGCCGCAATTGGCACAAAAACCTTGCGCTCGCTTATTGCCACTTTGCGCTGTTTTTACATACTCTTTAGGTTGCCCTTTTGTAAAATTAACCGAATTAAGCTCTGCAATTACAACGGCTCTAAATGGGCCACTCGACATGCGTTGGCAATCACTACAGTGGCACACTACTACATTATTATTTTGTGACGTGGCCTCGTAAGTTATATCGCCACAAAAACAGCTTCCTGTAATTTTCATATAGTAACCCTCTAACTTAGTTCTATAAAACCTTCACATATATTTACGTACTGTACTTAAAGTACATTGAGTTAGCTTATGACTTTCACTAACTCAATTTTTAGGAGTCTACTTTTTACTTTCTAAGTAATCGACCGCTAACTGGCTCAATGCTTTAGTGCCTACTTTAAATGATGACTCATCAGCATAAAAATAAGGTGAGTGATTACTTGGTACCGTTTTTAAATCTTGGCTATTTGGCGTACCACCTAAAAATACAAATACACTGGGGATTTCTAATGCATAAAACGAAAAGTCTTCTGCACCAGTAATTTTATCCATTTCCACTACGTTACTTTTACCCGCCGCTTTTGCAAGGGTTGGTAGCATCTGTGCAGTAAGGGCCGGGTTATTAACCGTTACCGGGTAGCCTTCGTGAATATGTACATCGGCTGTTGCTCCCGACGACTTAGCAATATGTGTAGCCGTTGTTTTTATTTTTTCAAAAATCTGTGCTCTATTATTCATGTCAAAATTGCGAATAGTACCTACCATTTCAACTTTTTCAGGAATTATATTGTTACGCACCCCACCTGCTATTTTGCCAAACGAGACTATTGCTGGCTCTTTGGTTATGTTTACTTGGCGGCTCACAATATGATTAACGCCCGTTACTATTTGTGCAGCTGCTGCAATAGGATCTACACCTGTCCAAGGAGCTGATCCATGCGCTTGGCGGCCATTAACCGTTATTTCAAACCGGTCAGAACTTGCCATAGCTGGGCCGCTTCGATAACCAATTTTTCCCGTATGTAGGCTCGATGTTATGTGAAGACCAAATGCCACGTCGGGTTTATATTTAGTAAATATCCCCTCTTTTAGCATTAACTCAGCACCGCCTTCTTCACCTATGGGTGCGCCTTCTTCTGCAGGCTGAAACACAAACATAATATTACCGTGCAGCTCGCTTTTCATATCGGCCAATACTTGTGCTGCCCCCATCAACATGGCGACATGCGTGTCATGCCCGCAGGCATGCATAACTCCCACATCTACACCGCGGTAGTTTGTTGTTTTTGTTGATTTAAAGGGTACATCTGTTTTTTCGGTTACAGGCAGTGCATCCATATCAGCACGTAACATTACCGTAGGCCCCGGTTTTGCGCCTTTTAAAATACCCACTACGCCGGTGTAAGCAATGTTGGTTTGTACTTGCATACCCAACGACTTCAAATGTTTAGCCACAATACCTGCGGTACGTGTTTCGCGGTTACCCAACTCTGGGTTTTGGTGAAAATCGCGTCGCCATTCTATTACTTGCTGCTCTACATTTTTAACGTGCTGATCAAGGTTTGCCTTTGCGTTAAACGCACCGAGCGCAGCAAAACCCAATGCCACTGAAAGTAGTGATTTTTTCATCCTATTTTCCTTTATTATTTTAATGAAACCCAACAACCGATTTAGTGTTATCGAAGAGTGCTGTTGAGTTATAGCCTACACTATTTTTAATACACTATCCTTAAACCGCACAGACGACATAGATTTACTCTGCGATACTAAAATTGAATTTAAATGTTAAATGTAATTAAAACAAAAAAACCAATCGCGTATACAATTGGTTTTAATAATCAAACTCAGACTTTTTTTCTTAACTAGCTTGGGGGTCGTAAGCGTTTGCATTTTTTATGCTGTTAAAATCGTTAAACCGTACATTGTGCTGGCGCATTACGTCGAGGATTTTTTTGCTCAGCATTTGACGCAGGTAAAAAGGTTGGTTTGGTACAAAGTGGTGAATAGTGTGCGTTTTACCAAAATTAAAACAAAAAAGGTGAAACGGCATAAACAAACGGCTTGTAATTACGTGTGTTTGCTCAAGCATATTATTTACGCCGCCATAATAGTGCATGCTTGAGGTAACAAAGTTAAGCGAGCTTGAGCGCACTATATTTGGCACAATTAACACAATCATCATAAATTCAAACACATTTAAAACCTCTAACGCTAGAGCCGGGGTGCTTGCTTCAATGGGTACAAAAAAGTTAACTGTATGGAATATAATTACACTATACAAAATAATAAAGTATGTAGTTGTTACTGGAAAGCCCGCATTAAACACGCTTAAAAAACTAAATCCTTTAATTTCTTTACTAAAACGTTTGGTATTAATAACTAAACCGAGTAAACCGTCCACAATAACAAGCGCACGCGTAAATGGATTTTTAATGCCATTACCCACTAGGCGCTCTTCGAGATCTTGCTCCGTACCTGATGTTTTATGATGATGTAAATGCATTTTGCGGCGATACCATGGGCTAATGGTGTTTGGCCTCATTAACCAAACCGTTAACATCATAAAATTGTGAATTAAAGGCTGATTACTAAAATACTGTTTATGAATGAGGTCATGCTCAAGTTCGTGAGAAATCGAAGCCGCCATAGCTGCCAAAATAATACAAGCCCATGCAGGTATAATGGCAAGGTAATACAAAACCCCAACACCAATTAAAGCACTCAACGAGAGCAATAATATAACAAGCCCAATGGTATTTTGATGAGCAAGCAAAGGGTATTTTTGGCGAAGTACTGCCTCTTCGGCTTTTATAGCTTTAACAATTGCTTGAATATTTCGTTTGGCACTTAGCTGAGTCATATGAACGTTCTTAAAACCGTGTTGTAAACATGATACTTAATTACATTATACGCTAAAACATTTTAGTTGGATTTCATTGTATTTAAGCAAAAAATCAATTTTTAAATGTTAAGCCTAATTTCCTATCTAAAAGGGTTAAATATTTAATATATAAAATGGTAAGCACTTCAAAAGAGCGTTAATTAAACGTAACAAATGTGGATTTACCTGCATTTACCCTATAATCTATATTATAAATAACATAGTTGTACGGGAAAGCCTTTAAATTATGAACACTTTTCAATCTATTTATAAAGAAGGCAAATGGCAAACGTCGCTACCTAAAAAATCTGATGCTGCATTAGTATTTGCTTTTGGTGACAGACATGCCATGGCAACATCACACATGTTGTCTCAATTAAAATCATCTTTCCCTGAGGCTGAAATTGTAGGGTGCTCTACCAGCGGAGAAATTCAAGGTAGTGAAATACACGACGAAAGTATAGCGCTGACCGCCGTCCACTTTGAGAAAAGTCATGTTGTTGCCAAGTCAGATAACATTAGTAACTATGCCGACTCAAGCTCTTTGGGCACCGCACTTGTAAATCAATTAGATCATAATGGCTTACGTTATGTGTTTGTTGTTTCTGATGGACAGCTTATAAATGGCAGCGAGCTCATTGAGAGTATTACTGGCGCATTACCTAAAAACGTACTTGTAACTGGTGGCTTAGCGGGTGATCAGGCTCGCTTTAAAGAAACCATAGTATGGCACAATGATAACGTTACTAAAGGCCTAGTTGTTCTTGTCGGGTTTTATGGCGAAAAGTTAAATATTAGCCATGGCACCATGGGCGGGTGGAAACCATTTGGCCCTATACGCGAAATCACCAAATCAACTAAAAATACCCTTTATGAAATAGACCACAGTCCTTCACTGGAATTGTACAAAACGATGCTAGGTGAATACGCTGACGGGCTGCCAAGCTCTGCTTTATTATTCCCGCTATCTATGCAAGAAGTTGGTGAAGAACAATCCGTAGTCAGAACCATTTTAAGTATTGATGAAGATAAAAAAAGCATGACCTTTGCAGGTAATCTTCCTGAAGGGGCTAAATGCCAACTAATGCGCGCAAACTACGAAAATCTAATTGATGGAGCACAACAAGCGGGTGAAGCCGCCATACACATGATGGGCAGTAACCAGCCTACTCTTGCGCTTTTAGTGAGCTGTGTTGGTCGACGAATGATACTTGACCAATTAATTGAAGAAGAACTTGAAACAATCGCAGACTTACTTCCCGAGAACTGCGCTAGAACCGGTTTTTACTCTTACGGCGAGTTATCGCCTCATGTTCCTTTTGGCCCGTGTCATTTACATAATCAAACCATGACACTCACCTTGCTAACTGAAGACTAAGAGGTTTACAAGTTGCATAAACTGCTAGCACGCCAGTTAAAACGGAGTAAGGTTGATGAAAGCTTCGTTCAAGAGTATACCGATATTATATCGCGGGTATCTGATGCTTACGAACTGAATGAGCGCGAAATTAATATTTTAGAGCGGTCATTGTTTATTACGTCCAATGAATTAAATGAACGCAATGATTTACTTAAAAACCAGCTTAATGAGCTTTCAGATACACAGCAACAATTAGAACATTCAATTAGTGTGCTTAATGCAACATTTGACGCTATAGGCGAACAAGTTACTGTGCTAGACCTAAAAGGTAACGTTGTGAGCGCCAATATAATGGCCAGAGAGTTCTTCGAGCGCTTTAATTTAGACGCATATAATTACTTTAGCCAAATAGATAAAGTAATAAAAAAAGGCAACAAAAGCGCCGACATTATCGCGCAATTAAAAGCAGACTCAAAACAGGCATTGAGTGGCGAGTTTGAATCTATCGACGACAAACATTATAGTTACCGCTCACTCCCTCAGCTTAAGAATGGCCAACTTATTGGTCGTGTATTTTGTATTCGTGATATTAGCGTTGAAAAAGAACATGAAGAAATCATTCATTTTCAAGCCTACCATGACGCCCTAACTGGATTAGCAAACCGTCAATTATTTATGGACCGCCTTGAGCATTCATTAACGCTGGCAAGACGTGATGACTCGATGACCGCAGTGCTCTTTTTAGACTTAGACAACTTTAAGCGGGTTAACGACACTGAGGGGCATAAGGGCGGGGACGAACTACTAATTAAAATGGTAGAGCGTATTAACCACCGTTTAAGAGAGCAAGACACACTTGCACGAATAGGTGGAGATGAGTTTGTAATACTTGTTGAGCTTGTTAAGTCAAAAAATAATATTGAAAACCTTTGTGACGCATTGTTAGAAACAATAAGTAAAGAGTTTATTATAAATGGGCGACCTCAATATGTATCATCAAGCATTGGAATTGCACTATACCCAGAAGATGGTATCACGCCCGACTCCTTACTGAGTAACGCCGATATGGCGATGTATGATGCCAAAAATAATGGCAAAAATGCATACCGTTTTTATCACAGAAAACTAGAAGCGCATGCCCGTGAACAAATGGATATTGAGCGCGAACTTCGTAAAGCGATAAATAACCAAGAATTAGAAATATATCTTCAGCCTAAAATAGGTTTAGACTGCAATCAGATTTTAGGAGCAGAAGTTTTGATGCGCTGGTTTACGGCCAGCGGAGAGTCTGTACCGCCCGATTTATTTATTCCTATTGCTGAATCAACCGGGTTAATAAAAAAAATAGGTGAATTTGCTATTAGCTCGGCTATATCACTATTAGAGCAATGGCAAAAAGAGAACATAACGCCTTTAAAACTTGCGGTTAACTTATCAATTATTGAGTTTCAGGATGAGCACTTTATTGATTACATTATTGAAAGCATCTCGAATTCAACAATTAGTGGCAATCAATTAATTATTGAGTTGACTGAATCTATTTTTATGGAAAATAAAGAGAAGATGAGTAAAACCATGCATAAGCTAAAACACTATGGTGTTGCGTTTGCGCTGGATGACTTTGGTAAAGGTTACTCCTCTTTTAGTTATTTACAGTTGTTACCTATCGATTATTTAAAAATAGACAAATCGTTTTTACAAAATGTAATCACTGATGAACAAAGCGCTGCCATTGCCAAATGCATTATCGATATTGGTCATAATTTGGATTTAGCTATTATTGCAGAGGGAATAGAGGATCAAGAAACGCTCGATTACGTATCAAAGGCGCAGTGCGAAATGGCACAAGGATTTTTTATGTACCGCCCTATGCCTTCTGATTCATTTACAAAACTAATACAAAAACAGCCCACGCAAAGCGATATGACCATTTAAAATTTAATGCATCATATTTTAAAATATCATCTTGAGTGCCGCTCGAGTTCGTTAGTGCAAATCCCACCATAGAGTCTTAACTCGTCCTTGAAGCTATATCCATCGTTCATCCATGAACTCACTTCTAGTAACTGCGAAACTTCGTTTCGGTTTACTCTCACCCAGCGGCCGCACTTTAACTTATAGCAGTGCGCTTGAGTGCCACTCGAGTCCGTAATCACAAATTTTAGACATAAAAAAACCCCTGCTAAATCTAGCAGAGGTTATAAAAAGTGGTACCAGCGGCCGGACTTTAACTTATAGCAGCGCACTTGAGTGCCGCTCGAGCCCGTCATCACAAGTTTTAGACATAAAAAAACCTCTGCTAAATCTAGCAGAGGTTATAAAAAGTGGTACCAGCGGCCGGACTTTAACTTATAGCAGCGCACTTGAGTGCCGCTCGAGTTCGTAATCACAAATTTCAGACATAAAAAAACCCCTGCTAAATCTAGCAGGGGTTATAAAAAGTGGTACCAGCGGCCGGACTCGAACCGGCACTCCTTTCGGAAGGGGATTTTGAATCCCCCATGTCTACCAATTTCATCACGCTGGCATCATTTTTCTTTAACCTTCTAAACACGAGAAGATAAAGAAAAACCACTTTAGAGCTTAGGATTATTTATGTTCCCGCGTCTCTATGCCAAGCATTATACAAACAATAGGGTTAGCAGCAAGCCTTTTATTACATAAGCATGATCAACCGCTTAACATTTAGGCAACTATTAACATTTAAAAATTAAAGCACCATGCAAATAAAGTACTTTTAAAAATACGGATATTGTTTAAACCTAGAGTTAAATGATACCAACATACTATAGCACTTAGTATTTTTGCGCTTTTTTGCTAAACTAGCCACACATTAACAGTGAGAGTATTTTTATGTCGGGTGAGTTTCCACGTGCTGGTTTTTGGCGCCGTTTTGCGTCGCTTATATACGACTCTTTAGTCGTCATTTCGTTATCTATGCTAACCGCTATTTTGTACTTTGCTGCAATCCAAGTGTTAATTTCAACGGGTCTTATTGAGCAAACAGAAGGCCAAGACCCTGCTGCATTTATAGAAAATTCGCCTTTACTAGATGGCATTCGCAGTGCGTTATTTGTGGGCGTTAATGTTATCTTTTTTAGTTACTTTTGGACCAAAAGTGGGCAAACAATTGGTATGCGAGCATGGCGTTTAAGAGTGCAAACTAACGACGGTAATTTAATTAGCTGGTCGCAATCCGTTATTCGCTGTCTTGCCGCGTTACTTGGTTTAGGCAACTTAGTCGTGTTAGTTGATTTTAAAAATAAAAAAGCATTACAAGATTACTTATCTAAAACAGAGGTTGTTGCGCTTTCAAAAGAAGAGAATAAACGCATATACCGCGAGCTCGATTAGCCTGTAAATACATAATGATATAATCATTTAAAAACAAAAAGGGTGACTAATAGTCACCCTTTTTGTTTTTAAATATGAGCGCTTATACCCGTTTATTCATCAAGTAAGTCGCAAAGCCTATAAAAATAACACTAGGCAGCACGGCGCCGATTATGGCAGGTATTTGGTAAACCATTACCACAGGACCAAATATCTCGTTTGTTAAATGAAATACAATGCCTGTAACCACTCCCATGATTATACGTGCGCCCATAGTTACTGTACGTAATGGGCCAAATATAAACGAAAGCGCAACCAGTAACATAACCGCAACCGACACAGGTTGCATAAACTTACGCCAAAGAGCGAGATCGTAAGTACTGGTATCTTGCTCGTTTTGCTCTAAATAACTTAAGTACGACCATAACCCTGTAAACGATAGCGACTCGGGCTTTACAGATACAACCCCTAACTTTTCGGCGGTTAGTTGCGATGGGTAAAACTCTTCTGAATGTAGCTCAGTAGTAATTAACTCATCCGTAATAATGACTTTGTTTACATCACGTAAAAGCCACCCATCTTTTCGGCTAATTGCTTCTTTAGCTTTAGTAATTTGAGTCAGTTCAAGCGAATTATCAAAATAGTACATGTGCAAACCGTTAAGCTTACCGCTTTCGTCCACATCTTCTATATTTATAAAGTTATTTCCATCTTTTGCCCAAACTCCTTTTTGCGCGCTAAACACATCACCGCCATGTATCGCTTGGTTTCGCATTTCTTTTGCACGTAACTGTGCCTCTGGCGCGCCCCACTCGCCAAGCGCCATCATACAAATGGCCATAAACATGGCGGTTTTCATCACCGAACCAATAATTTGCAACCGCGACATACCCGCAGCTTGCATAACCACTAATTCACTATTTGAAGCAAGCGCACCAAGCCCTGTTAAGCCACCAATCAATGCAGCCATAGGAAAAAACACCACTAAATCACCAGGAATACTGTATAACGTATACAGCATGGCTGTGATCAAATCGTAACTACCACGCCCTACCGATTTTAACTGCTCAATAAATTTAATTAAGGTGCTGATCCCAACTAAAACCAACAAGGCAAAGCCTGTCGTTTGTAAAATGCTGCGCCCTAAATACCAATCGAGTGTTTTCATCATGAGCTTAGCTCCCGCTTAGTAACAACAGCTTTAAGCAAAGCACCAATTGGTCGACCTTTAATAATTAATAAGCCACCAATAAATAACGCGCTCAGGTGAATCCACCAAAGCCCAATTGACGGCGGTATTTTGCCATCTTCTATCGCAAATTTAGCGGCATTTAATAAAATAAAATACCCAAGATACAAACTGATAGCAGGTACTAATTTAGCAAATTTACCCTGACGAGGATTAACCACACTTAGCGGCACTGCTAGCAAAGTAAGAAGTGGTATAGAAAGGGGTATAGCGATACGCCACTGCCATTGAGCAATAGACTCAGGGGTGTTAATGGCGAGTAACTGATTAGTTGGCACGGCTTCTAATTTACGGCGTTGATGTTCTATTTCTTGTTCGCGAATTTGCACACTGTAGCCATCAAACTCGGTCAGGTTTAATGCAGCCGTTGTGCCGTCGGTTTCGTATCGTTTTCCATCGGTTAACACTAACTGTTGCTCACCGTTTTGCGCTTCAATTACCACGCCTTGCTCTGCGTATACTAGTCGAGCTAACTCATCGTTATCACTATTTGGCAGCTGTGCAACAAACACTTTGTTTAACTCTTTTCCACCATTCTCAATGTTATGGATAAACACTACGGCTTTTTCGTTACCTGTTTCTTGGAAACGACCAGCCCTTAGTGCTGATAGCCCTGCGTCAGCTTTAGCTTGCTCTTTTAATTGATATTCTTGTTCACTGGCCCATGGCGCTAGGTACATAGTTAATGCGCCAGCCAAAAGCGCCAAACCTGCGCTTGATATTAAAGTTACACGCACTACATACCATTCGCTCACACCACATGCTTTTAATACCGTCATTTCGCTATCGGCATAAATACGGCTATAGGCTAAAATAATGCCTAGAAATATACTCAATGGAAGAATCAGCGAGGCAAGCTGTGGTAACTTTAACGCAATCATCGACAGCACTAACTGGGCAGGAATGCTCCCCTCTGATGCGTCACCTAAAATAACCACCAGCTTTTGTGATAAAAAAATGGTCATTAAAGTTAAAAATACGGCGACCTGCGATTTTAAAACCTCAGCGGTCAAATAACGAAAAATAAGCAATGCTCGCCCCTGTTAAACTTAGTATTTCACCACAATAGTGAGTGTCGAATAGTTAAATAGCTATTTTGAACAGTTTATACCGACAAATAGGGTATTATTATAAGCCATCAAAATTAATTATCCTACCTAAGTGCAAGATATAATGTTGCATTAGTAGCCCTTAAGCATATAAAGTTCAATTACACAGTAAGAGTCGGTAAAAATCAGCTAAAATGAGTATTATCTCTACATAAGCTGAGCAGCTAATACTAGAAAATATTATTTTTGGTCTTATTTAATAGCTTAAATGACTCACAACCAGGAGCAACAATGGAATTTAGCGTAAAAAGTGGTAGCCCAGAAAAGCAACGCAGCGCATGTATAGTCGTTGGCGTTTACGAGCCACGCAGGTTATCCCCCATTGGTGAACAACTCGACAAAATCAGTGATGGTTATATTTCAAATCTACTTCGCCGTGGTGACCTAGAAGGGAAACCTGGACAAGTTTTATTATTGCATCATGTCCCTAACGTATTAAGCGAGCGTATTTTACTTGTAGGCTGTGGTAAAGAGCGCGAGCTTGATGACAAGCAATATAAACAAATTATCTCTAAAACAATAAATACCTTAAACGATACAGGCTCTATGGAAGCAGTATGCTTTTTAACAGAGCAGCACGTTAAAGGCCGAGATACTTACTGGAAAGTACGTCAGGCCGTTGAAACAACGCAAGATTGCCTATACACGTTTAATCAGCTTAAAAGTAAAAAAGTAGACCCGCGTCGTCCACTTCGTAAAATTGTATTCAACGTACCCACACGCCGCGAACTCACTATTGGCGAAAGCGCTATTGAGCATGGCTTAGCAATTGCAGCTGGCAGTAAACTATGTAAAGACGTAGCAAACATGCCACCCAATATTTGTAACCCAGCTTACTTAGGTGAACAAGCTCAAGAGCTGGCTACCAATTTTGATAACATCACCGTTGACATTATTGGCGAAGAAAAAATGGCTGAGCTTGGTATGAACTCATACTTAGCGGTTGGCCGTGGTAGTGATAACGAATCTGTGATGTCGGTTATTAACTACAAAGGTGCAAGCGATGATCAAGCGCCAATAGTACTTGTTGGCAAAGGTTTAACGTTTGACTCAGGCGGTATTTCATTAAAACCTGGCGAAGGCATGGATGAAATGAAATACGACATGGGGGGTGCCGCGGGTGTTATTGGCGCAATGCGCGCACTGGCACAAATGCAGTTGCCTATAAACGTAATAGGTATTTTAGCGGGTTGTGAAAACATGCCAAGCTCAAATGCTTATCGCCCTGGTGATATTTTAACAACGATGTCGGGGCAAACGGTTGAAGTACTTAACACCGATGCTGAAGGCCGTTTAGTATTATGCGATGCGTTAACTTACGTTGAGCGTTTTGACCCAGATACAGTCATTGACGTAGCAACACTAACAGGTGCATGTATTGTTGCATTAGGTGCGCATGCAACGGGTTTGCTTGCAAACCATAACCCCCTTGCCCACGACTTATTAAAAGCGTCTGAGCAAAGTGGCGACCGTGCATGGCAACTACCGCTATGGGACGACTATCAAGATCAACTAGAAAGCCCATTTGCTGATTTTACCAATTTAGGTGGCCGTGCGGCTGGCACAATTACTGCGGCGTGTTTTTTATCTAAGTTTACCAAAAAATATAATTGGGCACATTTAGATGTAGCAGGTACTGCATGGCGAAGTGGTGCAAATAAAGGCGCTACTGGCCGCCCTGTTCCTATGCTAACTCAGTATTTATTAAACAGAGCGGGTGTAAGCGAAGCAGCGCAAGATTAATTACCTATTTAGCTAAAAATAAGGCGCCACACGGCGCCTTATTTATTTGTGTATTAATTGAAGCAAACCCCGTTATATGGCAAAATCTGCCTCTTAATTTATGTGTATTAACCTAGTACACATTCAATGTCATGGGAAAGCCCGATACAATGAACATGAACGCTAAATTTTTCGTTCTAAAGCAACAGGATGAGTCTAAAGCTCAGGCTGATGATCATTTTGCTTTGGCTGCACAAGTTGCAGCCGATCAGTATCGAAATGGGCAACGTGTCTTTATTTGTGTAAACGACAACGAAACCGCCTGCGCCATTGATGAAATAATTTGGGCATTCGACCCAGACAGTTTTGTACCACACAATTTACAAGGTGAAGGCCCCAAAGGCGGAGCCCCTGTAGAAATTGGTATTACGCCACCTGTTGGCAACCGAAAAGTTTTAATAAACTTGGCCACCCAATTACCGGATTATATTCGTCGATTTAACCAAGTTTTTGATTTTGTCCCCGTAGAACCTGCTGCTAAACAAGCAGCCCGCGAGCGTTTTAAAAAGCTACGCCAACTCGGTGCCAATCTCACCACGCAAGATATTAATAGCTAGCCACTCTGGCAAACTAACCAACTAATTTAAGTACTTATTTAAGGTTCTGTGTAATGGATAAAACCTACAATCCGCAAGATATTGAACAGTCTCTATATCAAGACTGGGAACAAAAAGGCTACTTTAAGCCATCTGGCCAAGGCGTACCGTATTCAATTATGATCCCGCCGCCAAATGTCACGGGTAGCTTACACATGGGCCACGCCTTCCAAGATACAATAATGGATACCTTAACGCGTTTTAAGCGCATGCAAGGTAACAACACATTATGGCAAGTAGGTACTGACCACGCAGGTATTGCAACGCAAATGTTGGTTGAGCGTAAACTGCATGCTGAAGAAGATAAAACACGCCACGATTTAGGCCGCGAAGATTTTATTAATAAAATCTGGGAGTGGAAAAACGAATCTGGTGGCACAATTACCAAGCAGCTTCGTCGTCTTGGCGCATCGGTTGATTGGGATCGTGAACGTTTTACTATGGACGATGGCCTATCTGAAGCAGTTAAAGAAGTATTTGTTCGCCTTCATAAAGAAAACCTAATTTACCGCGGTAAGCGCTTAGTAAACTGGGATCCTAAATTACACACTGCTATTTCAGACCTTGAAGTTGAAAACAAAGACAAACAAGGCCACATGTGGAACTTACGCTACCCACTAGCTGATGGCGTTAAAACACAAGACGGTAAAGACTACATTATAGTGGCTACTACGCGTCCAGAAACCATGCTAGGTGACTCTGGTGTTGCAGTAAACCCAGATGACGAGCGCTACACAGATTTAATTGGTAAAGACATTTTATTACCTATCGTTAATCGTCGTATTAAAATTGTTGCTGATGAACATGCCGATAAAGACAAAGGCACGGGTTGTGTAAAAATAACCCCAGCGCACGACTTTAACGATAATGAAGTAGGTAAGCGTCATCAAATGCCGATGATAAACATTTTCGATAAGGACGCCGCAATTTTAACGCAAGGTGAAACATACACCTTTGACGGTAAAGAGCTTGAACTTGATGCGCCAATTCCTGAGCGCTTTCATGGCCTTGACCGTTTTGCTGCACGTAAAGCAATTGTGGCTGAATTTGAAGAACTTGGCCTACTTGAAAAAATTGAAGACCATGGCCTAACCGTTCCTTACGGCGACCGCTCTGGTGTAGTAATTGAGCCACTACTAACCGACCAATGGTATGTACGTGTTGCGCCACTTGCTGAACCTGCAAAAGACGCAGTTAAAAACGGCGACATCCAATTTGTACCTAAGCAATACGAAAACATGTACTTTTCGTGGATGAACGACGTACAAGATTGGTGTATTTCACGCCAGCTTTGGTGGGGTCACCGCATTCCAGCTTGGTACGATAGCGAAGGCAACGTATTTGTTGGTCGCGACGAAGCAGAAGTGCGCCGCGATAACAACATTGCAGATGATGTTGCGCTAAGCCAAGACGAAGATGTACTTGATACGTGGTTCTCATCTGCACTGTGGACGTTCTCAACGCAAGGTTGGCCAGAAAATACCGATGATTTAAAAACCTTCCACCCGTCTGACGTGTTGGTAACAGGCTTTGATATTATCTTTTTCTGGGTTGCGCGCATGATCATGATGACGCTGCACTTTATAAAAGATGAAAACGGCAAGCCACAAGTGCCGTTTAAAACCGTGTATGTAACGGGCTTAATACGTGACGATAACGGCGATAAAATGTCTAAGTCAAAAGGTAACGTGCTTGACCCACTAGACATGATTGACGGCATTGAGCTTGAAGACTTAGTACAAAAGCGTACTGGCAACATGATGCAGCCTAAACTTGCTGCAAAAATCGAAAAAGATACCCGCAAAGTATTCGCAAATGGTATTGAAGCTCACGGTACCGATGCACTTCGCTTTACCCTTGCTGCGATGGCATCTACTGGTCGTGATATTAACTGGGATATGAACCGCCTTGAAGGCTACCGTAACTTCTGTAACAAATTATGGAACGCAAGCCGTTACGTATTAATGAACACAGAAGAGCAAGACTGTGGTTTTGCAAGCGATGCTGAAAAAGAGTACTCACTTGCTGATCGTTGGATTTTAGGCCAATACGAAGCAACCGTTAAAACCTACACAGAGCACCTTGATAACTACCGCTTTGACCTAGCTGCTAACACGCTTTACGAATTCACGTGGAATCAATTTTGTGATTGGTACTTAGAGCTAACTAAACCCGTATTATTTAAAGGCAGTGAAGCACAACAGCGCGGTACACGCCATACGCTAATTACCGTGCTTGAAAGCTTACTGCGTTTAATGCACCCAATGATGCCATACATCACAGAAACAATTTGGCAACGTGTAGCACCACTTGCAGGCCTTGAAACAGCAGGCACTAGCATTATGGTACAAGGCTTCCCTGTTTATAATGAAGCAAGTGTTGATGCACAAGCGATGGACGATTTAGAGTGGGTTAAGCAATTCATTTTAGCGATTCGTAATATTCGTGGTGAAATGGATATTAGCCCAAGTAAACCGCTTAGCGTGTTACTTGCCAACGCATCAAGCGATGATGTACGCCGCATTGAGCAGAACAAATCATTCTTAGCATCATTGGCTAAACTTGAAGAGTTTACAATGCTTGAAAACAAAGACGGGGCACCTGCGTGTGCAACCTCTTATGTTGGCAACCTTGAAATTATGATCCCCATGGCGGGCTTAATTGATGTTGAAGCCGAGCTTGCACGTATTAATAAGCAACTTGAAAAAGCTGAAAAAGGCTTAGCACAAGTGCAAAACAAACTAGCGAACGAAAAGTTTGTAAACAACGCACCAGAGGCTGTACTTGC
Source organism: Pseudoalteromonas sp. NH0006-46 (assembly GCF_057547735.1). Taxonomy (NCBI): domain Bacteria; kingdom Pseudomonadati; phylum Pseudomonadota; class Gammaproteobacteria; order Alteromonadales; family Pseudoalteromonadaceae; genus Pseudoalteromonas; species Pseudoalteromonas sp. NH0006-46. The sequence continues at coordinate 570,269 of NZ_BAAJML010000002.1, read as the reverse complement.
TAAAGAAAACGCTAAATTAGCTGAATTCACCGATGCTAAAACTAAGCTACTTGAGCAAAAAACTAAAATAGAAAGCTTATAAACTTTCATAAAATGCCTATTAACATCATTTAATGGGCATTAAAAAAGCCGCTCACTTTAATAAGTGAGCGGCTTTTGTGTGCCCTGTGATTAACCACAAGGCACTCCTACATTAAAACGTGTAGTTGTACTGCGCGCCAATAAGCGTAGCATGACCTTTAGACTCAAAAGACCACTGCGAGCCTAAGTTGTCTTTTTCAGTGTAGTTTTGTGTTTTACCACGAATAATACTTACGCCTAGATCAACGTTTGAGTTTTTATCAATCGTATAGTTACCACCAAAAGAGAACCAAAAACGGTCTGTATCAGGAATAGAGATTGATAAATGCTGTTGTGATACAGGTGACTCGTCAAACGCAATACCTGCACGCAACAACAGGTTTTCGTTGTACTGGTAGTCAGTACCTACTGAGTAACGAAGCGCGTCAGAGAAGTCTTCTGTTTTTTCAAATGCGCTAAACTTATCACCCGTAGGCGCAGTTACTTGCGCTTCTAATGAATCAAAGCTGCTCCAACCAGTCCACAAAACACTGTAGTGTAGGCCTAGTTTTTCATCTAACTGGTGCGAACCAGAAAACTCAGCAATAGCAGGTAGCGTGATTTCAACCGAACCAGGAAGTTCAAGTTGTCCGTCTAATCCACCAGGAATAAATGCAGAAGGTAGCTCGTTTGAGTATTCACCTTCAAACGTGATATCAGTTTCTGTGCGGTAGTTAAAACCAAAACGGCTGTTTTCGTCTAATTGGTACATTACACCAACATTTAAGCCGTAACCAATATCGTCACCTTCAAGGTTTACTGCATCTGTTGAGGCAGGGATTGGTAACGCAGATGCACCAAACTTACGAATAATTTTAGCTTCTGCATAAATTGCATTTAAGCCAATACCAAAGCTGAACTGCTCGCTTACTTTGTAGGCAACGCTTGCATTCATATTAACGGTAACAATTTCTGTCTCACCGGCAATTTGACCTGCCGCGTAATCGTCATCAAATTTTGTCGCTAGACCAAAGTTAGCAAATGCACCAAAACCAACTGATACTCTGTCGTTTACTGGCATAGTGAAATACGTTGCTGGAATAACAGCGCTAGGAGCAATGCTGTCGTCATCTAATGCGTTCACGTCAATGCCATTGTTTGTGCCGGTGCCTTCAAGGCTCACATCTGGAACAACGGCAATAGCAGCAACACTTAGTTGCTTATCTTTAAATACAGTCATTAAAGCAGGATTACGTGCAACAACAGACGCGTCGTCTGCAATAGATGCTTCACCAGCATAGGCACGGCCTAAACCTGATGCGTTTTGCTCAGCTAGTTGAAACGCAGCTGCAAAAGAGTCAGCTGAAACAAATGCAAGCGAGGCTGCGATAAGCGTTTTAGAAAATTTCATTGTTGTGTCCTTAACCAAACTCACTGTTTGGGTAGCTATGTGTGTTGTTACTTATGTTCAAAACCCGGCTACACTACATTAATTTTTATAAAAAAACTTCATGATCACACCAAAAACACCTAAAAAACACGTTTTTTAACTACATTTTAACAACTATTTAAAACTCATCGGACAAGAAATATGTTATTAGAGCAATTACTCTAAATGTAATTAATTATCATTTAGATTGACATCAAATACACTGCATTTTAAACTCTTTTTAAAATAACCAAAGGTTTAAAACTGTGCTGATTGTTCTAATTATGGTGGGTCTTCTTTTTTGCGGAGCCAGTGTATTTTTCTTTTATAAGGCAAATTACTGCGCATGCACACAGGCCGGGCAATGCGATAACCCTGTTAATCGTTACTGGTTGGGGGCTATGTTAAGTGCTGCTGTATCGCTCATATTTTGCTGCTTAGCCCTTCACGTAGAGCTTGGCACTTTGTTGTGGTTGGTACTAATGGGAAGTTGTTTTTTAGGCGCGTTTATATCGGCTCAGGCAAACCAAAAACGCCAATGCACTAAAACTAAACGAGCAGATGATCTTTTAGTAAACGAGATAAATTAATTTGATAATCCATCGGCTTTACACTCGCTAAAATTTTAAGCTCTTGATTGTCAGTACTCAAATCTATATCTTTAGGCGTTACGTGATGATTATGCTTTGCATTGTAAAATAATTTAACTTTTGGCTTTATAGGGTTTTGGGTGTTTCCCTCTAACACGATAGCCAAACGCTCGTTAGTTAATTTCACAATACTTCCCACAGGGTGGACTCCTAAACACTTTATAAAGCGCTGCACTAATTCAGCATCAAATAGCGTGTTATTAGCCAACAAATGGCGTAATGCATTAATAGGTTCATCGCCTTCTTTGTATAGCTTATCAGCCGTCATCGCATCATATACATCAACAATAGCCATGATACGCGCAGCACGACTCAGCTTTTTTTCGTCAACACCTCTGGGGTAACCAGAGCCATCTAATCGTTCATGATGATTTACTATCATGTCCAACATGACTGGCGTTACACCCTCCTCCTCTTTTGCTAATATCAGCCCTTGCGATACATGCTTTTTTACCGCACTCATTTCAAAATCAGTTAATTTAGAAGGCTTTGAAAGTATACCTTGCGGTATTTTAGCTTGGCCTAAATCATGGAGTAATGCGCCCATTGCCAACTGCTGAACAACCCCTTGCTTGTACCCTAAGTATTTAGCAAACACCGCGGTAAAAATGGCGCAGTTAATCATGTGTCGCCAGTTATAATTATGCTTATCTTTTACGCGAGTAAGTATGGTCATAGCGTTAGTATTACGAAAAACAGAGCTAACTATCTCATTAGCTATTTCATCAAGTACTTTTACATTGACGGCCATGCCTGCAGTTATATCACCATATAACGATTTTAATTTTTTGCTGTGGCGCTCGTAACCTTCGCTTGCTGAAGCAAACTCTTGCTCAAGGGTTATACTTGCAGGAGTATTTACAGGTTTTGATTTAACCTTGGTAGACTTTGTATTTGTTTGGTCATTTAGCTTTGTAGGCGCTGAGTTTTTATTTTTTGCAGGCGACTTGGGAGTTGGCTTGTACTTAGCAGGAATGGCTGCATCGCCTTTAGTAAAATCAATTAATAGCTCAAGCACACCTTCTGTTGCTAAACGTTTTATTATTGATTTTTCACGAACCAAACCACTGGTTTTTATTTTTATTCCATTAACACCTTCATGCTGCTTAGTTACGCTATCGACATACATGCCGGGAACAAGTTCAGTGATAGGTAAAGTAATAAGCATAGAGGTTTTTAAAATAGGTAATTAAACACCATAGATAGCATTTTACACCTCTAAAAGTCTAACATTTGTTTCATTTACGTTAATAAATGACTATAAAGGATTGCTTATAACCCACTTAAAAAACACATTTAAATAAATATATAACACAATAAGATAAGTGGTTTTGATCAAGCTGCTGGAAGTTAAATGTGTTTATAACTTAGAAGAGTTTCTCAATTGGCTGCGGTTTATGCACTGCATAACCCTGTGCGTAATCTACACCCATTTCTAATAGGATTTGCTTAATTTGTGAAGTTTCGACAAACTCAGCAATGGTTTTCATACCCATAACGTGGCCAATTTCGTTTATTGATTTTACCATTGCATGATCAATCGGATCGACCGCTATATCTTTAACAAAAATTCCATCTATTTTAAGGTAGTCAACCTTGAGATTTTTCAGGTACCCAAATGATGATAATCCACTACCAAAATCATCTAGTGCAAAGCGGCACCCTAGCACTTTTAATTGGGTAATAAACTTACTAGCAAGTTCAAGGTTCGAAATTGCGGCTGTTTCGGTTATTTCAAAACAAATTTTTACACTGTGCTCCCCCAATAGTTTGAGCTGCTCTGTAACGAATTTTAAAAAATCCTCATTAGTAAGTGACTGCCCAGAAAGGTTAATAGACAAGAAATTAACCCCTTTGAGAAAGTTAGGGTTATTTAGAATCATCTTAAATGCGTTTTCAATCATCCAACTATCTACTTTAACAATCAGTTGATAGCGCTCTGCAGGAGGTAAAAAAGCACCCGGAGGAATTATACCTCCTTGCTTATCGACCATGCGCAATAGCAATTCATAATGTTTATTTTTATCGCAAGCGAGTGGCTCAATTAATTGTGCGTATATTTTAAAGCGGTTTTCATCTATTGCATCTTGAACTCTATTTACCCACTGCATCTCGCCTTGGCGCACTGCGAGCTCTTCGTCATCATCATAATGAACATGAATTCTATTTCGTCCCTTCTCCTTTGCTATATAACAAGCAACATCAGCTAACTTTAGCACCTCTGTAAAATCCACATATTTATCGGTAATTTGGATCAACCCCATGCTTACACCTATACGAAAGCTGCGACCTTCCCAAACAAATCTATAATCCTCTATTTCCTTTTGAATTAAGCTAGTTACACGATGGGCGTTATCAAATGAGCAATTTTCCATTAACACGGCAAACTCATCCCCTCCCAAGCGAGCTACCACATCTGTTTTTCTCACTACTTTTTGCAATAAAGACCCGAGCTGACGCAGTAACTCATCGCCAGCTAAATGACCACAGGTGTCGTTAACCACTTTAAATTGATCAAGGTCCATGTAACATAAAGCATGATCAACTCGTTTTTCAGCCGGTACTAATAATAAAAGCTCAACGCAACGCTTAAACTCTCTTCTATTTGCTAAACCAGTGAGTGAATCATGAGATGATTGGTAACTGAGTTTCTCTTCTGATTTTTTCCTTGCCGTTATATCTACATGGGTGCCAACTAAACGAGTAATTTCACCTTCCTCACTTTCAACAACAAAAGCACGAGATAAAATATTTACATAGCTACCGTTTTTATGGCGCATTCTAAACTCAGCTTCATAGTGCTTAGTTTTAGATTCCATAAATGAATGGATTTTAGCAACTGTTGGAGCGAGATCGTCAGGGTGAACAAGCATTTCCCATGTAGCAAAACTATTTGTAAGCTCGTCCTCTTCATAGCCCAACATCGATTTCCATCGCGGTGAGTAATACATTTTTTCGTTAGCTATATCCCAATCCCAAAGCCCATCGTTAGCGCCCTTCATAGCTAAACTTAACCGCTCTGTGTTTGCTGAGGCTTTTTGTTTTTCGCGTATGAGCTCTTTTTTTTGCTGCTCTAGAGAAAGGGTTAATTCAGTAATGACATTGGATAAATCTCGTATTTGGTCATTTTGATGCTCAAGTTCAGTAATATCATAAAAAATATTTAAAATAATACTGGCTCCCCCATTTTGTAAGGGGACGGCACTGCCAAGTACAGTACGTTTAAACCCATTTTTGCACTGTATAGTTAGCTGCATTGGCTCAAAACGAGTATTCATTTTTTCTGAATCGATACGTTTTTTTTGCCACGAGCGGAGCACACACTCACGAAAATAATTATTGGGAAGTACTTTGACCCACCATGCATCTAATGTGGAGGTTTCGCTTGCCCCATAACCATACAAATTAACGAACGCATCATTGGCATGAATTATAGTGCTTTTAACGTCACTCAATACAAATGGAACCGGAGAGGTGTTAAATATAGTTAAAAATAAATCATTAAAACACGTATTTTTTTCTAACTCAGATATTTTGGCATATGCCTTTTCTAGATCAAATTTAAGCTGCTCAATACTATCCATTTACTGTATTTCCCAAAAATACGAATGTATTAATACACTTTTGCCTGTTGATGTATTTGAATAGCACAAACACAACGCACCAATGGCATAATTAGATATTTATAATAATCAAAACAATAGGCACTAAAGCCTATTTAAGCAAGATAGCTAATACTTAGAGAGGGAATATAAAAATGCAGGTAAGGTATTGAGCAAGGTTAAATAAAAATCAAATGGCGCTCTCGGTAGGGATCGAACCTACAACTCAGCCTCCGGAGGGCCACGTGATATCCATTTCACCACGAGAGCACATTTGCTGCCGCCACATCAACTCGCGATATCAATGTATTAGCATGCGCCAATGATAAAGCCATCTTTACACAAATGCTAGCGACATTAGTTTATATGATTATTAATTAGGCACTTTTAAAGAAAACATGTGACTATTTTATAAAAACGCGTTATTTATTAATATTCGATAAAAATAGTTACGCTTTAGCAACATTTTAACTATCATTGTCACAGAAATAAAAATATTTAATGAGAGGAAGTAATAATGAGTTTGATGTCTACTGAGCAAGTTGCTGAGTTTTTAGGTGTTAAAGAAGAACGCGTAAAACGTCTTGCACGTGAAAGTTTATTAATCGCTAAGTCAGAGGATGAAAACGGCGAACCGCAGTTTGATGCAGATGAAGTAGCAAAATATAAAGAATTAGCAGCGCGTTTTGGTGGCCTTTAAAAGCCACATGCTGCACTAAATTTTAGCAGCTGCGCGCGTAATTTTTTCGCTGGAGCTCTTATGTCGCGCTGCTCATACCAACCAATACTTAAAACCAAAAACAAAAGCTTATAACAATTAAGCTTATCCGTTGATTTCACAAACCCTACTTGTTCATCTTTATATTTAACGTAACTATCTAATAGCGCGTTATCAACCTGCTCATTGAGCTCAAAACTAATACTTAGTGCGGCCAAATCAAAATACACGTCGTTTGTTTTCGCGTACTCAAAATCAATTAAGTATGCGCCTGACTCATTCACTATTATATTGTCTTTAATTAAATCATTATGGCAAAAGCCAAGCTCAATAGGCATAGCTGCAATAAAGTTAACCGCTGCATTAATTTTTTGCTGATACTCAATATACACAGATGACCATTTATAGCCGTTTAGCTCTTGGGCTATATCCATAGGCTCAGTGACAATCGAGTAAGCATGAACAGCAGCAAGCTTTTTAATAACATCATCGATTAATAAGTCAGTTGCGGTGCTACCGTCAAAGTAATGAAATACAGCAAGTTGGTTTTGTTTATCAAGCCATGCGGGGGAAGGACATATATTTGACGCACTCAGAATACGCTGCGCCTCTAAGGCATTTTCTGGCCAATGGTCTTTGTAACGCTTTAATAAATACCTCCCTTGAATGCTGTGTATTAAGACGTTTTCGTTGCTTAAACCTTGTGATAAAGGCACATGTGAAATAACGTCCCTTGGCGCTATAAACGCACGACATTTGTTTATAAGCCCAGTGTAATCACTCATAAATTAAAGCTGTGCGAGTGGCTTAGCTTGGCTTTGCTCGTATTCTTCGTACCAAGTTTTAAAGCCCCACCCTGCCATAATGGTGTAGAACACAAAAAGCGCTAACGTTGGGTAATAGCCTTTCTCGTAATATAAATACATAGAAGCTGCGTCTATGACTATCCAGTACAGCCAGTTTTCAAGAATTTTTTTCGCAACTAAATAAGTGGTCACAACAGCAAAACAGGTTGTAAAGCTATCTAAGTAGGCAAAATCAGCATGCGTATAGTTAGTCATAAAATACCCTATGCCTGTCGCCGCAATAGAGGTAAGTATAATTAACAGCGCATGACGTTCCATTGACCAAGAACTAATACTCAGATTGTTATTATTAGCTTTACCTTTTCGCCATACTACCCAGCCAAATACCGCCATATACATGTAATAAAAGTTAAGTAACGACTCCATTAGCAATGCGCCATTCCAATACATGATAGTGTAAATTAGTGTACTAAAAAACGCAGCCGGCCAGCACCAAAGGCTCTCTTTTATAGCTAACAATAAATAAGCAATTGATAGCACAACCGCAATATATTCCCAATGCGACATGGCAGTAAAACCGCTTAAGGTTTTTGTTATAAATTCCATAGTGTGCTGTTACCGTTAAATTGTGGCGAAAAAACTACTGAGGCGATAAATCGCCAGACAAAAACTTACACACAAAAATAGCTTTTCCAAACTCTTCGTATGAACGTTTAATTTCGGTATTGAGTACTTGCATTACTAAATCATAATCGCCAAAAATTTGTGTCGATAGTGTATTTGTAATCACTTTTAAACCATCGTACTCGTTTAATCGATCAATAAAGCCTTTAATAAAAGGAATGTAATCTTGATGAAGTGGGTACTTACTAATCTCTACTGATAATTTCATTATTAACCCTATGGTTTAGGTGCCTAGTTATATCGTGTCATTCAATGCTAGAGCCGCTACTAAATACAGTGTAAAATCGCTGTAATACTCAATTACAATGAGCTTAATATGGCACGCAGAATAACCTACAAATTTAAAAACCAACCGCGCGAAATAAATTTCGCTAAAGACAAATACCACGACATGTATCAAGCAATTGCTGCTGCCGAAGGCATTGATTTAACCAATTATTTAAGCATGGTACAACAAATAGAAATGACCTCTAAAGGGTCGGCTTCTGTTCGTAACTTTCGTGATCAAGAATTTGCCCGCATGGGCTTTAGTGATATTTACTTTATTAAAGAGTAATTACCACTGTTTAATTACGCCTGATACTCATAACTTACGCGCGGTGTAATATTACATAAGAGCTCGTAAGGAATGGTATCGGCGCACTGTGCTATTTCTTCTACTGGTAGCTCAGGGCCCCACATTGTGACTCTGTCGCCTACTTTAATGTTGTGCTCGTTTTGGCCTATGTCTACGCTAATCATATCCATTGCCACACTGCCCACAATACCGTAGCGCTGCTTACCAATAACAACCGGTGTGCCCTCTTTTGCGTGACGCGGATAACCGTCACCATACCCCATAGCAACCACGGCTAACTGAGTCGCTTTATCGCTTTTCCAGCGCCCACCATATCCCACGGCCTCGTTAGCTGGAACATGGCGCACGGCTATAACACGTGTCGTTAATCGCATAACGGGTTTAAGCTGATGCTGCTCACCCAATGCGTTAGCCATAGGTGATACACCATAAAGCATTAAACCAGGGCGTACCCAATCACCATGGCCATTCGGCCACGCAATAATGCCTGCCGAATTTGATAAACAATGTGCTTGGTTAATATTATTTACTAGGCAGTCAAACTGTGAAATTTGCTGTGCTGTTTTAGTGTTATTCACATCGTCCGCGCAGGCAAAGTGAGTCATTAAATTAACGGTGTTATTGGCATTAGGCGTATTTTGCAAGCGCATATAAAATTCATCGAACTGCGCGGGGGCAATACCCAGGCGGTGCATGCCTGTATTTACTTTAAGCCAGCACAATAACGGCGCTTCAAGCTCGGCTTCTTCCAAAGCGGCAAGCTGATACTCATCATGAATAATAGTTTGAAAGTTATTGGCCAATAGAATAGGTAAATCGTCTTTATTAAAAAAGCCTTCAAGTAACACAATCGGTTTTGTTAACCCGCCGGCTCGAAGCGCTAAAGCTTCATCTATACGGGCTACTGCAAATGCGTCTGCATCATTTAAATGTTGAGCAATTTTAACCAAACCATGGCCGTAAGCATTGGCTTTTAATACCGCCATAACTTTACTGTTTGGTGCAAAACGCTTTACCTGCGCTAAATTATGCGCAAGTGCCGTTAAATTAATTTCAGCAGTGGCTAAACGCATTAATATTCGTCATCCATCGCAGGGCCTGCGTAATTATCAAAACGAGAAAACTGTCCTTGGAACGTCAGGCGCACTTTACCAATTGGGCCGTTACGTTGTTTACCTATAATGATTTCGGCGATGCCTTTTTCAGTGCTGTCTTCGTTGTACACTTCATCACGGTATATAAACATGATTAAATCGGCATCTTGCTCTATTGAACCTGATTCACGTAAATCAGAGTTAATTGGGCGTTTATCAGCACGTTGCTCAAGCGTACGGTTTAGCTGCGAAAGCGCAACAACCGGACATTTAAGCTCTTTTGCAAGTGACTTAAGAGAGCGCGAAATTTCTGCAATTTCAAGTGTTCTATTATCCGATAAGCTCGGTACACGCATTAATTGTAAGTAATCGACCATGATCATGCTAATACCACCATGATCGCGCGCAATACGACGTGCACGAGAACGTACATCAGTAGGTGTTAGGCCTGATGCATCATCTACATACATTTTGCCTTTTTCCATCAATAAACCCATGGTTGATGAAAGGCGCGCCCAATCGTCATCATCTAGCTGGCCAGTACGTACCTTAGTTTGGTTAATACGACCAAGTGATGCAAGCATCCTCATCATAATTTGTTCTGAAGGCATCTCTAATGAGTAAATAAGCACGGGCTTGTCTTGAGTCATAGCTGCGTGCTCTGCAAGGTTCATCGCAAAGGTGGTTTTACCCATAGAAGGACGCGCGGCTACAATAATTAAATCAGACGGCTGTAAACCTGTGGTCATTTTATCAAGGTCAGCATAGCCAGTACTCACGCCGGTTACACCATCTTGCGGAGATTGGTATAGCTCTTCTATTTTATCAACGGTTTTTTCGAGTATGTTGTGTATGCTTTGCGGGCCTTCGGTGCTTTTTGAGCGCTGCTCTGCAATTTTAAATACCTTACTCTCGGCAAAATCTAATAAGTCGTGGCTGGTGCGCCCTTCGGTATTAAAACCGGCCTCGGCTATTTCGTTTGCAACACCAATCATTTCACGAACAACGGCACGTTCGCGTACTATGTTTGCGTATGCATCGATATTGGCAGCACTCGGTGTGTTTTTGGCTATTTCGGCTAAGTAAGCAAAGCCACCAATACCAGCAAGTTTATTATTTTTTTCAAGGCTTTCAGAAATCGTGATTAAATCGATTGGATCACCCAACTCTGCAAGCTCTGTCATTGCTTCAAAAATGAGCTTGTGCGTGCGAGTATAAAAGTCTTGAGATACAACAAGTTCGGCTACGCGGTCATATGCTTGGTTATCAAGCATTAAGCCACCTAAAACAGATTGTTCAGCTTCTATTGAATGGGGAGGAACTTTAAGGGTATCGACTTGCTTATCTGGTTTGGCCATAACTTCACAGTACTAAAATTGAATGGCTCTATTCTATCGACTTGCCGGGGTTGTGCAAATAGCAAAGCAGGAAATCTTTTCCTGCTTTTTGTAACTCAAAAGTTTACGATTTACTTTTTAAGCTCAATACGACCACTTATGGTATCCATTTCAATGTCGGCATTGCCGCCATTAATAATAAACTCAAGCTCGCTAGCTGGGCCATATTTGGCTTTTTTTACTTTATCGCTGCTAAGTTTATTAATAATTTTACCATTAGCATGGGCTTCAATCTCAAATTTAGCCGATACATTAGCAGGAAAGAAAAATTCAGCATCGCCGCTTACGGACTCAAAACGTACATCGGCACTGTCTAACAACTCACTAATACGAACCTCAGCTTCGCCATTAACAGTATTAATGCGTAAGTTTTTGATGCTATCTAAGTTAAAGTTTATGTCACCGTTCACATTTTCAAGTCGAACATCGTTCGCGCTTGTTGTTGACTTAATATCACCATTCACAGCGCTAAAACGTAACTCACCACTTGACTGTTCATCATTAATTTCGCCGTTTACCGTTTCAAATTGAATATTACCGCTCAGGCTTTGTGCATTCACATCACCGTTAACGCTAGTTAGCTTAATATTACCGGCTAAATCTTGCGCGGTAATTTCACCGTTAACCACATTAACTTCTGCACCATTTTTAAGTGCTTTAGCTATCACCGATACATTAACACCACGAAAGTCTAATGCGCTGCTGTGCGGCATATAAATAGTTAACTTAGAGCCGTCGCCATTGCTGCCCCAGCCCATTTTACGTGGCATTTTTACAACAAAATATGTATTGTCGCCTCTCGTTTCGAGTTCATGGCCTTGCGCCTTATCGTCAAGCTCGCCCACTACTTTAAACTCGCTTTTATCCCACCCAGCAATACTTACTTCACCGCGCTGATTTTCAATAAAAACGGTACCACCTTTTGAAACCTCTATTTGTTTATCAATTTTTTCACCTGCAAATGCAGCAAGTGGAAATAAGCTTAATCCTAGTAAAATTGCTTTCATGTTAATCTCCTAAATACTTTGCCAACGAGGTGCATGCACCTTATTAATCAAATCAAGTTGTTGTTGATAAATCTGCGCTAACATTGTTAGCAATGCTTGGTTTTCGGGTTCGTTTTTAAGTGCTTGCTTAATGGCGTACTCTGCCTCTTCAAGCTCTTGTAATTGTATTTGCCAATTATCGGTCAAGGCATCTTGATTTTTATATTGCACCAGCAAGCTTTGCTTTTGCTGTGCAAAATAGTCACTTATAGCCACAACCGGCTGTGGTTTAGGGTTTATTACAAACATATTGAGTGCCACTAGTGCGGCAAGGGTACAGGCCGCAATTGCGCTTAACTTTGGCCATAAAGTAGTCGCTGATTGCTTAGGTTTATGAGTATTTACAATGGCTCTTTCTATGCCTGCCCACAAATCTTTTTGTGGGGCTATTTCTTTATCAAGCGTGTTTAATGATTTATCTAAAAAGTCGTCAAAGTTTGGTTTATTCATTTTCATACCACTCTTGTAATAACTGCCTTGCTCGATGATATTGCGATTTGCTTGACCCAACGGCAATACCCAACTGCTCTGCTATTTCTTCATGTCGATATCCTTCTACTGCAAACAACACAAACACCATGCGTGCGCGCTCAGGCAACCTAACAATTAACTTATCTAAGCCGTTTAAGCCTTTACAGTCTTTAGCCGATTGCTCATCCATGCCATTTTGTTCAATGCTAACGACTTTTTGCACCCAGTTTTTTTGTTTACGTAAATAGTTAATCGCAATATTACTCGCCACACTGTGTAACCAAGTAGAAAACTGCGAACGACCATCAAACATCGCGATTTTGTGCCACACCTGAACAAACACTTCTTGCGCGGCATCCTCAGCGTGCGACTGGTCCGCTAATAAGCGTAAACATAAACCGTAAACGCGTTTAATATGCAACTGATAAAGCAGTGTGTATGCACTTTGATCACCCGATTTTACGCGCTCTATCAATGCATTTTCGCACTCAGCGGGCTGTTCGGGTTTAACGTGTAACATCCGTGATATCACCTTTTAATTATTATGGTATAGGTACCATTTCAAGTGTATTGATAAGTTAGACGCAATAACAGCGGTAAAAGGTTTGAATGAAATGAAAATAAATTTAAATAGTTTTAAATTCTAAATAAGAAGAGTAGTAGGAGGCTTTATTACATTAATAATTAAAACACTGAATTTTAGGCACAAAAAAGCCGTGCTAAAGCACGGCTTTTGTCGCTTAATTTAAAATTAAGCTTCAGCGATTACGATTACTTTGATAGTAGCCGTTACGTCTGTGTGAACAGAAATTGATACGTCAAATTCACCAGTCTCACGGATAGTACCTAGAGGCAAACGAACTTCTGACTTAGCAACTTCAACACCAACAGCTGAGATAGCGTCAGCGATGTCACGAGTACCGATTGAACCGAATAACTTACCTTCGTCACCAGCTTTAGATACTAAAGTAACTTCTGCTAATGCTTCTAGTTTTTCAGCGCGTGCTTGTGCAGCAACTAACTGGTCAGCGATTTTCGCTTCAAGTTCTGCGCGACGAGCGTCAAACGTTTCAATGTTAGCTTTAGTCGCAGGAACTGCCTTACCTTGAGGGAAAAGGAAGTTACGTGCGAAACCAGATTTAACTACAACCTGTTCACCTAGGCTACCTAGGTTAGCGATCTTATCTAGTAGAATAACTTGCATGTTTCTACACCTTTTAAAAACTGTTAATCCGCTGCTTACTTATGTAAGTCAGTGTATGGAAGAAGGGCTAAGTAGCGAGCACGCTTAATAGCAGTTGCTAGCTGGCGCTGAAATTTAGCGCTAGTACCTGTAATACGGCTAGGTACGATTTTGCCACTTTCTGTAACATAGTTTCTAAGAGTAGCTAGATCTTTGTAATCGATTTGTTGTACGCCTTCCGCTTTAAAGCGGCAGAACTTACGACGTCTGAAATAACGTGCCATGAGATTAATTCCTCAAATAATTCTTTCTATATGCTGAGCATGCAAAACCAATTGGCTAAGGCCGTTACGACCTTCGTGGCGATTTAAAAAACCACTCACTTGCAATGCCTGCCCAACGTGCAAATGTTGAGTCTGTTGTTGCATTTGCTTTCCACTGGCAACAACCTGAAGCTTTACATAACTATTACGGTTAAGGTCTGCTTCGGTTTGCATCGATTTATGTTCTAAAACAAAAATGCAATGCGGGATGCCAGCAGGGCTTTGGCTTAACTTGGGTGTTTTACAAACTACCCCAGATAAAACCAGCTGATTCATAAAAGGGCTAACCATTTATATTTACCGCCAGTTAAACGCCATGCTTGGACTCAAAACAATTAAGCAGCTGGTGCTTCTTTCTTCTCTTCTCTTGCAAGAGGAGACGCTTCAGTTACTGCAGATTTAGTGCGGATAACTAAGTTACGAAGCACTGCATCGTTGTAGCGGAAAGTAGTTTCTAGCTCGCTGATTACTTCAGTAGGTGCTTCAACGTTCATAAGAACATAATGAGCTTTATGAAGCTTGTTAATTGGGTAAGCCAATTGACGACGGCCCCAATCTTCAAGACGGTGGATTGAACCACCCGCTTCAGTGATAGAACCAGTATAACGTTCGATCATACCAGCAACTTGCTCACTCTGATCTGGGTGAACCATGAATACGATTTCGTAATGACGCATGGATATTCCTTACGGTTAATAGAGCCTTCTACCGTTTCGGCCGGTCGGTTTAAGGCAAGGAATTAATAGTTTAAAAGCCGAAATGAGCGCGCATTTTACGCTTAGTAGGATAATTAAGCAAGCAGGTTTTTTAAGCTTTAATAGATAAGTGTTAAAGCCACTAACATGGCATTACTATCCGCCCGTTTTATATCAACTGCTGCAATAAAGCTAAGTGTTTTGGGGTTTGTTAGTAGACGCCGAGCTTACTCGCATGAAAACGCAGCTTTAATAACTTAAACTTTACGCTTTCATCTTAAACATAAACATTTACTCAAATCTAAAGCCGTGCAATTATTAAGCAACACATTATTAAATAAGGATATTTATGAAACTCTTTTTATCGCTTGCCTTGATACTTACTTTTAGCACCTCTTTTTTTAGCTATTCAAACACCGCTACAACCGATATAACCGTTGGTAAAAAAGTTGTTCTACAATCAAAAATACTTAACGAAGATAGACCTATCAGAATTTTTATACCTGACACTGTAAAAGACGACCAACCGCTTTATGTTATTTATTTACTTGATGGTGTTGAGCACTTTTATACGGCGTCTGGCGTTATAAAATCCCTTGTTGATTACGAGCAAATACCTAATGCCATGCTTGTTGCTATTGATACAACTAACCGCGTTCGTGATTACTTACCTAAAGTAGAAGGTGAGCCTAAAACTGAGTTTCAAACCTTTGTTAAAAACAAATGGCCGGAGGCTGGGCAAACCGACAACTTTTTAAAGTTTGTGTCTGACGAACTCATGCCCTACATAAACAGTAATTACTCAACTAACGGCTACAGCACTTTAATTGGTCACTCTAATGCAGGTACATTAACGCTTTATACTTTAGTTAATCAGCCTGAATTATTTAACAACTACATCGCTATAAGCCCAAACAGTTGGTGGAGTGATGAAGAGTTAAAAAATAACATTATCAAATACACTAAACACCCTAAAGGTGCCCAAGCGTTATTTATTAGTGTAGCGAGTGAAGGCGCGCGTTTTTATACAGGCGCATTAAATACGTTAGTCAATTTAGAACAGCAAATGCCTACGCAGCTTAAATGGGAATATAAGCATTACCCTACTTTTAGTCATATGGGCACTATACTTCCAGCCCTTAGCGATAGCCTCATTCACTTATTTAGCGACCTGATATTTAAAGTAACTGACGAGCACGGAAAATTCGCTGATGTATCGCTTATTACAGGTTACTACCAAGCACTGAGTGATAAGTACGGATTTGAGCTTAAAATTCCACAAGATGTGTACGTAGAGTTTGCCCATAGCCAGCAAAAATTTGGCAACACAAAAAAAGCGATAACTACCCTTCAACACTTTACTCGCGATTATCCTAATGCGGCTTACTCCCATATGCGGTTATCGCAAGGTTACACGGCTGACAAACAATTTAAAGAAGCCGTTACCAGTATGAAACATGCACTAAAGCTTGCTAAACAAAACTCGCGGGATCCACTGTTAGTTGATGCACTGCAAGATATGGTGAATGAAGCACAAAAGAATTTGTAACTGATTTAACGCAAAGCGCTTTTTAACTAACGATAGTAATTACGAGCGACGCTCGCGCGTCAGCAAGCTAAACGCCTACAGTTAGAACCAAACTCGGTATTAAGATTTATTGTAGACGCCGAGCTTGCTCGCGTGAAAAGCGCAGCTTTTAATTTATTTACCAATCGCCTCTTTGGCGAATAAGTGTTTTATTGGACCTAGGTTATCAACGAGTGACAGGCCGACTCCACGTATTAGTTTTTTAACTGGGTTTGCGCCTTCAAATAACTCTTTTAGCCCTTGCATCATGGCTATGTGTTTTTGTGCATCGAGCTTGCGGGTACGCTCGTAATCGCGAAGGGTTCGGGTGCTTGCAAACTCTTTAGTTTCGTTGCTTAACAGCTCAATTAAGTAAGCGGCGTCTTTTAGGCCTAGGTTCATACCCAGCCCTGCCAATGGGTGAATGGTATGTGCTGCATCACCCATTAATACCACGTTGCCATTAACCCATTGTTGGGCGTAACGCATTTTAAGTGGGAACGCGACGCGCTTACTTTGCACTTCACATAAACCGCATTGGCCATCTATGGCGGCCATTACCGCTTTATTAAAGGCGGTGTCGTCCATTGCTAGCAATTCATCACAGTGGTTAGGGCTGGTAGACCACACAATTGAATGGGTGTTGGCATCACTTAGCGGTAAAAATGCCAGTGGCCCTGTGGGTAAAAACACTTGGCGGGCAGTATTTGCATGTGGCTCTTTGGTTTTGACCGTAGCAACTAGCGCGTGGTGGTCGTAATCTTTAAAGCTGAGCGCCATATTAAATTGTTTGCGAATAGCTGAATTTGCGCCATCAGCCGCCACCAGCAACTTAGCAATAATAGGCTCGCCGCTTTTAAGGGTTATAAATACGTCTGATTCACTCTGGTGTATTTGCTGATACTCGGTATCAAACATTAGCGTTGCACTACTTTGCTGCTCAAGCGCTTTTATAAGTGCAAAGCGAATAATGTCGTTTTCAACTATATGCCCTAAATGATCAAGCTCAAGTTGTTCGTTATTAAAGGTTATTTTACCAAAGCTGTCGGCATCACGAACATCCATACGCGTATAGGCACACGCTCGCTCTGCTACTATATGTGGCCATACGTTTAGCTGCTCTAATAATGTTTGGCTTGCAATACTCAATGCGCTTACGCGTAAACCGTATTCATTATTTGGAGGGGCTTGTGTTGATGCCGCATCGAGTACCACTACACTAATATTAGCCTTAGCTAAGCCCAGAGCTAACGTTAGCCCTACGCAACCACCACCAACAATACAAACCTGTGTTTGCTTCATAAACGTGAACCTTGTTTAACTTGCCCCATTAGCTGTTTTGCTAATGGGGCTTTTAATGCGGGAAATAAATCCATCGAAAACAAGCCAATACTACGACCTAGCGCTAATACTCGAGATGAATTTGAAAATAACCTCACTAATGCATCAGTTAAGGTCATCACCGTATTTATATCTTGGCGGCGCAACTGTTCGTACTCGCGTGTAAACGCATAGCTCCCTAACTCATTAGGGCTATTGGCAATTAAGTCACTCAGTACTTGTACATCACGCAGGCCTAAATTAAAGCCTTGCCCTGCAATAGGATGAATAGCATGGGCGGCATTACCAATAACCACCGTTCTATGAGCTATTAGCGATTCGGCTTGCCCATAAACCAGCGGGTAGCTTGCGCGCATGCCCACTTTTACAAATTGCCCTGCGCGGTAACCAAAGGCTGATTGTAATGCACTTAAAAACTCGATTTCATTTAAAGCCATATACGAATCGGTTTGGCTTTTTTCCATACACCATACTAATGAATAACGGTTGTTACTCATTGGTAATAGTGCCATTGGGCCATGCTGGGTAAAGCGCTCAAAGGCATGGTTATTATGTCCTGCAGCTACTTCTATATTGGCGATAATAGCGCCTTGCTCATAAGGCTGGGTATTAAAATTAAGGCCCATTAGTTGGCGTGTCGGAGATTGCGCGCCATCGGCTACAATAATTAGCTTAGCGTTAAGTTGTTCGCCACTTTGCAAAGTCAGTGCGTTGCTATGCAGCGTTTGTTTTATATCGGTTACGCTATCGGGGCAAAATAAACTCATGTTTGATTGCACTAATCGCTGATAAAGCGCGCGCCCAAACGGATTAACCTCAACAACATACCCTAAAGAGGGTTTAGCAAATTCATCACACTGTATATGGGTTTTACCAAAATGCCCTTTGTCTGACACACTCACTTTTTTTATGGCCGCTGCATAGGGAGCATTTATTTCAAATAAATTGAGGCTTTGTAAATACTCTACCGATTGCTGGGCAAGTGCGATGCTTCTGTCATCAAAGCTTGGGTGATAATCGGTGGTTACTTGATTTGCTTCAATCACTGCAATATTTAAGCTGGGATTTTTTTTACTTATACTCAGTGCACAACTCGCGCCGACTAACCCACCACCAATTACTACAACATCAAACTGCTTAGCCACTTTACTCTCCAAGCTTATGCGTTTTTAGCGCTTTGCATTAGCGCTTCTATTTCACTGATTGTTTTAGGCACGTTAATGGTTAAGTTGTCGAAGCCCGACTCGGTAACGAGTAAGTTATCTTCTATACGAATACCAATACCTTTGTATTTTTGTGGCGCGTTTGAGTCTTCGCTAATGTAAAGCCCAGGCTCTATAGTTAAGACCATCCCGGGTTCAAATGCTCGCTCAACGTTATTTATTTTATAGTCGCCTACGTCGTGCACATCTAACCCCAGCCAATGCCCAAGGCCATGCATGTAATAGTCTTTACATGCCTGCTGCGCCATTAGTTCATCAAAGTCGCCGGTTAAAATACCTAAATCAAGCAAACCTTGGGTTAATACTTCCATTGCTAATTTATTGGCATGCGACATAAACCCGCCGGGTTTAATTTCTTCAAAAGCCACTTCTTGTGCTTTAAGTACAATGTTATAAAGCGCGGCTTGCTGTTCGTTAAACTTGCCATTTACGGGAAAAGTACGCGTAATATCGGCGGCATAGCCTTGCAGCTCACAACCTGAGTCAATTAATACTAGGTCGCCATTTTTAAGCACATCGCTATTTTGCGTGTAGTGCAAAATATTAGCGTTATCACCGCTTCCTACTATTGTGCCGTAAGCTGGATGGGGCGCACCGTTCATTGCGTAATGATGATGAAGCTCTGCTTCTAATTGAAATTCAGTTGCCCCTGCATGTGAAAAGCGCATAGCACGCATGTGTCCACGGGCGCTAATCTGACAGGCTTCTCGCATTACCTCTATTTCGCCCGGCGATTTAAACAAACGCATTTCATGAATAAGGCCGCGTATTTCTTTTAACGTACTGGGTGCTTTAAGGCCTTTTCGAGTACCACTTCGCAAAGTGCCTAATAACGAAAACACTTTACTATCAAATGAAGCATAAGCGCCTTGTGCAAAATAAATCGCATTTTTAGCATTTAGCAGTTCAAGCAGCTTCTCTTCTAAATCACTTAATGGGTAGGCTTCGTCAAATAAATAGTCGCTTTTAGCTTTATCAAAACCAACACGGCGGCCATGCCAAATTTCAGCTAATTTGTCTTTATCAAGACAAAAAAGGGTACTGGGTGTATCGCTGTTATTACAAAGCACGAGTACAGCATCGGGCTCGTTAAAACCGGTTAAATAAAAAAAGTCGCTGTCTTGTCTGAAAGCATATTCAGTATCACGGCTTCGCGTTACTTCACTAGCAGCCGGGATCAGCGCAATGCTGTTATCATCCATTTGTGCAAGTAGGCGCTCTCTGCGTGCTTTAAACTCTGACTTTTGTATTTCAACCATTATTAGCTAACCCGTAGTACTTTTTTAATTAAGTTTAGTGAAGCGTTTTTTTATCATTTTGGCTGCTTTGCTCTTCACCCAGCTCGGCAAAACAAAGTAGTGCCGATACACGTACATATTCAATCACTTCGTGCAGTGCGTTAGCATCTTCTTCAGTTTCTTCGAAAGTCGTATCTAGGCGTGTTATTTCGCTAAAGTCGCTAATAACTTCTTTCACGTCGGCCGACAGCTTACCGTAGTCTTTTTGCTTTAAACCAAAACCAAGCATAAATCCCGATACCCATGATACGAGGCCATTAGCCTGATCGATGAGTGTTTCGTCATCACTTGGTAAAAATAAATCAAACTGAAATTCTTCATCATTAAAGCTTGCAACAACTTGCTTATAAATAGTGCCAAAAAACGTTTTTAAACCGTTACCGAACGATTCACCATCGTTAAATACATCGCTTAAAAGGCCTAGGTACTCTTTGTCATCAATGCTTAGACCGCATGCTAATAAACCACTAATAACGCCATGTGCTTCGGCAGGAGAGACAAATATTTCGTTTTTTTCTAAAAGTAGTTGGGCTTTTTCGTAATCTGGTAAATCGTTCATAATCAAGTCTTCGCTTTGCTAGTTAAAGCAATGCTACCACTCGATAAAAAGCAACTCCAATTAATTGTATGATCAAGCTCAAAAACCACGCAATAAAGTAAACAGTGAGTTAAAGATGCAGAAAAACTAAGCGAACAACTTAATTTTTTACGTTTTGGGTTTAAGGATTGGACTATGTCTTATATACTTAATTTGTTCCCTGGGATACTGGAGCTGGGTTAAGTCCCTGAGCCGATAAATTTTATACCAGGGTTTCTGTTCGTCTACTATTGTGCAAGCTTGGCATGTACCGAGAAGCCTACGGTAAACCGCAGATTCCCGCCCTGAAACCTTCTGGTTTCAGGACTGAAACCGAGTACCGTATCTTGGGGAACATCATTATCTAACTGCGTTCTCTCACGAACATACAAACTTCTTCATCTATCTACGCTTATCTATCTAACGAAAAAAACTCTCAATTTTGTACAGCTAAAAACAAAAAAGCTGCAGGCAATTGAATACCTACAGCTTTTGTATTAACCCGTTTTAATATTATTTAAACCAGCCCTGAAAACGTTCCATCAACATGTAATTGACTGGGACTAGCAATAAAGTAATAAAGGTCGCAAAAATAATTCCAAACCCTAAACTTACCGCCATAGGTATTAAAAACTGCGCCTGAGTTGCCTTTTCAAACAGCAATGGCATTAAACCAATAAAAGTGGTTAAACTGGTGAGCATAACCGGGCGAAAGCGCGATGCGCCAGCGAGTTTAACGGCCTCTATTAAATCGCCACCTTCGCTGCGTTTTTTATTGATGAAATCGACCAATACAAGCGAATCATTCACTACCACACCTATTAATGCAAGCATACCTAGTAAGCTCATAATGGTTAAGTCCATACCCATTATCCAATGCCCGACTACAGCGCCAATCATGCCAAATGGAATAACGCTCATAACAATAATTGGTTGCATGTATGACTTAAACGGAATGGCTAATAGCGCATAAATAATAAAAAACACAAACACTAACGCCCAAGCCAATGAGCCAAACGACTCTCTTTGCTCTTTGGCTTCACCTTCGAGTTTATAGTCAACACCCGGGTATTGTTGCATTAACTCGTCTAGGTATTGTGCTAGGTCAGCTTGAAGCACCGTCATGTTGGTGTTATTTTTTTCTATATCAGCTGTCACGTTTAGTGTGCGGTAACGATCAATACGGTTTATGGTTGACGGGCTTTGCCCTGCCGTAAGTGTTGCCACGTGCGACAATGGCACAGAGCCGCCATCGGGGGTGTTAATTAGTATATTTTGTAAATCAGCTATCGAGCGGCGCTCATCGATAGGCAAACGCACCATTACACGCACGTCGTCTCGTCCGCGTTGAATACGTTGAACCTGCGAGCCAAAAAACGAATTACGCACTTGTCCTGCTACATTTACACGATTTAAACCCAGCGCTAAACCTTGTTGTGTAAGCTCTATACGCAACTCTTCTTTACCATCTGACATACTATCAGCAATATCAAACACCGTAGGATACGTTGCTAAACGGTTTTTAATGTTATCAGCAACATCTTGTAATATTGTTAGTGAAGTACCACTTAGTTGAACGTCTATTGGGTCTGAGCTTCGGCCAATTTCAGCTCTAAATGTTAGGCTTTCTGCACCAGGAATCACACCAATTAAATCGCGCCATTCACTAGCAAGCTCTCGCGAACCTATATCTGACTCACGCTTTTCTGCAGGTGTAATCTCAAAGCGTACCGCGCCAGAGTTTGACACACCGCCACGTCCGCCAGTAGTCGCTAGTATATTTAAAATAACGCTTTCGCCTGTATCAGGGTCACGATATTTGTCTTGTAATTGCTGCGCCTTTTCAGACATATCAATTACGTATTTATTAGTTACTTCAAACGGTGTACCTGTTGGCAGTGTTAGATTGACTCGTACAGTTTCGCTAGGAATACGTGGGAAAAAGATAAACTTAGTCCAACCACTGGTGATCATGGTTAAAATAATAAAAAACACACCAACAAATAAACTGACCGTTGCTAATTTATGGCGCAAAGCAGTGTTTAATATAGGTTGGTAATATTTTAAAATTGCACTTTCAAAGCCATCTGCAAAGCGTTGTTGAATCGCTTCAAGCTTTGATGGTTCACCTTTTTGGTGGCGTAGTTTTATGTATTTTAAATGTGCTGGTAACACAAATTTAGATTCAATTAGCGAAAACAGTAACACCGGAATAACCACTACCGGAATTTGTGCAAATAAGGCGCCCCGCGCCCCTTCAATAAATGCTAAAGGTAAAAAGGCAGCAACGGTCGTCAGTACACCAAAGGTTACGGGAGTAGCCACTTCTTGAGTACCTAATATAGCAGCCTGCTCACCCGATTTTGCCGTTTTTAAATGGGTATACACGTTTTCGCCGGTTACTATGGCGTCATCAACCACAATACCAAGTACTAAAATAAAGCCAAATAAGCTCATTATATTTAACGTTACACCAAAAATTGGCATCGCGATAAATGCGCCCATAAACGATACAGGAATACCAATAAACACCCAAAATGCAATTGCTGGGCGTAAAAATAGCGTGAGCAGTGCCAGTACTAAAATACCACCTTGTAAAGCATTACTGGTTAAAGTGGCAATACGGCTTTTAACTAATTCTGAGTCGTCGTCCCAATAACTTAGTTTAAAACCTTGTGGTAGCGTGGCTTGCTGCTCTTGAATATAATTTTTAACATCGTCAGCCACGGTTATCGCACTTTGCGGGCCAATTCGGTAAACGTCTATAAACGCCGCTTGCTTACCATTAAAACGGGTGCGCACTGGCGTTTCTTCAAAATCGTCTTTAATTGTAGCAATGTCACCTAAGCGAATAATTGTTCCGTCGGCTTGGTTTTTTACAACTATGCTAGCAAATTCGTCTTTACGATAAGCCTGCCCTTTTGAGCTAATTAGTACATCGCCGCCTTCTGTTTTTAAGTTACCAGCAGAAATATCAGAACTTGAATTAGCAATAGCACTCGATATTTGCGCAAGGCTTAGGTTGTACTGGCGAAGTGTGTCTTGGCTAACTTCAATGGCTAACTCGTAGTCTCGTACACCACTTAGCTCTACCTGCGTTACGTTAGGTAAGCGAAGTATTTGATCTCGTACTTTTTCGGCATATTCACGCGTTTCTTTTTCGCCGTAATCGCTTGATACGGTAACGGCTATTACTTCTCTTTTACGCTCAGCTAGCGCAACAATTGGTTTTTCTGCATCGCCAGGAAACGTATTAATTGCATCTACTCGGCTTTTAATATCAGCTAATAAC
The DNA here is from genome assembly GCF_057547735.1 of Pseudoalteromonas sp. NH0006-46. Lineage (NCBI taxonomy): Bacteria > Pseudomonadati > Pseudomonadota > Gammaproteobacteria > Alteromonadales > Pseudoalteromonadaceae > Pseudoalteromonas > Pseudoalteromonas sp. NH0006-46. The sequence goes on along the minus strand of NZ_BAAJML010000002.1, from coordinate 546,236 downwards.
TCACGTGGATCGTAACCGCTTTCAACCTCAATAGTTACAGAGCCTGAGCCCTCTGACGAGCGGCTAAATATTTGTTTAATACCCTCTAAGTCTTGCACCGCTTCTTCTATACGAATAGTCACGCCCTGCTCTACATCTTCAGGGGTTGCACCACGCAGGCTTACACCTACGCTTATCATATCGGTTTCAAAGGACGGAAATACTTCCAGTGGTATTTTACTGGATAAACTAAATAGTCCCGACAACAACAAAGTTACTAACAATAAGTTGGCAGCAACATGGTTTTTGGTAAACCAAGCAATCATGCTCTATCTCCTTGCTTGGCCGCGCGACGTTTTTTTATTAACTCTTCAACACTTATACCAAGCTCTTTTGCTTTTTGCTCTAGCTGCTCACGAGTCGGGCGCTTACTTTTAGATGCTTTTTCTTTTGGCTGCGCACCTAAAATACTCACTTTAGTGCCTGAACTTACTTGCCCTAGCGGCGTAACAACTAATTTATCATTCGCTTTTAAACCGGTTTTGATCATTGCTTGGTTGGCGTTTTGCCATGCAAAAGTAACGTCTTTACGCTTTAATACGTCACCTTCAACTACGTAAACATAGGTGCCTTGATAAATTGTACTGTTAGGAATGATCAACGCATTTTGCACCGTTTTACCCGCTATTTGCGCTTTTATGTATTGCCCTATTTTAATGGGATACTGATTACTAGCGGTCGATTTATATGGGTCGTCTATTTTTGCCACCACGTATAGTTGCTGCGCGTTTTCGTCAATTGCGCCCTCGGTGCGTGCCAGTTGACCTTGCCATGTTTGCTCACCCACTAAATCAGAACTAAATTTAACTAACGAACCCGCTTGGTTTTTAGCACCATCACGGTATTGCTCTGGCAGGTTAACAAACGAAAGGTCTTTATTTTTTATTGGTAAGCGAATTTCAACACTATCAATAGCGTAAATAGTGGCAAGTTGGGTATTGTTACTCACTACTTGACCTAAATCGACACTGCGACTCAGTATGCGCCCAGCATAAGGTGCAGTAACCTTTGTACGCTCTAAATCAAGCTCTGCTTTTTCAAGGGTAGCCTGAGCCGATAGCACTTGTGCTTGCGCCGCTGCTAATTGCGGCTCACGTAATACCAGGCTGCTGGCTTGGCTTGAACCACCAAGACGCTTCCAATCAGTCAGTGCTTGTTGCCCGCGGGCCTTTTCTTCTAATAAGCTTTGCTCTGCTGTGAGCAAGTTAGCTTGCGCAGATTTAACCTCTGCCTGATGATCTCTATCATCTAGCTTTAATAACACGTCGCCTTTTTCAAAAAAGCCACCTTCTCTAAACTCATCACTCACTTCAGTTATTTGCCCAGATGCTTGAGCAACAAGTAAGCTTTGAGTTCTTGGTTTTACCGTACCGTAGCTGTCTATCATTACTTGATAGCTTTGAGGCACAAGCTCAAGTACAGACACACTAATTGCTGCTTTTGGTGCTGAGCCAAAACGTCTCGCCTCTGGCGGATTACTCTTAATAAAAAACACAATTAAAAGAGCGGCAACAACAACCGCGGCTGGAATAATAATTTTAGCTGTTTTAGTTTTCATCGTTATTGCTCTTTAAGTCGCCTGACGGTTTTTCAAAATCACCACCAAGGGCAACATGTAGGTTGATTCTATTTGCGATTAATTGATTTTTAATTTGTATTAATGAACTTTGCGCATCAAATGAGCGACCTTGTGCATCAAGTACCGTGGTATAAGTTACTAAGCCACTTTGATATTGCTCAAACGATAACTGCTCGGCAGCAAGTGCATTTTTTTGTGCTTCAAGGGTGCTGGTGTACTGCGCTTTTAAAGACTGCTGCTGCGATATTGCATTTTCTACATCAGCAAATGCATCGTACAAGGTTTGTAAATATTGCTGTTCTTGCTTTTGTGTATTCAGGCGCGCAATTTCTTCATTGGCTTGTAAACGACCGCCCTCAAAAATAGGTGCCGAGATACTTCCGAGTAAAGACCATGCAAGGCTTGAAGGGGAAAACAAATCACTCACTCTGTCGGTACTATCACTTAAGCTTGCCGCTAAGTTTAAGCTCGGAAAGCGCTGCTTATGTGCATAAGCCAATGACGCATCTGTAGCTAATAACTCGTACCAACTGGCAAGTAATGCGGGCTTTCGAGTGATGAGTTCTGAAGGAATTCCAACTGGGATTTCGGTCTCAATAACCGGTAAGTCAGTACTTGCTGCAATGACCCCTTTTGGGTACTCACCTAATAAGCGCTCAAGCACTCTTGCTGCACTTGATAGACTCGCTGTTTGAGTGGCAATGCGTGAGCGTTCGTTATTAAGCTCATTGCGGGCTAAATAAACATCAAGTGCCTCGTTAATACCTTGGCGATAACCCGACTCAATTATATCGAGGTTTTGCTTAGCATTTTCTTCACGGCGCTTATATAAATCGAGTAACTGCTGCGCAGACACAACATCAAACCAGCCTTTTACAACATCTGAAACGAGTTGTTGTTTTGCTTGTTCAAAACGCGATTTTTGCGCTAAATAAGAAAGGTTAGCCTCACGCTTTGAATCCGACAGCTTGCCCCACAAGTCAACTTCATAATTTAAATTTAAGCTTACGGAGCTAGCATTATTATAACTAACAGGCCGGTTATTTTTACTACGGCTAGTACGCGTAGATAAATCCAAACTTGGCCATAGCGCTGCCCCTGTTGCTATAAGTTGCTGCTTAGTAATTGCAACATCGTAGCTATTTTGTAAAAGTTGTTGGTTGTTTTTAAGCGCCTGTTCAACATATTTTGTCAGTAGCGGAGTGTTTAGTTGTGTTAACCATTCATCTTCGACTTTCAAAACTGAACTTGCTGCTTGTTGTGACCACTGCTGCGGAAGAGCGTTCGGCGCTTGTTCGCGCTGCGAAGGGTTTAAGTTACTCGCACAGCCACTGAGCAGCATCACACTAATTGCCAATAAAGTTGGCTTGCATTGCCAAATCATAATTTAACCTGAATTACTGCTATTTATGAATGTAATTCAAGCACCTTGACTAATTTTGCTCAACTTACTTTACATAACATTACATAGCTAGCGGTGAGTAAACGAATAAGTAAGTTATACGGCAAAAATGATTAAATGATCAGCAACAGTGAAAATAAACACACTAATCAAAGACTCCAATATTTAGCTTACAAACAGCCCATAAAAGTTATTAAAAATTTTATAGGCGTTTTAAAGTTGCAAAAATACAAACAACAAAACGTAATAGGCAATTGATAATTTAAAGGTGAGTGATTAACACTATAGAATAAGTAGGCTACTTAAGCAGACTACTGATTACAGTGCATTGAAATTACTATTGAAGGAATGGTGCCGACTAACCGAGTCGAACGGTTGACCTACTGATTACAAGTCAGTTGCTCTACCAGCTGAGCTAAGTCGGCACGCTAAATTATTTGAAAAGGTAGGTTTTAACACGGGTTAAAAACAAAAAAGCCCTGCATAAGCAAGGCTTTGTATAAATGGTGCCTCGACCCGGAATCGAACCAGGGACACGAGGATTTTCAATCCTCTGCTCTACCAACTGAGCTATCGAGGCACTTAAACAGTGCTAGTTAAATATTATTAAAACACTTAACTAAAATAAATGGTGCCGACTAACCGAGTCGAACGGTTGACCTACTGATTACAAGTCAGTTGCTCTACCAGCTGAGCTAAGTCGGCACACTAAACTGTGTGCTAAGGCACTTTATCAATTTTAAAGATTGATAACTTTTTTGTAAATGGTGCCTCGACCCGGAATCGAACCAGGGACACGAGGATTTTCAATCCTCTGCTCTACCAACTGAGCTATCGAGGCACTTAAGCAGTGCTAATTAAATGTTGTTAAAACACTTAATCAAAATAAATGGTGCCGACTAACCGAGTCGAACGGTTGACCTACTGATTACAAGTCAGTTGCTCTACCAGCTGAGCTAAGTCGGCACACTAAACTGTGTGCTAAGGCACTTCATCAATTTTAAAGATTGATAACTTATAAATGGTGCCTCGACCCGGAATCGAACCAGGGACACGAGGATTTTCAATCCTCTGCTCTACCAACTGAGCTATCGAGGCACTTTAACAGTGCTAATTAAAAATCTTAATAGATTTTTAATGCAATTCCCAACAACCTATACTGAGCCAGCTGTCTGGGCGTGCGGCGTATTAAACGAGTTTTGCCCTTACAAGTCAACTTTTTTTTTATCCTTTACGACTGTTTGAACGGTTTTCAAGCAACTCAGTACGTTTTTTATTGATAACGTACATTTTTACCACAAACCAGTCTATATATATGAAATATTATAACTAAATCAGACTAAAACCGTAGTGAATTATTTTTGGTAAATGGTACGATTAGTTCAGATACCTATGCTAATGGCTAAAGTAGCAAAAACACATCAATGGGAACATTCAATGCAGAGTAAATTCTCTTCGCCGGTAAAAGGGTTATTACCACTTTTTTTAATATTTAATATTGCAGTTACCGCACTTGCCGTATTTGGTTACTCGTTCTACGTAAAAAATAAAACACAAGTAGTTCAACCTGAACAATCGGTAAATATTAAAACACTTGCATCTACATTAAACCAGCCAATGATCGACGCGCTAACAATGTATGGCCAGGACAAGGTTAAGCAATTACTCGACTTAACATCCTCTTTAGATGATGAGTTTGAATACACTCTTTATCGTTTCAGCGCGACTTCTGATACACAGCTCGTTTATAGCAATAGCGAGACCGCACCTGAGTCTATTAAAATTACACAATATAATGAGAACACAGGTGTGTTGCATCATATTCTCTTACTTAACGACCAGCCAATTGGTGAGCTAATTATTAAGCAGGAGTTAGCCCAACCACCATTAAGCATGCAAGACTCTCAAGTAATTGCATATGGCATTGCAATCGCAACTGTTATTTCTTTATTTATCTTTGCGTTACTTTTTAATGTGTATATTAATGGGCGTTTGCGTAAGAGTACCGACTCACTGTCACAAGAGCTTCAGGCTATTACAGAACAAGGTAACTATAATAGTAATATTAATGAACAACTTGATATTGGTTTAGGCGTCGTTGCACAAAATATAAATGTACTCCTTAAACAAGTACAAACAGCCCTAAGCGATAACGAGTCGGTACAAAAAGAACTGAAAAAACTACAAAATGGCTTAGAGTCAGAGGTACAAAACCGCACTATTGCACTCGAGAGAGAAACCTTAAAAGCACAAAGAGCTAGCGAAACTAAAACCACCTTTTTAGCTACTATGAGCCACGAGATCAGAACGCCGATGAATGGTGTTATTGGTACCATTGATTTACTGCGTCAAACCGAGCTAGATGGTGCTCAGCATCGCTTAAGTACTATTATTCGCGAATCAGCATTCTCATTACTGAGTATTTTGGACGATATTTTAGATTTTTCTAAAATTGAAGCCGGTAAGCTTAATATTGACCCAACCCCTTTTTCAGTTGGCGATACCTTAGAAGAAGTAACTCGCGTTTTGTCGTCGGTTGCTAAAAAACGCGAACTCGACTTAGAGCTATCAATTGCGCCAGATATTCCAGTAAATCTAGTCGGTGACAGCGTACGTGTGCGCCAAGTACTTTATAATCTGTGCAGCAATGCAATTAAATTCACAAGCACCGATGAAAAAACCCAGGGCCATGTAAGAATTTCGGTTGAGGTTGCGCATAACACCGCCGATCACTTTACCTTACGCTTTTGCGTAACCGATAACGGCAAAGGAATGACACAAGCTCAGCTAAGAGACATATTTAGCCCGTTTGTTCAGGCTGAGAGCTCGATAACCAGGGAGTTTGGTGGCACCGGCTTAGGGCTTTCTATTTGTAAGAGCCTTACAGAATTAATGTTAGGGACGATTCATGTAAATAGCCATGCTGGTATTGGCAGTGAGTTTACCGTTGAACTGCCTTTTAGTACTTCAGGTAAAATAAAATATGCTCATAAAAATGCCTTAGACGGCAAACCAATTATTGTTGTAAGTAACAATCTTCAACGCGAAAAAATAATGTATCGTTATTTATCGTTTATGGGGGCAAAAGTTATTTACGCACACACAGAAAAAGAAATTGAGCAACACCAAAACACTGAAGGTGCTATTTGGGTTGCTGATGGCATTGATAACATTGATGATATTAACTCTCTATTAAGGCGCCTGTTATATTCACTAGAAGATTACAATCAACAAGTTGTTGTACTGAGTAAATTAGACGAAGCAGCCATTAACCATAAAAATATTTTTTACATCAATGCATCTCCACTTTGTAAATCTAACTTTATGCTTTCGATTTTAGTTGCCGCAGGCTTGCATCAACCAAAACAAATTAAAAAAGCCAAAACACTTAATAACTATTTAAATGTAGAGCAAGCTAGAGAATCAAATAAATTGATTTTACTTGTTGAAGACAACCTTCTAAACCAGCAAGTTTTAACCGACCAATTGCATATATTAGGGTATGGCGTAGAGGTTGCAAACAATGGTGAAGAAGGCTTGGATATGTGGAGAAAGAACAACTATTCACTTATTTTAACCGATCTACACATGCCAAAAATGTCAGGATACGACATGGTTGAAAAAATTCGTAACGAAGCTGAATTGCTAGAAGCTATAGACGCTCAACCTTATATTGTGGCAGTTACAGCTAACGCCCTTAAAGGTGAAAAAGAGCGCTGTTTAGCCGTAGGTATTAACGACTTTATTACTAAACCTATAGAGCTAAATGCCTTAGAAGATACTCTTAAACGCTGGTTTGATAAGCAAGCACCTAAACAAGAGTTAATCCCTCAACAAAGCATGGCGCTCCCCATAGACATGGATGCGGTTTCTAAATACGTAAATGGCGATAAAGCAAAGCAACTACGCTTTTTCAAGATGTATTTAGAGCAAAGTCAAAGTTTAATTAAGTCTATAAATTCTGGTGTTATGGTCAATGACTTGGCAGAAATAATTGAAGGCTGCCATCAACTTAGATCTATATCTAAAACTATTGGTGCGCAAACAGTAGGAACTCTAGCTGGTGCATTTGAAGATAAATGCAAAGCGGGAGAGCTAACAACCGATGAATTAATTGATTTACGTGATCAGTTAGAAATTGAATATTCTAAAGCGGCTCAATTTTTAAAAGAGCAAGTTAGAAAGGCAGAGCAGGAAAACGAAGAGTTTTAGCACTTTATAATTAACAATAAAAAAGGGGCTAATAGCCCCTTTTTTATTGTAATTACTATTTATTTTTCAGGCGGTCTATAGCCTTCAATTTCTACATCTTTATCTTCAAACAAAAAGCCAACCATTTGCTCTTCTAAAAATGTACGATGCTCTGGGTCCATCATATTTAAATGCTTTTCGTTAATTAGCATCGTTTGTTTGTGTTGCCATTGAGCAAAAGCTTCTTTAGAGATGTTATTAAAAATCTTTTCACCAATTTCACCCGGATAAAGTTGAAAACCTAAGCCTTCGGCTTCTTTTTGTAACTTTTGACAAAATACAGTACGTGCCATAATTAATTTCTCTTAAGCGTTAAATGCCAACAGTTTAACCTATTGGTGCAATTTGTTTAACCAACTTTTTAGTTGGCGCAGCTAAACCGACTTCCACTGATTGATCTAGCGGGTACCAAACTAGCTGACGTTCGTTAATTACATCCGGGATTTGTTTAAGATTTAATATATGTGGATTAATAGTCAGCTCAAAATGAGAAAATACATGGGTAAACGCCGCTAATGGTTCAAGTTCTGATATAAAGCCATGTTGAGCTAAAAAGTCATCTAGCTGTTGGCGTTCAGTAAACTCGAAAAAACCAAACAACCCACCCCAAATACCAGAGCTAGGGCGTTTTTCCATAAGGACCTTATCGTCGCACTTTATAATTAGCTGATGACAGCTTTTTTTAGGCACTGCTTTTTTAGGCTTCGAATGAGGAAACTCTTTAACTTTACTCGCATTAAACGCACCACAGCGACTATTTAACGGGCACGCCTCACAATCAAAGCGGCTACGTGAACATAAGCTTGCACCTAAATCCATCATAGCTTGGTTGAATTCTGTCACATTATTTTTAGGTGTTAATTGCGACGATAAATGCCAAAGCTGGTTTTCTACTTTTTTTACACCATACCACCCTTCAACCATAAAATAGCGTGCCAATACTCGCTTTACATTCCCATCTAAAATAGGGTGATGTTGACCAAGCGACAATGACAATATAGCCCCAGCTGTAGAGCGGCCTATGCCCGGCAAATCAATAACCTCTTCAAGCGTTTGAGGAAACTGTCCGTTGTATTTGTCGCGAACTATTTTTGCTGTTTTATGAAGATTTCGCGCGCGAGCGTAGTAACCTAAACCAGTCCAATGGTGTAGTACCTGATCTTCTTCGGCATTAGCCAAAGCAATAATATCAGGAAAACTTTTCATAAATTTTTCAAAATAAGGGATCACAGTAACAACTTGAGTTTGCTGAAGCATAACCTCAGAAACCCACACTTTATAAGGCGTTTTACCCAATTGCCACGGCAGCGTTTTTCTGCCATGAAGGTGATACCAATCAACTACTTGCTTTGAAAACCAGTGAGACTGCTCTTTATTTAAGTCCAACATATTATACTTTTTACTCATGCTCAATGGCGGGTCAGTCTATTGCAGTGAGTAAAAAGATCAAGCTATAGAGGCTGTAAAACCAGCTAATACTTGTGATTGAGGCCATCGTCAGGGATAATATGCAACCATTTTTAAACACATTGTTTTGTCAGGCCAATAAGATATGAGTGAATCAAGCAATACCAACCTCGAGCAAGCTAAGCAAGAAGGTAAATACATCCGCACCATTCGCAGTTTTGTAAAACGCGAAGGTCGATTAACCAAAGGCCAAGCCGCTGCAATCGAAAAATGCTGGCCAACAATGGGCTTAGAGCATAAAAACGGCATGCTTGATTTAAGCCAAGTATTCGGCAACAACAATGATGTAGTGCTAGAAATAGGCTTTGGTATGGGCAAGTCGCTTGTAGAAATGGCTAAAAATGCCCCACACTTAAACTTTATTGGTATTGAAGTACACCGCCCAGGCGTTGGTGCATGCTTAATGGATGCCGACGAAGCGGGTGTAACTAATTTACGCGTGTTTGAACATGATGCTGTAGAAGTACTTGCTGACTGCCTAAGCGATGAAAGCCTAACTACATTGCAATTATTCTTCCCAGACCCATGGCACAAAAAGCGCCACCATAAGCGCCGTATTGTACAAACTGAATTTGCTGAAAAACTACGTTCTAAATTAAAAATAGGCGGTGTTTTTCATATGGCTACTGATTGGGAAAACTACGCAGAACATATGCTAGAAGTTATGCAAGCTGCCCCGGGTTATAAAAATCAATCAGAAACTAACGATTATGTGCCTCGCCCTGATTTACGCCCTCTTACCAAATTTGAGCAACGCGGCCACCGATTAGGTCACGGCGTTTGGGACTTAATGTTTGAGCGCACAAAGTAATTACACTTTTATATTAATTTAACATACTGTAAGGCAAAGCCATTTATGAGCGTATTAACCAACCCAAGTTTACTGTTGCTGCGAAATAGTGATGCATTAACGGGTAAATCTATATTGGTGGTCAACTTTGTTCAAGATGGCTTTTTAGCTGAGCTTAAAACGCTTAATCCAAATAGCAAAATTACAGCGTTTAGCTATAACCATGCTAATGGTGAATTTGCTAAAAATACTCATGGTGTTGATGTAAAAGTTAACCACACCATTACTGGCAGTGATTATGATTTAGTCATTCTTTATTATCCTAAATCAAAACCAGAGCTTTTAATGGCCCTTGATAACATACGCGCTGTAATAACTGCCGACGCAGAGTTATTAGTTGTTGGTGAAAATAAAAGTGGCGTTAAATCCATTGAAAAGCAATTAGCAGCTAAAACTGAATATAGTAATAAAATTGATTCGGCTAAACACTGCGTATTGTACTCATTTTCTCAAATTGAACTTAATGCGCAATTTGATATTAGCCACTACCATAAAACATTTACAGTTAGTATTGCCGACATATCATTTTCAGCTATTAGCGTACCTGGCGTGTTCAACCATGGCTGTTTAGACGCTGGTACGAAAATGCTACTCGAAAATGCCCCTTCAACTAAACAAGGTAAAGTACTCGACTTTGGTTGTGGTGCTGGCTTAATTGCGACCTTCTTAGGGTTAAAAAATACAGCTCTTGAATTTGTATGTAGCGACGTAAGCGCACTTGCAACCTATGCAACAACTCAAACTTTAAAGTTAAACGGGGTAACTGGTGAAGCAATTCTCAGTGATGGCCTTAAAAATATTAGTGGTAAGTTTGATTTAATAGTGAGTAATCCGCCGTTTCACACAGGAATTGCTACAGACTACAGCGTTGCAGAAACGTTTTTAGCTAACGCTAAACAGCATTTAACTAAAAACGGAAAGCTAACTATTGTTGCAAACAGCTTTTTAAAATACCCGCCAATTTTAGAAACACAATTTGAAACGTATCAAACCGTATTCAAAAACAATAAATTTGCCGTATATAGCAGTTAAACACGCTTAAATGCTAAGTTAAACAATTAATATGTTTGGCTTAGTATTTGAATGTATACTTAATTTTATGTATTTTTTTGCGCCACTCTCTGCCTTCTTTGCTAAACTAATAAAATAATAAAACTTAACGACTCAGGCGACACTTTAATAATGCCTAGAAAAGTTCATCAAAGCAGTATTCGTAAAGCACTTATAAACTTAATCATGCTTATAACTGCTATTTGCTTGTCGTTATCGATTTCTATATCGACTTACCTAAGTGTTAAAGAGCAAAAACAATTAATAGTTAGTAAGCTCGTTATTCTCGCTGAAATTGTTGCCTTTGACGCAGGAAAGTCAGTTTTTGAAGATGACAGAGAAACAGAAGAAAAACGCCTTAAATACTTTGAAAAAATCCCTCTAGTTAAAAACATACATGTTTATTCTATTGAGCAAGCATCTCAAAAGCCTGTTTTTTTTATTAGTTTCAACGCAAAAAAAACGCCACCAGTCCCCCTCAGAATCGACAGTATTGAGGAACTAAAAACACCACGTATAACCAACGAAGATATTGAACTAATAAAGCCAATTTTTCATAATGAAAAGCTTGTTGGCCATGTATACATGCGCGGTAGCCTTGAAAGCTTAGACGATTATATAAAACAAAAAATAGTTGTGGATGCCTTACTTACTTTATTGATACTTGTTGTTGTGTATTTTATTGCAATAAATGTTCAAAAAAGAATAGCCCGACCGATAGAAAGATTGAGTATGCTATTACAAGACGTATCAAAAAATCATAACTACGATGTACGCGCACCTGTAACCGACGTAAAAGAAATATCAGCGCTTTCAAACAGTTTAAATATCATGCTTACACGCACTCAAAAACAACTGACCCGCCATGAAAAAGACAAAGAAGAAATTAAACAGCTTAACCAGGGGTTAGAAGAAAAAGTAAACCAACGAACCATAGCCTTACGAGAGGCAAATCAAGAATTGTTGTCAACCCTTGAGCGTATGCATCAGTATCAAACACAAATTGTTGAAAATGAAAAAATGGCATCCCTTGGCCAAATGGTCGCCGGTGTTGCGCATGAAGTTAATACCCCAATAGGGCTTGGCATTACTAGTTCAACCTTGCTGCGCGATAAGTTAGCTGATTTACAAATTAGCTTTGACGACAAAAAGCTGACTTCAAATCAATTAAAGCGCTTTATTGATGAAGGCATAGAAAATTTAGATTTAATTTACCGTAACTTAAACCGTGCAGCAGACTTAATTTCAACTTTTAAAAAAGTAGCGGTTATTCAAGATGATGACGTAACTACCTACATCAATATTCATAAGTTAATAACGGATGTTTTGACATCAATAAGCTCTGAACTTGAAGAGAAAAAACCTGTTATAAACATAAATTGTGCAACCGACTTAACAATAGAAAGCAAATCTGAACCACTACAACAAGTATTTATACAACTACTAACAAACTCTCTGCTACATGGGTTTATAGGTAATGAAAATAACGAAATACAGTTTGATGTGGAGTTAACGGGTAAAAAACTCACTATTATTTACAGTGACAATGGCCAAGGTGTAGACAAAAAAATTAAACATAGGATCTTCGATCCTTTCGTAACATCAAAAAGAGGGCAAGGAGCGAGTGGACTAGGTATGCACTTAGTTTACAATTTAGTAACACAAGCTTTAGGCGGCCACATATTAATTGATTTAGAAAAAAAACACGGTGCGCGATTCATCATAACCATCCCTTAAAAGTGAAGTAACCAAGTGTATTTATTTGCTTACACTCCTTGAATTACTGCTTATCGACCATATTTATGCTTCATGTGACAAGTAAGGGTAATAGTTATCGTTTATAGAGCGCAATTTTTTGAACTTTATTACTTTTGCGATATCACATACATTGATGAAAGATTAGATAGTGATATAATTTAACTTTGAATTAGTCTGATTATTTAACAGTTTTGCATAGTCAGCCGGTCCATAAATTTTCAAAGTAAATGAACTTCATACGTGTAATGATCAATTTAACAGTAGTTTTTGCACGGGCTTTTTGAGCAAACTTTGAACTCTTGCTGTTTTATTTTTATCCAACTTGTTTTTTCTTGTTAACAATTGGATATAATCCTATAATCTCTAGTAGTCGGATTTATACTAAATACCGATTTTTTGTAAATAAAATATTCCAAAAAGGTTAATTAATAATGCAAACGCCAGTCATTCTAATCGTAGAGGATGAAGACGTAACTCGACTAAACCTCGTTAGTTTATTTGAAGCTGAAGGTTACAAAGTTATTGAAGCCATTGATGGCGATGACATGCATGACAAGCTTACAAATAACGACGACGTTAATCTCGTAGTTATGGATATCAATCTTCCAGGCAAAAACGGCCTTATATTAGCCCGTGAACTACGCCAAAAACGCAAAGTAGGCCTTATTTTCTTAACAGGTCGTGATAACGATGTTGATCGTATTTTAGGGCTTGAAATTGGCGCTGATGATTACATTACTAAACCATTTAACCCTCGTGAATTGACTATTAGAGCTCGCAACCTTATTACGCGTACAGGTCTAAGTGATGATGAATCAGCGCTTGAAACCAATGGCGTTATTACATTTAACGGTTGGGAATTAGATGAAAACAGCCGCTGTTTAACATCTCCTAATGGCGATGCTAAACGCTTACCTAAAGGTGAGTATAGAGCATTGCGTTTAATGCTTGATTCTCCGGGTCGTATTTTTAGCCGTGAACAACTGATTAAACATATGACTGGGCGTGAACTTCGTGCAAACGACCGTACTGTTGATGTAACTATCCGCCGTATTCGTAAGCATTTTGAAAGCGATAACTCTACATCAGAGCTTATCAGCACCATTCATGGTGAAGGCTACCGCTTTATTGGTAAAATCGACAGCTAATCAGCGTTCATTCTAATTGCTGTAGAAATAAATGAAGGGCATGTTGTCCTTCATTTATTTTATTTGCCAACACGAGTAGCCACTCCTCAAGCACCTCATCTGACTCTTCTATTGCGCCGTACTCCATCACTTTTGCATGCAGTTGAACATCGTTTAAACCAACAGAACCTGCAGCACCTTTAAGCTTATGCGCAACCGATTTATACTCTTCCCTGTCGCCTGTATTTAATGATGTAAGTAGCTCTTGTTGATACTGCGGATTTAGCTTTTCGAATAGCTGACTGCTGCGCCGAAAAATAACTAACCCCATTGAGTTCACAAAGTCTTCTATTGTTTCAACATCTAGCAAATGTGCATCAATATCTTTAAGTGCCTCGTCGGTTACTTTTAGCTGTGGCTCGGTGCATTGAGCTTGCTTAATATCAAACAAGTCAGCAAGCATTTTATCAAGCTTTACTGTATTGATAGGCTTAGCTAGAGCGCCTTGAATAGAAATACCTTCAAGCTCTTCTTCTGCACTTCTTACATTAGCGGTTAGTGCAACAATAGGCAGGTTATCAAAATGACTATCGGCACGAATTTGCCTTGCAACTTCGTCCCCATTTATATCGGGTAGCTGCATATCAAGTAATACTAGATCTAGGTCATCTTCGGTATCTACAAACGAAAGAGCATCTTCGCCTGTTTCAGCCCATAACACTTCGTGACCGCGTTGTTCTAATAAATTAGTAGCTATTTCTGCATTAAGCGGTACATCTTCAACAAGTAAAATGTAAAGCTCTCGTCCAACATAGCTCTGCTCTGTGGGGGCAATACATAAACTAAGCGGTATTTGTACTGTAAAACAACTGCCCTCACCCTCTGTACTATTTACTGTAATACTGCCTTTCATTGCGGTCACTAGGGCTTTGGTTACCGCAAGACCAATGCCTGAACCAATGGCATTTGTGCCTTGTAAGTCAGGTGCTTTGTAGTACATATCAAAAATACGAGAAAGCTGATCTTGAGGAATACCTTGCCCTGTGTCTGATATTTTAATAACTAACCACGGACCTTCAGGGCGATTTTCACGGCTACATTCAAGTATTACTTTGCCATGCTGGGTAAACTTCACCGCGTTATTTATCAGGTTCCAAACCACTTGGCGTAAACGAGTGGGATCAAGCAGCGCATATATGTCTAGCTTACCATTTCGTTCAATATCAAACTCCAGCCCTTTTTGCTCTGTAATTAAACCTGCAAAATTCACAACATCGTTTATAAAATCAGATACATTGATAGAGTTTGCAGCAATATCGAGCTGTTCTCTGTCTATTTTATCTAAATCTATAATGTCGTTAAAAATATTCCCGAGCGTCTCTGCACTTGAAAAAACCGTATTACACCAACTGCGCTGCTGCTTATTAAGGTCGGTATCAAGCAACATGCGTGTTAAACCCACAATACCATTAAGCGGTGTACGCAACTCATGGCTTAATGTAGCAATAAACTTACCTTTATCTTTATATGCGGTTTCAAGAGCCTCAGCGGCTTCTTTACGGCTAGTAATATCACGCCCAAAGCCAAGCAAACCAATGTAGTCACCTTCATCGTTTATAAAAGGAAGTTTTCGCAATTCAAACCAGCGTGTTGCACCATCAACTTCATAACCTACATCGATGGTGATTGCTTTGTGAGTTTGCTCTACCTCTTTGTCTGTGCGTAGTACTTCAGATAAAAAGTCATTTGGAAATATTTGTTCTACCGTTTTACCAATGAGCTCACGGCTTGATTTCCCCATTACTTCTTCAAACATTTTATTGCAGCCAGCAAATACCCCATTGTTGTCGCGGTAATAAAATAAATCGGGGGATGAATCAACAATTGAGCGCTGTAACATGCTTTGCTGAGCTAGCTCTTGCTGTGTTTTTTTGCGCTCTGCAATTTCTCTACGAAGCTCTTCAATGGCGCGATGTTTGGCATGAAAGGCCATTTTACGTTCATCTATTTCAATATTAAGCCGATTAATATTATCTTTAAGTGTTTGGTTTAATAGCTTTTCTTGTTTGGTTGCGCTATCTAAGTAGGCGTATGAAGCGTCTAACTGACGAATTGAGTTTATAAGTACGCTAATAATTAGAGGTGACACTACAGCTGAAAAAAATACCACAGCCAAAATATCTACAAGAAACAATTCACCTATCGCTACGTAATAAAACATACTCGATAAAATAAGAGACGCAGCTAAAAATAAAGCGTAACAAATGGCAGCCGTTTTTAACTCGCCAAATCGCGCTATAGAACTTGAAAGCACCCGAACCCAAGGGCTCAAAGAATAATCGGTCATACGTAGTTTTATCTCTTTGCTGTTTGCTTAAATATAAGTAAGGCAATGCTATTTTACAGATTTTAGCATTTTTCTATTCGCTATTTTCGTGTTGTGCGACAAAAACAGTAAAAATTCATACGCGATTTTGACTGGCAATAAAGTCCTCGTTTCAGCCACTGATTATTTCGTGTAAAATAAGGCGCCTTATCATTGCCAATAACGAGTAACATAGCATGCAAACCAATATGCCCGATATAGCCGACACCGCTCCCGCATTACAAACAGGTAAATTAGACTGGGTTGGCATGGGTGAAATTGAACTGCCATTTATTTTTGAATCGCGTGATTTAAGCCCTGTTACCGTTAATGCTAAAGCGCGCGCATTTGTAAACTTACATAAAGAAGACGCCAAAGGCATTCATATGTCGCGCTTATTTTTAGCGCTTGATTTACTCTCAACAGAGCAACAAGTGAATCCTAAAACAATTGGCCAAGCGCTTAATACCTTTATATCAAGCCATGAAGGCTTGAGTAATAAGGCGCAAATTGAGTTTAAATTTGAGCTTCCACTTCGGCGCAAATCTCTTTTAAGTGGGAAAGCTGGCTGGAAAAGCTATCCAATTACACTGACAAGTACAATTGAAAACAATATTATTAGTTACGAGCTAACTGTTGATGTTACCTACTCATCTACTTGCCCTTGTTCGGCAGCACTTGCACGCCAGCTGATACAAAACGCATTCAGCGAAAAGTTTAACCAAGACACACTCAACCAAAAAGACGTACTTGATTGGCTTGGCACAACACAAGGCATTGTGGCAACACCTCACTCGCAACGCTCAATTGCTAACGTAAAAGTTAAGCTCGATAGCAACATCCAGGAGTTTGATGTAGTTAACTTAATAAACACCCTTGAAGGCGAGCTCAAAACGCCAGTACAAGCGGCAGTAAAGCGTGAAGATGAGCAAGAATTTGCCCGTTTAAATGGTCAAAATTTAATGTTTTGCGAAGATGCAGCACGTAAAATTAAAGCAATATTAGAAGCAGACAGTTACGCAGATTACTGGCTACAAATAAACCATTACGAATCGCTTCATGCACACGATGCCGTAGCTGTTGCTGTAAAAGGTATTAACGGCGGGTATAAAGCGTAAAACACCTGCGTTATCTTAAATCGCCATTCGGTAATTCATATACAACTTAGGCACAGTAATTGCTTTAACAAAACAGTGTCAATTTGTTGTTATGGAGTTACCGTATGGAATTCGCTTTATTGTCGATTTTAGTATTAGTGGTAGGTGCATCAATTGCCGCGTCAAAATTTAGTGACGACGGCGGTAATCCTTATCCTTTCAAACGTAAACAAAGCGTATTTACGCAAGTAGAAAGCGCCTTTTTAAATCTATTAGAGCGTGCTATTGGCGATCAATACAAGATTGTGAGCCGAGTTAAACTTATTGATGTCATCGACTGCAAAGAAGGCTTATCACCTAAATCAAAACGCGCTGCTATTGCCAAAGCCAAAAATAAGCAGCTTGATTTTGTGTTAATCGACAAAGAAAAGATGACCATAGTTGCCGCCGTTGATTTAGTAAATAACGCCAACAAAGATGGCCATAAAGCACAGCGAGACTGGTTTGTGAATGGCGCTTTAGAAGCTGCAGGTATTCCACACATTCGCATGAAGGTAAAAGCAGGCTATCGTCCATCAGAAGTACGCGATGCCATTATGTTTAAGTTAGGCAAACCTGCACCAACAGCTCAGCGCCCATTGCGCAACCGAGTTCACAAACCTGCCGTTTTATCACCTTCACAAGCTAAAGCCCATTCAACAGCATTAGCCGAAATATAATTATCAAGTGACTAAACTTGCATTAAAGCGAGCATTTTAAATGTCTCGCTTTTTTGTTTTTTATTGTTAACTTCACGTATAATCATGCTATTCAAACTCAGGAATCAAACACTATGAATGTTGGTATTATTGGCGCAATGGAGCCAGAAGTTAAAATATTGCGTGAAGCAATGCAAAGCCCAGCTATTTTAACTAAAGCAGGTTTTACATTTTACACTGGTGAATTAGCGGGTTGTACAGTTACTCTTGTTCAATCAGGTATTGGTAAAGTAGCATCAAGCATTGCAACTACATTACTTATTGATAACTTTAAACCTGATTGCGTTATTAACACCGGCTCTGCTGGCGGTTTTGATCCATCATTAAGTGTTGGCGATGTCGTCATATCGTCAGAAGTTCGTCACCACGATGTAGACGTAACCGCTTTTGGCTACGAAATTGGCCAAGTACCGCAAATGCCTGCAGGTTTTGTTGCGCACCCTAAGTTGGTTGAAGCAGCACAACAAACTATTGCACAAATTAGCGAAGTTAAAACCTTGGTTGGCCTTATTTGTACTGGCGATACTTTTATGTGTGACCCTGTTCGTATTGATAAAGCGCGCAGCGACTTCCCTTCAATGCTTGCAGTAGAAATGGAAGGTGCATCTATTGCGCAAACCTGTCATACGCTTGAAACACCTTTTGTTGTTATTCGTTCAATGTCTGATATTGCAGGTAAAGAATCGCCACAATCATTTGAAGAGTACCTAGAAACAGCATCAATTAACTCATCTAAAATGGTTGTTGCTCTGCTTGAAAAGCTAACGGCTGTAACACTGTAAATGCTTAGCAATATTGTTCAAAACCATTTGGACTTTATTGTATTCATAATAGCGCTCCTTGCTGAGCGCTTTTTACCACTCGTTAGTTGGTACCACCCTAATACCGTTTTAGTGGCCGTGTTTCGCGCCATGGGCAAACGTATTTATAGTAAACAAAATACAAACAGCTACCACTATTTAGCAGCCATCCTTGCCAGCGTGCTGGTGCTCAGTGTTATTTTAATAATTATTACTTTACTGCTTGAATTTGCATTTTACCCCGAGTTACTGGCAGGCCTTATTTTATACCTTTGCCTTGAAAGCCAAAGCCTCAACAAAAAAGCGCGTCGTATTGCAAAGTTGACCAAGCAAAACCAAAAGTCAGCCGCGCGCGAACTATTAAAACCGATACTCGCACGTGAAGTAAGCAAGCTTTCTACAGCCGGCATTATTAAAGCACTTATAGAGAGCTTAATACTTCGCACTGCCCGTTATTACTTTGTAGTTATATTTATTTTTTTACTTTTAGGCCCCATTGCAGCTCTTGGGTACCGACTACTTACCTTAATGCAGCAAGCATGGCGCCATGATGTTTCACCAAACAGCGCATTTTTAAAACCATTAAAGCTTATTTTATTTGTTATTGAGTATATTCCGGTACGTTTATTGTCCCTAACAATTGCTGCGAGTAAGGCCACAAAACAAAGTATTCATTATATAAAACACTATGGCCAACACTTCTATCAAACAAATACAGGGTGGTTACTCAGTGCATGTTCAGCATCACTTGGCGTGCAACTGGGTGGGCCCGCTATGTATTTTAATAAGCGGTATAACAAAATGCGTGTTGGTACTGATAGGCTACCTAACGCTGACGATGTGCCAGCCGTATTAAATCGGCTTAATCAGGCGCGTGCCTTTTGGGTACTCGTTATTGTGTGTATTGAAATTCTAAAAAGCATTTAAGCTTTACTTAGTAAAAAATTGAATATAAAAAAACCAGCCTCAGCTGGTTTTTTATTCCCCGTATACTTAAGCTACGGTAATGTTTGCAAACTTACGTTTACCTACTTGATAAATATCTGTTGTGCCTTTTGCTATTTCTAGTTTGGTATCGGTGATTTTTTCTTCACCGTTCAGTTTAACTGCACCTTGTTTTATCATGCGCATCGCTTCTGATGTACTGGCAACTAAATTAGCTTCTTTTAATAAGTTAGCGATTAAAATAGTGTCTTCTGCAATGGTTATTGTCAGCTCAGGAATTTCATCTGGCAGCGCTTTTTTCTGAAAACGTTGAATAAAATCGTTGTGTGCAGCTTGTGCATCTTCTTCACTATGAAAACGTGCAATAAGCTCTTTAGCAAGTTCAATTTTGATATCACGCGGGTTAGTACCCTGCTCAACACGTTCTTTTTGCGCTGCTATTTGCTCAATCGAAAGACCACTTAGTAAATCGTAGTAACGCCACATTAATACATCACTAATCGACATCACTTTACCAAACATGTCATTAGGTGCATCAGTAATACCAATATAGTTACCTAAAGATTTAGACATTTTTTGAACGCCATCAGTACCTTCAAGTAATGGCATCATTAAAACAGTTTGTGGCTTTTGGCCTTCAACTTTTTGAAGCTCACGCCCCATAAGTAGATTAAAGCGCTGATCAGTACCACCAAGCTCTACATCTGACTCTAAAGCAACCGAATCCCAACCTTGTACTAGCGGGTATAAAAATTCGTGTATTGCAATTGGCTGTCCGCCATTGTATCGCTTTTTAAAGTCATCACGCTCAAGCATACGCGCAACCGTTTGGTTAGCAGCTAGTTTAATCATGCCTGCTGCGCCTAACTTTTCCATCCACGTTGAATTAAAAGCAACGGTTGTTTTTGCAGGATCAAGAATTTTGAAAACCTGCTCTTTATACGTTTCAGCATTGGCAAGAACATCTTCACGGGTAAGCGGTTTGCGTGTCACGTTTTTACCGGTTGGATCACCTATCATGCCCGTAAAATCACCAATTAAGAAAATAACTTCGTGACCTAAGTCTTGGAAAGTTTTCATTTTATTAATTAGTACTGTATGCCCTAAGTGTAAATCTGGCGCTGTTGGATCGAAACCCGCTTTGATTTTTAACTTTTTGCCCGACTTTAGTTTTTCAACTAACTCGTCTTCAATTAATATTTCTTCTGCACCGCGTTTTATCTCTGCAAGAGCGGTTTGTAAATCCACAGTCTATTACTCCAAAATTCTGCCAACAAAGAGGGCTACTAGTTGTTTTGTATAACCTTAGTTTAACAAGGGCTAAATCAAACTTATATGTGCAACTAACATAACAAATTTCTACCTAATTAAAACAACTTTTTAAGTGATTAATGCAACTAAATAAAATACGCACAGTCTGAGGTAAATTAAGCGCTAAAAAGGCATATAAAGCCCGATTTTAGCGTAATTCAGCGCGATTTAAAATCTACAAAGCACTGGTATTCGCACAATATTAGGTATATCCTGCAATATTATGTATTTATTATCTTGACAGCAGAAAAAGGCACGTTATGGTTCACGTGGTTAATACCCTCCCCAAAAAACACAAATTGCTTATCTTATGTTTGGTTTCTGCTATTGCCGCCTTGACGTTTCTTCCATCTGAGAAAGCAACCGCGTCTAAAGACAACAATGCAAATGCATTAGAGATTGGCAAGCGCTACGAGCTTCAAGTTAAAGTTGATGACAACGAAAAATTAACCGAGTTAAATTCAGAGCAAGCAGCCGAAAAACTTCCAGAATACGATTTAGTCGACCACCAAGTAAAAACGGGCGATAACTTAGCAATTATATTTAAACGCGCGGGCTTTTCAGCGCAAACTCTACATAAGCTAATTAACACTAACGCAGAAACTCGTAAGCTAACTAAAATTCACCCAGGCGAAGTACTGAGCTTTGCAACCGGTAAAGATGGCTCACTTGCGCAATTGCGTTACGTTATTTCTAAAACAGATACGTTGTATGTAACTCTAGACGACGAAGGGAACTACAATACATCTATAGATAGCAAAGAAATAGAAACGCTGACCAAAACAGCTGGCGGTGAAATTTCTAGCAGCTTTTGGACTTCTGCAATTGCAGCGGGTTTAAGCGAGCGCCAAATAATGAACTTTGCTGATATTTTTGGTTGGGATGTGGACTTTGCTAACGATATTCGTAAAAACGATCAATTTGGTTTAATTTATGAGTCTCACTATGTTGAAGGCGAATTTATCGGTACCGGTAAAATTATAGCGGCTGAGTTCATTAACCAAGGGCAACGTTTTACAGCAATTCGACACACCGACGGCAATTTTTATACCCCCGAAGGCCGTAGTATGAAAAAAGCATTTCTACGTGCCCCCGTTAATTTTAAATATATAAGCTCGAGTTTTAACCCGCGTCGCTTACACCCAGTTACAGGGCAAGTAAAAGCACACCGTGGTATTGATTACGCTGCACGTACTGGCACACCCGTTGTTGCATCGGGTAATGGTAAGGTGGTTAAGGCAGGTTACAGTAAGTACAATGGTAACTACGTATTTATTAGCCACGGTACACAGTATGTCACCAAGTATTTACACCTTAACAAAAAGCTTGTTAGAACAGGTCAAAAAGTAAAACAAGGTGACAAAATTGGTACTGTAGGTGCTACAGGTCGAGTGACTGGCGCGCATTTACATTATGAGTTTTTGGTTAACGGTGTTCACCGTAATCCTAAAACGGTTAAATTACCAAAGTCTGAGCCACTCCCCCGCTCTGAGCTTGCTAAATTTAAACCTATTGCCGAAAACTTTATTGCTCAATTAGAGCGTAATCGCGAGTTACAACTAGCACTTAAGTAACCGCGTTATTAATTTATTAAAAAGCCCTTGCAGGTTTAACCTGCAAGGGCTTTTTTAGTATCTTTGTGTTAAGAATAAGCTAGTGAGCTCACATAGAGCCGTTCTTCATTAAAGGCTTTGCATCTTAATTTTATATTAATAGCTTTACACACCTAATTCATTAATACATAAATAAGTTGAATAACTAAAGAGACCATCACTAATGGCCAAATATATTTACTGTATTTTGCCGCCCCCTCAAGCCCTATTTTGCTTTGGTACTTTTCAAGTAATGGGATCAGTATTGCCAACGCTACAAATAAACACACTAAAATAATAATTACGTTCATTAAAAACCCTCTTTATGGCACTTCACAGCCTTTAGCGCTTTCATATAGGGCATACCAATGCTCTCGGCTTAAATGAACATTAATAGCCTCACACGATGCGTTTATACGCTTAGCGTTAGTGGTGCCAATAATGGGTTGAATCGATGCAGGGTGGCGCAGCAGCCACGCAAGTACAATTGCCTCAGCAGAGGTACCATAAATTGCAGCAAGTTTATTTACTAAAATACTTGTGTTGATATCGGCTTGCGACGCCTTTGATAAATCGCCACCGGTATATAAACCTTGGCACAAGCTACCCCAACTTTGTATTTGAATATCAAAGCTGCGGCAGTATTCAATGCTACCGGGCGTAAAGTTAATGTCTTTACCGTCGCTGTTACCAACATACAGACCTTCGTCTATAAATTGATGTTTTTGCAAACTGGCCTCTATTTGATTAGCAACAATCGGCATATCAAGGGCATGCTGTAAAAAGTTGATTTGGTGTTGCTGCATGTTTGATACGGCAAAATGTTTTACTTTGCCACTTTCTTTTAAACAGCTAAATACACGTGCAACTTCATCAACTTCCATTAAAGGGTCTGGACGATGAAGCATTAGTACATCAAGGTATTGCGTATTTAATCGCTTAAGTGAGTTTTCTACCGACTGCTCAATCCAATCTGCTGAAAAGTCATAGCGCTTAGGGCCCTGGTCGTCAGCAAATTTTATTCCGCATTTTGACTGAATATACATGTGCTCTCTAAGTTCTGGTCGCTCACTCAGTGCCTGACCAAATACCTGTTCTGCTTTACCAAAAGTGTATATATCTGCATGATCAAAAAAATTAATGCCGCCTTCAATCGCGTTATCAATGCATTCGTGGGTTTGTTTAAGATGTGCGCTGGTAATTGGGTCTTTATTCCAACCGCCTCCCAACCCCATACATCCAAATACAAGTTTACTAACATTAGGTAAATAGTGAGCCAGTGGAGTGTGAAGCATAATGACTATCCTTAAAATTGCGAAGAACCACCACTTTAAACAAAAAACTTAAAACAAGAAACCATTAACGAACAGAAATTCAGGGCAAAAAAAAGCGCAGTAAACTGCGCTCAATGGTTGGTTGAAATCTAAAATCAATTTAGCCAACAAGTGCCAACAAAATACCTGCAGCAACCGCACTGCCTAACACGCCCGCCACATTAGGACCCATTGCGTGCATAAGTAAAAAGTTATGTGGGTTATTTTCAAGTCCCACTTTATTTACTACGCGAGCAGCCATAGGAACAGCTGATACACCAGCGGCACCAATTAACGGGTTAATAGGTGTTTTAGATATTTTATTTAAGCCTTTAGCCATAAATACACCTGACGCTGTACCAATACCAAAAGCAAGGGCGCCCAACACTAAAATACCAATAGTTTCTAGCGTTAAGAAATCATCTGCTGCAAGCTTAGAGCCAACCGCTAAACCTAAAAATATGGTCGTTATGTTGATAATTTCGTTTTGCGCACTGTTACTTAAACGGTCAACAACACCCGACTCACGCATTAAATTACCTAAACAGAACATACCTACTAGCGGAATTGCTGCTGGTAAAAACATCGCGGTTGCAGTGAGTACCATAAGTGGAAAAATAATTTTTTCCTTTTTAGATACTTTACGTAGCTCAGGCATTTTAATTTGGCGCTCTTCAGGCGTTGTAAGTGCACGCATAATAGGAGGCTGAATTATTGGTACTAGCGCCATATAAGAGTAAGCAGCTACTGCAATTGCCCCTAATAAATCAGGCGCTAGCTTTGAGGCTAAAAATATTGCCGTTGGGCCATCAGCCCCGCCAATAATAGCAATAGCTGATGCATCTTGAAGCGAAAACTCAAAACCAGGTATGAAGTTAAGTAAAATTGCACCAAACAAGGTCGCAAAAATACCAAACTGAGCCGCAGCCCCCAGCAATAACATACGTGGGTTTGCTATTAGCGCACTAAAGTCAGTTAATGCACCAACACCCATAAATATTAATAGCGGAAAAATCCCGGTATCTATACCCACATAGTAAACTGAGTACAAAAGTCCGCCTGGGTCAGACATACCAGCAACCGGAATATTAGTTAATATCGCGCCAAAGCCAATTGGTAATAAAAGCAGAGGCTCAAAGTTTTTAGATATCGCTAAAAACAATAACAAACAGCCTACAGCAATCATTATCAAGCCAGGAAACGTAAAGTTAGCAAGACCTGTTGCATGCCAAAGGTTTAAAAGACCTTCCATTTATACGACCTCCTTAAGCCAACGCAATAATTGCGTCACCGGTGGTCACTGAGTCACCTTCAGACACAAGCACTTCAGCAATTGTACCTGTATGCATTGCACGTACTTCAGTTTCCATTTTCATGGCTTCCATAATCACAACAACATCACCTTCGTTTACAACCTGACCCGCTTTCACTTTAACTTTAAAAATATTACCTGCTAAAGGTGCATTTAGCGTTTCACCCGAAGCCACTGAAGCAGACTGAGGTAAATGCTCTGAATCTTTTAATGTGACCTCTTTAAGTTCACCGCCTTGCGCTACGACAACGTCGTAAACTTTACCGTCTACCTTAACGCTGTATTGCTCAGCCTTAACACTATTACTACTTGCTGATGACTTGGCTGGCGATTTACTTGTGTTATTTTCTTCGCTTGGTACCGGTTCAAATGCATCAGGATTATTACGGTTTTTGATGAATTTTAAACCAACCTGTGGGAATAACGCATAAGTAAGTACGTCGTCTATTTTATCCTCAGCAAGCGTTAAACCTTGCTCTTGTGCTTCTTTTAATAGCTCAGCTTCAAGTGTTTTCAGCTCAGGAGCAATGTTATCAGCAGGGCGACACGTAATAACGTCGCTGCCATTGAGTACGCGCTCTTGCAGCTCTTTATTCATTGGAGCTGGTGTTAAACCATATTCGCCTTTTAAAACGCCTGCGGTTTCTTTAGTGATAGTTTTATAACGCTCACCTGTCAGCACATTAAGTACAGCTTGAGTACCCACAATTTGTGATGTTGGTGTAACAAGAGGAATAAAGCCTAAGTCTTCGCGTACACGCGGTATTTCAAGTAGTACTTCGTTAAGCTTATCAGCGGCACCTTGCTCTTTAAGTTGGTTTTCCATGTTAGTTAACATGCCACCTGGTACTTGAGCGAGTAAAATACGTCCATCTACGCCTTTTAAACTCCCTTCAAACGCTGCATATTTTTTACGAACATCTCTAAAGTAAGCTGCAATTTCTTCAAGTTGGTTTAAGTCAAGCTCAGTATCTCGCGCTGTACCTTCAACAATTGCTACAATGGTTTCTGTTGCTGAGTGACCGTAAGTCATACTCATAGACGAGATAGCGGTATCAAGCATATCAATACCTGCATCAATCGCTTTTTGGTACGTAGCAGTACTTAAACCTGTTGTAGCATGGCATTGCATAGCAATTGGAATCGACACTGTTTCTTTCAGCGCTTTTATAAGCTCTTCTGCGTCATATGGCTTTAACAAACCCGCCATATCTTTAATACAAATTGAATGACAACCCAGCTCTTCTAATTGCTTGGCTAGCGTTAACCACATATCAAGTGTATGAACAGGACTTACCGTATACGAAATAGTACCTTGAGCATGAGCACCCACCTTAACAGCCGCTTTAATGGCTGTTTCTAGGTTACGTACATCATTCATTGCATCAAAAATACGAAACACATCAACACCGTTTTTGTGTGCGCGCTCAACAAACTTTTCAACAACATCGTCAGCATAATGGCGGTAACCTAATAAGTTTTGACCGCGTAATAGCATTTGCTGCTTAGTATTTGGCATCGCTTTTTTAAGCGCACGAATACGTTCCCACGGATCTTCACCTAAATAACGAATACAAGAATCAAAGGTCGCACCGCCCCACGATTCAATTGACCAGTAACCTGCATCATCTAATTTACTTGCAATCGGTAGCATGTCACCTAAGCGCATACGCGTGGCAAGTAATGACTGATGCGCATCACGAAGAACCAATTCTGTTAATTTTAATTTAGCCATGTGTGCCCCTTATTTGTTATTTGATTTGTACTGAGCAATGGCAGCACTAATAGCAGCGATGTGCTCATTTGGCACACCTTGAGATTTAAACGATGGTGACTTAACTGGAGTCGCAACTTCAGCAGAGCTAAAACGCGCCACTAAGTTAGACATTATTGTAACTGCGCCAATTAATATCGAAAGAAAGACAAACACTCCAACCATACCTGTCAGCATTAAGCTACCAGCGGTTGTAAGTACAGCACCTATATCCATTTTTCTCCCCTTGAAACCCATATCGAAAATAAAAAGTCGATTTAGTTAAATATTTATTCACTAGATAATAACAAAACAAATATCTTTGTCTAGCCATTGTAAATTGGTAAAACCAATTAAAATAAAAATAACATATAACCAAATTTATTAACCAGAGTAAAAACCCTTACCCATCAACACCCCATAATACACACAAAAAATACTCACTATATTTATAAGCTATAGCTGAATTTTTAACAAAGCCGAATTCCCCGTACTTTACTGAACCTAAAATCACTCATAATGTGTAGAAAAAAACAAACTTGTTAATTGGTCTTACCAAGAGAGGCTTTTTTAAGCATCTTTAAATTGCAACCTATACTTGTGTGTGAATAAGTTACACAACCCAACGTAAAAGTTACCTATTTAACAAAGTCAAAAAACAAACAAAAACACGCAAGATACTGATATAAAACAAAAATACATTATGGCACAGTACTGGCATTAACTATTGTGTACAAATTTGATAACCAAGGAGAAAACAATGTTACGCTGGACAATCACATTTTTAGTTATTGCTTTAATCGCTGCAGTGTTGGGTTTTGGTGGCATAGCAGGTGCCGCAGCTGGTATAGCAAAAATTATATTCTTTATTTTTATAGTACTTTTAGTTATTTCGTTAGTTTCGGGTGCGCTACGTGGTAAATCGCCCAGGTAGGCATATACTCAACTAACACTACAATTTTATTTATTTACAAGGAATTACATTATGAACTCTACAACTTTAAAAGCAGCACTAATTGGTCTTTTCGCAAGTTTTTTCATCATGGGTTGTCAAGATAACAACGCAGAAGAAGCCGGTGAACGTATCGATGAAGTAGTAACAGATGTACAAAATTCTGTTGAAGATACGTGCGAAGAAGTGAAAGAAGGCGTAAACGCTGAAGAAACTAACTGTTAATCGTTAGTATATTATTAAAAAAACGGCTCTTAAGCCGTTTTTTTGTGCCTAAAATAAATGCACGCATTATAAAGCTGCTCATTTATAAGCGAACTTGCTAAAATATATAAAACGATTTTTAAAGCAAGGCACTATGTCATTTTCAACCACCTACACACTTGATAAACCCTACTTTTACGAATGCTTTGACGAGTCACTTCCTTACAGCAAACGCGCACAACCTAAGTACTTTTTACTGGTACTGTTAGTCTCGCTTGGTTTATTTAGCATTTACGGTTTAGCTGATCATTATTTAGGAACATTTTTGATCATGGTTGCTGTGCTTGAATGCGTTGCTTTTTATTACCGCAGGCCATGGTGGGTGACCAGACAAATGTTTAGCCGAGCATCAGGTTCTGAGGTTACACTCACTTTTGATGATGAAGGCATTAAATCGGCAAACCATTACAAAAGCTACCAACTAGCTTGGCAAGACATCGCTGAGGTAATTGAAACGCCACGGGGCGTGTTAATTAAAAATAAAAACAGCCTGCAATATATTTCAAAGCAAATACTCACAGATGAAATGCTCGATTTTATAAACAAAAAAGCCACTCAATGAGTGGCTTTTTGACTTAACTAAATAATTTATTTAGCTAGGTATACGTGTTGATTAAGCATTGCCCGGATTAGGGTTAGACTTTTCAGCTTGTATACGCATGTAAATTTCTTCACGATGCACTGATACGTCTTTTGGTGCGTTTACACCAATTCGAACTTGA
This sequence comes from Pseudoalteromonas sp. NH0006-46, assembly GCF_057547735.1. Lineage (NCBI taxonomy): Bacteria > Pseudomonadati > Pseudomonadota > Gammaproteobacteria > Alteromonadales > Pseudoalteromonadaceae > Pseudoalteromonas > Pseudoalteromonas sp. NH0006-46. Next base: position 517,529 of record NZ_BAAJML010000002.1, on the reverse strand, counting down.
TTTCCTTTAACACCTAAAACGGTCACTGTTACTTCGTCACCGATCATAAGGGTTTCACCTACTCTACGAGTTAGTATTAGCATTCTCTTGCTCCCATGTTCCAATTAAAATTATAAGATTCCGCTTATCCATATTAATGAAAAATAGACTAAAAAGTAAGTAAAAACTCACTATCTATCTACTTTACGTTAAAAATGCTTTGTGTAATGCACGAACTGCCAACTCAAGGTACTTTTCATCTATTAAAACAGAGATTTTAATCTCTGAAGTAGACACTAAAACCACGTTAATATTTTCCTGCGCCAATGCATCAAAAAATAAACTAGCAACACCCCAGTGCGATTTCATGCCCATACCAACAGCAGATACTTTTGCTATGGTTGTTATCCCGCTTATATTTTCAGCACCTAAGGACACCTTTTTCTCGGTTAGTAATTCAAGTGCTTGCAGGTAGTCATTCGAGTGCACAGTAAAAGCATAGTCTATTTTTTCAAAGATATGATTAACTTGATTAATCATATCTATTTCGATGCCGTTATCAGCAAAAAGTTTCAATATTTTTACAAGATTTTGAGTGCCACTATGTACACCCTGTAACTTAATTAAGCACTCATCTGCGTTAAATGCAATACCCGAAACAACTTTACTTGGCATGTCGTTTTCCTCAAACGTAATCAATGTCCCTTCATCGGGATTAAAGCTCGAAAGCACCCTTAGTGGAACATTGTGTTTACCCGCCGCCTCAACAGAACGAATATGCAATACTTTAGCACCTAAGCTTGCCAACTCTAGCATTTCAGCAAAGGTCACTTTACTCATTCTTCGTGCGTTAGGTTCAACCCGAGGATCTGTAGTATATACGCCATCAACATCGGTATAGATCTGACATTCGTCGGCTTTTATAGCCGCGGCTATTTCTACCGCCGACGTATCAGTGCCGCCTCTGCCAAGGGTTGTTATATTGCCTTCAACATCACGCCCCTGAAACCCGGCAATAATAGCAATACGGTTATGCTCAAGTTCATGCTTTAAACGCGTAGCTGCAATGTCTGTAATGCGGGCTCTACCAAACATATTATCGGTTTGAATATTAACTTGATCGGCAAGCAGGCTTACGGCTGAGTGGCCGCGTTTGATTATAGCCATAGCCAATAAAGAAACCGATACTTGCTCGCCGGTACTAATTAGCACGTCGAGTTCTCGGTTGCTTGGACGGGAATCTATTTGTTTGGCAAGATTAATTAAGCGGTTGGTTTCTCCCGACATAGCCGAGAGCACCACAACCACTTGATGACCTTGTTGCCTAGTTTTAACAACAAGGTCGGCGACCGCTTCTATTCGCTCTATTGAGCCAACCGACGTGCCGCCATACTTTTGTACAATTAACGCCACTTAGGCTTAAGTACGCTCAGTTAACCAAGCAGTAACGCTATCGAGTGCAGCAGCAAGGTTTTGTGGCTCAGAACCACCGGCTTGTGCCATATCAGGACGGCCGCCACCTTTACCGCCTACTTGGCCGGCCATGTGGTTAACTAACTCACCGGCTTTTACTTTACCAGTTAAGTCTTTAGTCACACCGGCAATTAGGCTTACTTTTTCGCCGCTGGCAACACCGAGGGCAATAACACCTGAGCCAATCTTGTTTTTAAGGTCATCAACCATACCACGAAGCGCTATAGACTCAGTACCTTCAACGTTTGCAACCAATAGCTTAACGCCATTAATTTCTACAATCGAATCAAGTAAAGACGCACCTGCAGCGCTCGCTAACTTGTCGTTAAGCTGAGCAATTTGCTTTTCAAGGCCTTTAGACTTCTCAAGTAATGCTGTTACTTTTTCAAGTACTGATGCGCTATCGCCTTTCACAAGCGCTGCTACATCGCTAAGCTGTTGCTCTTGCTCACTTACATAAGCAACTGCATCTGCGCCAGTTACTGCTTCTATACGGCGAACACCGGCAGCAATACCGCTTTCAGATACAATTTTGAATAAGCCAATATCACCCGCACGCTCAACGTGTGTACCACCACAAAGCTCAATTGAGTAATCACCAATGGTTACTACGCGTACTTCGTCATCATACTTTTCGCCAAACAGCGCCATAGCACCTTTCGCTTTAGCATCATCAATAGCCATAAGCTCAGTGTTAAGTGCAAAGTTACGGCGAATTTCGTCGTTAACTACACGCTCAATATCACGTAGCTCGTCTTTAGTAACGGCTTCAAAGTGCGAGAAATCAAATCGTAAACGATCCGCTTGAACTAACGAGCCTTTTTGACTTACATGTTCACCTAATAACTGGCGTAATGCTTCATGTAAAATATGCGTAGCTGTATGGTTTTTCTTAATACGATCACGGCGTGCGTCATCAATAGTGGCATCCACTTTATCGTTAACACCAATACGGCCTTGTACTGTACCGTGGTGCGCAAATGCATTACCCAATTTAGTGGTGTTAGTCACATTAAACTCGCCACCAGCAACTGTAATTGTGCCTGTATCGCCCGTTTGGCCGCCAGATTCTGCGTAAAACGGTGTGCGGTCTAGTACAACAATACCTTCTTGGCCATCCTCTAATAACTGTACGGCCTCACCACCAGCAAACACTTCAACCACTGTCGCACTGTAATGCGTGCTGTCGTAGCCTTTAAAGTCAGTGTGTTTATCTGATTTTAATTGCTCGTTGTAATCAGCACCAAATTTACCCGCTTGCTGTGCAGTTTTACGCTGTACAGCCATGCATTCTTCAAAGCCTTTATGATCAATCGTCATTTGGCGTTCACGCGCAACATCGGCTGTTAAATCGGCAGGGAAACCATAGGTATCGTAAAGTTTAAATACTAAATCGCCTGGGATCACATCGCCTTTAAGGTCACTTAAGCTTTCTTCTAAAATAGCTAAGCCACGCTCAAGTGTTTTACCAAATTGCTCTTCTTCAATGCGTAATACTTTTTCGATAATTTCTTGTTGCTTAGCAAGCTCAGGGTACGCTTGACCCATTTGCTCAATAAGTGCAGCAACTAATTTAAAGAAAAACGCGCCTTGTGCGCCAAGCTTATTACCATGGCGAACTGCACGGCGAATAATACGACGAAGCACGTAACCACGGCCTTCGTTAGATGGCATAACACCATCTGAAATTAAAAATGCACACGAACGAATATGATCCGCTACTACGCGAAGTGACTTATCGTCCATATCTTGCGCGTTAGTGACACTTGCAGCTGCTGCAATTAAGCCTTGGAATAAATCGATTTCGTAGTTTGAATGAACGCCCTGCAAAATAGCAGAAATACGCTCAAGCCCCATGCCCGTATCTACAGATTGCTTAGGTAGTGGCAGCATTGTCCCGTCGCTTTGACGGTTGTACTGCATAAATACTAGGTTCCAAATTTCGATAAAACGGTCGCCGTCTTCCTCTGGAGAGCCTGGAGGACCACCCCAAATATGCTCACCGTGATCGTAAAATATCTCAGAACACGGACCACACGGGCCTGTATCGCCCATTGACCAAAAGTTGTCTGAGGTAGCAATACGAATAATGCGATCTTCACTTAAGCCAATATCTTTTGACCAGTACTCAAACGCTTCTTCATCATCATGATAAATAGTAACAAGCAGTTTTTCTTGAGGTAATTTAACAACCTCAGTTAAAAACTCCCACGCAAACTTAATAGCTTCTTGCTTAAAGTAGTCACCAAAACTGAAGTTACCTAACATTTCAAAAAATGTGTGGTGGCGCGCCGTGTAACCCACGTTTTCTAAATCGTTATGTTTACCACCAGCACGTACACAACGCTGTGAGCTTGTTGCACGTGTATATGGGCGAGATTCAGCGCCTAAAAATACATCTTTAAATTGCACCATACCGGCATTGTTAAACAATAGCGTGGCATCGTTACCCGGAATAAGCGAGCTTGAAGGAACAACTTGGTGTTGTTTGCTGGCAAAAAAGTCTAAAAACTGTTGCCTAATTTGTGCGGTAGTCATGTGCTGCATGTGAAAATCTCACTTGTATTTACTGTGATTGCATTGCAAAATCGATTTGTTCATAGCTAAAACCTCGATACATTAAGTAGCGCACGCGCTTAGCCTTGTCTTTGTAGTCGAGGTTTGCCGGTGTATTTGAATATTTTTTGTTGTACGCATCCTGCGCAAGCTCAAACCAGTCTATTTCAAGCTCTTCAACTACTCTTTCAAGTAGAGAACGGTCAATCCCTTTGCCCATGGCCTCGCTTTGAATTCGCTTAAGCCCATGGCATTTAAAAATGTGTTTTCTTACAAAGCCTTCACAGTAACGTTGCTCGTTTATAAAATTGTGCTTTTCGCACCAATCAAGCAAGTTTTCGATAAACTCATCTGTGGCTTCTTTTTGCTGTAATTTAAAGGTTAACTCACGGCGCGAGTATTCTTGGCGTCCGAGTAACCAAAGTACATAATTTTTTAATTTTTGTTTTAACTTATCATCCATTAAGCGTCAAAGCGTCCGCTTGTTTCACTGCTAAGTGGCTTAACATTTTTGTCGTCACTTGGCGGGACAACCGGCATAAAAATCGCCTGATAAGAAACAAAAAAACTAATGTAGCAAATCGGCATTAAAATCAACAGTGGTAAGAACGATAAGAACATAGAAACCGCCATAAATAGTACGCAAATAACACCAAAAACACTTAGCGGAAACAAATTATGATAAAAAACCATAAGCGATTGCTTAAGCGCCGTTAAAATACGTTGCTCTTTATTAAAATAAACAAGCGGTACCGCATAGGCAAAGGCCGTTAAATAAATAAGCATGGCCATAAAAAATAAAATAACACTCGCACCCGAAATACTCACAAGAGTTTGCTCAAGTGCAGCCTGAGGCTCAAGCCCTGGCTGGCTCATAATTGCTACGGCATCGGCAAATAAACCGTTTGCTAATAACGCCATTAAAATACCCGCCCCCATTTGGTATAACGCCAAACGCACCAAACCTAAACGGTTTCCTTTGGCTGAAAATGGCTTAAGAATGTCAGCCAACATAATTTTGCCGCCTTGCTGCTTGGTCAGCACCGCTTGATAAAAGCCGGCAGTTAAAAAAGGCGTAGCCAGTGCAGCAACCACTTGCAGTAAAGGTAAAAACAAAGACAGTAAGCCCACAATGCCAATAAATAAATGCATAAAAATAAACGTCATTGGCTGGGTTTTAAAAATAAGCCATCCCGCTTTTAACCACTTTAGCCCGGCATCTGCTTTAAATACTCGTAATTGTGTAGACATACTTGCTCTTAATTTATAACGAAACACGCCAAGTATAACTTGGCGTTGGGTGGGATCACAGAGGCAGATCAGTAATATTAAGGTTTTTTAATTTTTTTAATATCTAGCATATGTGCGCCATACTTTATTTTGGTTTCTAAGTAGGCTTTATTACCTGCTACACCCGCTTTTATGTGTGCATGTGTACCAATAACCGTATCAACTTTAATACCCGCATCTTTTAAGGCATTGAGCTTTTTAGGGTTGTTGGTCATTAATTTAACGTGCTTTAAATTAAGCGCATTAAGCATTAATACCGCATCAGAAAAGTCGCGTAAGTCATCTGCAAAACCTAAATGATTATTGGCCTCATAGGTATTCATACCTTGCGATTGCAGTACATAAGCATCAATTTTATTGTATAAACCAATACCACGGCCTTCTTGGCGTAAATACAACAAAATACCGCCTTGCTCATGCATCATTTCAATACATTCGTTTAACTGTTCGCCGCAATCACAACGTGATGAATGAAATACATCCCCCGTTAAACACTCCGAATGCATACGAATAAGCGGTACATCTTGCTCGGTATCTGCGTTATTAAACACCATAGCAATATGCTCTTGACCATCTTTTAGGTCAGTAAATGACACTATTTCTGCAGGGATATCACTGTTTTTGCCAACATTTAGCTGGACTCTTGCTCTTACTTGCGCCACGACAAATCCAAATATTTAAATAACTACGACACGACAATAAAGTGATAATATCACAAAAGAGTAAAATTAGATCGTAGTACAACACTGTTTATCGCAATTATATGGCGACGACAGCCCCTGTTTTCAATGATTAAACCTAATTAACCTGAACTCTGAATAATAAACCTATCTTTAGCAGCTATTTTAGCGCTAACTCCGTTGAATTTACTTGCAATAGGCCTGCTATTTACGCGTAAATTCGCCTTGTTTCATTGAAAATCTCTGACTAGAAAAATAAAATTTAAATATCACCATTATTCAACATGTTAGAAACTCTCTTAAACAGCGTTCATGCTAATTAAAAAACACATTAAATCAGCATATAACAGTGGCTTTTGTACCTATACAATGACAACAGTTATCATGTGTAGTAAATTACTTTTAATTAGATTATTCGTAATTTTACATGCCTATTCAATTAAATTTAATGCAGCTAACGCTAAAATAGCGATTTAAAAATGCGTTACTATTCAACGTTCAGGTTCACAATTAATAAGGATCATTATGAAGCCACAACACCTTGCTCTACTTGTTGGATTAAGCTTATCTGCCTTTACAAATAATGCACTTGCTAGCCAAGCTGATAACGCTAAAGCCGCATTTTCAACTGCTTACCAGAGCTACCTAAACGCTGTAGAAACAAAACACGATATTGAGCAAGCCGCAAAACAGGCTTACACCACAGGGCTTAATTTTTACGGTGATAAAAGCGACAACACAGCAAACCTTGCTATTAATTATGCTAAAGCCATTACACCGCCAAGCACAACAAGCAGCAAAAAAAACATCAGGCAACAGCGTTACAGCCTTTACTCGCAAGCTTATACAATTTTAGCTGATCACCACGGCAAAAATTCAATACAAACACTCGACGCACTTTTAGGTAAAGCCGAAAATGCTAAATCAGCGTCTTTGGCAGAAGATCATCTCGAACGTATAATCGACATTGCCAAAGCACAAAATAAACCAAAATTTGTTGCCGATATGCAATTTGAAGCCGCGTCGTTGTTAGCAAGTAAGTTTGCACATAAAAAATTTCGTGCAGCCCAAAAATTGCTAACCGAAGCCGATGAGTACTACCGTGAAAATTTAGACGAAAACACGGTTGAGCGAATCAAAGCAGACTTTTTAGTCGCCTCGTTTGCACAAAGTAAGAAAAAATATACAAAAGCGATTGAGCGTCTAAACCATGTTGTTTCGGTATTCGATAGCAACCTAAGCTTTGATCATAACGCCGAACTTACCGCGCACTCAAAACTTGTAAACCTTTACGAAAAAACAGGTCAAAGCGAGCAAGCAACTAAACATTGTTTAGCCATTGCTGAAATGGTGCCATGGAAAGATTCACAAGAACAAACACCGGTTTATCGCCAACCGCCTAAGTACCCAATAAATAAAGCCCGCCAAAATACAGATGGTATTGTTGTTCTTCAGTTTGATGTAGACACCGCGGGTTTTGTAAAAAACTCATCAGTAATAAGCTCAGAAGGTGGCCACGCATTTGAAAAATCAGCACTAGAGGCACTTAAAAAATGGCGTTACGCACCCAAGTTTGAAAACGGAAGCCCTGTAGTAGCAAGCACTCAGGTGCAAATAGATTTTAAAATAAACCGCTAGCGGTTTTACAAATGCAAAAGGCGCTATTTAGCGCCTTTTACTTTTGTATTGTTTTAGTGTTGTTTTAGTTTACGGCGTCCTAAAACTCGTAACTGATACGAATAGCCCCATCGGCTCTTTTTTCGTTGCTGTCGCTTGTTTTACCGTAGCCCGCATCAAGTATGAGTCTAAAACCACGACTATTTAAGCCGTTAAAGTTATAACTGTATGTAAGCCCAACACCATGTGTGGTTTCATCATCAAATATTTGCCCGAGCGCACAACCAAAAATATTACCCAGCTCGCTAGCAATGTCGTCAGTGTTTGTGCTTTCACATGGTTGATCGGTATCACGTGCGCCAATAGCCCCAACTAATACACCAAATGCATGTTTATTGTTATTACTTACAGCTTGTTCAAAGCCCACAGAAAAGCCATCATCTAGGCCAATTTTATAGTTTGCATACCAGCGCTGGGTATTGTTGTCTGCCGATAAAGACGCTTCGGGAACAAGCAAATAAGGGTAGCCACCACCAATCGAAAAGCTCACATCATTGGCAAAAGCAGAACCCGAACTAAGTGATAAAGCCAGTAGTAATATTTTTGTATTCATAACATTCCTTTTAAGTAAGCATAAATCGTACTTAATTAAGGAACAAAGGGCAATAAAACAAATGTTCGTTAATGTAACAAAGCTGATAAAAGGCGCTTACATTTTAGCAAGTATGTTATCGCTTGCCGCTTCTATTAAATCGAGCACGTTTTCAAAGCCGTCGTCACCACCGTAATATGGGTCGGGTATAGCGCTAATACTTTGATCGCCGTACTCTAAAAACAACGCTAATTTATAATGTAAATGCGCTGGGCACTGCTCTTTTAAATCAGCTAAATTTTGTTTGTCGGCCGCTAAAATTAAATCAAACTCGGTAAAGTCGCTAGTGCGTACTTTTCGCGAGTATATTCCCTTAAAACTGTAACCACGTTTTTCACCCGCCGCCATTGAACGGCTATCGGGCGGATTACCTTCGTGATAGCCAATTGTACCTGCAGAATCGACCACCACCTTTACACCCAAGGTTTTTGCACGCGCTTTTAGTACCGCCTCGGCAGTAGGTGAACGGCAAATATTACCTAAACATACAATCAATACCTTTTTCATTGCGGCTCCTTAAATTGGGCTTTAAAACTGTTTTAATATGCTCTCTTCGTAATCGTCAGCATTAAGCGTTAAATTAAACTGTGCAGCAACCGAATCTAACTCAGCTTGCTTAATGGCTAGGTCTTCCATTGTTATAAGGTTGTCGTCTAGCTGCCATAATAAACGCGAGCCCGCATAACTGTAATGAATGGCTAATAGCGCAAAAGGGTTACCCTCGCGCCCAGCCGCTTTTAACTTTGGCATTTTACGGGTTATTTTATTAAGTGCCTGTTTTAGCTCCCATACATAAACCACTTCGGTCATATAAGGATGAGTACGGTATTTATTTAACAACCACCCAATGGCTAAACTTGTAATAACCACACCGGTTAAGTTCCAATGAAAATGGCTTCCGCTTTCATCCGGAAACAACGCAATCAGCGTTTGCGATATAGCTAAGCTCCCCGCCGCAAGCGAAGCCGCACAGCCTGCAATTACCCGGTTTAAATGCTTACGGTAACGCGCTTTATTTATTTCAATGAGTTGCATAACAGCCTAAAAAGTTAATGAGTAAAAGAATGCGAAAGGCTATTGTAACTAAACCCCGCATTTTTTATAAAAATATTTCACCCCTTTTTGATTTGCCACCCGTTATAGCTCTGAAAACACCATAATGAGTTAACTAGGAGCGGCTTATGCACACACTCGAAACCCCAATTAACCCAACATTTATAAAAACATCAACCGCCGTTATTGGTGGTGCAGCAATGACCTTTGCCGCCTTTGCATTTATGCAATACCTAATCAGTGGCGACCAACGCGCACCACTCGACCCTGGCAAAAAAATCACGGTTGAAATATTTAAAGTGCCCGAAGATTCAAAAGTAAGGCACATAGATAAAATGCCAGAACCACCTACACCAAAAGTGCCGCCTAAAGCGCCACCGCGGGTAACACCGAGTGCCGACCCCGTTATGGCAATCAACACGGCGCCGCCATTAATAATGGATAACTTTGGTGACGGCATTAACAATACCCTTAACCGCCCAACGGGAGATGCCTCACCCATTGTGCGCATAAATCCAAAGTACCCAACCACTGCTGCGCGTGATGGCATAGAAGGCTGGGTACAACTTAGCTTTAATATTTCGCCCACTGGCGAAGTAATTGACGCGGTAGTTTTAAACGCCGAACCAAAACGTATTTTTAACCGCGAAGCACTGCGCGCTATTAAACGTTGGAAATACCGCCCAAAAGTAATTGAAGGTGTGGCACAATTACAAACAGATCAAACAGTTCAACTTGATTTTAAATTAGATAACTCTATTTAACGGACTAAACGCCTATGCTAATGAGTATTAAAACCTGGTTATTTGAAACGCCCAGCAAAGACTGCATGGCGCGTTATGCAAAAAGTGGAGAAAACCGTCACTTAGAGCAGCTTATTGCCCTCTACAGTAACGATTTATACCACTACCTAGTTACGCAGTCTAATACTCACTTAGCATACGACGTAAGCCAGCAAACGTGGCTAAAAGTAATTGAAAAGCGCCACCTTTACCAAGCGCAAACCACGCCTAAAGCGTGGTTATTTAAACTTGCACGCAACACCCTAATAGACGAATACCGTAAACAAAAACACTTTGTAGAGCTGGACGAAAACAGCCTACAACCTTTGCAAAGTGGCAACCAAAGCGAATTAACACATAATGACTCGCACATAGGCGACACACACATAAGTTACGAAGCATTCAACACGGCGCTCAAACAACTAAGCTTTGTGCAGCGCGAAGCCATCACCTTACAACAAGAAGGTTTTAGCCTTGCCGACATAGAGCTTATAACGCAAAGCAACGCCCAAACCATAAAAACAAGACTGCGCTACGCCAAACAAAACCTAAAACAATTATTAGGAGATTATAATGAACAAGCCTGATGAGCAGTTTGATGAAAAGCTGTCAAACCACTTTAAAGCGCGTAAAGCACGTACCACCCTTTCGCATGCTCAACAACAGGCGTTAAAACACAGCGTAGCCCAAAAACAACCTAAAAAGTTAGGCTTTGCCCTGCAACTCACAAGCCTTACCTGCGCTCTGGGCTTACTGGCCTTTATAGTGCTCGACAGCAACAACGTAATAAATACTGCCCCTACAACCGTATTAAACACCATAGACATTCACGACTACTCGTTCATCACAACACATGAAATAGATCAAACAGGCAGCTACGCAAGCGCCATAACGCAACAAAAACGCGTGCTCGACACCCAATTAGCAAACGATTTACGCCGCCACCAGCAACGCCACATAGAATACGGCACGCTCGTAAAGGTCGATAACGACTGGTACATAGCCAGCTGTCATGACGAGGTGCTAGTGCAAATTAAGCAGTCATTGCTCAGCGATTTAAAAGGTAAGCATGCAATTGAAAGTAATATAAATACGGGTGATATGCTGGCCATGGCACATAACGGCAAAGGGCAGATTGTAGGGCTTAAACATGCGGGGGCTGGGGTTAAGCAGTGTGGGGCTTAGATGATTTGAGTGGTAACTAATTAAGATAGAAGTCTTTTAGTTTTTTAATTTGAGGAATCACATTTACAGCCTCAACATAACATTCAGCAGGAAAAAGGTTATTATATGTATTCGAGCATGTTGTAGATTTATCGGTATATTTTGAAAACTCTTTTTTGCAGTTATTATTGTTCGGATGAGGGGGAACTTTTTGACCTAAAAGCATAAGAAAAGTAGCTTCTACACAAGGCTCATTCTTTATAATCTGTATCCCTTTTTTTTCACACTCTTTCAATAGCTTTACCGGTATAGGTAGATCATTATCCATAAATATACATATTTCTGAAAATGCTCCCTGCCTATACTCCGCAAGTGCACTATTTAATACGTTGTCAGGCCCTTTCCCTCCGGCACTTTTAACTTGAACTTTAGATTGCCCTTTGAAAATAGATTTTAAATGGTTTAAGAATGCTTTTTCAGTTTGCCCTTCCCCTACAACTAAAATTACTCTTCTTATTTTTTTCTTACCCATAACAATCCCTATAGTATATCTGGCACGCCACCGAGAGCGCCTGTTAAGTATTTACTATTCAAATTATCTCTTTCTTTCAATCCCTCTATCTGATCTGCTCTATAGGCATCTGAAATAGAATCTTCTTTTTCTACAAAGTAAATATGCTGCTTACGTAATGTTTTTAATAACTCTGTATTATGCGTGGTAAAAATTAATTGCGCATTTTTTTCATTATTTTCTTCTGCAAAAAGCTCAATAATTTCTTTAGTTAGCATTGGATGAAGGTCATTATCAAATTCGTCTAAAATTGCTAACGTACCAAAGTTTAGCGCTTGTATTATATGACATAGCAATGTGTAAGCAGATTTAGTGCCTCTTGATTCCTGAAATATAGGTAAGAAATAAGATTCTCCGTTATATTCATGCTCAAAATATGGGATGTTCCTTTCTTCCTCTTTATTCATATTGATTATAGTTTTAGATCTAATTTCAATATTTTTAATTCCTATATCAAACTTACAAATTAAGTTTTTAACAGCTTCAAAAACTTCTGGCTGTTTTAGAAATACTTCAGTAGTTTCATGATGCAGGCCATTAAAATCAGCTTTATCATTTTCTGTAATATTAGATATACAAAGAAAAAAATGTGGATAAATAAAGTCTATAATACCTAGCTTTTCATAAATGAATTCATTATCTATATCCTGTAATAAATCATAATTTAGTCTTGCAATATATGAGATAAAAGAGCAGTTATGTGGCGTATCTTTAAGCCGACCATCATTATTTAAAAAAGATGAAGAGATATTAGTATATTTTCTTTTCTGCTCATCATACTCCCGTTTAAATACACGAGAATATAAGCGTGAAGTTTTAAGCTTTAACTCTTCGAGCAAAACACGTTCTCTGGTTAACTTTAAGGTATATTTAAAATCTAATTTTTCGGAATCTTCGCCAGGAGGATTAATTTGAAACTCAATTTCAATGTTTGTAGGCTTATTTTTAGCTGAAAAATGTGGCTGGAAAGGAATTAAATCAGACTTTGATAAATCATGGAAGGAATGTGAAATAAACCAAGAAATAAAAGATAATGGTTTAAGAAGCGATGACTTACCTGAACCGTTCGCACCAAATACAGCTGTCACTCGGGCATATTTTATTCCGTTACTATCTTTAGTATCAAAATAGCTATTTGCATATTTTGCTGCAACACTAAAATCAAGTTCGGTGTCATTTAAGTAAGACTGGTAATTATTAAACTTCAACTTCTTTATCATACTAAACTCCTTGAGACGAAAATACGTCCTAACAGGTTTAGTATATATGTTTAATTAAGGATGTCTATTAAACTAACTCAATAAACTATAGTAATTATTTTATGTTTTATTACATATACAAACTAATTTGAGAAATTGATAATTTTATGACATTCAAATCAGAGGCAATAATACTTAACGTACAAGCTGCAAAATTAATTTGGAGATCCGTTGGGTTTCGTGTCACTCAACCCAAGCTACGTGTAAACAAAAAAGCCTGCAATTAAGCAGGCTTTTGAATGTTTAGAACTGTAGCGTTCTGAAATGTGTTTACAACACAATAATGCTAATAACCAAATAAGCAATAAAGGTCAGTGCGCCACCAAATAACGCGTACGGTAGCTGTGTTTTAACGTGGGTGAGTAAGTCACACCCCGATGCAAGCGCCGATACCGCGCTGGTGTCGGATATAGGCGAGCAGTGATCGCCAAATATGCCGCCACCTAAAATAGCGCCTACAACCAATGAAGGTGGTAAACCTAATGCTTGTATAAGCGGTACGCCAATAGGGATAAGTATGGCAAACGTACCCCACGATGTCCCCGTAGTAAACGACATAACCGCCCCTGTCAAAAACAGCACGGGCACTATTAAATAAATAGGTAAGTAGTCGCCTACTAAGGAGGCAACAAACACACCCGTTCCTAGATCTTTTAAGCTTGCGCCCAGTGTGAGTGAAAGCAAAACAATACTTACCAATGGAAGTAACTCACCCATGCCTTTAAAGCCAGTATCAACTAGTTGATGGTGAGTGAATTGGCGCGAACTAATCATTAATAAGTAAGCAACCACAATAGCGAGCACAGTTGCGTATAATACCGATTTAGAGCCGCTACCCTCTGCTAATACACCATTACCAGTGTAAAACATAAAGCCTACCATGCTGGCAATTAGCGTGATGAGTGGCACTAGCATAAAGCGTGCTTTAGAACCTTTTACTTCTTCTTTTAGCTCGTTTGTTTGTAGTTCTAATTTTTGCTCGGCCTCTTTCATTGGGCCGTGTACTTTATCAAACGCAATGGTGTAAAAAACAATAACCAGGGTGATTATGGCGTAAAAGTTATAACCTACGCTGCCCCACAGTACCGATACGGCCGATTCGCCCAATTCGTAATTACCTAATAAACCCAGCACAAATGCGCCCCAGCCGTTAAGGAGTATTAAAATACACACAGGTGCGCTAGTACTATCAATAATGTAGGCAAGGCGTGCACGGCTCATTTTAAATTTGTCGAACAGGCCGCGTGACAAAATACCCGACGTAAGCACGCTTAGGTTTGACTCTATAAACACCGCAACGCCGGTAAACATAGTTAAAAAGCCAACTTGGCGCTTACCTTTTGCGACCCCTTTATTCATTAATAAGTTAACCGTTGCTGCTACACCGCCAGATTCGCGTATGTAGGCAAGTAAGGCGCCTATTAAAATACTAAATATGAGTATGCGGCTATTACCCGGCGAGCTTGCCACCGAAATAATACGCTCTATGGTATTTAAAAACGTTGTAAATACGCTATTTCCTTCACCTTGTAAGGCAAGTAAAAACTCAGAAGACGCCACGGCAACTAACAGCGCCATAATGACTTCTTTGCGCCAAAACACGATAGCTATCGCAATTAGCGGCGGTAAAATAGAATACCAATGCATAAAAAGTTAACCTTAATTATTAACAACCCGCGCTTAAACGCTTATATGTTAAGCCCAATACTTAAAAAGTGGCTTAATGGAGTAAACCGCCTAGCTTAATGGATTGATGTTGCCAAGTCACCTGCAAATAAGCCATTGGGTATAACTGTATTAGCCCATTTTAACCTATACGATAATTTATTGATTTAACAGCGCTTCGTAAACAAGCGATACCACAGATCCGTACTGAGCGGTTTCGAATTGTTTGCCTGTAAATTCATAACGTTTTTGTGTACCTTTAATTGCAGTGTGGCGCGCGTTAGTAAGCAAAACAATCGCTAAATCGTAAGCGGGATCGATCACCGTTACGGTGCCTGTCCAACCTGTATGGCCATAAGCTTGTGCGCTGGCATAAGGGCCAAAATGCCAACGCCGTGCTTGATTATTGCCTGCCAGCCTAAAACCTAGGCCATACGTTTCGTTAGTGCTTTGCGGCGTTAAAAACTGCGCCAAGGCACTTGCGCTAAATAATTGCTCGTTACCATAACCGCCATTATTTAGTAGTAACTGACACAGCACAGCCAAATCGTGAGCGTTACTAAACAATCCTGCATGCCCTGCAACGCCGCCAAACGAGTAAAATGCGCGTTCGTCATGAACTTGACCTTGCAAAACATGAGTACGAATATTATCAAAAGTAATACGCCCATCGCGGGTGTTACCGCTAAGCTCTGTGGCTGCAAATTGATTGCGTTCAAACCCTTTTTCAAGTGGATTAAATAGCGTGTTACTCAGTTCAAGGGGCGCATAAATGTGCTGCTCTAAATACCCGTCTAGTGGCTGCCCTGTTATGCGCTCAACCAGTACACCTAAAATCATGTAATCAATATCAGAATAAACATGTTGCACTGGGCTTTTGTTATTAAGCGGTACTTTTGTTAACAAAAGCTGTTTAGTGGTTTGGCTATTTTGAGAATAAAATGTATTGCCTTGCTGCGTATCTTTTCGGTGAAAATCAAACACGGGAGGGTAACCGGCGGTATGCGTAAGTAACTCTTTTACTGTGCGTTGCTCTCGCCCATCGCCGGTGTATTCGGGCACATAGCTTTGCACAGGTTTGTTTATATTTAATTGCCCTTCGCTTATTAATTTCATAAGTGCAAAATTAGTGGCAAATATTTTGGTGTTTGAGGCTAAATCAAACAGAGTGTGTGTTTGCATAGGCTCTGGGCGCAGTAGCATTAAATCGTTTTGTTGGTACTGCTTTGCATCGCCATAGGCACTGAGCTTTATTAACTCGCCATTTTTAACAACTGCCAGTACTGCACCAGGAAACCCCGCTTTAATATCGCGCTCAATGAGTTCATCAACGTCTGTAAAATCAATAGGCTTAGTAGGCGTTAAATTTAAAGTGGGAAATGCAAAGCGCAGCGTTAAGCTTGTGCCTTTAGGTAAAATATTTTCTACCTTAAATGTGTTTATACCATTATGGGGATGCGCCGCTAAACTGTAATTATAAAGCGTATTAGCGGTTAATGTATTGGTATTAAGTTTTTGGTTGTTAATATAAATATCGGCGCTTTCGGCGCTGTAGTTTTGTATTAATAATTGGCCACGCCCTTTATACGCTTTAAATGTGCCGCGGTTGTTTACATAAAACCGGCTACTTGGGTTTGGATCAGGAAAGCGGGCTACAACTTGCGCATTTGGCAGCTGTACTAACTGGCTTTTAGTCAGCACCTGCTGCGATTTTAATGAATTATGTGTACTACCACAGCCCACAATAATTAAACTCAAAGCAACTAACCACGTGTTTTGAATTAAGCGGGTATTTTTTAAAGTAAATAGCATGGTTAGGCCTTACTTATATAGCAAATAAGGCGCTCGTTGCGCCTTAAATCGTGTAAGGCCGCTTTGCCAGCCTTGCTTTATTTGCTCAGCCGACTGCCCTGCATCAATAGCTAAACGTAACTTATTAGTACCTGCTAGTTTATCCATAAAATCAGCGCGTTCAAAAAAGGTAATATTGTTTTTAGTTAATTTACTATAAGCCGTTATTAAGTAACTTAAATTAAGCCCATGCGTATTTTCCGTGCGTAAATCGAGCCCTTTTACAGAGGTATTTTTAAATTTAGGGTTTGCTGAGGCGCCTTTAATAGAGCGTGGTGTAAAACTAAACTCTCCAAGCGCAACGGGCGAGTAACCAATTACCTGAAATGCAAAGTCAGTACCTCTGCCAATACTTACAGGTGTAGCCTCAAAAAAGCAAAGCGACGGGTAAAGCGCGATTGATTGATCGTTTGGTAAATTAGGGCTGGGCTTTACAGGTAAGCTATAACGGGTTGTGCGTGTGTAACGATCAACGGGGATCACGGTGAGCTGTAGATCGACTGCTTTATTGATCCAGCCCTCGCCTTTGATCATGTTAGCAAGTTCGCCTACCGTCATGCCATGCAGGACTGGGATTGGGTGCATTCCTACAAACGACTTAAATTCGCGTTCAAGAACTGGCCCATCAACATAGGCAATATTCGGGTTTGGCCTATCTAGTACCATAAATTCAATACCTTGCTTGGCTGCGGCTTCCATCATGTAATGCATAGAGCTTATGTAGGTATAAAAACGTACGCCCACATCTTGAATATCAAAAACAATAACATCTACATTGCTAAGTGCCTCCGCACTTGGTTTTTTGTTTTTGCCATAAATAGAAATAAGCGGGATTCCAGTTTTGCTATCAACTGCATTTTTTACATGAGCACCAGCATCGTGATCGCCCCTAAAGCCGTGTTCGGGTGCAAAAATTTTAGTGATGTTTATATTTTTAGTCAGCAGGCTGTCGACTAAATGGATAGGCCCAACTAAAGAGGTTTGATTTACCACCAGCCCAACACGTTTATTTTTTAATTGCGGTAAGTATAAAGCAGGTTGCTCAGCCCCCACGGTTATTGATTGCTTTGCTTCATTTGCGGGTGCGTTAACAGTAAAAAGTGCGCTTAAAATAAATAAGAATATAAAAAATACGGTTTTAAACATACAGCAAGATCCTTTTAAACAAGGCGTTTAAAATAACACAGCTTAGGTTAAAGAGCAGTGAATGGTTTTGAGTAAATACATAAGTAATTAGAAGCTGCGCTTCTCACGCGAACAAGTTCTGCGTCTACGCTGAAGTTTTTAACAGGGGTGTTTGTTTGGCTTAACTAAAATCTGATATCTGAAAGCTTTCTCAAATTTCAGACATAAAAAAACCGACTTTCGTCGGTTTCTTTTCTATTAACTTTAGTAGTAATAGAAAGTGGTGGGCGCAGGAGGATTCGAACCTCCGACCGCCTGGTTCGTAGCCAGGTACTCTATCCAGCTGAGCTATGCGCCCACTTTCATTCTTTTTACTTGTTTATACTCTAAGTAGAGTGTTGTAAAAGTGGTGGGCGCAGGAGGATTCGAACCTCCGACCGCCTGGTTCGTAGCCAGGTACTCTATCCAGCTGAGCTATGCGCCCACTTTTACTATTTGCTAGTTTATACTCTGAGCAGAGTGTGTAAAGAGTGGTGGGCGCAGGAGGATTCGAACCTCCGACCGCCTGGTTCGTAGCCAGGTACTCTATCCAGCTGAGCTATGCGCCCATCTTTACGTTTACAAGATTTCGCCATTTAAAAAATGGTGGAGAGGGAGGGATTCGAACCCTCGATAGAGCTACAAACTCTATACTCCCTTAGCAGGGGAGCTCCTTCGGCCACTCGGACACCTCTCCGTCTTGTGGGGCGTATAATAAAGATTTCAGAAAATATGTCAAACACTTTTCTATCAAAAGTGTCTATATGGTTACAGAACACACATATGTTATGTTTTTATATGAAAGAAGCCTAATTTTTAAGCTAATCAACTCTCTTCGTTAGGCGTAAGTGTGTCGTCGGTTGGTGCACATTTATCTTTTAAACTAGCCAGGTACTGCTCTTGATAACCTAGTTGTTGAAACTCGGCAATACATGCTCGGTAAAACGCTTCTCGCTCTCGCTCGGTTTGACTGAGTTCTTCCGACTCTTCGATAGTTTTATCTGTCATTTTATTATTTTATAAATCCGTTTTTATTATTTACAGCACCTAAAAGTTAGGCCGTTTAAAATTTGGCCGTATTGTAGCTAACAAAGTTACAAAAATACAACATAATGTTTAAAAGTTACTCATTAATTTGTTATATGCACATAAAAATTTTCATAAAAAAATTACAACTAAATATCAATAGCTTAATATATGAATAATGGTCTTATTAGCTATGAATAAACAAAATTAAAACAAAAACGCCGCAATTAAGCGGCGTTTCAGGGTGTTATTTTACATTAAGCTTAGTCAGCTTGCGGGCGCATATGCGGGAATAAAATAACGTCTTTAATTGTAGATGAGTCAGTAAACAACATGACTAATCGGTCAATACCAATACCTTCACCAGCGGTAGGCGGTAAACCGTACTCTAGTGCGCGTATGTAGTCTTCATCGTAGTGCATTGCTTCATCATCACCGGCGTCTTTCTCTTCAACTTGACGAGTAAAGCGTTCAGCTTGATCTTGTGCATCGTTAAGCTCCGAGAAACCATTTGCAAGCTCACGTCCGCCAACAAAAAACTCAAAACGGTCGGTAACAAATGGGTTTTCGTCGTTACGACGCGCCAGTGGCGATACTTCCCATGGGTAACCTGTAATAAATGTAGGTTGGATAAGCATGTGCTCAGCCGTTTCTTCAAATATTTCACATAAAAACTTACCTGGGCCCCACACACAGTTTTCAGGAATTTTTACGTGTACTTGTTTAGCGTACGCTTTTAATTCTTCAAAGTGGTTTTCTGGGTCGTTAAATACCGCAGCATCAAACTCAGGGTTATATTTTAAGATAGCGTCAGCCATGCTTAAACGTGTAAACGGTTGGCCAAAGTCGTACTCGACTGAGTCGATTACTTCGCCGTTTTCGTCTTTTGTTGTATTAATAACAATTGGGCTACCCAATACGTTAGTTGCAACAGTACGTAGCATGTCTTCGGTGATGTTCATCAGGTCGATGTAATCAGCGTACGCTTGGTAGAACTCAATCATAGTGAATTCTGGGTTATGACGCGTTGATAACCCTTCGTTACGGAAGTTACGGTTAATTTCAAATACGCGGTCAAAACCACCTACTACTAAACGCTTAAGGTAAAGCTCAGGCGCTATACGTAAGTACATGTCGATATCAAGCGCGTTATGATGAGTCACAAATGGACGCGCAGATGCGCCGCCAGGAATAACCTGTAGCATGGGCGTTTCTACTTCCATAAAGTCGCGCTCTGCTAAGAAACGACGAATGCCTTCAACTACTTGTGAGCGAATGCGGAATGTTTCGCGCGTTGCTTCGTTAGTAATTAAATCAACATAACGTTGGCGGTACTTAGTTTCTTGGTCTGAAAGGCCATGAAATTTTTCTGGTAATGGGCGTAGTGACTTAGTAAGTAATTCGTACTCGGCCATATCTACGTATAAATCGCCTTTACCTGATTTATTAAGTGGGCCTTTAACACCAATAATATCGCCAATATCAAGTTGGCCATATTTTGCTTTTAAATCTTTTTGTACGTCTTTTGATGCGTAAACTTGTACACGGCCTTTCATGTCTTGAATAGACATAAACGGACCACGCTTGGCAAGAATACGACCAGCAATTGATACTACGTGCTGTAGCTCAATTAATTCTTCTTTTGTTTTATCACCAAACTCAGCTTGCAAATCAGCCGTGTAATGTTCACGACGGAATTGGTTTGGATGACCGTTGGCTGGGCAATTTTCGCGAATAGCATCTAACTTGCCGCGACGCTCAGCGATTAACTTGTTTTCGTCTTGGATTTTATCAGTCATTTTTTAGCTCTTTATTAGCTTGGTGGTTATAGGCCAGATTTAAGGCTGGCTTCAATAAATTTGTCTAAGTTACCGTCAAGTACCGATTGGGTATTGCGGTTTTCTACGCCGGTGCGTAAATCTTTAATACGCGAGTCATCAAGAACGTATGAACGAATTTGACTCCCCCAACCAATATCTGACTTTGCATCTTCTTGCGTTTGTTTTTCAGCATTTTGCTGCTGTAACTCTAGCTCAAATAATTTAGCTTTTAATTGCTTCATTGCTTGGGCTTTATTCTTATGTTGCGAACGCTCGTTTTGACATTGCACTACCGTGTTTGTAGGTACGTGCGTAATACGTACTGCTGATTCGGTGGTGTTAACGTGCTGACCACCCGCGCCCGATGCACGGTACACGTCTATACGTAGGTCAGACGGATTAATGTCAATTTCAATATTGTCGTCTATTTCTGGGTATACAAATGCAGACGCAAACGACGTATGACGACGGCCACTTGAGTCAAATGGGCTTTTACGCACTAAACGGTGCACACCTGTTTCTGTACGTAACCAACCGTAAGCATATTCGCCAACAAAGCGAACTGTTGCGCCTTTTATTCCGGCTACATCGCCATCGGTTGCTTCTACTAGCTCAACTTTAAAGCCTTTTGCTTCACCCCAGCGTAAATACATGCGAAGTAACATGTTACACCAGTCTTGAGCTTCAGTGCCGCCTGAACCTGATTGTAAATCAAGGTATGCATCGTTTGCGTCGTGCGTGCCCGAAAACATGCGACGAAACTCTAAACCTTCTAATTGCTCGTTTAGGCCTTCAAGCTCTGCATTTGCTTCGTCAAAGGTGTCTTCGTCTTCCGCTTCTATTGCAAGCTCAAGCAAGCCTTCAACGTCATCAGCGCCAGCAACTAAGTTGTCGATTGTTTCAACAACCGCCTCTAATGCTGACTTTTCACGGCCAAGTGCCTGTGCGCGTTCAGGTTCATTCCATACAGCTGAATCTTCAAGTTCGGCGTTAACCTCTTCTAGGCGCTCTTGTTTAAGAGCGTAGTCAAAGGTACCCCCGAAGCAGTTCAGTACGATCGCGAATTTCCTTGATTTGATTAATCACAGGATTCACTTCAAACATGTACATTACTCCAAAATGGCTAGATTATTACGGCCCGACTTAAGGAATATCCGCAATAAGTTATCGTCAAATGATAAAAACGCCCGATTTTAACAAAAAATCGCGCGTTTTATTAGCCTTTTATGCATGTATTGTGCATATTTTTTAATGTACTTTTTCAAGCTCTCGGACGATTAGCTGTAGGCTAAACTTACCCCTAAACTCGTTAATATCGAGTTGATAAGCCACTTTAACAAAGCGCGCTTCGGTATCTGGCCATTCTTTTACGTCAATACCAAAAGCAATAGCGTCAACTAACCGCCCTGATTGATGTTTAAGCACCAGTTTTAAATGTTTTTCACCAACAATACGTTGCTGAATTAATTCAAAGGTATGTTCAAACACCGGCTCTGGGAACTGCTGCCCCCATGGACCTGATTGCTTTAATAATTGGGCAAACTCCATGGTAAAGCAGTCGTTTGGCAGTTCACCGTCGGTAAACACAATACAACGCTTACTTTCTTCGCTTAATTGCGCACTTACTGCGGCATCAAACGCTTTTTTAAAGGCGTTAAAGTTTTGCTCGTTTATACTTAAACCCGCCGCCATGGCATGGCCACCAAACTTATTAATTAGGTGGGGGTCCGCGGTATTTAACCCTTCGAGTAGGTCGCGCATGTGTAGCCCTTCAATGGAGCGGCACGAGCCTTTAATTTCGCCGTTTTCGCCACCAGCAAAAATAACGGTTGGACGATGGTATTTTTCTTTTAAGCGACCAGCCAAAATACCAATAACGCCCTGATGCCAGTCATCTTGGAACAAACAAATAGCATCAGGAATGTTGTCGTCGGTAAAGGCGAGCCTATCAAGAACGGCTTGCGCTTCAGCTTGCATGCCCTGCTCTATTTCACGCCTTGCATGGTTTAAGCTGTCGAGTTCGCCTGCAATACGCCTTGCTTGGTTTATATCGTTACTCAGTAAACAGGCTATGCCTAAGCTCATGTCGTCTAATCGCCCTGCTGCGTTTAACCGCGGCGCAAGCGAAAAGCCAAAATCGCTGGCACTTAGGCGTGCTGCATTTCGGTTAGCCACTTCAATAAGAGCTGTAATACCTGGGCGTGTTTTACCACTGCGAATACGCGCTAAACCTTGGTGTACTAGTGTTCGGTTATTTGCATCAAGCGCAACTACATCAGCTACTGTACCCAGCGCAACTATGTCTAATAAGTTTGCTAAATTAGGCGGCGCTTGTTGTGTAAAGTAACCTTGTTCGCGCATTAGGCTTCTTAGTGCAATTAATAAGTAAAACGCCACGCCTACACCGGCAATCGACTTTGACGGAAAGTTACATTCGTGCCTGTTTGGATTTACAATGGCGTCGGCATTTGGAAGCTGTTCACCTTGTAAATGGTGATCTGTAACCAACACTTTTATACCTACCGATTTTAAAATATCAATACCGGCAATACAGGAAATACCGTTATCTACGGTGATCACTAAATCGGGTTTTATTTGTACTATTTGTTCGGCCAGTGCGGGGCTTAAGCCATAACCTAAGCTAAAGCGGTCTGGAATGAGGTAATCTAAATTTTGAAAACCAAACATTTGCAACCCCTGCATTAAGGTTGCAGTACTGGTTGCGCCATCGGCATCAAAGTCGCCCACAATTAAAATGTGGCTTTGCGCCTTAAGCGCATCGACGAGTAATGCACTTGCCTTGTCGATGTCTTTAAACAATTTATAGTCGTGAAGCGTAGCAACACCGTTATCGAGCTCTTGGGCATCAACTACACGACGAGTCGCGTAAATTTGTTTTATAACCGGATGCAAATGACTCGGTAAGTGCGAATCGTTAACGCTTTCGCGCGCAATGATCAGTTTTTTCATGCAGGTTTTTTAACTTATTGAGTCGTATTAAAAAGACAAAAAAAGGCCATTAAGGCCTTTTTATAAACATAAACACGTTATTAAGATGCTTTATTAGCATCTAACGCTGCTTTTAATGCAGCAGCAGGTTGGTAACCTGGGATCATTGTACCGTCATCTAAAATAATGGCTGGCGTGCCACTAATGCCAAAGCTTTGACCTAGCTGATAATGCTCAGCAATGGGCGCACTGCAACCTGCAACTGCAGTGGTACTTTCACCTGCTTTAGCTTCTGTTAACGCCTCTTGTTGATCTTTCGCACACCATACATTCATTAAATCTGCGTAGCCCGAACCTTGTAAGCCACCACGTGGAAACGCTAAATACTTAACGGTAATACCCGCATCAAGCAAATCGTTTAGTTCACGGTGTAATTTACGACAATAACCACAGCTAATATCAGTAAATACAGTGATGCTGTGTTTTTCGTTTGGTGCTTTGTACACAATCATCGACTCTTCATATTCTGTAATACCTTCAGCACGCACGCTATTTAAAGCTTGCTCTGTTAGGTTATTACGATTGTCTAAATCGATTAACGTGCCTTGCATTAAAAACTGGCCGTCTGGGCTTGCGTATAACACGCCTTTGTTTGTGATTAGCTCTTTTAAACCAGCCACTGGGCTTGGATTTATTTGCTTAACTGTTACGCCAAGTGCCGCAAACTTAGTAACAATAGGATCATTAGCATTTGGCGTTACTGCAACGTCATTTGCCAATGCACTCATACTTGTGCACAACATGGCACCTGCTAACATTAATTTTTTCATAACTTCTCTCTATCCTAAAAATACTTAATATATTGACCGGCTTAATACTATTTTATTTCAAATTAAGCGCGCGGATGATGCTGCGCGTGTACCGATTTTAACCGTTCATTAGCAACATGAGTATAAATTTGCGTTGTTGATAGGTCGCTGTGTCCCAACATCATTTGTACGACACGTAAATCGGCCCCATGATTTAATAAATGCGTAGCAAATGCATGGCGCAATGTGTGGGGTGATAATGGCGATTCAACCGATGCCAAAATAGCATAGTGTTTGATTCTATGCCAAAAGGTTTGTCGAGTCATGCCTACACCACGCTTTGACGGAAATACAAAGTCGGTGGCGTGTTTGATCATTTGTGCACGCCCAACTTTTAAAAAAAGCTCAAGCCAATGCATGGCTTCTTCGCCCAGCGGCACTAAACGTTCTTTGTTGCCTTTACCTTTTACAAACACAACCGCTTGGCGTAAGTTAATTTGCTCCATACGTAGCCCAACCAACTCACTGACACGCAGGCCTGTGGCGTAAAGTAACTCAAGCATCGCCTTATCGCGCAGTCCCATTGGCTCTTCAGTATTGGGGGCGTTAAGAAGCGCTTCTACTTCGGCTTCAGAAAGTGTTTTAGGTAACGATTGCCCCGCTTTGGGTTGAGCAATGTTTAACATGGGTGTATCGGTAATCAGTTTTTCACGTACAAAATACTGATAAAACCGTTTTAACGCACTGATACTGCGCGCTGTACTGCGCGGCTTTAGGCCTAAGTCGACCCGGTGCGCTAAATAGCTTTCAATGTCGTGCCCTGTTACCGTCATTAAGTTTTCGCCTTTTAAAAACTGGCAAAACTTATCTAAATCGCTGCGGTAAGCACTTAATGTGTTTTCGCTTACACCTTGCTCTAAATAAAGGCTATCTAAAAAGGTTTCTAGGTAGTCGCTATTGGTGCTCATACTGCTTTTATTTTCTGAAAAATCGTCAGATAGCGTTGTCACATTATGCTCTCATGCTTTGCTAAGGTATCAATTAAAAATACCTTACGGTAAACTTGAGCCTATCATATCAGGCAATTACACAGTGATAAATACGATGCAAATTGGTTTATTTTTTGGCTCTACTACGTGCTACACCGAAATGGCAGCAGAAAAAATTCGTGACCTTATTGGTGACGATATAGTCAGCCTTCACAATATTAAAGACGAACCACTAAAAAATGCAGAGCAGTACGACTTTATCATCTTTGGTATTTCAACATGGGACTTTGGCGAAATACAAGAAGACTGGGAGTCAAAATGGGACGACATAAAAGATGTAAACCTACATGGTAAAACCATTGCTTTATTTGGCATGGGCGACCAGCAAGGTTACGGACAGTGGTTTCAAGACGCTCTAGGTATGCTGCACGACGAAATAAACACACAAACATTTACACAACTTGGCCTTTGGCCAAACGACAGCAGCTACGAGTTTGAAGCTTCAAAGGCACTCACCCCCGATGGCAAACAGTTTGTAGGGCTCGCCCTTGATGAAGACAGCCAGTACGAGCTAAGCGATGAACGCATAGCCAGCTGGGTTGAGCAAGTAATGACCGAGTACGGCGAAACGCTTTAACTGCTCAAGCGCAATGTTTGCAGTAAAAAGCCAAACACGCTTAGGTGTTTGGCTTTAGTATTAATGCATAAGGCTAAACTTAACGAATAGGTTTAAAAGCTACGAATATCTACACTTGAGCTATTAAATTTAAACATATTAATTTTTCCGCACTGTGCCACATGGTTAGTGCTGGCATAGGGTGTATTGGCTTGGTTAATATTGCTTTCCCAACCTTGACCATTTTTTACAAATGCTTTTACCTCAAACCACCCATTTACCGCTTTGCTGCAATCCATATCTACATCTAGCATCCAATAGTGTTCGCCCCAAATATTAAGCGGTGTAACGCCAAAACCGTCGTTGGCCACTGTTTTTTGTGTACCATACGCATCTGGCCACACGTTTGTAGTCCAATCGGCTGCTGTCCCCTCTGCTTGCGTACTTTGCCCGCTTTCTATACCGTACCAATCTAGAAAGTTATCGTTTGCTTTCCATGGACTTGTAGTGGCATTTTTTAAATTGTTATGGCGAATAGGCATCGCGCATTCAACATTGGTTGTTTGGCAGTTTCTTCCTAAATTTGTATTGGCATAGGTATGATCTATTCCGCCGCGTACAAACATATCTTGCCCACTTTGGGTTTGTGCGTTAATAAAAATAACGGTACGCTGCCAATCATCATTCGGGGTTGAAGTCGACCCTTGTGATAACTTAGCGTTTTTATGAATTGCCATGGCATCCCACGGCGCCACATTTAAATTAATAGTGCCGTTATTATTAACGGTTATAACCTCACCGCTACAACTTTTAGCATCGCCCGACAATTCACCTTTTAATACATTACAATATTGACCAGGTGCCATGTCTGTTTGCACAGTAGCATTAAGCGTTGAGTCTTCTTTGTTAATAGCCATATGACCTGAGCTACCGCGGCCAAATGAAATCTGATTATTCGTGTTATCCCACCAATTTGTCACAGCCCAGTTGTCGGCGGTGTTATTTCTAAAATCAACGCCACCAGCAATATATGACCACCGGTGCTCACACTTCCAATTGCTTGCAAAGCATTCTAAATTACCATTGTTATGAACGGGAACACTTGGCCCGCCTGCATCGGTATCACCATGAAAATCGTAACTCGACATCACTTTTGGGTAACCATACGGATACGCCAACATAAATACGTTAGCTAGGTCGTATAAACGGCCATCTTCAAAAGTAATTACATTACCCGCGCCACCATGCCCGCGCTGATTGTCGTGATTATCTACAAATACGACCGCCGACGAGCTTGACATAAAGCCCCACCCTTCACCAAAATTACTTAGCCACGCAAGTGAGCCATTTCTAAATGTATTACCGAGTTGTGTACTGTATTTAAACTCGGTAACAAGCCCTGTACTTAAATACTCAGAGGCATCAACGGCTTCTGTTCCCTGATCAATCACTTCATGAAAGACCAACGGCGAGCCGTTTATTTTAGCCATAAGGCTTTGAATATCGCTAGCGGCTACGTGTTTAGCCGCGTCAAACCTAAAGCCTTTTACTCCAATAGCTTGAAGGTCATTAATATAAGCCGCTATGGTATTTTGCACGTAATTTGAAGATGTGTTTAAGTCGGCAAGCCCTACCAGCTCACAGTTTTGAACGCGATAACGGTTATTACCGTAATCTTCTGGGTTAATTGAGCAGCTTTCATGAAAATCTTGTGGGCTATAAATTGGGTATTGTTTATTCCCAAACGTGCTTCCCGCTACGCCATTCCCACTCCCAGCTGCCATGTGGTTAATTAGGGTATCTATATATATATCGACCCCTGCACTTTTACAACGGTTGACCATATCTATAAACTGCGTTCGGTTACCGCCTCGGCTTTGCAGTTGGTAGCTCACAGGTTGATAGCGAGTCCACCATTGGTTGCCTGTAATATGCTCGTTAGGTGGAGAAACCTGTACAGCAGCGTACCCTTTTGGTCCTAAAAACTGCTCACACTCTTGTGCGACATCGGGCCAACTCCATTCAAATAAATGAACAAACGTAGTGGGTGCAGCAGCTGCAAGGTTAGGTAAAAGCAAGCCTAGGCTTAAACCGGCGGTGGTGACAATTTTATTCAGCTTCATAGTGTGTGTTTCCAAATGTTGGCGAGCTAAACAACATGCTCTTCGTTATTTACAAGTGGTTAACACTAGTCTTAGGGTTGATTAAATAACAACTGAATACGTATGCATTATGGGTAAACTATCCTTTATTATTAGATAATCATCCATACAGTTACGTCATTTTTAAATAAAACGCCTTACACAAAGCAACGTAATCAGTGGTGTAATTGTTGTTTAACTCTCTAATGCATAGCGTTGAATTGTCGGTTTGTGATTGTAGGTAGCTAAATGTCATTAAACTGCGGCTTATAGGTTTGCTAGGTGTCGCTTGCACTTGGCAGTGTGCATTTAAATAAAGTCCATGTTTAACGGCAAGTTCAATAAATACCTCGGCCTCAGTGCTTGGCAGTATTAAACAAAATCGTGACTGTGAATGACTTAGTTGCCTAAACGCGTTAATTAACTCCTCAAAGCTTAAATCATCAGTGTGGCGTGCGGTGTTTCGGGCAGCATTATTGCCTTTTAGACTGTGATTAAAATAAGGCGGATTAGAAATGATTACGTCAAAGGGAGCATCACTATTAAAGCTTTGAATAGTTTGGTGCTGAATAGTTATATTTGGCCACGGACTATTTGCTACGTTTTGTAATGCTTGATTGTATGCGTTTTTATCTATTTCAACCGCGGTAATACTCAATGTTGGCCTGCGCTGCTTACACATTAACGCCAATAACCCTGTGCCTGTGCCAATATCTAATAACGTGTTTGCATCTGTTAAGTTTGCCCACGCGCCAAGCAAAATGCCGTCGGTTGAAACCTTCATTGCGCAATGGTCGTGTTCAACCTTAAATTGTTTAAATGCAAAACCAGACATTTTTTCACCTTTTCATTCACCAAGCGCAGCATAGCGCGTATAATCAAGGTAATTGTCCACTATTTTAGACACTCTATGCAATTTTCTGAATTTGATCTTGATACCAAATTACTCGACGCCATTAATAAAATGGGTTACGAAACGCCGACCAGTATTCAACAGCAAGCTATTCCTGAAGCCCTTCAGGGACGTGATATTTTAGCGTCTGCGCCAACTGGCACAGGTAAAACAGCGGCATTTTTAATTCCTGCTATTCAATACTTATTGGATTTTCCGCGCCGTGAACCTGGTTTTGCTCGCGTATTAATAATGACCCCAACACGTGAGCTGGCTTATCAAATTCATGAGCAATGTGAGTTACTAGCAAAACGTACGCACCTGAAAATAGGTGTAGTAACCGGCGGTATTAACTACGGAACGCATAAAGAAATTTTTGAAAAAAATAACGACGTGTTAATTGCCACTCCAGGGCGATTAATGGAATACCTTGAAACTGAAAACTTTCATGCTGAACACGTCGAAATGCTTATTATTGATGAAGCCGACCGCATGCTAGACATGGGTTTCAAAAAAGAAATGAGCCGTATTTGTGACGAAGCTAAAAACCGCCGTCAGTGCTTTTTGTTCTCTGCTACCCTTGAGGGCGACAGCGTAGAGCGATTTGCAGAAACCACATTAAACGACCCTGCTCTACTTGAAGCTGAATCGTCACGCAAAGAAAAAGCTAAAATTCACCAGTGGGTTCACCTTGCTGATGATTACCACCATAAACTAGAACTTTTAGTCAATACCCTTAACGGCCCAGACGTTAGTAAAGCTATTGTGTTTGTTAAAACCCGTGAGCGTTTAGAAACACTCATTGGTGAATTAACTAATAACGGCGTAAAAGCCGCCTGGCTGCGTGGTGAAATGCCCCAAGACAAGCGCATGAAAGCAATGGAAAACTTTCATAGCGGCCGCACTAAAATATTGATTGCAACAGATGTAGCCGCCCGAGGTATTGACGTATCTGACATTAGCCATGTTATTAACTTTGACATGCCACGAACAGCTGACGTATATGTACACCGAATTGGCCGTACGGGTCGTGCAGGTAAAAAAGGTATCGCTATATCATTAGTGGAAGCGCACGATATTGGTATTTTGTACAAAGTAGAACGCTACATTGAACAAAAGCTTAAACGTCGTGTAATTAAAGGCATAGAGCCGCAGCATAAAGAAGCTAAGCCACCCGCTAAAAAGCGTAAAGATCCGGTAAAAATGAAAGCGAAGAAAAAAGCGAAAGTTAAAAAGAAAAAATAACTTAGCATTTTTATCAAAGCCGGCGCATGCCGGCTTTTTAATACGCGTTACAAATGTAACCAGAGCATGTAACACCTACCCATTTAAATGTAATTATTGCCCACCTGAATTCCCACTTAATGAAATAACCTTATATTTCAATAAATTAACAATGGCACTGAACTTGTATTATTAGAGACAGAATAGCCAGAATACTTAATGGTTTGGCTAAATTTTTAATTGATATAAAAGGATTGAGTTATGAACCGCTTAAAGTTAACTATTGCTTTAGTTTCGTTTTGTTGTTTATTTTTGTTAGCATGTGCTACCAAAGTGAGTGCAGCAACGCACCTAGCCGTAGTGAGCAGCGTAGCAACTCAACCTAACCTACAACAAACCATTACCAGCACACTTCGTACTAACCCTAACTTTGCATTAAGCAATATTCGCGTTCAGGTTAAAGATGGCGAGGTAGTATTACATGGTCAAGCGCAAACAGGTTTTGAACGTGCGCTTGCACAAAAATTTTTAGAAAATATGGATGGGGTTAAAATCATTCGTAACAAAATTAGTGTTATTTAAATCACACTTTTATTAACTCAATTGATCCTAGGCGCAGCGCGCAACTCCAACACATGCTGCGCCTTTTTTGTGCCTGTAGTTACTTACAACTCACATTAACTACAAAAATAAACTTGCTTTAATTACCTCTTATTTACCGCCAAAGACCAATTGTAAATTGCATACCTTACAACCTGATATTTGCCTAAACAATTTACCCTTTAAATAATAAATTTATATTAAGGCTAGGCCTGTTTAACTGCCATTATTAAAGCGTGTTCTATCTAGGCGTAACATAACTAAGGTGCGCGATTTGTGACCCAGTAAGCTCGGTCCCTACTTCTGCATTATTTTAATGACTACGCCTATGTACGTATAACTTAAAGTCGTATACAGCTCATATGCCCTACTTGCTCTTTATGACCTATTCTTTAAGCAACAAGGAGAAGCAACCTATGGGGGGACCTCAAAGGTTACTGCATGTTTTATATTTATGCTGCGTTATCGTCGGTTTCGGGAAGTAACTACACAATAGCCTTAGCCTTATCGATATATTACATAGCCCGCTTCCAATTTCATCTCAAAAGGTAAGTAGACATAAATTTATAATTAGTTAACGTTGTTCTCACCTTCTCAAACATTTAAGTAGCCATAAAAAAATGCAGCTTTATAAAGCTGCATTTAGTTGTTGTGACTCGTAAGTCATTTTTTCTTTAGCTAACGGCGCACATATAAATGTAAAAGTGCGCTAAGAGTGAGTAAATAATTCCCAATGGTATTAATGGCTCATTTATTCGTTTTGGCTTGAATCTGCTCCACTAGCGTTGCCTTTATTTGATGATTGCTGGCTTATTTTATCGCTGATCATGGCATCGAGTTTTTCACCGCCTTTAATACCAAAATCGAGCGTACGAATAGGAAATGGAATACTAATATCAGCTTCATCCAACGCTTGTTTAACGGCGACTACACCTTTATGGCGCACTGTCATAAAGTCTGGTTCACCTGGGTATTTAATCCAAAACCACACCAATAAATTAATGCTACTGTCACCAAAGCCTTCGGCATAAACATCGGTTTCGTTTTTACGAATAACAAAGTCCAAATCGTTAATCTTATCTACAATAACTTCTTTCGCTTTTTCTATGTCGTCACCATACGAAATGCCTACCGGTACTTCGATGCGTCTAACCCCGAGTGTGGTGTAGTTTTTTAACACATTTCTAAATAATACCTTGTTAGGTACTAAGATTAACTGCCCGTAAAAGCTTTCTATTAGCGTGTTGCGCAGGTTTATTGAGTGTACTGAACCAAACACATCGTCGGTTTCTATTACGTCTCCTGTTTTAAAGGGTTTGCGTATACCCATTGCGATACCCGCAATCAAGTTTTCGGTCATATCTTGAAACGCAAAACCTATGGCTAAACCAACAATACCCGCACCGGCTAATAAAGAGGTAACCGTACCTTTTAACCCCACAAAATCCAGCGCTATAAACACCCCAACACACAGTACAATAACCTTAAATATAGAGGCCATTAAATCGGCTATTTGTTGTGAGTCGAGTGAACGGCGCAATATGCTTTTCATCAGGTTGCCAGCAAAGCGCGCTAACATTGAAAATATAATGGCAATAATAACCGCCACTATAAAATTAGGGATGTGACTTATAACAACATCAAACCAACCGCCGAGTTTTTCTTCGATAAGTTTTTCGGCTTCTGTTATCGAGGGTATGCTGATCATTTTTGTGCACCTATGAGTAAATAATAATGTGAATACTTTACTCATAGGTGCAAGTTTAGCGCCAGCATATAAAAAGCCATGCATTGCATGGCTTTTTAAATATATGTTTAGCTGTATTTAACACGTTAGCTTTGTTCGTTGCGCATAAATACAGGCTCTAACTCTTTAGTTGTTGCCTCAGCGCTAAAGTAATAACCTGCAACGGTAAATTCTTTTAGCTCACTTAACTGCGTTACTTGGTTTTCTATAATGTAACGCGCCATCATGCCACGCGCTTTTTTAGCGTAGAAACTAATGACCTTATATTGCCCATTTTTACAGTCTTTAAAGTGCGGCGTAATAATTTGCGCGTTGAGCGCTTTTGTATCTACCGCTTTGAAGTATTCGTTTGAAGCTAGGTTAACGAGATATTGTGCATCTTGTGCTTTTATTACTTCGTTTAGTTTGTCAGCAATAATACTGCCCCAAAACTCATACAGGTTTTTACCTCGCGAGTTTTCAAGCTTAGTGCCCATTTCTAGTCGGTACGCTTGCATTAAATCAAGCGGTTTTAATAAACCATATAATCCAGATAATATACGCAAATGGCTTTGCGCATAATCAAGGTCACTTGCAGTTAACGTGCTCGCCTCTAACCCACCGTATACGTCACCATTAAAAGCAAGCGCGGCTTGCTTGGCGTTATCAGAGGTAAAAGGTTGCGACCATTCGCTAAAACGCGCTGCGTTAAGGCCTGAAAGCTTGTCGCTAATTTTCATTAAACTGCCAATTTGCGCAGGTGTTAGTTCACGGCATACTTTCATGAGTTCCTCGCTATGCTCGAGTAATTCAGGCTGAGTGAACTTATCGGTTGCCGGTGGCGTGTCGTAATCAAGATTTTTTGCAGGTGAAATAACAGTGATCATAGTTAGCTATTGACTTGTAAATTATTTAATGTCAATTTCAACATTAAATGAAACGAAAAGCACGTTTTGTTTAAATAAATCCTCCCTTAAAAATTCATACATTGCCGTTTTTTAATTGATAAGGACATAAGACCTATCAAGCATTGTCACACTGTTGCAGTATGGATGTTATATATTAAGGGTAGATTATTCTTTTAACTTGCTTGGAATGAGGAAAGCAAATGACTTCAGCTCTACAAAGGCTAAAACAACATTCATCTATCGTAGCCGACACTGGCGATATTGAAGCGATCAAAAAGCATCAACCAGAAGATGCAACCACAAACCCGTCGCTTTTATTAAAAGCGAGCGAGATTGAAGCTTATAAGCCTTACCTAGATAAAGCTTGGAGCTATGCAAAAGAAACCGAGCAAGAGCCAGCTAAACAACTAGAACTTGCATGTGACTATTTTGCTGTATTACTTGGTAAAGAAATTAGTGAAATTGTACCAGGTTATATTTCTACAGAAGTAGATGCCCGTTTATCGTTTGATACTCAAGCAACCATTGCTAAAGCACACACTCTACTTAGCCTTTACGAAAAAGAAGGTGTAAGCAAAGACAAAATTTTAATTAAAGTTGCGTCTACATGGGAAGGTATTAAAGCCGCTGAGCAGTTAGAAAAAGAAGGGACTAAATGTAACCTTACTTTATTATTTAGCGACGCCCAAGCCCGTGCATGTGCTGATGCAAATGTATTTCTAATCTCGCCATTTGTTGGCCGTATTTTAGATTGGCACGTTGCCAACGGTATGGAAAAACCAACGGATCCACTACAAGATCCTGGTGTGCAATCAGTACGCAGCATTTTTGAGTTTTACAAACGCCATGATTACAAAACAGTGGTTATGGGTGCAAGTTTCCGTAACACGGGTGAAATTATTGCTCTTACAGGTTGTGACAAGCTAACTATTAGCCCTAACCTTTTAGAAGACTTAGGTAACCTTGAAGGCGCACAAGAATATTTACTAGAAAGTGATATTCCTAAAGAGCCAAAACCTGAGCCGCTTACAGAAGCGCAATTCCGTTGGTTACATAACCAAGACGCAATGGCCACTGAAAAGCTAGCTGAAGGTATTCGTTCATTTGCACAAGCACAAGAGCAATTAGAAGAACGCTTCAAGGCAATGTAATTTGCTGAAAAAATAAAAAAGCGCCGTATTATTTACGGCGTTTTTTTATGTCTGTAAAGTGTGGGCTAATAAACCCACCTCCCTCACATTTTTATCTATAGAAAAATAACTCTCATCGGCTTAAATTTTTCGTAAACTGTATTTCACGTGTTCATATTTAAAAACAATACTTTACTGGTATAAACCTTCATTTAACCATCACAATTTTGTAACATCTCTGTCACTTTTTTATTCTATTTTAGCTAGGCCTGTGGTATAGGTACTCTTGAGGTCAATAAAATCAATAGGAGAAGTTCATGGATAGCCTAAACGATATATTAGAGATACTAGAAGGTCCTGATGAAAAAAGAAAAACCTCTCAGAAGAACAAAAAAAGAAAATGGCGCGAAATAGAAGCAATAAAAGATAAACAACGTCTACGTAAAGAATTAGAGGAATTTGATTACTTTGCAGACACAATTGCAATTGATGAGCTAGATTTTTAATTTCTATACCCACCAATTACACAAAAGCCCTCATTTATGAGGGCTTTTTTAATGTTCAAACTTATTTAACTAAACCTGCCAATTTATGGGCTTTTTACCTTGCGCTAACAGTAGTTCGTTAGTTCGCGAAAAGTGCTTACAACCAAAAAAGCCTCGATGAGCCGACAGCGGCGACGGATGCGGACCACTCAAAATAGAGTGGCGAGTGCTATCTATGCCTTTTCCTTTTTTTTGCGCATGCGCTCCCCACAAAATAAACACAACCCCATCACAGTTCGCGTTAATATGAGCAATAACATTATCGGTAAATTGCTCCCAGCCTAAATGTTTATGCGAATGTGCTTGTCCTTGCTCTACCGTTAAAACAGTATTTAGTAAAAATACGCCTTGGTCAGCCCAGGTTTGCAAGTAACCATGTTCAGGTATAACAAAACCCTCAATATCTGTAGCCAGCTCTTTGTACATATTTTTAAGCGAGGGTGGTAATTTTTTTACCTCTGGCAGAACAGAAAAACATAACCCGTGAGCTTGCCCTTCACCGTGGTAAGGGTCTTGCCCTAAAATGACCACACGAATATCGTTTAGAGGCGTGACATTAAATGCATTAAATACGAGCGATTCAGGGGGATAAACAGCAACACCTTGCGCTCGGCGGTTTTCGACTCCGTTTAAGGTTTTCTGCATATAAGGTTGCTGTAACTCGTTGTGTAAAAATGTATCCCAGTCGCTCATTACATACTCTTTATTTGTTTTCGTGACGCGTCTATTTTATCACACATATCCGCCAGTCCATCTAGCATACGCGGTGTAAAACGGTGAAGTAAATCGGCGTTAACGCGAATAAACTGATTATTTTTAACCGCAGGCACTTCTGGCCATGCCTTCCAATTAACATTTGGCTGCGGGGTATTAGACTTTTCGTCAGGAATAATAATCACCTGAGGCTTAGTAACAATGACATTTTCAATGCTGATTTGTGGGTACTGGGTCGTGCTATTAGCAAATACATTATTTACATGACAGGTACTTACTAATTGACCAATCCATGTGCTTTCACTGATGGTCATCATTGGCTCGGCCCATAACTGATAAAAACCAGATATAGGCAGCTTCCCTTGCTGGTTTTTTATAATAGCGGTTAACTTGTGCTTAAACACTTTGGCAACCTGTTGGCTTTGCTTTTCGTACCCTGTTAATTTACCAAGAGTGAGTAGTTCAGTTTGCACGCCTTCTATGCTTGTAGGGTTGCTTAAATGCACTTTGATACCCAAGCGCTCTATTTGTGATATATCTTCCTGTTGATTTCCGCTTTTCCAGGCAATCACTAAATCAGGTTTTAAAGCTAATAATTTCTCAAGAGAAATGCCATAGTACCCGCCAATGCGAGCTATATTTTTTGCTTCATGTGGGTAATCAGCATAGTCAACGGTACCCACAATATTGCTACCTGCACCAATAGCAAATAGGTTTTCAACTATGTGTGGGGCAAGTGCAACTATACGTAGTTTTTTAGGCTCAGGCTCAGGCTCTAACTTCGCCACTGCATTGCTCTGTAAACTAAACAGCATTAACCCTATAAAAAGCAATTTAATCACTAGTAATCAAACCCTTCTAGTGCTTTTACACCTGAATCGAATGCGTGTTTTACATTGCGCACTTCGCTCACTGTATCGGCAAGGTCTGTCAATGTTCTGTGCGCTGCGCGCCCTGTGATAATAACCGATTGCATAGCCGGGCGATTATTAAGTGCGCTCACTACTTCGTCTAAGTCGATGTAGCCATAAGTCACCATGTAAGTGAGCTCATCAAGTAGTACTAAGTTAATACTGCTGTCGGCAAGCATGCGCTTTGCTTCTTGCCATGTTGCTTGCGCTGCTAAAGTATCAGCCTCTTTATTTTGTGTATCCCACGTAAAACCAGTATTCATTACAGCAAATTCAACACCTGCGCCTTGTAATAAATTACGCTCACCACATTCCCATGTCCCTTTTATAAATTGACACACAGCGGCTTTTTGACCATGGCCTACACAGCGTGCTACCACACCAAAACCAGAGGTCGATTTACCTTTCCCATTACCAGTAATGACTTGAAAAATACCTTTAACCTCTTGCGCAGCTTCAACACGGGCATCTACGTGTTCTTTTACTTTTTGCTGGCGCTGTTTATGCTTGTCGTTTGTCTGTTCAGTCATTATTGTGTCCTTTATAAATCGAGATAATTTGCGCTATATCTAAATGTGTTTCGCACATAGTTGCTAAACGCGCTAACTGCTGTTCGCGGTGTGTATCAATACTTATTGGGTCAAGCTGTAAAGTTGGTTTTACCCACTTTAAAATTTCCATAGTGGCGTTGGGCTCATCAAATAAACCGTGTAAATAAGTGCCCGCAATTGCGTTATCGTCACTTATAAAACCATCTGTTTCAAACCCACTTGGATGCTCATTAAAAGTTAAAAATGGCTTATTAAGCGCGGCCCCTTTGCTAATACCTGCATGTATTTCGTAGCCGCTACACGGTGTTTGTAAATCATTTAACTGCATCGTCGCTGATAATTTAGAGAGTACTTTTTGCGTGCTCAGTGTGGTTTCAAAATCACATAAAGCCAACCCATTCACCCTTTTTAATGACGACTCAACCCCCTCTGGATCGTGGATAATATTACCCAGCATTTGCATGCCACCACAAACTCCAAGCACTTTACCCCCATAGCGTAAGTGGCGTTTTATTTGCCTATCCCACCCTTCATTTTTTAAGAAAGTTAAATCGCCAAGTACGTTTTTACTGCCTGGTAAAATAATAAGATCAACATCAGGAATTACCTGCGTATAGCGTACATAGTTAACATTAATATTTGGGTGTAAACGCAGTGCGTCAAAATCGGTATGGTTACTAATATGTGGCACTAATAATATTGCAATATTGATAGTTGCATGGGTGACGTTATTGCCTATTGCAACAGCGTCCTCCGCGTCGAGAGTCAAATCGTGGAGGTATGGCAGTACACCTAAAACAGGCTTATTTGTATAGTTCTCTAACCAATCAAGCCCTCCTTGCAGTAAACTTATATCTCCTCTAAAACGGTTAATTACAAACCCTTTTACACGTGATTGCTCTGACTCGCTAAGTAATGCCAATGTCCCCACTAAATGAGCAAATACACCACCTTTATCTATATCGGCAATGATGATCACCGGGCAGTCTACTTTTTCAGCGTAGCCCATGTTAGCGATGTCGTTTTCACGCAAATTTATCTCAGCGGGGCTTCCCGCACCTTCCACCAATAACAACTCAAACCGTTTTGCTAAACGCTCGTGTGATGTAATGACGGCATCCATAGCGACTTTTTTATAATCGTGGTATTTACCCGCTTCCATGTTGCTAATCGCTTTACCATGAATAATAACTTGCGCGCCAGTGTCGCTATTGGGTTTAAGTAATATGGGATTAAAGTCAGTTTCGGGCTCGACTCTAGCAGCAATAGCTTGCAAAGCTTGTGCTCGGCCAATTTCGCCACCGTCGTTTGTCACTGCGCTATTAAGTGCCATATTTTGTGGTTTAAACGGTGCGACTTTTATACCTTGATTTGCAAATACTCGACAAAGCGCAGCCACCAGGGTGCTTTTTCCTGCATCAGAGGTCGTGCCTTGTATCATAAGCGTTTTCATGGCTATACCTTCGATTTTCTAAAAAAGAGTAAACTTAAGAAAAACGCACTTCCCACAGCGGCCGTGATCACCCCAACAGGCAGCTCTTGATTTTGTAGTAAAGAACGTGACAGTACATCGACCCATACCATAAATGTGCCTCCTGCTAAGCTTGTTATTAATAGCCCTGCGACGGTTCCCTGCGAGATAAAAAAGCGCACAATGTGTGGCACCATTAACCCAACAAAACCAATACCACCACACATTGCCACCAGCACAGCGGTTATTAATGAGCTTAAAATTAGCATCAGTAACCTAAATCGTTTCACTTTAACACCAAGAGTTATGGCACTTTCATCACCTAATAACATGGCATTAAGTTGGCGCCTAAAGCTAATCATTACGCAGGTACACAATGTAATCACTAAAAATGGTATCCATAGAGTTGCCCACTGCGCACGTGCAAAACTACCCAAGGTCCAAAATAAAATAGCGGCAACGGCTTGCGGCTCACTCCAATAAAGTAACAAACTAGTAAATGCACTAAATAAAAATGAGAGTGCAACACCAGCTAACAACATCGATTCAACCTGCCCACCTTGTTGCCTTGTGGCTATTAATATAAGCAAGCTCATTGCTAATAAACTACCTAGTAGCGCCGCCGCAGAAAGGGCAACGCCCGCGCTAATACCCACAAATGCCATAAGGATAACTACACCAAACGAAGCACCTGACGATATACCAAATAAATAGGGATCGGCTAATGGGTTACGTGTCACTGTTTGTAAAATTAGCCCCGCAATAGCTAAACCTGCACCGGCCAAAAACGCCAATAATGTGCGCGGCACTCTTAATTCAAAAATAATACGGCTGGTCAGTGACGAATCATTAAAATGCACAAGACTGTTAAATACATCGTTTATTGACGTATCTGTTGCGCCAAAGCTCAAAGCTAAAAACAGACTTACTGTAGCAATGACAATAAACATAAATAGCGCCGCAGAATGGCGAAATCGAGAGGCCAGCATGTTATTTATAACCATAAAAATAAGTAATATGAGGTGTGCTTTTGCCAAGCTGAGATTCTTGTGGGTGGCTATTTATCTGTGCGCATACACCAAATACATCATCAAGCATGTGCTCAGTGAGTACTTCTGCGGGCGAACCGGTATGCGTTATTTCTCCGTTTTTAATGACTACGAGCTCATCGCAAAGAGCCGCGGCTAAATTAAGATCATGAAATGAAGCAAACACCGTAACACCTAGAGACTTTGCCAATTCCATCACCTGTATTTGGTACTTAACATCAAGGTGGCTAGTGGGTTCATCCATTATTAACAGTTGAGGTTGCTGAACAATAGCACGTGCAATGAGTGCGCGTTGTTTTTCTCCTCCAGAGAGCGATTCAAAATTTTGATTGGTGTGCTGCTCAAGCCCTACCGTTTTTATAGCTTGAGTGATCTGTGTTTTTTCGCTTTGCGATGTAGAGCTAAATAACGATTTATGAGGAGTGAGGCCAAGCGCCACAACATCAAATAACGACAAGTTAAAATGCGATGGTGCTTCTTGCAAAACAACAGCAACGCACTTTGCATATTCGTCACTTTTGAGCTGCCAAATATCTCGGTTATTAAACTCTACAACCCCTTCGCTTGGCTTATTAAAACGATATAAACAACGCAGTAAACTCGATTTACCTGCACCATTGGGCCCTATTAAGCCAACAAATTTACCTGCGGGTATTTGCACATTAATATGTTTGAGAATAGATTTATTTGCTATTCCCCACGAAAGGTTTTGAACGTTTAATAATGGTGCTTTAGTTTGCAATACTCTGTCCTAGACACGAGTACCCACTTGTAATGCAACTACCGAAAAGGAGTACATTAAAATTAGCATGAGTAGGCCCGCTCATTAAAAATTGATTTGTATCTGACTTAAAGCAAAGTGCTAATTACAGTTGCGGGAACAGTTGAGGAATTGCACCTCATTCCAAATGAAGCTCTATTATGGGCGGGTAAGTAAATAATTTAAAGCAAAAAAAACCGCGCTAATAACAGCGCGGTTAAAAAGGGAGTGTTTTAACTAATCGTTAAAACTTATATTCCATACCTAAACCTAAGTAATCTTGGTCTACGTTGTTGTCCATATCAAAGCTTGAGTAAAAGCCAAATACTTTAATGTTTTTGTTAAGCTTGTGATCAACACCAACCGAAATAGCTGTTTTATCATCGCTATCGTCAAAGTCCATTGCCTGATACTGAACCTTAAATGTATTTTTACCCATGCTGTATGCCGCATTTAATAAGTAACCGTCACCTTCAGCTGAACCGTCTACTTTTTCTTGAGTTTGGTACATAGCACCTAGTTTAAAGTCTTCAACTTTACCCTGGATTGATGCGCGCACTACATCATAACCGTTTACTTCGCTGTCAGCTGCAATTGAGGCATAAATTGCACTCTTTTTAAGCGCTGAATCACCGTATGTTACAGCCATTGAATAACCGTTAT
Organism: Pseudoalteromonas sp. NH0006-46; assembly: GCF_057547735.1. Classification (NCBI taxonomy): domain Bacteria; kingdom Pseudomonadati; phylum Pseudomonadota; class Gammaproteobacteria; order Alteromonadales; family Pseudoalteromonadaceae; genus Pseudoalteromonas; species Pseudoalteromonas sp. NH0006-46. The sequence goes on along the minus strand of NZ_BAAJML010000002.1, from coordinate 476,279 downwards.
CTGCATCTACATCATCTTCAGCAATAAAAGTAGCAAGTACTTTAAAGCCTTCGTATGAGTTTGACGCATAAGAAATTGAATCACCTAAACGGTTTTCACCTTTGAATACGTTTTTAATATCGCCTTCAAGGTCATTAAATAAATCGAGTTTACCTTGCGCTTGTTTAAACGCCGTGTCGTTACGACCCACTACTACCTGACCAAATGAGCCTTTAACACCAACGTATTGGTTACGCGCAGAAATATTATCGTCGTCGCCTTTTGAGTCTGCATCAGTTACATCAACTTGAAACTCAAACTTATAAACTGCTTCTAAGCCATCGGTAATTTTTTCAGAACCTTTAAGACCAAAGCGAGATGCGTTACTTTTAATTTCAGTAAACGACCCTTCACCGTCATCTGTAGACTGCACAGTTACATTTGCTTTACCGTAAACATCCACGTCTGCAAGTACATTAAAAGATAAACCACTTAGCAAAGCGACACATAAGCTCGATTTTACAAATTTCATGTTATTTCCTCGATAATCACAAAAGACTAATTTTTAAAACGACTGCAGTTTGTCACCACTAAATGACAGAAATATTACAAATGAAATATTTTTGACTTTTAAAGTTAATAAAACTGCATTATTTTTGAAATCAAAAGGACACGAACACTAATCAAGCAAATATGTACCCACTTAACCTCCAACGTTTAAGCGTTAGGCTCAATAGTAGGAAGTAAATTTATTAGTGTTTCTATTAGTTCCTTTTGCTCGTTATCTCTATGGTAGGCTACAAATATATCTCTTGACGTATTTTCTACGTTTTTTACATGAAATAATTCACCATTTTCTAAATGATGCTCTACTAAAACATGAGGAATAAATGCACTGCCACCACATTGCAAAATTAAATCGAGTGCAATTCGGCCGGTGCTTGTTCTAAAGTAAGGAGGGGTTTTACCGGTAAACTGGCGTGCATGCCAAAGCGAAAATGTCGTCCCCCAGTCAACATACACGTACTGATTATCAAAAAAATTCTCGTTTGTTGCCGTGTCATACCCACTCACAGGAATAATAGGTAGCTCACAAATACGCTCAACAACTAACTCATCTACTTTTGGTGGATCGAATAAAATGGCTAAATCAAGCGTGCGCTCAAGCAATAATCGCGTACTTTCTTGTTGGGCTTTAACTTCAGCCACCAAAGATACCCCCGGCATAGCCGACACGATATTAGTAATGCCAAACTGTAAAAAAGCATCCCAGATATTAGGGGTGCCCGCTAAGCTAATTTGTTTATGCATGTTGTCGGCAAGGGCCACATCTACCTTCGCCCGCTGCATACCGGTTATGATCATTTGCGCGTGAGGTAATAACCGCTCACCAGGCGCCGTTAATTGAATATTATTGCGCTGGCGAATAAATAAATTAACGCCAAGTCCTTGCTCTAATTGGCGAATACGAAAGCTTACCGCCGACTGCGTTATATATAGGTTTTCTGCGGCTTTACCGAAATGACGCGTGCGCACTACTTCAACAAATGTTTTTAATAAATCGATATCCACTTTTTTATCCTCACGATAAAAATAACTTGTTTAAAAAACTGCCAAACTTGCATCATACTCCAAATAATTAATAAGGGTATGAGGATATAGCTATGAGCATTAACATTTCATTACTACGCCAAGCATTTGTTAGCCAACGTCAATTTTATGATGATCAAAATTTTCCACGTGGTTTTAGCCGCAGCGGAAATTTCACCTTATTAGAAGCCAGTATACTAGAACAACATGGCATTGTTTTAAAAGGTTTATATAGTAAGACGATTGAACCACAAAATGAGCACCAAGAAAATTTTGTAGCCGTAGTAACTGGCTCACAAGAACCAACTAATCCGATTGAGCGAGCATGGCTAAAATACCTAAAGCTTACAACGTGTAAAACGAAGTTTCATACCTTGTTTGGGCGCTCTAAAATATCGAGCCCTGCGCCAATAAATCATGAAAGTTATTCAGAATCTGACAGCTTATAAACACGTAACCAATTTGCTTTTTGGCGCTTTTACGGTTACAACATGTATTAAGCAGCATTTTTGCATAATATAATTTAGGTGTTCCGTGAAGCGAAAGATATTAATAGTTGAAGATACACCTGCTATAGCGCTTGTGCAAAAACACATAGCGCTAAAGGTAGGCTACGAGGTAGATGTAGCAGAAACGTTAGCACAAACAAAAGTATTGATTAGCCAAAACGATTATTTTTGTGCGGTTGTTGATTTTATTTTGCCTGACGCACCAATGGGTGAAGCGATTCCCTGCACTGTAGACGCTGAAATTCCTACCATTGTTATGACGGGAAATATAGATAAAAAAACGCGTAACATGGTAGAAAAGTACCCTATTATTGACTATATAATAAAAGAAAATAAACAGGCCTATCAATATCTTGAAAAACAGTTAAAACGTTTACCTCGCAATGAAAATGTAAAAGTATTAGTTGTTGATGACTCTATATCTACCCGCCACTATGTTGTGAGCTTATTGTTACGTCACAAATATCAAGTATCTGAAGCTGAGGATGGAAAAAAAGCACTAGAAGTTCTTGCTAACTCACCCGATATCTCAGTGATCATTACCGACAACGAAATGCCCAATATGAACGGCGATGAGTTGTGTAGCGAAATTCGCAGAATTTACAGTAACGATGAAAAGGCAATTATTGGTATTTCTGGTGCTGATTCATCTGAGCTATCAAGCTTATTCCTAAAAAATGGTGCAAACGATTACCTGCATAAACCGTTTAATAACGAAGAGTTTTATTGCAGGCTAAGCCAAAACGTTGGCATGCTTGAACAAATAGCGACAATAAAACGCCAAGCCAACACAGATTACCTAACTGACCTCCCTAATCGTCGTTATTTCTTTGAGCAAGCAAATAACTCTCTTAAAGAGCTTAGTCTCAAAAAGGTAAACGGCGCACTGGCCATGATTGATATAGATCACTTTAAATCTATTAACGACACTTATGGCCATGATGCAGGCGACCAGGTTTTAAAAGGGCTGGCTATCTGCCTTAAAAAATACTTTAAAAAATATTTAGTTGCGCGTTTAGGTGGCGAAGAATTTGCTGTTTATTTTGCAGATGAAACCCCGCAAGAAGCGCTCAAACGACTCGAAGGGTTTAGGTATTTTGTAGAAAATAACAGCCAAGAATTTAGTAAAGAGAAGATAAAACTGACCATTTCAATAGGCTTTTCTACAGGGCCTGTTTATCAAATGGATACGTTATTAAAACAGGCCGACCAAAAACTTTACAAGGCGAAAGAATCCGGCCGAAATAAGGTAGTCAGTTAAACTAAAATTTAAGCAATTTCGGCGGCTGTAATGGCCGCTTTTTTACGCTTACGTGATTGATGGTAAGAATCCCAACTAAAAATAGCCAGTGCACTCCAAATACACGCAAAGGTAATAAGCCTTTCAGTATCAAATACCTCATCGTAAAACACCACAGCAAGTATAAACATTAAACTAGGCCCAATGTATTGGAAAAAGCCAAGGGTTGTATATTGCAGGCGTTTAGCCGCCCCTGTAAAGCAAAGCAGCGGTAGTGTGGTAACAATGCCTGCGCTTATAAGTAATAAGTTGGTAAGCCAATCGTTATTAGGCAAACTTGATGTAGCAGAAGGTGTCATCATCCACCAGTAAACCAGTGCTACTGGCAATAATATTAATGCCTCGAGTAATATACCGGGTAACGCCTCAACAGGCAGCTTTTTTCGTAATAGGCCATACAGTGCAAACGATATAGCAAGTGAAAACGCCACCACAGGAAACGAGCCAAAGCTTACTAATTGAAGTATCACCCCAGAGAATGCCAACCCAACAGCGAACCCTTGAAATTTACGGAGGCGCTCACCTAAAAAAATCATGCCTAACAAAACATTTAAAAGCGGATTTATGTAATAACCTAAACTTGCATCAAGCATATGGTTATTGTTAATCGCCCATATAAATAAACCCCAGTTAAAACCAAGTAAGCCAGAGGTAATAACTAACATTAGCATCAGCTTAGGCTGTATTATAATGTGCTTAATTTTACGCCAGTACTTTAAAACACTCACCACTAAAATTAAAAATACGACTGACCACACCACACGATGCATTAAGATTTCAAATGCGGTCACATGTTGGATTAACTTGAAATAAATGGGGGCAAGACCCCACATAACAAAAGCAAGACAAGCAAAAATTGCGCCTTTACGCTGCTCGGTAACAATTGGCATAGTAAACACTTAGTGATTTAAAAGGTCGCCAGTTTACTCGCCTAACAGATTTTATCCAACTAAATACGTGCCTGTTCCAAAAGCTATTTGCACTGATTGCTCGTTATGTAATTCCATTCTGCACACGCACACTTTATTACCTGAACGAATAAGCGTGGCACTGGCGGTAAACACATCCCCTTTTCCTGGGCGCAAATAATCAGTGCGTAAATCAATAGTGCCAAGTGTTGCTAATTTTTTTTGCACACTGTTCATCTCTAAATCGGTTAGCTTGTCTATCACACTGGCCGCTGCAAGCATGCCGCCTACGTTATCAAGTACGGCTGAAATAATCCCACCATGAAGAATTTTTTGAGCTGGGTTACCTATAAAAACATCCTGCCAGGGAAATGTAATTTTAGCTTGTTCTGGGCTAAGTGATTCTACCGATATATTTAAAAATTGATTAAACGGCATGCCATTTACAAATAGCGCACCCACTTGTTCAATTAACATTTCTTTATTCATTATTATTCTCTGAAATTAATAGGTAAAACGAGTAAAACATACCTTGTGTAAAACTACGAGCGTAAAGCTAAAGACATCTTATAAAAAAAACACTAAAATACTCGCCAATGAATACATCTACGCTTCCTTCAAGCACGTTAGTGCGAAAACCCGAGACTGTCCTCAAACAAGTGTTTGGTTACAGCGAATTTCGAGATGGCCAAAAAGCCGTTATTGATGCCGCTTTAAATGGTCAGGACACACTTGTTTTGCTACCCACTGGTGGCGGGAAATCTGTGTGTTATCAAATTCCGGCATTAGTTCTTGAAGGGGTTACTATTGTTATCTCACCACTTATTTCACTTATGCAAGATCAAGTTGCGCAGCTTCAAGCTTTAGGTGTAAAAGCGGCTTATGTGAATAACAGCCTAGCACGCGAAGAACAGCAGTCAGTTTATCAGCAACTTCACCAAGGGCTTATTAAACTATTATATGTAGCCCCAGAGAAAGTATTACAACGTGACTTTTTAGAGCGATTATCGCATTTAAAAATAAGCTTATTTGCCATTGACGAAGCGCATTGTGTGTCGCATTGGGGGCATGATTTTAGGCCGCATTATTTTCGCTTAAACGAACTTAAGCAGCGTTTTGCTCACGTGCCTATGATGGCCCTGACCGCCACCGCAGATAAAGCCACACGCTTTGATATTGTTGAACAGTTAAAACTTCAGCAGCCTTACATTCACACTGGCAGTTTCGACAGACCTAATATTCGTTACACCATAGAAGAGAAATTTAAACCTATGGTGCAACTGTTGCGCTACCTAAAAGAACAAAAAAACCAAAGTGGCATTATTTATTGCACTAGTCGAAAGCGTGTTGACGACATAGCAGAAAAGCTGGCCGATGCAGGCCTTAATGCAGCCGCTTACCATGCAGGGATGAGCAATGAACAACGCCAGTTTGTGCAAACAGGGTTTGCCCGTGATGATATCCAAATAGTCGTTGCTACTGTGGCTTTTGGTATGGGTATAAACAAACCCAATGTACGCTTTGTACTGCATTACGACATACCTAAAAGCATAGAAGCGTACTATCAAGAAACAGGCAGAGCAGGACGCGACGGCTTAGCCGCAGAAGCAATCATGTACTTTGATCCTGCCGATATAGGCCGTGTAAGGCGATTTTTTGAAGACATTGACGATGAACAACGTCGAAGAGTAGAAGAGCAACGCTTTAATGCTATGGCAAGCTTTGCTGAGGCGCAAACGTGTCGTCGTCAGATACTGCTTAACTACTTTAGTGAATACCAACGAGAACAATGTGGTAACTGCGATATTTGCTTAAATCCACCTAAAAGCTTTGACGGAACGCTTGTTGCCCAGCAAGCACTTTCGTGTGTATACAGAGCTGAGCAGCGATTTGGTTTAGGGTACATTGTAGAACTATTACGCGGTGCCAACACGAGTCGTATTCGCGATAACAATCATCACCAGTTGAGCACCTATGGTATTGGTAAAGACAGAAGTAGTGAGTTTTGGCTGAGTATTTTACGCCAACTCATTCACCAAGGGTTACTAAGCCAAGATATAACGCAAGGCGCTTCGTTGCGATTAACCGAAGCCGCCCGCGCTATATTAAAAAGCGAATATGCACTGCAATTAGCTGAGCCTCGATTACAAGCAAAACACGTATACCAAGATAAGCTCGCACAATTTAATTACGATAAAAAACTATTCGCTCGCTTGCGTTCATTACGCAAAGAGCTAGCCGATGCCGACGATGTGCCACCGTATGTGGTATTTAACGATAAAACGTTAGCCGAAATGGCGCAGCTCATGCCTACTAACGACAGTGAATTTTTAAAAGTGTCGGGGGTTGGTTTTACCAAATTAAATAAATATGGCGGTGCTTTTTTAACAGCAATTCGCAACTACTTAGCCACACAATAAGCATAATATGAGCAAAATAGATTACGACCACACACACCAATGCATCATCATTACCCCGACAGAGCCACCTCACGATGAAGACTTTGAGCTGTGGAGTACATTATTCCTACATTCGGACGATATCGCTATTAGCGAGTATTCGGCGGGAGCCGATAGGCATCAGGTGCGCTTTTCTTATAGCCAACAAACATTTAATTTAAATTACGAGCATTACAGTCAAAGTATTTGGATTAACGGCGAAGGGCCTGAAGCAGAACATTTATTAGCCGCGTTGGCTTTTTATTTAAATTAACCCGATTTAGCGATGGATGAATAAACTGTTTTTATAATCGGGCAATAGTTAACACCTAAACGGCTCTTTTAAACAAATAGTTTTTAATAAACTAAATTAATTATTTTTTAACCCCTATGCTTTTTACTTACATTTAAATAACAATGATGTAAGCTAATATTACGGGTGTAGTTTACTACGCAGTAAATAAGGGGTTAAATGATCAGTAATACGTGGTTTTCACCCTGTTGTGTTGGGGTTATTGTTCTGTGTCTATTAATGTCTAATGCTTATGCAGAGCCATTTCCTACAAACACAGGTACCTGCCCGCTTGAATCATCAATACATTTGAGTGAAGAAAAATTACGTCGCCAACTCAGCGATGAAACGCTACTGGTTGCTACAAAACCAAATGCTAGAATTGCCACTATTACGCTAGAACAACTCAATGTATTTAATACTGCGTTGGAAGAAGAAAATAACGCACTGTTTAGATTTGCTAACCGCGCGCACATTCAAACTGAACCTGAAGTAATCAAAAACCTACTGCTTTTTAACTCTGGCGATCTTTACGATGCTAAAAAACTTTCTGAATCGGAGCGCTTGCTGCGAAAAGAAAACTACCTTTACGACGCACAAATTAGCGCAACAGAAAACTGTGATGGCGATATAGATGTTAAAGTAATTACCCGTGATTTATGGACGCTCTTGCCAGAAATAAACTTTAGCCGCAGCGGTGGAGAAAATAAATCGAGTATTGGTTTTAGAGAATCAAACTTGTTTGGCTGGGGAAAAAGATTGTCTTTTTCTCGCACAACCGACAGCGACCGCAGTGGTTACTTATTTGTTTACGACGATCCTAATATTTTTTCTAGCCGCTACCGTGGTCGCATAGAGTATGCCGATAACAGCGATGGTAAGCGTCATTTACTTGAGCTTACTTATCCATTTTATGCCATAGACACACCTTACAGTTACGGTATTTTAAGTTATTCAGAACAACGAGAAGAATCACTATACCGACGAGGAAAAGAGATCAGTGAGTTTGATCAAACAACTGATCTAAATCGCATTTTTATCGGCCACTCTAAAGCACTTAGTAATAGCTGGACTCAGCGAATTAGCTTAGGTTATGTAGATGAGCAGCATACATTCAGTGCCATTCAAACCACATTTGAGCCTTTAGCTAAAGATAGAAGCTACAGTTATCCCTATATTAGTGGTCATTGGTTTGAGGATAATTTTATTAAGGTGCGTAATTTTGACAGCATTTATCGCACTGAAGATTTAAACCTAGGTTGGAATGCAAAAGCACTGCTGGGTTATTCAGATGAATCGTTGAGTAACGATGATAGCCGCCTTGTTTATTCGCTTAATGTGAAAACAGCCCATTTTTCTGGCGATAATACGCTTTGGCGTTTTAGCACGGATTTAGAGGGATTTTGGAACGAAGAACAAAAGCAACTCGAAAACTTTAAAGCGACATCGCAAGTACAATATTATCTAAATACAAGTGTTGATCAATCTTGGTATGTAAAAGGCCGCGTGCAATACGCAAAAAACCTAACTGCCGACCAACAGCTTACCTTAGGTGGCGAAACAGGCCTGCGTGGTTACCCTATGGATTACCAACATGGCGACCGTAGCTTTTTAGTGAGCCTAGAAAAACGCTACTACTGGGAGTACGATTTACTACAACTATTTAAAGTAGGTGGCGCGGGCTTTATAGATATTGGTAGAGCATGGTTTAATAACCAAACAAACGACGAAAATAATCATGTACTCAAAAATGTGGGCGTTGGTTTGCGCCTAGCGCCGAGTAGAGCAAATGCAGGCACTATGATCCATCTTGATATAGCCGCTCCCATAGATAGCGCTGACGATGTCGACTCTGTGCAGTGGCTTGTCAGTGTAAAAAAATCGTTTTAAATTGCTACTTAGCGCCAAAATAACACGCTAAACTAAGGCCTTTAAGCTAGTTGAAATTCAACCTAACGTGTTGCTATATTTACTACTTTTAACTACCACATAACTGTAAAAGGCGCTATTTTGGAATTTTTAGATGTTTTAGAATTACTCACCGATCAATATAAACTCATCGTGACCGTTATTGCCTTGTTACTTTTTCCAGTGCTATTAAAACTAACTAAAAAGTTACTTGAGCAAGCCATTAAAGGTAAAGTAGATTTACATCGTAAATACCGCGCAGAGTTACTACTTAAAATTATTCTCGCCTTTGTCATGTTATGTTTAGTGTTAGTATTTTGGGGTATTGAGCTACGAGGGCTACTGGTTCTGGGCTCGTCACTCTTTGCAATGTTAGGTGTCGCGCTATTTGCAGCATGGTCATTACTGAGCAATCTGACCGCATTTTTATTAATGTTTATCCAAAACGACTGCCGCGTTGGTTTTTGGGTACGTATTATTGACGGCGCAAATCATGTTGAAGGTAGAATTGTCGAGATGGGCTTAATGAATGTTGTACTTGAACATATTGATGGGCACCGCGTAATTTACCCAAATAATTTATTTGTTACGCGCCCTGTACTCGTTTTAAACGCAGAGCCTAAACAATCAAAAGCGCCGGTAATTAAGCGGATTATAGGCCCTAAAAAATAATAAATTTTGCATAAAAAAAGCCGTTTTAGTAACTAAAACGGCTTTTTAATAGCTGCTAAAGGGTTAGTTATTTAACTCTGCAGTTTTTAGTTCTTCATCTAAATCATTAATTTCATCAATAAATGTTTCTAATTGCTGCTCAACCAAGCTATTAGCATGAGCAAAATAAGCAATATGAAAAACTGCATCACCTTCATTAACCAATGGCATAGTTTGCTGACCAATTACAATACCACTTCGAGGTGCTAGTAACTCAAGTTCAGAGTCACCAAGCGGGCTACTTATATAAGCAAGTATTTGCCCTTTTGTTACGCGCTCACCCAGCGACACTTGAGCACGTACAATGCCATCTACTTCAGCACGTACCCAGCTTGTAGAGCTTGCAATAACAGGCTCTGGTAGTTTTTTAGGGCGTTTGCCGCGCATCATTTTTAAATGGCGCATTACATAGTCAACCCCTTGCACGCCGGCGGCTATTGCAATTGGGTCAAAACGCAGTGCCTCACCCGCTTCATAAGTAATAACCGGTATGCCTAAATTAGCCGCTTCACTTCTTAGTGAACCATTGCGTAGCGAGGCATCAATCACCGCAGGTGTACCAAAGGCTTTGGCCATCTGCGCAGTAGCCTCATCCGCCAAATTTGCACGTATTTGTGGCAAGTTTGTTCGGTGAATAGCCCCTGTATGTAAATCAATAATATGCGTGCAATGCACCGCTACTTGATTGAAAAACATATACGCCATACGACCCGCTAGCGACCCTCTTTCAGAACCAGGGAAACTTCGGTTCATATCGCGACGGTCTGGTAAATAGCGCGACTTATGAATAAAGCCAAACACATTCACAATTGGCACAGCGATAAGCGTGCCACGTAGCTGGTTTGGATCTATTTTAGCCAGTAATTGACGAACAACTTCTACCCCATTTAGCTCATCGCCATGGATAGCGGCACATACCATCAGTACAGGGCCTTCCATTACGCCATTAACAACCTCTATAGGTATATTAAGGGGTGAGTGGGTGTAAAGCTTTGCAGCTTCTAAAGCTAACGTTTTACGTTCACCAACACCAATACTTTCACCTAATAAAGTGAAAGGGCGGTTAATTTTAACCTTTGCCACGAGTTGCGGTTCCTTTACTTGAGGCATTCTTTTCGATGAAATCAATCACCATACCTGCAATATCTTTACCAGTTGCTATTTCAATACCTTCGAGACCTGGTGATGAGTTAACTTCCATCACTAAAGGCCCACGAGATGAACGAAGTAAATCCACACCTGCTACGTTTAATCCCATCGCTTTAGCAGCAGCAACTGCTGTTTTACGCTCTTCAGGCGTAATACGTACTAACGTTGCGCTACCACCACGGTGAAGGTTTGAACGGAACTCACCTTCTTGCGCTTGACGCTTCATTGCTGCAATTACTTTATCACCTAATACAAAACAGCGAATATCCGCACCACCCGCTTCTTTAATGTATTCCTGAACCATAATATTAGCTTTTAAGCCCATAAATGCTTCAATTACACTCTCTGCAGCTTTACGCGTTTCAGCCAGTACAACACCAATCCCTTGTGTACCTTCGAGTAATTTAATAACAACCGGTGCACCACCAACCATTTCTAACAAATCTTTTACATCATCTGGTTTACTCGCAAAACCTGTAACAGGCATGCCTACGCCCTTGCGTGACAATAACTGCAATGAGCGCAATTTATCGCGCGAACGAGAAATAGCCACAGATTCGTTTACTGGGTATACCCCCATCATTTCAAATTGGCGTAAAACTGCACAGCCGTAAAAGGTGACTGATGCGCCAATACGCGGCACAATTGCATCAAAATCTTTTAAATTTTCACCACGATAGTGAATTTCTGGCTGTTCAGAGTTTATATTCATGTAAGAGCGAAGTGCGTCTATTACTTTCACTTCGTGCCCACGAGCCTCTGCAGCCTCGATTAAGCGACGTGTTGAATATAACTTTCTGTTACGAGATAAAATACCGATTTTCATAGTTAAAACCTTAACTAAATTTTACAGCATTGGTGCTTAATGGCTGCTTTTTGCAGCATAAGCCCAATACTTTTTATAATAAATGAGATAATGCCGTGTCAACAACGACACGATTCTCCATGGCTGTTCGACCTAGCAACATTCTAAACTTCATGGTTGCGCGGCTTGTGAGGGTGACTTCAATAGGCCAGCTATGTTCACCCGCGTGTAATGTTGTTTCTATAAAATAACGCAATTGCTTTTCACCACTAGAACTGGTTACGTATTTCATTTTTTTCACTTTAGCATTACAAGTAATCTGAGTCTCTTCGTCATCTTGTAATGGTTGAGCTATAAATTTAACCCACTTTTCGCCATCAACTTCGTATTCTTCAATGTTAATAGCATGAATACATGAAGTACGTGCTCCGGTGTCAACTTTAGCCTTGATCCGCTCAATACCAAGCTCAGGTAAACTTAACCACTCACGCCAACCTATTGTTATTTTTGTCGTCATAAATGTGCCCTTAGTAAAAAAGAGGTTTATACGCTATAGAAATAAAAAGACCAACAAAATAAATTTATCTTACCGATGAATCAATTTGATTGATCTTTAATGCCTATTAGTCTCACAATGCACGTATTGCTGCAATATAATTAAGCCAGTATTTAGGCTAGACCAATAATTTAAAAAGTATCTTAACTTATTAAAAGTAAATATGTTTTGGTCAGTTAGATACACTATAGTTTATAGTATTAAAATTACACTATTATGAGACATTATTATGATTAACGGTTTGCTTCACGCCCTAGTGCTTGATGAAAAAGGCGGTGCTCGCGCTATACAAAGCAGCGAAGATCTTCACAACTGGCAACCTCAGCAAGGTAAGTTATGGGTCCATATGGATTATAGCCAAACCGATGTTGTGAACTGGCTCAAACACTGTGAGCTTTTAACCGATTACGAATTAGAATCGTTTATAGCTGATGAAACACGCCCACGTATTACTCAGTCTACAAATGGGCACTTGCTGTTTTTGCGCGGTGTAAACTTAAATCCGGCGCAAAGCCCAGAAGACATGGTGTCGGTACGTTTATTTATTAACGAAAATATAGTCATCACTTCTCGTAAGCGTCGCCTTTTATCTATTGACGATGTACTCACTTCATTAAAGGATAATAAAGGCCCGTGCTCTATATCTGAACTTGTGTGCGCTATTACACAAAAACTGACTTCACGCATGCAAAGTGTTATTGATTCTTTAGATGAAACACTTGATGACTTTGAAGAAGAAATTGACGAGCCAAGTAAGCGCTTTGACAACCAAGCGCTATCGCAGTTACGCCGCCAAACTATTGCGCTAAAACGTTATTTAAAACCTCAAAAAGAGGCGCTCACTACAATGGTAAACGGTAATTATGAGTGGCTTTTGGATGACGATAAAGCAAAACTAAACGAAACCACTAACCTACTAATTCGCTACCTTGAAGAGCTAGATAGCTCGATAGAGCGCGCACAAATTATTCAACAAACAGTAACTAACCATGTTTCTGAGCAGTTAAACCAACGTATGTATGTGATGTCAGTGGTGGCAGCCTTGTTTTTACCTTTAGGCTTTTTAACTGGTTTGCTTGGGGTTAACGTAGGCGGTATACCTGGTACAGACAACCCTTACGCATTTACGCTATTTATTGTGTTTTTAGTGATACTTACCGGTGGTATTGGCGTGTATTTTAAAAATAAAAAATGGCTCTAATAGTATTAAGTAATCTATCTTGAGGCTGAAAAATCATGTCATGACAGGGCAAATGTTTAGTTATTCTAAATACATAAGTTTAAACCATGGCCTCCCAGATTTAGCCCTTCAAGTTTATTAAGTATTGATATGAACCTGATATAGCAATCAATTAAAAACTAAAAAGGCGCGCATTGTTAAATGCTCGCCTTTTTTGATATTTGTATAGAGCTATTAATTACTCTTGAAAGTAAGTGCCCCAACCGTCGTATTCAACGTCGCACTCAATAGCAAGCGCTGCTAGTTTATCAACGTCTTCCATAATGACGTCTACGTCTAGCTCAGCTTCTACTACTATGTCGAAGCTCCAAATTTTGCTGCCATCTTCAAGCTCAAGCTCTGCTGGCTCTTCAACATCGTAACCTAGTTTAAAAGCAGCCAATGCAGCTTGCTCTAGCTTAGGGAAGTCTTCACACACAAAGTGGTGTTCTACTTCATAAAGTATTTCAGGATCTGATCCATCTTCAAGTAATGAACTTACGATGTCTTCACTTATTTCGCGCCAGTTTTCCATTATTTCTCTCTCACTTGAGCATCTAATTCGTTTATTTTAGCAGCCATAACAGTATGTACGTTTTGAGCGTGCTCTCGCGCACTTATACTTTTATCAAGTGATATAGGCGCTAACATTTCGATGTAAATTGTACCATTATCCCAACGATTTAGCTTAATGCTTTTGTGCGTTGTATTCATACATACGGGAACCACTGGCACATCGGCGCTCATAGCGGTATGAAAAGCACCTGTTTTAAAAGGCAATAAACCGCGCCCATAGCTGCGAGTACCTTCAGCAAAAACCCAAACCGATAAACCATTTTTCTTTATTTTTTCAGCTGCTTTTGAAATAGTACCAGCCGCTTTTGAACGATTTGCTCTATCTATTAAAATATTACCTGACAGCCAATAAAGCTGACCAAAAAATGGGATCCACTTTAAGCTCTTTTTACCAAGGCTTACACAGTTTTTTGGTACCATTGCTGGTACTGTAAATAAATCATAGCTATTTTGATGATTAGCAACGTACACTGCAGGGCCAATATTTTCAGCATCTTTATGGCGTGTAAGCACTAATTTAACACCGATCATTTTGGCCATAGAACCAAACCAACCTGCAATTATGTGAACATTATTTGGGTGAAAGGGCCTAACTAATGAAAGCAATAAACCAAAAATACAACTCAATAATATAAACATAAACATAATAAAAACACGTATTACAGCTAACAAACTCGTTCTCCAAATCAATTGTGTGCGGTGCGCGTGTCATTACGCACTATGACACTATTATAGCGTTATTTTGTGACACAGACGAGACAATAGCGAACAACTGTACGCTGAAATAGAGTCGATACTAAAATTAATTGCCTAACACAAAACAATAAGATGATAAAAATAGAGTTCTATAAACAAAAACGGCCTGCAATTGCAGGCCGTAATACTTTAACTCAACGTTTATGATTCATCTGTTGCACTTTCAACAGGCTCTTCATCTTGAGGTGTTAACTCAACAACGGCTTCATCAACACGTTGCAAGCCTCGCGGTAATTTGTTACCTCGACGACCTCGCTCTCCATGGTAATGCTCTAAATCTGTTGGTTTAAGGGTTAGCTTGCGTTTGCCGGCATGTAATGTAACGCTACTTCCAAGCGGAACAACAGCCAGTACTTTCACAAACTCTTCTCGAGCCTGTACCTTTGCACCAGGAATAGAAATAATTTTATTGCCTTTACCTTTACCTAGCTTAGGTAAATCGCGCAGTGGAAATAAAAGCATTCGCCCTTCATTAGAAATAGCCATACAGTAATCGCTAGCTACATCGCTCACTCTAATTGGCTGTAGTAAAATACCGCCTTTAGGCACACTCACTAACGCTTTACCGTTTTTGTTTTTACTCACAAGATCTTTAAAATCAGTGATAAAACCATAACCGGCATCTGACGCCATAAGCAGCACTTGGTTATCTTCAGCCATAACAACATGCTCAAAGTTAGCACCCGATGTTAAGTTAAAGCGCCCCGTCATAGGCTCGCCTTGGCTACGTGCCGACGGTAAACTATGTGCGTCAGTAGCAAACGCGCGCCCAGCTGAGTCTAAAAATACAGCGGGCTGATTACTCTTACCACGCGCAGAAGCCCTATAGGCATCACCCGAACGATAACTTAAGCATTCTGCATCCAAGTCATGCCCTTTACCGACACGTGCCCACCCTTTGTCTGAAAGAACAACAGTCACTGACTCTGATGGTATTAAATCTTTTTCGTTAAGGGCTTTAGCTTCGCTACGTTCAATAACTGGTGAGCGACGATCGTCACCATACATTTCTGCAGCTTCTTGAATTTCTTTTTTAAGCAGCGTTGACATACGACGATCTGAACCAAGTGTTAGTTCTAACTTATCACGCTCTTTGGCAAGCTCATCTTGCTCGCCACGAATTTTAAACTCTTCTAGTTTAGCTAAATGGCGAAGTTTTAACTCTAAAATAGCTTCTGCTTGTATATCGGTTAAATCAAAGCGCTGCATTAAAATAGGCTTTGGCTTATCTTCACTACGGATAATCTCAATCACTTCATCAATATTTAAGAACGCTGCTAATAAGCCTTCTAAAATATGTAAGCGTGCAAGTACTTTATCTAAACGATACTGCAAACGACGACGAACAGTTTCGCGCCTAAACATGAGCCATTCACTTAAAATACTACGCAGGTCTTTGACTTGCGGGCGGCCATCTAGCCCGAGCATGTTTAAGTTAACACGGTAGTTTTTCTCTAAATCGGTGGTCGCAAACAGGTGAGCCATTAATGGCTCAGCTTTAATACGATTAGAGCGAGGTATAATCACTATACGTGTTGGATTTTCGTGATCTGACTCGTCACGTAAATCAGCAATCATAGGCAGTTTTTTCGCGTTCATTTGCGCTGCTATTTGCTCAAGTACTTTACCGCCTGAACACTGATGCGGAAGCGCGGTGATCACTATATCGCCTTGCTCTTCGGTATACACCGCACGCATTTTAATTGAGCCTCGACCGGTTTTATATATTTTATGAATGTCGGCTTTTGGGGTAATTATTTCGGCATCGGTTGGGTAGTCTGGTGCATGTACTAGCTCTAATAATTCATCAAGTTCTGTTTTTGGTTTATCGAGTAATAAACAACATGCACTGGCAACTTCTCGCACATTATGCGGCGGAATATCAGTCGCCATACCAACAGCAATACCGGTAATGCCGTTAAGTAAAATATGCGGTAAGCGCGAAGGTAATACTAAGGGCTCATCCATTGTGCCATCAAAATTTGGCGTCCAATCAACGGTGCCTTGGCCAAGCTCTTTTAGCAGTACTTCTGAAAATTTAGATAAACGCGCTTCTGTATAACGCATTGCAGCAAATGATTTAGGATCATCAGCAGCCCCCCAGTTTCCTTGGCCGTCAACAAGTGGATACCGATACGAAAACGGTTGCGCCATTAATACCATCGCTTCGTAACAGGCACTATCTCCATGCGGGTGATATTTACCGAGTACGTCACCCACGGTACGGGCTGACTTTTTATATTTAGCAGCGGCCGATAAACCTAATTCGCTCATCGCGTAAATAATACGACGCTGCACGGGTTTTAAGCCATCACCCACATGAGGTAAAGCACGATCCATGATCACGTACATGGAATAGTTTAAATAGGCGTCTTCAGTAAAGCGCCCCATTGTTTGTTGCTCTATTCCTTGCATCAGCAAGGTATCTGTATCACTCATTAAAGCTTACCTAGTTTTTCTTATAGCTTACGCGGTAGATTACATTGGCGTAATCGTCACTTACTAACAGACTGCCGTCACCTAACTCTGCAAATGCAACTGGGCGTCCAAATGTTGTTTCGTCTTTCATAAAGCCGGTAATAAACGGTGTATATTTAGTCACACGGCCTTGCTCTATGGTTGCTACAGCGACTTTGTAGCCTGCTTTTTTACTACGATTCCACGACCCGTGCTCGGCAATAAACAATTGCTCTTTATAGCTTGCTGGAAATTGTTTTGCATTGTAAAAATGAATACCTAATGGGGCAACATGGGCAGGGAGTGCCAGCGCAGGAGACGTGTAATCAGCAATATTTTTACCTTCACCAAATTCAGGATCAACAATTGCACCGGCGTGAATATAAGGAAAACCAAAATGCTCACCTTCAGTGCTAACGCGGTTTATTTCATCTGGTGGAATATCATCGCCCATCATGTCGCGGCCATTATCACTAAACCACAAAGCCTGAGTACTTGGGTGAAAATCAAACCCAACCGAATTGCGAACACCTTGCGCTACAGTTTTAATTTGTTTGGTTTCTACATTAAGTGAGAAAATACGACCGAAGCGCTCATCTTCAGCACAAATGTTACAGGGCACACCAACCGGAATGAGTAATTCCCCTGTGGGTGTAAAGCGTAAAAACTTCCAGCCATGGTGGCGCTCTGATGGAAGTGCACTGTAAATCACATCAAATTTTGGATCTTTTAATTGGGTATCAATATTTTTAAATCGAATTATACGGTGCACCTCAGCAACGTATAAATCTCCCTCTTTAATTGCGAGCCCTGATGGCATGTTTAAGCCACTCGCTACCACAATTTTTTTGTCTGCTACACCATCACTATTATGATCTATTAACGCATACACATTGCCCGCTTTACGAGAGCCCGCATAAACAATACCTTTTTTAGATACCGCAATTTGACGCGCATTTTCAACGTCATCTGCAAATAAGCTAAGTTCAAAACCAGGTGCTACAGTGAGCTTATCGAGTATATTTTTAGCCATAACAGGGGCACTTGTTATACACAGCAACAATACACTTGCTAGTAATTTATTCATTTGTATCTCCTAATGACAAACACCAGTAATTATACTTGCGCCTTATTACCATGATCTTCAAGCCATTGGCGTCTGTCTGGTGAACGTTTTTTAGCAAGCAACATATCCATCATTTCCATAGTTTGTGCCTCTTCATCCAGTGTTAACTGAACTAAGCGTCGGGTGTTTGGATCCATGGTGGTTTCGCGAAGCTGCAGTGGGTTCATTTCACCCAATCCTTTAAATCGCTGTACGTTAACTTTACCGCGTTTTTTCTCTGCCTCAATACGCGCTAAGATGCTTGTTTTTTCCTCTTCATCAAGGGCGTAATATACCTCTTTACCAATATCGATTCTAAATAATGGCGGCATTGCTACGTATACATGACCCGTTTTTACTAACTGCGGAAAGTGACGAACAAACAAGGCGCACAGCAAAGTGGCAATATGAAGACCATCAGAGTCTGCATCAGCCAAAATACAAATTTTATTATAGCGTAGCCCACTCATGTCGGCTGAGTCGGGGTCGATACCTAAAGCAACCGAAATATCATGCACCTCTTGTGATGCTAGTATTTGCCCAGACTCTACTTCCCACGTATTTAAAATTTTACCACGCAAAGGCATAATTGCCTGAAATTCACGGTCACGGGCTTGTTTTGCCGAGCCACCAGCAGAGTCACCCTCTACTAAAAATAGTTCGGTGCGGTCGTTATCGGCTGCACTACAGTCGGTAAGTTTACCCGGTAATGCGGGGCCTGCTGTTACGCGTTTACGCACTACTTTTTTAGCGGCTTTTAAACGACTTTGTGCATTAGATATACACAGTTCAGCTAACAACTCTGCTGTATCTGTGTGTTCATTTAACCAAAGGCTAAATGCATCTTTTACAACGCCCGAAACAAGCGCCGCACACGTGCGTGAAGATAGTTTTTCTTTTGTTTGGCCTGCAAACTGAGGGTCTTGCATTTTAACCGAAAGCACATAACTACAGCGCTCCCATATATCGTCTGGGGTAAGCTTTACACCACGAGGTAATAAGTTTCTAAATTCGCAAAACTCTCGCATGGCTTCAAGTAAGCCTTGGCGTAAACCATTAACATGCGTGCCGCCTTGCGCAGTGGGGATTAAGTTTACGTAGCTTTCAGCGATAGATTCACCGCCCTCTGGCAGCCATACTACGGCCCAATCTACGCCTTCAATAGCGCTTTTAAACTCACCTACAAATGGGTCTTGTGGCAGCGTTTCAAAACCTTTAACCGCTTCAATTAAATAATCTTTTAAGCCGGTTTCGTAAAACCACTCTTGGGTTTCTTTTGTTTGTTTATTAACAAATTTGATACGCAAACCTGGGCAAAGTACCGCTTTAGCTTTCAATAAATGATTAAGCTTGGTTATGGAGTAATTAGCAGAGTCAAAATAGCTGGCATCGGCCCAAAAGCGCACGGTAGTCCCGGTGTTGCGTTTACCGACAGTGCCTATAACGTTTAGATCCTCAACTTTATCGCCGTTTTCAAACGCCATTCTATATTGCTGTGCATCGCGGCGAACGGTTACTTCTACACGTGTAGATAATGCATTTACAACCGAAATACCTACCCCGTGTAAACCACCTGAAAACTGGTAGTTTTTGTTTGAGAATTTACCACCGGCATGCAGCTTAGTAAAAATAAGCTCTATCCCAGGAATACCCTCTTCTGGGTGAATATCGATTGGCATACCACGGCCGTCATCACTGACTTCAAGCGAATTGTCTTCGTGTAGAATTACTTCAATTTTAGTTGCATGACCCGCCATAGCTTCATCGACACTGTTATCGATAACCTCTTGGCCTAAATGGTTTGGACGTACAGTATCAGTGTACATCCCAGGGCGTCTTTTTACCGGATCTAATCCATTGAGTACCTCAATGGCTTCGGCGTTATAATTTTGATCACTCATAGTTTTTATCTTTATATGCGCTAAGGCTATGCTTAACTAGTTTTACGTGATTTTAAGAAAATCTACAATACTTGCAAAGGTTTGTTCAAAACCAAGGTAGCTATGATCGCCACCAAACTCGACCCTTTGTTTACATTGCGAATAATAATTTACTGCGTGCTGAAAATTTAATACTTCATCGCCTGTTTGCTGTAATAAATACAGCAATTCAGGGTGTTTTAAGTCATCTACAGCCAATGCTTTTAAAGCCGCTATGTGGCTGTTATTCAATTCATAATGATAATCTTGATACGGATTATAATTTAAACCAAGCAACGGCTTTAATAAACTATATGGCGCAACCGCGGGATTTATAACCACTGCAGGAATTTGATAACGCTGCGATAAATACGTGGCAAAAAATCCACCTAATGAGCTTCCTAATAAAACAGTATTAGGTGTAAGTAATTGCTCAAGCGCTATGATGGCTTGTATGGGCTCATGGTTTAGGCACGGTACAAAATAGTCAACGTCATAGTGTGCCATAAGCTCGCCAAAGCGCACAGCTTTATATGATTTATCTGAGCTATTAAAACCATGAATATAGATTACCCGTTTAGCCATACTACTTCCATATCTGTGCTTATATTATCTTTTTTCGTGCTTATACATATCAGCCTGTATGCTGGCCCTATGTCTTGTTGTATCCAATCAGGACTGTGTTTTTTAAACTGTACCGAGCTGGCAGGAGTCGCGTAGATGGGGAGCGTTCTAAATGTTTGCATGTATTCATTGTGAACATGGCCGTGAAACAAACCAAAAACGTTTTCGCTATTAACTAATATATTAAGTAATTGTGGCCCGTTTTCCAGCATGTGTTTGTCTAAGTAGCCATTAATGGGGAGTGGGTTATGGTGGCAAAATATTATTTTGGGGCTAGAAGATGCGATAAGGCGCTCGGTCATTTCGTCCAAATGTGCCCCACTCACCCACCCTGCAGGGGTTGGCCCTTTTGAATTAATAAGTAATAACTCAACGCCATTTGCGACTATATGTTTAGCGCGATTTATTTGCCCACCACTCATTCTGTTGAGTAACATGATGTCATCGTGATTACCCGGCACCCAAAAAACAGGGCACGTTAAATCGCTTTGCTCAATAAGCTCACTAAACAAAAAATAGGACTCTGCACTGTGATCTTGCGTAAGGTCGCCGCCAAATATTACAAAATCAAGGGATTGTTTAGCCATATGAGCCAGCGCATGTACAAAATAATGTGCGGTATTTACGCCAAAGTACTCACCCGTTTTATCAGAAAATAAATGGCAATCGGTAATGTGTGCTATGCGTAGCGACGATTTATCAATGCGATAAGGGTCATCAAACCAAGCCATTGTTTACATCCCAATTTAATGTTGCTTGTCCATGCTCTACACAGGCGACAAGCCAGTCGTATAAAAATGCATTAAGTTGGTACTTTTCATCTTTTTGATGCATTTTGGGATTAGGATAACCATAAGAAGGCTTAATGCGCTGATGATAATCGTGATGAATAATTTCAGCCACTTTAGCATCGTGATACAACCTAACCGTTAAATAAAGCGGTGCAATCCCTTTTAGCATGCCGCTTAGCTGCTTAATCGAAATATCCATGGTGTATTTTGCACTACCATCAACTTTAGTCGCAAACTCACTGCTGCCCAGCTTTACTTCTCGGCTGTTGCCAACCGTTCGCTCAGGCGGTAATAATTTTAAAAGTCGTAAGTAATTGTGCTCACAAAGCGTTAAATACTTTGGGAGGCTTTGGATATATCGATTTGTTGCTAATTGTACTGTCAAAATACCACCATTATACTGTTAGCCCATTTGCGGCTATGAAGAAGAGTCTGTCCACTTGTGTTTCATTTTTTCATGGTTAAGCGCAAGCCACTGCATACAAATAACCGTTGCGGCATTATCCATTTCACCGTTATTGAGGCGAGTTAGTGCATCATCAACGCTAAGTACGTGAGTTTTTATATCTTCACCCTCGGTTTCAAGGCCATACACACCAGATTCAACCTTACTTAAATCGGCTCGTGCAAGGTACAAATGTAGTCGCTCTGTTGTACCACCGGGGCTTGAAAGATACGAAAGCATAAATTCAAGTTCTGTTAAATTAAGCCCAGCCTCTTCATACGCCTCTTTTTTTACTACCGATTCATAATCGTCACTGCCATCAGTCATGCCAGCAATACATTCTAGCAGCCAGGGAGAATGCTTGCTTTTAATAGCCCCTATACGTATTTGCTCTATTAAAAGCACAGTATCTGACACCGGATCGTAAGGCAGCACGGCAATGGCGTCTCCACGCTCTAAAATCTCGCGACTAATAAGTTTTGATTTACCGCCCGCAAACAAGGCGTGTTCAAACTGATACAAATCAACCTGAAAAAAGCCTTTATACAAATTTTTAACCGGCTTTACGCTGACATCTTTATGCGTAAACTGAACAAGTTTTTTATCTGGCACGTAAGCATCCTCTACTTATTAAAAACTTTGAAGTACGTTAATATATTCTGTTACATTTCGACGCACTGTTTTACTCTTTTTATTTT
Organism: Pseudoalteromonas sp. NH0006-46; assembly: GCF_057547735.1. Taxonomy (NCBI): domain Bacteria; kingdom Pseudomonadati; phylum Pseudomonadota; class Gammaproteobacteria; order Alteromonadales; family Pseudoalteromonadaceae; genus Pseudoalteromonas; species Pseudoalteromonas sp. NH0006-46. The sequence goes on along the minus strand of NZ_BAAJML010000002.1, from coordinate 453,544 downwards.
TAGTTATTACGTAAAACAGGTTACCATGGTTTTAGTATAAAAATTGTCTAAGGACCGAACAACACATGAAAAAGAACATTCTTGCGGCGCTAGTTAGTTTATCATGCGCATTAGGCACAACAGCAGCAAACGCTGAAGATTTACTACAAGTTTTTGAAATTGCAACGGCCAACGATCCTACCGTTTTAAAAGCAAAAGCCCAAGCAGATGCACAATCTTATCAAGTAGATACTGCAATGGCTGCATTATTGCCGCAAATTGGTTTAACAATGGGTTACACAAAAAGTGACTCAACCTCTTTTGAAAGTGCGGACGAAAAAGTTGAAAGTGACTCTGAGCAGTTCACACGTGGCCTTAGCTTAAGCCAAACTTTGTTTGATTTAGGCGCATGGAACTCATTAGACATTGCAGATAAACAAGCTTTGCAAGCAAACGCTCAATACGATTCAGCTAAGCAAAACTTAATTGTTCGCGTTGCTGAAGGCTACTTTAACGTTTTAAGTGCTATTGATAACCTTGAGTTTATTAAAACAGAAAAACGCGCCATCGAGCGCCAGCTTGAACAAACTAAACAACGTTACGCTGTTGGTTTAACGGCAATTACCGATGTACACGAAGCACAGGCACAGTTCGACAATTCAGTTGCACAAGAAATTATTGCTAATAACTCAGTAGAAACAGCGCGTGAGCAACTACGAGAAATTACGGGTAAATACCACGCAAAGTTAGACTTTTTAAACACAGAGACATTTTCTACCACTAAGCCTGCTCGAGACTCTAGCGACTTTTTAAATATGGCTAAAGATAAAAATATTAGCTTGCAAGTTGCTAAAGTAACGGTAGATATAGCGCAAGATCAAATTAAACTGGCAAGGGCGGGGCACTATCCAAAACTGACTCTAAACGCAAGTTATGGCGACTCTTTAACAGATACAGATATAAATGGTACAAGCCTAACTAAAACACCTCGTGCAGATTCTGCCTCAGTAGGGCTTAACTTTAGTCTCCCTCTATACTCTGGGGGTGCAACAGTTGCAGCTACCGATCAAGCACGTGCATTTTACGTTGCTGCTAGCCAAGATTACGAAGCCAATTACCGCGCAATTACCCGCACGGTTATTACGTCTTACAATCAAGTAGTGTCTGACATAGCAACCTATAAAGCGCTAGAGCAAGCTGTTGTATCTGCCCAAAGTGCTTTAAAAGCAACAGAAGCAGGCTTTGAAGTAGGCACACGTACAATTGTTGATGTACTTGTAAGCACACGAAATCTATACAATGCTAAGCGTAACCTTGCTGATGTACGTTATCGTTATGTGCTGTCTACTCTGCGTTTAAAGCAAGCGGCGGGTACACTAACAAGCAAAGACCTAGCAGCTATAAATCAGGGTTTAAAAGCAGCATAAACAGTCACAAAACACATACAAAGCCAGCTACATGCTGGCTTTTTGTATTTTGCAGCGCTTAGCGTTAAACTAGCGTTTTTAATTTTAGAGCAATTTTTGTGGTCACCTCATCTCCTTTTAAAGCATCTTTTTTAGGCCCTCGATACTGGCTGACGTGGATTGGCGTTTTTTTCTTATACCTAATTTCTTGGCTTCCGCAAAAACTTCAATTAGCCTTGGGCAAACTACTTGGCCGTTTAGTTCATAAATACATGAAACGCCGCCGACACATCGCCGAAGTAAACATTAAACGTTGCTTTCCTGAAATGAGTGACGAAGATCAAAAATCATTAGTGCTAAAAAATATGGAAAACACTGGCATTGCGATGGTTGAAACCGGAATGGCATGGTGGTGGCCAAAGTGGCGTGCACAAAAAGCGTTAGGGTCTTTAAAAGGGCTTGAACACTTTGAGCGAGTGCAGCGCTCTGGCAAAGGGGTTTTATTATTAGTACCCCATGTTTTACACCTTGAAATGGCAGGCCGATTAATGGGATTAGGCTGCATGGGCGTTGGTTTTTATCGCCCGCACAATAACCCGTTAATGGAATACTTTACGACTAATGGTCGCCTTCGCTCCAATGAATATTTGGTCGGTAAAAAAGACGTAAAAGGCTTACTAAAAGCGTTAAAAAATAAAAAGGTGTGTTACTACTTACCCGATCAAGACTACGGCCGTAACCGCTGCGAATTTGTGCCTTTTTACGCTGTACAAGATACCGCAACCACGACCGGTACGCTGATGTTTGCTGGCAGTAAAAATTGCGAAACAATGAGCTTAATTACCCGCCGAGACGAAAATGGAAAGTACCATTTAGAAATTATCCCAGAGCTTGAAAACTTCCCAAGCGGTGATGACAAAGCCGATGTTACACGCGTAAACCAACGCATGGAGCTCTCAATTAATGCAGCGCCAGAGCAATATATGTGGCTTCACCGCCGCTTTAAAACACGACCTGATAAAAATACTCCTTCATTTTACAAGTAGTAATGGTATAACAATAATAAGAAAAAATAAGGGTGGTCGTTGTAATGTGGTTTTGGATTAGATATTTGTCATTTGCGGTAATATTAATAGCACTTGCGGCCTATTTTTTAATGGGAAATGTGCCTACATTGGATTTAAAAGAATCTAAAAATGCTGCTGCCGAAGGATTATCCCGCTTTTACGCCTCTATTCGAAATCAAGTTAAAAGCAACAAAGAACGCGATCAATACGTTTTGAGTTTAAAAAAACCAGATCAAACTGTCGATAGAGTTTTAGCTGAGCGCACGCGCACTGTTACCCCCATGCCGGCGAGTTGGACAGGGAGTGTGGAGCCTAGACGCTTCGAAAACGGTTCAACATTAAAAGATGTTTTAATTGAATACGCTAAAAGTGAAGGTATTGAGCTTTATTGGTACTTAAGTAAAGACTATGTCGTTAAAGATCATTTTAGGGTCGACAGTAATTTCACCTCAGCCCTGTACCAAGTGGGCAGAGCTATAAATGATGACTTTGAACACGAGGTCTATACCTACTTTTGTAATAAGCAAAGAGCGGCTGTTATAACTGAGTTACCCTCTGAATATGTGCGCGCTAACTGTTTAAAACTCAATATTTGAGTTGTATAAAAAATCACGCTTTTGCGTGATTTTTTTCATAAGCACATCACTAAAACTTATTTGCTTACAAAGCGAATGAATATGATTAAAAAATCCATATCACTACAGTTCAAAAACCGCTTTCCAAATTGCAGTTACATTCGTTATATCTTGTAAAAACTGTTCGCGTTCAACTAGCTTTCCTTGCTGATTTAAGCTTAATACGTGGTAGCACGAACGGTAGTCAATATACGCTTTAATTAACTGCTGCTTTTGCTCTTTTGTAATACTCCCTATTTTAGCAGCATCAGTCAGTATTCTTACATTGTCAGAAAATACACTTAGCTGCTCGTTATCATGTGCATTTTTAAGAACAAGGTATTGCGTAATAAATTCAATGTCGGCCATGCCACCCGCATCTTGCTTTAAATCAAATTGCTGGCTGTTGCCTTTAGCAAGGTGACCGCGCATTTTTTCTCGCATTTTAATGACATCATCTTTTAACATAGCCGTTTCACGCGACTGGCAAAGTATATTTTTACGAATTTGTGAAAAGCGCTCGGCTAACTCATCTTGACCTAAAATAATACGAGCACGAACCAGCGCTTGATGCTCCCATGTCCACGCTTGTGTTTGTTGATAGTGATTAAAGCTTTCTAAATTGATAGCAAGCAACCCCGAGGCACCTTCAGGGCGAAGACGCGTGTCTAACTCATATAAAATACCCGATGCCGTTCGCGTATTAAATAAGTGCATTAAACGTTGGGCAAGCTTTAAATAAAACTGGCGTGAATCAATTGCTTTATCGCCACTGGTTTGACTAGAACCATCGTGATTATGCACAAACACAAGATCTAAATCTGAATCGTAGCCCACTTCAAAACCACCCGTTTTACCATAGGCAATAACGGCAAAGCCTTTATGCTCGTGGTCGGTATTGGGCGGCATACCAAAGCGCTTTACTGTGTTGTGCCATGCAATATTTACCGCCTGCTCAACTATAGCTTCTGCCAATGCAGTTAAGTGATCGCTTACTTTCATTACATCAAGAACACCGGTTGCATCTGCTGCGGCAATACGTAATTGATGAGTTTGCTTAAATTGCCTCAACGACTCCATTTGTAGCTCTAAATCGTCGTGTTCTATTCGTAAAAAATACTGACGAATCTCGTCTTTATAGGCGCTTAATGGTGTTGGCTTATAAAGCACGGCAGGGTCAATTAACTCATCAAGTAAAATAGGATAGCGAGAAATATGTTCGCCAATCCACTTACTGTGGCAGCATAAAGAAACCAACTGCTTTAACGTGCCTGGGTTTTCATAGAGCAACTCTAAGTAAGCCGTGCGGGAAATAATTTTATTAAGAATTTGGCACACAGTACTAAATACGCTTGCACTGGCATTAAAGTCGCTCAGCTGTTTAAGCATGGCAGGCATGAGTTTGTCGAGTATTTCACGCCCTCTATTTCCTACTTTGACTTTAGACAAACGAAGCTTAAAGTCTTGTAAAGGAGCTTGCCATTCGTCTTTAGGCTCATTTAAAAAACTAACATCGCCATGATCCCACGCACTTATAAAGGCGCCTTCATTGGTATCTAGCGGCTCGGTCTCTTCCCCTATTACCTGTATAAACTCATTATGCACCTGCCCCATTACCCGCTCTATGTCGTTTACTAAGGCAGCAAAGTCTGGCTTTGCTAATAAGTAATTTAACCGCTGCTGGTTTATGTCATCATCTGGCAGAGTTTGCGTTTGTTGATCGTCAAATATTTGCAGGTATTGCTCTACTTTTCGTAAATAAAGATAATTACTTTTTAACTCTTTTGCTTCGCTATCATCAATAACTTGGTTTAACGCTAATTGGTTTAACGCATTGAGTAACGATTGCGTTTGTAAATTAGCCTCTCGCCCACCGCGCACCATTTGCAGTGCTTGAACAATAAATTCAACTTCTCGAATCCCGCCAGCCCCCAATTTTATATTATTGGTTAAACGTTTACGGCGGACTTCTTGCGCAATCATAAGTTTCATTTTACGAAGCGATTCAATCACCGAAAAATCAATATAGCGCCGGTATACAAAAGGTTTAAGTAATTGATTAAATTCATCCCAGTAATGATTAGGCGTACCAATTAAACGGCTTTTGAGCATGGCATAACGCTCCCAATCACGCCCTTGCTCTTGGTAATAATCTTCAATGGCGTTAAAGCTCATGACCAGCGGGCCACTTTCACCAAACGGTCTAAGGCGCATATCGACCCTAAATACCTGTCCATCCCCTGTGGTTTGATTAAGTGCAGCTATTAGCTTTTGGGCTACTTTTGTGTAAAACACCTGCGCCTCGATACTTTTTCGGCCGCCTTGAGTTTTAACACTGCGAGGGTATGCAAAAATAAGGTCGATATCGGAAGAATAGTTAAGTTCTTTACCGCCTAACTTGCCCATACCAAGCACCATTAAAGGCAAAGCGTGTCCTTGCTCATCTAAAGGCTCACCATTGAGTGCGGCTACTTGCGCGTGCGCCCATTCGTTAGCGCTTTGGATTAATTTATCTGCAAGTAGGCTAATATATTCAATGCTATCTGCAATCGGGTTGTGACAACATAAATCTAGAAAAGCGACTTTTAGCCAGTATTTTTCACGATATTTACGAAGTATCTGATGACATTGTGCTTCGTTTATATCTGACAATGTTAAGTTTTCAAAGGGAGAAGGTATGTCTCTGCTTTTAATTTCTGCTTCGCATAGTAACCCGCTTTTTAAATCCGGCTGCGACTGAATACAGCGCCAAGCAAAGTCGCTTAACGCTAATAACCTTACAACTTCATTTTCTATCGTGTGCTGCGGGTAAAGCTGTTCATAACGCTGCAGGCCAAGTTTTTGTAATTGAATAGGAAGTTGTATTACGTTACTCATCAATCCTCTCTTTTATATCATCAGTAACCGTACTAGAATGATTAAAACCTTAAAGGTTAACTCTAATTAGGATAACCATGTCATATTTATCTTTATCTAACACTAGTTTTGTTGCGATTACTATTAGTTTTGCTGTTATTTGCTTAACTATTTTTTTATTAAGAATAATAACTCAAATTAAATTAAAACAAGCGCTTAAAGATGAATTAGCCCAGCATGATAACTTTGCTATGGGGATCAACTTTGCATCAGAGATTTCGGTTGTTATTGCAACCATTGCCTTTTTGTTTGATGAAATAAGTGTCAACACCGCACAGTCCAATCCACTTAAAGTGGCTGTATTAATTGTACTGTTATTTTCATTTATAAAAGTGGGACACTTAATTCACCGAAAATGGATATTGCATCGCTTTAATGAAGAAGCCGCTATTTTAAAACAAAATGTATGCGCCGCATTGGTTGATTCAGGCATGTTAATAGCTAACTTTATTATGACACTCGGTATTTATACATGGACCCACACTCAAGGTTTTAGTAACTTATTAATCGCGTTAGTTAGCTTTTTTTTACTGCAAGGAATGTTTGCACTTGATAGTAAAATTCGTGAACATCGCTTTGCAAAAGCCAATCAAGGTGCGTCTTTACAAAGTAATTTTAATTTAGAAAACACCTCAATTGGTATTCGATATGCTGGTAAATCAATTGGTTTAGCACTTGCGTCCTATGCGGGTTTATCAAGTGCAACGTTTCAAAACGGTAAAATGGTTGAAAACCTGTTTACACTGGTAATGCATTGCGGTGTAATGTGGATACTCTTATATGCATTAACATTTGTTGTAAAAAAAATATCGCTACCTAATATTGATGCTGCACTTGAAGTTGATCACCAAGACAACATAGGTATAGCGTGTATTGAATTTGCCGTTTTTTGTGCAATAGGCTATTTACTAATTAGCATGTTTTCTATTTAACATTAAAAATGTTTCGCTTGGGCTTACACTAAACCTGCTTACATAACACTTTGCTTAATTGCACTGGGACATTATGCCATTTGAAGTTACTAACTATCTATTAATTGATATAGATAACGAGTTTAGCAGAGCGTTTGCTGGTCACTATTTTGATAGTGCAAAGCGAGGTGCCCCTAGCACCCTAGTAATTGCAGGGGCCAACACCCGCCAGTTAGTTAAAATGATGTTTGATGAACTCATTAAAGACTACTGCTATTGCGATTTTGAAAACGAAATTAGCGTTTCGGAACTTGCCAGCTACTTGCATGAGCATCACGATATACAGGGCGTATTGTTTAATCAAACAGATTATTTACTGGCTGATGAAAAACAACGATTTATTTATAACTCATTGCATGACAAACGTTTTTTAGTCACTCAAGATGAAAGCGGTTTTGCCTTTAGCCCTGTAACAGACGAAGGTTTTTCAAATCACTTATCTTGTCATACCGACATAGCCGATACCTCTGTTGATATAATTGAGTTAACAGAATTACTTAATAAACAATAAATAATTGCACCTAGCTCGCAGCTTACTTACCATAGCGATATATAACTTTATCGCCAACTTATAAGTGAAAGCACATGCGAGTTCCTCATATTTACCAAGCGTCTTCTATTACACTTAACACTCCCGTGTCACTCGATGACGATGCAGCTGGCCACATAGGCAGAGTACTTCGTATGAAAGTAGGCGAGCATGTGTCTATTTTTAACGGTGAAGGCGGTGAATACCTCAGTGAAATTATTGAAGTAAGTAAAAAAAATGTGGTGGTTATGCCGCAGCAATTTAATCCTCACGATGTTGAATCACCATTAAAAATTCATTTGGGTCAATGTGTATCGCGTGGTGACAAAATGGATTTTACAATTCAAAAGTCAGTTGAGCTAGGTATCACTGAAATCACCCCTATTTTTAGTCAGCGCTGTGGTGTAAAACTCATTGGCGACCGCCTTGCTAAAAAGCATCAACAATGGCAAAAAATAGCGATTGCAGCAGCCGAACAATCGGGGCGTAATTATGTGCCGGTTGTTCACCCTCCTATAGACATAAAGCAGTGGCTTGAGCAATCAACCAACGCAATAAAACTCACGCTTCACCCTCGCGCAGAGCACAGCATTAAAACCATTACGGTACCCAAAGATGGCGTTCGTTTTTTAGTTGGCCCAGAAGGCGGCTTTACTGACGAAGAAATAGCACAAACTAAACAACAAGAATTTGTTGATATTCGTTTAGGCCCACGTGTTTTGCGAACTGAAACCGCCGCTTTAACGGTCTTAAGTGCATTACAGCTGCAATTTGGCGATTTAGCTAATTGAAATAGCTAAAAACACCCTCATATCAAAGCTATTAGTAAACTCTAGTAGCAATTACACATAGATTAAGGCACAGCGCATGGCAATTAAATTAGGTATTATTTCAGATCCTATTAGTGGGTTTAACATTAAAAAAGACACCGGTTTTGCAATGATGATGCAGGCGCAAGCGCGTGGCTACGAAATTTACTACATGGAGATGAATGATTTATCACTTCGTAAAGGTAAGTCGTACGCCACCGCAGCAAAAGCGCGTGTATTCAACAACCAAGAAAAATGGTACGAGCTGGAAGAAAAAACCACCATTGCACTTGCCGATCTTGACGTAATTTTAATGCGTAAAGATCCACCCTTTGACACGGAGTACATTTACGCAACGTACCTTTTAGAACGCGCTGAAGATGAAGGCACGTTAATTATCAATAAACCACAAAGCTTACGTGATGCTAACGAAAAGCTATTTACTGCATGGTTTAGCGAACACACGCCAGATACCTTAGTTACGCGCAGCCAAAAACAAATTCGTGAATTTTTAGCACAGCACAAAGACATTATTTTAAAGCCACTAGATGGTATGGGCGGCGCTTCAATTTTCCGTGTTAAAGATGATGATGCAAACATAGGTGTTATTTGCGAAACCCTAACCGAGCATGGCAGCCGCTTTGCGATGGTGCAAAATTATGTGCCAGAGATCACACAAGGCGATAAACGCGTATTGGTTGTTGATGGCGAGGTAATTCCATACTGTTTAGCGCGTATTCCACAAAATGGTGAAACGCGTGGAAACCTTGCTGCAGGCGGTCGTGGTGAAGCGCGTCCACTTAGCGAATCAGATCTAAAAATTGCACAAGCGGTTGCACCTACACTTAAAGAAAAAGGGTTAGTGTTTGTAGGATTAGATATTATAGGCGACAAGCTCACCGAAATTAACGTAACGGCTCCCACTTGCGTACGTGAAATTGAAGCCGCTTATGATATATCTATTACCGGTATTTTATTTGACGCAATTGAACGCAAGCTCGCTAAATAAACACCACAAGAAAGTCCATTAATATAAGTATTTCATGCCATTAATGGACTTTTTATACGCTATGTATATATCTATGCCATACTCAAAGTTCAAATAGTATTCATAAACTAAAAGGGTGAAATCTATGCAATCATTAGAAAATCATTTTTTAATCGCAATGCCGTCGATGCAAGACCCTTTTTTTAAACGTGCCGTTACCTATATTTGTGAGCACAATGAAGATGGGGCTATGGGGTTGGTAATCAACCAACCTATTGATGTTACCGTTGGTGAGCTTTTAGATAAAATAGAAATAGACAACGACAAAACCCAGCAAGCTGCAAAAGTGGCAGTATTTGCCGGTGGCCCAGTTAAAACTGACAGAGGATTTGTTCTTCACTCCCCAAAACTCGGGTATACCTCAAGTCAAAAACTAAGCAGTGACATTATGATCACAACCTCTAAAGATGTGCTTGCAAGCTTAACGACGTCGCATGCCCCCGAGCAGTTTATTATCACCTTAGGGTATGCAGGTTGGGAACAGGGTCAATTAGAACAAGAACTGCTTGATAACAGTTGGCTTATAATAGAAGCTGACCCGGCTATTATTTTTAACACGCCCGCTGAAAAGCGATGGGAAAAAGCCGTTTCGATGCTTGGCTTTGATATAAGCCAACTCAGCCCTGAAGCAGGGCATGCGTAAATATACCCTCTCTAAATTAAGTTCATAATATAAATTCACTTGAAAATAGATACGCTATTACAAGTGAATTTTTTTATGTAAACCTTTAACATAACGGCTTGAAAATCAGCCTAAGTAAAACATTATCAATGACAAAAAGAACATTTAAGCCACAAGGCGAACGCACAGTAATGGGGTTTGATTTTGGCACCAAAAGTATCGGTATTGCCGTGGGGCAAGAACTCACTGGCAGCGCATCAAGTCTCAAAGCAGTTAAAGCACAAGACGGTATTCCAAACTGGGATCATATCGCAGTGCAAGTAGACGAATGGCAGCCAGATTTAATGGTGGTCGGCTTACCGCTAAACATGGATGGCACTTCACAAGAGGTGACATTTAAAGCTAAAAAGTTCGCTAATAGATTACATAATCACTATGGCATTCCTGTACAAACACAAGATGAACGCCTAACAACCGCAGATGCAAAAGCCCGTTTATTTGAGCAAGGTGGTTATAAAAATCTGGGTAAAGGAAATGTAGATAATATGTCTGCGGTAATTATTTTAGAAAGTTTTTTTGAATCATTTTACGGCGAGTAACACTGCAATTAGGGTTGTTAAATACTAAAAACGCGACTTAAAAGTCGCGTTTTTTAATGAAAATAACAAATTAGTTATCGTCATCTCCCATTCCATCTATGGTAACACCTTGTAAAAACCCTGCACCTTGTTGTTCGTTATTGCGCAGCTTAATCATCAAGCGTAAATCATTTGGTGAGTCAGCATGATGCAATGCGTCTGCATAGTTAATACGTTGCTGCCTGTATAACTCAAAAAGGGCTTGGTCAAAGGTTTGCATGCCCATGTCATTAGATTTAGCCATAGCCTCTTTAATGCCGCCAATATCGCCGTTTTTAATCAGCTCTGCCACCATCGGTGAGTTAAGCAATATTTCTATGGCGGCAACGCGGCCGTCACCATCAGAGGTGGGGATTAATTGTTGCGCTACAATGGCGCGTAAGTTAAGTGCTAAATCGTATTTTAGCTTGTCGTGTTTTTCTTTTGGCACCAAATGCATAATACGGTCGATTGCTTGGTTAGCATTGTTGGCATGCAGTGTAGCCACACATAAGTGACCCGTTTCAGCAAAACTTAATGCGTATTCCATGGTTTCTTGCGAACGTATTTCACCAATTAAAATAACATCAGGAGCTTGACGTAATGAGCTTTTAAGCGCTGACTCAAAACTATCTGTATCAAGGCCTACTTCGCGCTGGGTAATGATACTTTTACGGTGCTCATGAACAAACTCAATAGGATCTTCGATTGTTAAAATATGGCCCCGTTGATTTCGGTTTCTGTATCCAATTAAGGCGGCTAATGAGGTCGACTTACCGGTTCCTGTTCCACCAACAAACAAAACTAACCCACGCTTTGCCATAATGACGTCGGTGAGTGTAGAGGGTAAGCCCAAATCACTGACATCGGGGATCTGTGTCACAATTCGGCGAATAACCATACCCGCTCTATCGCGCTGCCAAAACGCTGAAATACGAAAGCGCCCTTCATCCGTTGCAATAGCAAAGTTACATTCTTTGGTAGCATGAAACTCTGCTTTTTGTTTTTCGCTCATCGCAGACTCAACCAACTGTAGAGACTCTTCGTCAGTGAGTTTGTCGTCGCCTAAAGGAATTAATTCACCGTTTATTTTTGCACTCACAGGTAAACGGCTAGATACAAATAAATCAGAGCCTTTTTTCTCAATCATAGTGATTAAGTAACGGTTTAAAGATAAAGTCATGATAATTCCTTAACCACCAAATTGTGTTTTGTCTTGCGCTTTAGCTTGCGCTGCGGTGTTGGTAACAATGCCTCGGTTAACTAAATTTGTTAAACATTGATCCATTGTTTGCATTCCAATTGAGGCGCCAGTTTGAATAGACGAGTACATTTGTGCAATTTTGTCTTCACGAATTAAGTTACGTATGGCAGGTACACCTATCATAATTTCATGGGCTGCCACTCGCCCGCCACCAATTTTTTTAAGGAGTGTTTGCGAAATAACCGCTCGCAATGACTCTGACAACATAGAGCGTACCATTGCCTTTTCTTCACCAGGGAATACATCAATAATACGGTCAATAGTTTTAGGTGCTGAAGTTGTATGCAACGTACCAAACACTAAGTGACCAGTTTCCGCAGCGGTCATTGCTAAACGAATAGTTTCTAAATCACGAAGCTCACCCACTAATATAACATCCGGGTCTTCACGCAGAGCACTGCGTAATGCGTTTGAAAAACTGTGCGTATCGCGATGTACTTCACGTTGGTTGACTAGACTTAACTTGTTATCGTGAACAAATTCAATTGGATCTTCAATCGTTAAAATATGGTGATGTTTATTTTGATTTATGTAATCAACCATAGCCGCAAGTGTTGTTGATTTACCCGAACCCGTTGGCCCAGTAACAAGCACTAATCCGCGTGGGTTGTCAGATATTGTTTTAAAAATATCTGGCGCGCCTAAATCATCAAGTGTTAATACTTCACTGGGTATAGTACGAAATACTGCCGCAGGGCCGCGGTTTGAATTAAAGGCATTAACACGAAAACGCGCAAGATTGGGAACTTCAAACGAAAAATCCACTTCAAGGTTTTGCTCGTAGTCTTTGCGCTGAGTATCGTTCATAATATCGTAAACTAAACTGTTTACGTCTTTATCTGCAAGGGCTGGTATATTAATGCGGCGAACATCACCATCTACGCGTATCATAGGTGAAACACCCGACGATAAATGTAAATCGGATGCATTGTGTTGCACACTAAACGCTAATAATTCGGTAATATCCATTTATGACTCCACAACTGGCTGATAATTATATGGTTACAATAGCAGAACGACTCACTTGCGCCTATGCAAGAATTGCAAACGCAGCAAAAAATACACACAGAAGCAAAGATGAAATAACCTTGCTGGCGGTGTCTAAAACCAAACCTAGCGACGATATTGTTGCTGCCTATAATCATGGCCAACGCCAGTTTGGTGAGTCTTATGTTCAAGAGGCTGTAGATAAAATAGCTCAACTGCACTCATATAGCGATATCATTTGGCATTTCATTGGCCCTATTCAATCAAATAAAAGTGCTTTAGTAGCAGAAAATTTTGATTGGGTGCAAAGCGTTGATCGGATCAAAATAGCCAAGCGGCTTAATGCTCAGCGTCCAACCACTAAACAACCTCTGAATGTACTTATTCAAGTAAATATTAGCGCCGAGGAGGCTAAATCAGGTTGTCATCCCGATGACATAGCCAGTCTTGCTGAATTTATTAGCCAATGTGACCTGCTAATGTTGCGTGGTTTGATGGCTATTCCCGCAAAAAGTGACGACCCAAGTACGCAAATTCAATATTTTGAGCAATTACAAACTTGCTTTGATAAACTAAAGGCCCAATATCCACAGTTAGACACTCTATCTATGGGTATGAGTAATGACGTTGAAGCCGCAATTAGTGCAGGCTCAACTATGGTGAGGATTGGAACCGACATTTTTGGAACACGAACTTAAAAGGTAAAAACAGATTTATGTCAGATAAAAAAATCGCATTTATAGGCACAGGTAACATGAGCTACGCTATTATTGGTGGCATGGTAAAAAACGGCTTTGACGCAAATAACATCATTGCGACTAACCGCAACCAAGAAAAGCTTGCAAAGGTAGCAGCCGATTTCAAGGTGCAAACCACCAGTGACAATAACGAAGCCCTACGCGATGCTGATGTAATTGTTTTGTCTGTTAAGCCGCAAATGATGGGCGACCTATGTAAATCGTTTCAAGAATCGGGCATCGACTTCAGTGATAAACTATTTATCTCAGTAGCTGCTGGTTTAACAGTAAGCCGTTTGCGCGAAATGTTAGGGCAAGATGTAAAAATTGTACGTTGCATGCCAAATACACCGTCTTTACTAGGGCGTGGCGTGTCTGGCTTATTTGGTGCTGGCGAAACGCACCAAGAACATGAATTTGTTCAGCAAGTATTCGAGTGCACTGGCATTGTGGTGTGGGTTGACCAAGAAGCAAAGATTAACGACATCATCGCAGTAACAGGTTCATCACCAGCTTACTTTTTCTTATTTATGGAAGCCATTGAAGAAAAAGCTAAAGCGCTGGGCTTTAATGATGAAGATGCCCGTCGCTTAGTACAACAAACAGCACTTGGCGCTGCCGAAATGGCGTTAAGCCAACCAGAAATTAGTATTTCTCAGCTACGCGCAAACGTAACATCTAAAGGCGGTACTACACATGCCGCAGTTGAGCACTTAAAAGACGAAGGCTTAACTAAAACCGTTGGCGATGCCATGGATGCGTGCATTGCTCGAGCGATGCAAATGGAAAAAGAACTTTAAAACTACTTTTTATTGAAGGTTACACTATGAATGCCATGCAATTTTTAATCAGTACCCTGTTTGATTTGTTTTTGATGGTGGTACTGCTGCGTTTTTGGCTACAGTGGGCAAAAGCCGACTTTTACAACCCAATGAGCCAATTTGTGGTTAAAGCAACGTCGTTTGCAGTTAACCCTTTGCGTAAAATTATACCCGGGTTAGGGGGGCTTGATTTAGCCTCACTATTGCTGGCATTTATTGTAGCTATTGCCAAAATTAGTACTTTAATGTTGGTAATTTACGGCGCATGGGCTGCACAACCGGTGTTTATTCAAGCCCTAATTACCGTATTAAAAGAAGGCTTAAACTTGGTATTTTGGGTATTAATTATCCGCGCAATTTTAAGCTGGGTAAGCCAAGGTTATAACCCTATTGAAGCGGTTTTCCATCAACTTACTGAGCCAATGCTTAAGCCACTTCGTAAAATTATTCCACCAATGGGCGGCTTAGATTTATCAGTACTTGTATTAATTATTGGTATTCAATTTTTACAAATGCTGTTGATGGACTTTTTAGCCTAAGTTTTTGTTTTTAGCAAAAGAGGCCTTATGGCCTCTTTTTTATATTTTTTGGAGTGAACAATGAATCGGTTAATTAAATTTTGTTTTATTGCTTGTTTAACACTCGCGTTTAACGCACACAGCGAACAAACATTGGGCGGGCAATATAAAGAATTAGGTCCGTGGCAAGTACATTACATTGCCTTTCCATCAACCTTTATTCAGCCACAAATCGCCAAAGCATATGGGCTTGAACGCAGTGGCTATAAAGGAATTGTTAATATTTCTGTGTTAAAAAACAATCCAGAGAACACAGCTCAAAAGGCAACGTTATCTGGCACAGCTAGAAACCTACTTGGTAATAAACAAACGCTAAACTTTAAAGAAGTAATTGAAGGTGAGTCAGTTTATTATCTTGCCCAAGTCGACTTTACAAACGAAGAAATACTGCGCTTTGAAATTGAAATACAGCAAAATAATCAATTTCAAACATTGCAATTTCAGCAAAAATTTTACGTAGATAAATAATATTATGAACAAAACTTTAGTCCTTGCCACGGGCAACCCTGGCAAAGTAAGTGAGCTGGCCAACATGCTAAGCCCACTTAATATTAATGTAGTTCCACAAAGTGATTTTAACGTTGGCGAAGTAGCAGAAACGGGCACTACGTTTGTTGAAAATGCCATTATTAAAGCTCGCCACGCAGCTAAAATTACCGGTATGCCAGCAATTGCTGACGATTCCGGCTTAGAAGTTGATGGCTTAAATGGTGCACCTGGTGTTTACTCTGCTCGTTTTGCAGGACAAGGCGCAAGCGATCAAGATAACATAGACAAGCTATTAGCTGAGCTTGCCAATAACCCAGTGCGTAGCGCCCGCTTTTGGTGTGTGTTGGTATTAATGCGCCACGCAGACGACCCGACTCCACTCATCTGTAGTGCGAGTTGGGAAGGTAAGATTACAAAAACTCAACATGGTGAAGGTGGCTTTGGATACGACCCCGTTTTTTATGTTCCGTCACTTGAGTGTACAAGCGCCGAGCTTACAAAAGCACAAAAAAATGCAGTGAGCCACCGCGGTCAAGCATTGCAGGCTTTGCTAAATGAGCTAAAATTAAAAGGCGGCCTGTGACTCTTCCTCCTTTAAGTTTATATGTGCACGTACCTTGGTGTGTGCAAAAGTGCCCCTATTGCGATTTTAATAGCCATGGACAAAAAGGTGACATACCAGAAGCCGAATATGTTCAGCATTTAATAGACGATTTAAAAGCCGACTTACACTTAGTGCAAGGGCGCAAAATTCACAGTATATTTATTGGTGGCGGTACGCCAAGTTTATTAACTGGTGATGCTTACACACGCTTACTAAGCGAAGTAGATAGCCTTATAGGCCTCGCCGATAACTGTGAAATAACCCTCGAAGCAAACCCAGGTACAGTAGAAACAGGCCGCTTTAAAGAGTACGTAAAAGCGGGTATAAACCGCATTTCAATTGGCGTACAAAGCCTGCAAAACGATAAGCTAAAAGCGCTGGGCCGCATTCATGGTGCTAACGAAGCAACTCATGCAGCAGAGCAAGCCAAAGAGGCTGGTTTAAATAGTTTTAATCTTGATTTAATGCACGGCTTACCAGGGCAAACCCTAGATGATGCATTAAGTGATTTAAAGCAAATTATTGCGCTCGATCCCCCACATATTTCGTGGTACCAACTCACTATTGAACCTAATACTCAGTTTGCATCTAAACCGCCAACACTGCCTCAAGATGAAACTCTGTGGAATATTCAAGAGCAAGGCCAAGCCTTACTTGCAAAGGCTGGTTATATACAATACGAAATTTCAGGGTATGCAAAACCGGGCTATCAATGCCAACATAACTTAAATTATTGGCGGTTTGGCGATTATCTAGGGATTGGCTGTGGTGCTCATGGTAAGGTCACCAATGCAAAAACTGGCATAATTACCCGAACTGAAAAGGTCAAACATCCCCGTGGCTACATGGATATGGTAAAACCTTATTTGTATAAAAGTTGGCACGTTGAACAAGACGATTTGGCCTTTGAGTTTTTTATGAATCGCTTTCGCCTTGTCGAACCATGCCCGATTGAAGACTACAGTACGCTGACTAATCAGCCATTACAAAGCCAACAAGCAGCTTTAAATAAAGCCATAAACACCGGTTTATTAATAGAAAAAGACGGTCACTGGCAAGTGAGCCTTAAAGGGCATCGCTTTTTAAATGACCTGCTAGAATTGTTCGTATAATGCATTGGGCGTTATACGTCATGTAAAGCGAATACATGAAAAATTAAAATACCCTAATGGGTTTCTAACAACAAAAGGGAAAACAATGCGTAAACTTACCTTTATTGCAGCAGCTGTGAGTGTTGCACTCCTTGCTGGTTGCCAACAAGCACCACAACAATCTGTAACCACTCCAATTGTACAAGCGCAACCTGTGCAAAGCGAAATTGACAAAGCCAATGCGTTTTTTGAAGATACCTTTAACCGTGATGTCATGAGCAGCCCGGTTTACCAAACTTACATGGGTATTAAAAAAGATTACGATAAGTGGGATGACGGCAGCGAAGAGCAAAAACTCAAAGACCTAGCTGAAACTAAAGCCGATTTAGTTGCCCTAAACACAATTAATCGCGACCTGCTAGACGATGCAACAAAAGTAAGCTACGACTTAAAAAAACAAGACCTAGAAAGCTCAATTGCTGACTTTAAATGGCGTTACCACAACTACCCGGTAAACCAAATGTTTGGTACGCACTCTATGGTGCCTGCATTTTTAATAAACCAACATTCAATTAGTAACGTTAAAGAAGCAAAAGACTACATTTCGCGTTTAAATGGCGTGCCTACGGTATTTGACCAGTTAGTAACTGACTTAGAAACACGTGCAGATAAAGGCATTATTGCGCCTAAATTTGTGTTTCCACATGTTATTGATTCAAGCAAAAACATTATTCAAGGTGCACCGTTTGAAAAAGGTGACGACTCAACACTTTTAGCAGACTTTAAACGCAAAGTAACCGCACTTGAAATCAGCCAAGATGAAAAAGATGCACTTATTAACGAAGCAACTGACGCGTTAAAATCGGCAGTTAAACCAGCTTACTCAAAGCTTATTAACTACCTAGCACAACTTGAAAAGCGTGCAGATGACCGTGATGGCGCATGGAAATTACCTGAGGGTAATACCTTTTACAATAATGCACTTAAACGTACAACCACCACTGATTTAACTGCAAAAGAAATTCATGCTATTGGCCTATCAGAAGTAAGCCGTATACATGACGAAATGCGTGAAATTAAAGATAAAGTAGGCTTTAAAGGCGACCTAAAAGCGTTTATGCAGTTTATGAAAACTGATAAGCAATTTTACTACCCAAATACAGCTGAGGGTAAACAACGCTACCTTGACGAAGCAACAGCCATGATCGACACAATGAAAGTGCGTCTTGATGAGCTATTTATTGTTAAGCCAAAAGCCGATCTTAAAGTAAAAGCAGTTGAAGCCTTCCGTGAAAAAGCGGCAGGTAAAGCATTTTACCAACAGCCGGCGCCAGATGGTTCACGCCCAGGCATTTACTACGCAAACCTTTATGATATGGAAGCGATGCCAACGTACCAAATGGAAGCATTGGCTTACCATGAAGGTATTCCGGGTCACCACATGCAAATAGCTATTTCGCAAGAGCTTGAAGGCGTGCCTAAGTTCCGTAAATTTGGTGGCTACACAGCCTACATTGAAGGTTGGGGTTTATACTCTGAACTTGTACCTAAAGAAATGGGTATGTACTCAGACCCATATTCAGATTTTGGCCGCCTTTCTATGGAGTTATGGCGCGCGTGTCGTTTAGTAGTTGATACCGGTATTCACGCAATGAAGTGGACTCGTCAAGAAGGGATTGATTACTACGTAAATAACACGCCTAATGCCACATCTGACGGTGTTAAAATGGTTGAGCGTCACATTGTAATGCCTTCGCAAGCAACCGCTTACAAAGTAGGTATGTTGAAAATTTTAGAGCTACGTGAAGACGCTAAAAAGCAACTTGGCGACAAGTTTGATATTCGTCAATTTCACGATGTAGTGCTTAAAAATGGCCCGGTACCACTAAACGTACTAGAGAACTTTGTAAATGAATGGGTAGCAAGCAAAAAAGCTTAACACTCATTCATAGAGTTAACTAAAAGGTCGCTTATGCGGCCTTTTTTGTATTTTGTACCTTATACCTATTCGCAATAATAGGTTAAGCTAAACAAAAAGGTATTTAGAGGCGTAAAATTATGGAGTTATGCATACAATTACTTAACGCACGCATTTCAAAGCATCAGTTAGATGAGCTAGATAATGATTTTAAGCAGTTAAGTCCAGCCCAACAAACACAGCAGCTTAATCATCTTTACGAAAGCGCTTTACGTATGAGTATTAAGTACGACTTTATGCAAAATGTAGCAACACGTATTTTAACAACCAATACGCCACCTGCACCTTTTATCAATCAGTTAACAACCACAGATGCCTTGACGTTTTTTACGCCTGCGCTTAAGGAAAGCCAGGGCTTTTTAGCACAAGACACCCAAGGTAATAACGTGTTACACACTGTATTTAAACACGCTAATGCCCAAAAGCTGGCGTTTAATTATGTACGCTCATTAATGTTATTTGAGTCTAACGAGGACCTAGTAAAAGCGCTTGCTCAACCCAATGCTCGAGGCCTAACACCTGTTGCTTGTTATATTGCGTATGCAAATAAACCAAACACACCGGTTAAGCATGAATTTTCAGCGCTGTTAGCTCTGATGGAGATAGAACAAAAACAAAACCCAACAGCTAAACAGCAGCTGGCAAATATATTAAAAGGCATGAGCCTTAACGAAACCAGTATTTTACTTAGTGCTGCATACCTGCAACGCTCAACCGCACAAGTTGCACATTTAGTTAAAGCGGTTTAGGTCGTGGTAACCTTGGTGGATTAAAAGTAGCCCACGCTAAGGGCTACTTTCCGGGGAACGAGATTTATAACCTAGTGAGCTTAATGCCCCCTCCTAACGGCCCTCTTTTCAGCGTATACTTTTGACTATACTCGTTATTAATTATTTATGAGAAATAACTCACCCTGATAGGTTATTCCCTACATAGATACTAACTACACCGCTGTAAATTTAATCTCGAATATTAAATAGCCCTTAGTCGTTTAAGTAGTACTCAACAGTGGTTACTACTCTTACGTTTTTTATTTGTGGTGTATTTGAATCGCGGTTAGTAATACTAAACTGCCCTTGGCGAGCTGTTTTTATTTTGCCTAATTTTGAATTGGAATCTCTTGCAAACTTGTTAGCCACTTCGCGCGCTTTTTCAGTTGCTTGTTGCACCATGGCCGGTTTTACATCGTTTAGGCCTGTGAAAATATACTCAACACGTGTTTCGTAACTATCTTGCACTATGGCAATATTTTGTTTAGCTAATTGGCTTACTTTGCTCAGTGCATTTTGTACCTTGTCTACAGCGCTAGAATACACGGTCATATTTGAACGAACAATGTACCTAAATTGCTGGTTTTCATTGCCGTACTCGCGCGCCTGTTTATCGACAATCGATTGGCTACCAAGTGATATTTCAGCGTCATCAAAACCATGCAGTTTTAAAAATGCGATCACGGCGGCGTTTTTTTTCTCAACCCTATTCACCAACCTTTCAAGGTCGTTATCTGCATCGCTAAATTGCAAAGGCCATATAACAGTATCGGCAATTACCTCTTGCTCTGCTAGCCCTTTAACTTGTACGGTGCGCTCCATTTCTTTTACATTGAGTGCTGCACTTTTTAAAATAAACCCTAAGCTAATTAAGCCTAGGCTTAAAAAAATAGCCGCCAGCACAGTGTGAAAACCAGGTGTTTTAATCACAGAACACTCCTTGGTTGATATCAATAATACGCATCTATAAACTCGAAATAACCTCTCAAACAGAGTACATTGAGACAATACATAACGCAAAATTTTAAAGCTAAGGAAACGCAATGAGCCTAAAGCGAATTAGTCAGTTTTTTAACCCAAGCTCAGTGGCAGTAATAGGTGCGTCAAATAACGCCTCTCGTGCCGGTTTTGTCGTTATGCGTAATTTGTTACAAGGCGGTTTTAAAGGGCCGATCATGCCCGTAACGCCAAGCTATAGTGCTGTTCATGGCGTGCTTGCATACT
Source organism: Pseudoalteromonas sp. NH0006-46 (assembly GCF_057547735.1). Taxonomy (NCBI): domain Bacteria; kingdom Pseudomonadati; phylum Pseudomonadota; class Gammaproteobacteria; order Alteromonadales; family Pseudoalteromonadaceae; genus Pseudoalteromonas; species Pseudoalteromonas sp. NH0006-46. The sequence continues at coordinate 432,423 of NZ_BAAJML010000002.1, read as the reverse complement.
CATGTATTACTGAGTTACCTAAAGTGCCTGACCTTGCCGTTATTTGTACCAATAAAAATACTCTGTTAGACATCATTAGCCAACTTGGCGAGCTTGGCTGTAAAAGCGCTATTATTATTGCCGATGGCTTAACGAATGATCAAAAAAATACGCTAAAAACATGCGCTCAAACACATAACGTCACTTTGTTAGGCCCTAATAGCTTAGGGCTATTAATTCCCCATATTGGTTTAAATGCCAGCTTTTCTCATACAGTGGCAAGCCCGGGTAAAATTGCATTTGTATCGCAATCTGCAGCGGTATGTTCAACCATATTAGATTGGGCTAAAAATAAAGATATTGGCTTTTCGTACTTTGTTTCTGTGGGTGGGTGTTTAGATATAGATTTTGACGAGCTGCTCGACTTTTTAGGGCGTGATGCAAAAACTAAAGCCATTTTGCTTTATATTGATAACATTGAAGATATTCGTGGCTTTATTTCTGCAGCAAGAGCGGCTGCATTTAGTAAACCCGTTATTGCCATAAAAACAGGAAAAACAAATGCTGGCGCTCTTGCGGCAGAGATCCATAGCGGTGGAAAACAAAGCTCTGATGCCGTATACGATGCGCTCTTTCAACGTGCGGGTATGCTGCGCGTTAACGACCTACGCGAGCTATTTGCAGCAACACAAACACTAGCAATGCACCCAAAATTATTACAAGTTGAACAGCTTACTATTTTAACAAATGGTGGGGGGCCGGGTGTTATGGCGGTTGATGAGCTAATTCAACGTTCTGGAAAGTTAGCGGCGCTTAGTAGCGAAACACGCAGTGCGCTTAATCACGTTATCCCCCGCTCAGAAACAACCTCTAACCCAATTGATATTTTTGGTGACTCAGCACCAGCGCGTTACAAACAAGCATTAGAAATATTATTGCATGCAAAAGAAGTGAAGAACTTACTAATAATACATACACCATCGGCACTGGCGCCAAGTGAAGACTATGCCGATGTTATTGTTCAAGCGCTGCAAACGTTGCCAAAAATGGCTCGTCCTTATGTGTTTACCAACTTTATGGGAGAAGACGCCTCTTTTGCAGCCAGAAAAATATGCGCTAACAATGCAATCCCTACTTATCGAACACCTGAAGGGGCCGTTGGCGCCTTTATGCACTTAGTAACATATCGTCGAAACCAAAAGCATTTAACGCAAACACCTGAGTCAAACACCGACGATGCAAAAATAAATAAAGCCGCCGCTACAGCATTAATCTCTGAATTTTTAGACGAGGAGCAAACCTATTTACCCACTCACAGTGCAAGCCAGATATTAAGCCACTACGGTGTTGAATGCATTGAAACTAAAGTAGCTTACACCCCAACCGAAGCTAAAGAGCAAGCCATTGAACTTGGCTTTCCGGTCGCACTTAAGCTCATAAGCCCAAGTATTGCTTCAAAGTCTGAAGTCGGTGGCGTGGTATTAAACCTAAATGATGCAAGTGAAGTTGAACAAACGGCTTTTGCGATGCTGATTCGTATTAAAAATACTTACCCAGATGCGACGATTGATGGGTTTTCCTTACAAAAAATGGCCCCTCGTGCAGGTGCTAATGAATTGCGTATTGCCATTAAAACAGAGCCTAATTTTGGCCCCGTTATTTTACTTGGCGAAGCAGGTACCGGGCTTGAATACGCTCAAGCAGCAGTAGCTCTCCCTCCCCTTAACATGAACCTAGCTAAGTATTTAATTGCCGCAGCTCACGATAAAGGCGTGCTTAAAGATCGCATTTTGCCCGAAAAGGTCGACAAATATCGTTTATGCGCGTTGCTCACACGGATTTCGCAACTGGTTATCGATCAATCCGATATCAGCGCAATGGAACTTAATCCTATTCTTGCTAGTAATGGGCAGTTTTTAGTGCTTGATGCCACCATAACCCTAAATAAATACCAGTCAAAAAGTAACCGTAAACGCTTGTGTATTCGCCCTTACCCAATTGAACTTGTTGAAATAGTGACCCTTAAAAATAATACCCAAGCAACGCTAAGGCCTATTAAACCTGAAGATGAACAGGCCCATAAGGCATTTGATCAATCACTTAATAAAGAAGATCGTTACAAACGCTTTTTTGGTGAGTTACCTCAGTTTAATCATGACCAACTCGCAAAAATGACTCAAATTGATTACGACCGCGAAATGGCATTTATTGTTTGCCAACGCTCAGAGGGAAAAACACGTACCTTAGGGGTTTCGCGTGTAATTATGGACCCTGATAATATACACGCAGAATTTGCTATTGTTGTACGTTCTGATTGCCAAGGTCTGGGCCTTGGACGAATATTAATGAACGCAGCAATTAATCACTGTAAACGCCAAGGCATTGAATGGATTGAGGGCATAACATTACCAGAAAACACAGGGATGATTGAACTCGCCCGTAAGTTGGGCTTTAAAGTTAGCCGCGATTTTGAAGAAGGCAGTATTAACATGGTACTCAACACAAAATAATACAACGCTCAGGCAAGGCGCAAAGCGCCTATACCTGGGTTTATGAGGTTTAATGTTTTTTAGCTCTCGCTAAAAGTACCTTGCCAGTCACGTGTTATAAGCGCAGGAACATCTAAACTAGGCACCGGCTTACTAAACAAATAACCTTGAAAATGTTTACACCCTAACGCGCTTAAAAATGTAAGTTGCTGCTTACTTTCAACACCTTCCGCTACGCACTCTTTTCCTAAACTATGCGCCAGTGTGAGTGTTGATTCAATAATGGCCTCATCATCAGAGTCAATACCTATGTCTTGAACAAAGCTTCGGTCAATTTTAAGGACATCAATAGGAAAACGCTTTAAATAAGTAAGCGATGCATAACCAGTCCCAAAGTCGTCCATATACAGCTTACAGCCTAGCTCTTTTAACTTTTTCATACTTTGCAGTGCAAGGCTCGAGTCGCGCATTAAAATAGATTCGGTTATTTCAAATACAATTGCCTCCGATGGCACATTAGCATTAATAAGTGCTTTTTTTATCTCTGGCACGAGCTCTATAAACTCAAAATCTAAAGCCGATAAGTTAATTGATAAATACAACTCGGGCGATACTTTTCGCCATTTATTAAGCTCTGTTAATGCTCTTGCAAATGTTTGCAGCATTATTTTAGTTATTAACCCAACACCTTCAGCCGCAAGAGAAAACTCCTGCGTTTCAATAAGCTTATTTTCAGGCCAACGTAGTAAAACCTCAAAGCCCTCTGTTGTATAAGTTTGGGCATTTATAATAGGTTGATAGTAATTACAAAACTCATGCTGTTGATAAGCTTTTGTCAGCTGCGATTCTAAGTGAAGCGCTTTTTGAACATGCTTATTCATTTCTTGTTTATAAAATTGATAATTACTCTCAAGCGCTCCCTTGGCATGGTAAAGCGCAATATTAGCGGCCTTCAACAACGCACTACTTTGCGTTGCATCATCGGGAGAAATAGCAACACCAATGCTTAAATTAATATTTACCACTTGCTCGTTAATGCTGATGTTTTGGTTCACGCAATCCATTAGCTTTGTGCAAATAAGAAGCACTTCTTCAATTTGTTGAATATCTTCAACAAGCACAACAAATTCATCTCCTCCAAACCGTGCGATACTGTCTGAGGAACGCAATGAACACTTTAATCGCTCGGCTACTTTTTTAATAAGTTCATCGGCGGCCTCATGCCCAAGTGAATCATTAAAATATTTAAAACGCTTAATATTAATATGTAATAAAGCAACTTTGCATAGGTGCTTTTGAGCTTGCTCAAGAGCATGTTCAACACGATCATTAAACAGAGTACGATTAGGTAGTCCCGTTAAAACATCAAAATTAGTTAATTGGTGTAATTCACTTTCGGCCAATTTTTGTGCGTGTATATCAGTTAAAATTATCACGTAACTACTTAAACGTTGCTCTGTATCGGCGACCGCGCTTATTTTTACTAACACATGACGCGTTTCGCCGTTATGAAGACACACAGTGTCTTCGCAGGAAAAATGCTCTCCCTCCGAGAGCTTTTTCATAATACGTAAGTAATCAACACGATTTTTTGGCGACATCCCCAAGTGTAGCGTTCGGCTTGAGGTGGGCTCTGCAGCAAAGTTAAACGCCGTTTGTAACGACTTATTAGAGGCACGTACATTAAAGTTTTTATCGAGAATAAATACCCAATCACGGGTTTGCTCAAACGCAGCGGTAAATAAGCGAGCATGTTCTTCGTAAACCATCTCACGGGTCATATTAGTGTATGTACCCGCTACTTTTTGGGGCGTTCTTTCATCCCACTCAACCACTTTGCCAAAGTCTTTATACCAACGCCAATAGCCTTTGGCATGACGCACACGGTATGTGCAGTTAAAGTAGCCCTTATCGGTAGATAAAAACTCTAGCCACTCTAAACGAAATAATTGCTTATCTTGAGGATGTATTTTAGCTAAATATTCATCCAGGTTAACAGTATCGTTATTGTAACCAAGCTCATTACTTAAGCGAGGCTGGTAAATACTTGGATTACTTGACTGCCAATCCCATACACCCGACTCACTGCCCTCTAATGCGAGTTTTAAGCGCGACTCACTCTCTTTACTTTCTTTATGAGCGGCTAACAAAATACGTTGAATTTTATTACGTCGCCTTACCCACATTGCAATAAAAAATAAAAATAACGCGGCATACAGCACCATAAAATAAGGAGCGCGCCAAAGGGGATATTTAACCTTTATTTTTAATGTTGCAGGCTTGGTATAGCTTCCCGTTAACGGGTCTTTTGCCCATACTTTTAATGTATAGTTACCCGGGTTTAACTTAGGAAAAAGGACCCGGTTATTGTTACGCGCATAGGTTTTTTGCCCGTTATCGAGTTGATACTCGTAAATAATGCGTTCTTGATTGCTAAAAGCCATTGCTGAAAAAGCCACTTCAAGACCAATATCATCGTGGTTTAATATTATTTCATTGAGGGGCTGTTTTAAATCGCGGGATAATTCTCGCGACATTAAATTTACTCGTGTAATATTTACATGCTCTATTAGTGGTTGGTAACTTTGGTTTTCCATTGGATGAAAATACGTTAACCCTTTTAAACCGCCATATACAATTCGTCCGTCTTTAAGCTTAGCCATTGCAGAGCTATTAAACTCAGCAGATAAAAGCCCTTCTGCTGTACTAAACTGCTGAAAATGGCGTGTTACAGGATTTAAACGCCATATCCCTTTATGACTGCTCATCCAAATCATGCCATCATCGTCAAGCACCATGCTATAAAGTAATGTCCCTAGTTTGTTTTTATCTAGATCAATAGTATGCACGTGCTCGTAGGTTGATGAGTCAATACCTATCAAGCCAAAGTTAGACAATGAGATCCATAAAACATCATTATTATCTATCACGTATGAAAGCACACTTATCGCAACATTCTCATGCTGCTTAGGTACTTTATAGATCATCTTTAACGCTAAGTTAGTCGGATTTAATTGATATAAAATACCCGCATTAAAAAACAGCGGCCAATCGGGTTTATTTGGTAAAGGAGGTAAAAATCCATGCGCTAAAAACGGGTTAAACTGTGCCAATTCGCCCCCCAATCGAGTGACAATTTGACTATCTATGTTGTAAACAAATGCACCGTGATCACGATGCATAAAGTATAAATCGCCGTTAGGCATTAGAGTAACGCCATGTACCCAGCCAGTTATATGATCTTGGTTTGCTTTATTTTTTGTTTTTGGCTCACTCACTTGATAAGTATTTGGGTCAAAAATGAGTAAACCTCGGTTTGTATTCAGCCAGAGCTTATTGTTATATGGCATTATTTGCCAAATACTAAAATCGCTGGTGTATAGGTCAGCCTTGTAATCTTTTAAGTAAACCTTGCTGGTATTCGTTTTTAAATCAACTTCAGTTAATCCATTATTTGTCGCAAGCCAAAGCTTTTCGTTAAACTCGGTTATTCCCCATATCGAATGGTGGGATAAACCGTCTCCTCCTAATAAACTGCCATCAACATTATTAAAATGGTATGTATCTTTAGATAGATAAAAAGCACCATCACTTTTTGTAGCAACCCATACCCCCCCTGTCTTATCTTTAGCCATATCAATAATACTGGTATCGGCTAGGGTATACTTACTCTGTGTAATTCGTGTGTTTTTTATCAATTCACCGGTATTTAAATCAAATTTAAATAGCCCTTTATCTGTAGCTAGATCTATTTCACCTTGGTTGTAATCTATCTTCCACACATTAAGGTCGGCCAGTAATACCTTATTTTTAAAGGCAATATCAGGACGCTCAAACATGCTTGGCAAATCGCTAATATCAACCTGATACATCCCCTTTACGGCCCCCACTAATAACTGGCCATTTTCTCCCAACGCAAACGACTTCACGTTGTTTTGATAAATATGATCAGCTTCGCCCTTTAAATGCTGCAGTGGACGGGTTAAATTATTTGCAATATCATAAACATAGGCGCCATGAGTGGTCGCTATAAAAATATAGCCATTGTAATGAAATAAACTTCTTACTAAGGTGTTTTTAAATTCACTGGGTAGCTCAAAAATAGACTCAATAACCCCAGTTTGTACATCAAGTCTTGCAAAGTCTCGCCCTCGTCCAATCCACAAAGAATCTGAGTCTGCAGCCACCATACTAAAAACTGATTGATTAAAAATTTGTTCTTCATTACTGGGGGGATCTAAAAACTGCTTGTAAGTGTCAGTAGTCGGGTCGTATCTAAAAAGCCCCTCAAGTAATGAGGCAATCCATATATATCCATCTAAGTCTTGGTATATACGATCAATTATTGCTTCTTCAAGCTCACCATTAGGGCCATTAATAGGCGTTACTTGATAGCCATCATAACGATTTAAACCACCTTCAGTAGAAAGCCATAAATAACCATTATTATCGATTAGTATGGTGTTAACGTAACTTTGAGATAAACCTTCACTAGGAGATAAACGCTTTACTTGTGCACCAGCCTGGTAACTAAAAATAGTTATTAAAACTACTAAGCAACTTAAAATCCAATTAACGCCCTTACTCATGGTCATTCCATATCGTTTTTTATTTTATGGGTACTCTAGTGCGACAATGTTTCGGTGCTTATACATATCAAAAAGTACGTGTATTTCAGGAGTATATGTTAACACTTGGTTAAAACCAATACTGCGGTATAAATCGGCAATGTTTTTAAATGCAAAGGTATAAACATGCATGTGCTGATGCGTTAAAAGATCGGTTATTAATTGTTTTGCCACCCCTTTTGAACGATGTTCTGGCGCAACATAAACCGTAGATAAAAACAAAAATGTGGTTTTATTTTGTAGCCTACAAGCGGCCACTATGTGTATGCCTAAATAAATAACCCACACTTGATCTTGCTTATTAGCACGCCCGCTAACTCCATGGACTTTGTAAAATTTATTCACCAAGGGTGTTTTTACTGTGTCTAATAATTGGGTGGTATACATTTTTAACTAAGCATTAATGCTAAATATTGCTCAAACTTTTGCTTTAACACCATTTGCTCCGCAACGGGGCGACTATGGATTGTGTTATAAACTTGCTCACGCGTTTTTTTATTGCGTTTAATTTGATAGGCCCAAAATGAAGCCTCGTAATCGAGCTGTATTTGATATTTTTCTTCACGCGGTAATAAACACAAGTTAAAACTCACAGGTTTTCCTCATTATTTGAATTGTTACAGTTTCAAGAACGGCCCTTGAATTGCTGGGCAAAAACCAAGCATATTGCTATTATACGCGTCTTATTTATTTATCTCAGCTGTAATTGGAAATGATAATGCAAAGACGCTGTAGTATGTTGTTTCTATTAATTAGTTTAATATTTAGCGCAGCCAGTTATAGCAACCAAAATACGCTGACATTTAATCGCCCCGATAACGTCCCGCAGGCAAATTATGTATTAGAGCTCCTTAGTCTTGCCTATAAAGAAATAGGCTACGATATTCACCTTATCGATTTTAGCCCCCAAAATGCATTACGAGCTGCCAATAATGGGGTGCTTGATGGACAACTTGGCCGAGACAGCAGCATAGAAATTGATTTTCCAAATCTACTGCGCGTAGACTTCGAATTATTCAAATTTAAGTTGCTGCTTTATAAAAATTGCCAACAAAGCATATTAGAGCGGCTTGATAATATTGCTATTTTAGCTAATTGCCCAATACAAGCTCAATATATAAAAAATACGCATTTTGATGGCAACGTTATTGAAGTAAAAAATTTAAGCACACAGCTAAACTTACTTACCCAAGGAAAAGTGAAAGGCATATTGTTACTTGATTTTGCATCAGACAACCAGCCAATAAATCAACATGCTCTTTGCTATCAAAAAGAAGTGTTACGTGTAACGCCTGTTTACCACTACTTAAATAAACGACATGCGCACTTAATTGACGGGTTAAAAACAGCCTTAAATAAACTTCACAATAATGGCACCGTTTATGCGCTCAAAGCCAAATATAATATGTATGATTAAAAATCAAAGCCCTGCTGATATATTGCGCTATCACCACCGTGTGCTTGCTGTTTTTTGAGTAAATAACGCTTATAACGCTGTTGGCACAAACTGATGACTTTCTTTTTTTGCGCGTTAGTGAGCGAATTCCACATAAACCGTTCATCACGGCTGCGGTAGCATCCTTTGCAGTACCCCCTATTGTTAACTAAGCAAATACTTTTACAAGGACTTGGAATATCAAATATTTCAATTTGTTGCATCGTATTCGCCGCTCAATTATGGTCTTGTATTTAGTATAGCGTTATTTTTAAACAAAAAAAAAGTAGCAATATTATTGCTACTTTATACACAATTTATTTAACGCTAATAAAGTTAGGGTCTCGTATTTATTTGTGCTTTGCGATGAAATGGTTTGGCGTACATCGCTAATACAAGTGGCTTAAGCTCTTCAGGCACTTGTGACATTCGTTGTTCAAATGTTGCTGTATCTGGAGAGTTAATTACCGATTCTTTACAGCCACCTGCAATGTAATTGCCTGGGTGTAAGTAAAACGAATCCACTATTTGTTGATCAATTGTAGTGGCTAACTCTTCAGCGCTATCACATTGAGATTCAATAGGTAGTCCAAAAGCAAGGTGAACATGACCTTTTGCCGTACTAAAGCCCTCAACAATACTTAAAATATCTTCACCCGCCGACTTGATATATTCACCATGTTGTTGCTTATGATAAAGCTCTTTAGCTTTTGCTATAGCACAAGGTTCGTATTGATAAGAAATAGACACGGGGACTACTTTCAACTCTTTAATATATTCACCAAATTCTTTTTTTTGTTTTCGGCCATTGAGTTGTAGCATTTTTAATAGTGCCGGATCGGTTTGATCGAACCCGTCTTTTGCTCGACCTTCTTTTTGTGCAATCCAGATAGAGTGGCCACCCATTAAAGAGTCATAAATATACGATGATAATTGAGTAAGCGCTTTTAACATTTCTTTAGGTGCTTTAGCAGAGCGTTTAACAATAAAGCTTTTATTTAAACGCATTAGTTCTGTTATGTAAGGTATTTGCAGTAAGTTGTCACCAATTGCAATACGCACCGTTTTCATTTTATGTTGATATAGCCCCCAGTTTACAAGTGCAGGATCAAGCACTATATCGCGGTGGTTAGAAACAAATAAGTAAGCTTGGTTAGGATCTAGCTTGTCTAAACCTGAAAAGGTAACTTTTGAGGTTGTGCGTTTTATAAGTTTATCTAAATATTTAGCAACTTCATTTTGAACATCTTCAACGTTTGTTACTTTTCCCCACTTTTTGCGTAGTTGGCTTCTTACCAATGGGCGGGCAATAAATGGCACTGCTGATAGAAAGCGCGGTAAGTTATACTTAGCAATGACATCTATAAATGCATCATCACTCATTAAACGCGCTAGCGATGCGTTAACCTCATCGTCGTTGTAAGGTCTTATGTCTGCGTACTTGTCTTCTAATTCACTCATTACTGCATCTATAAAGTTAAAAAACGGCACGTAAAATACGTGCCGTTTGCATTATTGGTTCGAGTATAACTCAGGCAAACTAAAATGCGAACTAAGTCAGACTATTGCAATTTAATACACACTAATAAGCAAGCTTAAAAGTACTTATATAACAATAAATTAAGAAATGCTCTTACCAGTTACCTTTCGCTTTGCCTGTAGTGCTATGACAAGCAAACGCAGAATAAGTGCGATTAAAATTACACCACAAACAAAGCTTAGCCAATGGGGTAATACTTGATGCTCTTCACCTAGTAGGGGGGAAACAACGAAACCAAACTCCATTACTAAATAATCCGTTAAAAAACCAAAAATCAACGCAACCCCAATAACCCCTGTGAGATAGGCGAATACAGCACGCTTACCAAGCTCATTAGCAACCACACCTAACGTAGCAATATTTGTTGCCGGCCCTGCGAGCATAAACACTAACACCGCTCCCGGCGATACTCCACTCAATAACAAGCCTGCAGCAATAGGCGTAGATGCAGTGGCACAAATATACATGGGTATACTGATCAAAATCACCACCAGCATAGCCAGAATCCCACTGCCCCACTGTGTTAAAAATGATTCTGGAACATAAGTTTGTACCAATGCGGCAAAGAATAAACCAATCATTAACCAGACCATGGTATCTGATAGTAGTTTATTGCAGCTAAAACTTATCGCTCGTCGTATCTTCTGCGATTGACTTTGCAATGCCTTGTTTGGTTTATCACAGCAACTGGTTTTGACTTCTGGCTCCGCCGTTTTAGACGCACAGCAACTGATTTTTGTTTGCGCATCTGCCGTTGGCTTTGTCTGCTGCCTATCAGTATCTCGCCCCACTAACACACCTGCAACAATAGCACTGCAAATCGCAGCTATGGGACGAATAATAGCCATAAACGGACCTAATAACGCATACGACACAGACACAGAATCAACCCCCGTTTCAGGCGTCGATACTAAAAACGCTGTAGTCGCACTTTTTGAAGCTCCTGCGCGTCTTAAGCCTATTGCAGCAGGTATAACACCACATGAACACAACGGCATCGGTGCTCCAATTAAAGCCGCTTTCACTGTGGTCAAAAAGCCTTCTTTACCCAAATGTTTATTTAAAAAATTGGCCGGTAAATACACATTTAATAACCCAGCAATCAACAAACCCAGCATTAACCAAGGGGCAGATACTAAAAACAACTGCCAAAAATTATTAAGTAAGTCCATCGATGTCCTCCAAGGTTGTTAATATTGAACAGTTATCAGCGGGCTCTTGTCCGCCACAGCACTTATCAGCAAGTACCGATAGCGATTGATGAAAACGTGTTAGCTCAGCAATGCGCTCTGCAACTAGATCACGCTTTTGTATCGTTAAATCTTTCACTTCATGGCACGAATGCTGGTGCTTTTTAAATTTTATTTGCAGTAACTCTTTGATCTCTAACAAGCTAAAACCAACATTTTTAGCACGTAAAATAAACTTCATTTGCTTCAGTGATGCCTCACCATAATCACGATAACCGGCTTCTGTTCGAGTTAATGGCGTTAACAAATTATGTTTTTCATAGTATCTTAGGGTATCTGTTGAGACACCTAACTGATTTGCAAACTCACCTATTTTCATTTGTTTCTCCAATGAGTGTATTCTCAACTGATGCCAACTATAAACCTTAGAGTACACACCAAGGTCAAGTATTAAAATTATTTTACTTAATTAGGATACATCATGAAAATTACCGTTCTCGATAACGCCACATTAGCAAATACATCTCTTGCCTGCATAGAGCAGTTGGGAAGCCTTACGACCTATGACCTTACCAGTCCAGAGCAAGTTATTGAGCACAGCAAAGAAGCTGACGTTTTAATTACTAATAAAGTGGTGTTAAATCGCGAAACAATTAGCCGGCTAAAAAATCTAAAACTAATATGTGTAAGCGCCACGGGCACTAATAATGTCGATTTAGAAGCCGCTAAAGAGCTTGGCATCGCAGTGACAAATGTTGCTGGTTACTCTACACCTTCAGTTGTTCAACACACCTTTTCTTTAATAACAAACCTACTTGGAAATACTCATCGTTATCAAGCTGATTGCCAACAAGGAGCATGGCAAAAAAGTGAGATGTTTTGTCGTCTTGATTACAGCTTTAATGATTTACAAGGTAAAACACTCACCATTATCGGCGGCGGCACGCTAGGGCAAGCCGTTGCAAAAGTAGCTGACGCATTTGGTGCTAATGTAGTTATGTCTGAGCGCAAAGGCGCAGCATGTCGTGATGGCCGAACGCCTTTTGATGAAGCTATTAAAACAGCCGATATAATTAGTGTTCATTGCCCACTAACAGACGATACCCGAGACCTAATCACGCTCAACGAATTTAATATGATGAAGCCCAACTGCCTTATTATTAACACAGCACGTGGCGGTATAATTAATGAAGCCGATTTAACAACGGCACTTGAGCAAAACATTATTGCTGGCGCAGGGGTCGATGTATTAACGAAAGAGCCCGCAGAACATTCAAATCCGCTAGCCAATTATAAAGGGGACAACCTATTACTCACACCCCATATTGCGTGGGCAAGCACTGAGTCAATCGTACGATTAGTCAAAGAAGTAAGTTTAAATATAAAAGCGTTCAAGCAAGGAGAATCTCGTAGCCGCTTAGTTTAGCACTTGTCTTAGCCAAGTAACCTGAGCTCTGAATAGTAAATAACTTAATCAGCGCTTAGGTTAAATAAACTAAAAAATGGTTTTTTTTGCTAATTTTTCTATTTTTTAAAATTAAAAAACAACTAGAAAAACATAAGTAATTGATTATAAATAAATTTAAACTTGGCGTATACTTTGCCTTACTATCATTAATAATTAAGCAAAAACGATTAAGGTACATATAAAAATGAATAAATCTCTACTAGCAGCTGCACTTATTACTCCTTTTTTAACGGGTTGTGTTATTGCCGTTTCTGATGGCGAAGCAGAAACACACTGGGCAGGTAATGACTCAACGAGCTGGCAAACAAAACATAAAAATAATCGCGAAGCTATTTCAGAGCTAAAAATGGATAGTAGTTATCAGTCGGTATTAACAACGCTTAAAACCCCTAACTTTACCGAGTTATTAAAAAAAGGGGATGATGTTTATCAAGTCTTATTCTATGCGACTCATAGTATTCATTCAGATGGGAAAATGACTAAAGATGAGTGTACGCCACTGATATTTAAAAACGATAAACTAATCGGTATTGGTGATAGCGCATTAAATATGGTTAGCCACTAAAACACAAAAAGCGCCAGTACGTTACTGGCGCTTTTTTAATATTAGTGAGCGACCACTCTATTACGGCCTGCCTCTTTTGCTTCATACAACCCTAAATCAGCCTCTTCTAATAATGAATGCTCTGAGGTTGAGCGGCCACCTTCCATGGTTGCAACACCAATACTGATAGTTATGCAGTGTGCATTTAAAGATGTTTTGTGCTCTATATTTAGTTCGTTTACTGCGTTTCTGAGCTTATTTGCAAACGCAATTGCTTCCTTTTTCGATACATCAGGTAAAATAGCAGCAAACTCTTCTCCACCATAGCGGGCAATAAAATCACTACCACGTTTGCATTGTGATAAAAGAGATTGGGCAACCTTTTTTAAACATTCATCACCGGCTCTGTGGCCGTATGTATCGTTGTATCGCTTAAAATAATCTATATCCATTAACAGTACAGATAGCACCGAGCCGCCTCGTTTACTTCTTCGCCACTCTCGAGACAAATTTTCATCAAGGTAGCGTCGATTGGGTATTTCAGTTAATCCATCAATGGACGCTAACATTTCAAGTAAATCATTTTTTTGTTTTATCAATAATTGATTTCGTACTCGCACTCTTACAATAGAAGCACTGAATGGCTTAGTAATATAGTCCATCGCGCCGAGCTCTAACCCTTTTGATTCATCAGCATGCTCTTGGTTAGCAGAAATAAAAATAACTGGAATAGCCTGAGTAATAGGGTTTTCTTTGAACTTAACAATAAGTTCAAAGCCGTTCATAACGGGCATTACAATATCAAGTAAAATTAAATCTACATGTGTCGTTCTTACAAAAGCAAGCGCCTCCTCTGCACTTTTAGCTAAAAACACCTCATGCTCTTCACCTAACGTTTTCTCAAGCACTAGCCTGTTAAGAGGATCGTCGTCAACTACAAGCACTTTGGCTTTATTTGACATCAACTGCCTCCAGACCTCTAATAAATACAATAACTTGTTTCAACTGCATAATAAGCTCTTTTAATATTTCATCTTCAGGATCATTCGTTGCTTTGAGGTTTTGCTCGCATTGCAGTGCACAAGACGATAACCGTTTAAAGCCCAAATTACCTGATACTCCTTTGATACTATGCACTAAACGTACCAAGTCACCTTTAGCGGTACATTCGTCAATTTGTTGTAATTGAGCTTCGCAAAGGTTGGCAAATTTATCCACCATATTGTTCAGTAAGGCCTCATCAGCACTAAACTGAGCTAAGGCAAACGCTCTATCAAAAAACATTGTTTTAGCTGGAAGTTGTGTATCAGCAATCGCATCAAGCAGTACCTTTGCTACAACAGGCTTAGTTAAATGTTTATTCATACCGCATTTTAGCGAACGCGCTACATCAGCAGGTTCACAATGTGCTGTTAGTGCAAATATAGGTAACTGCTTATCGTCAAACTGTTGACGAATCAATGCCGTAGCTTGGCAACCATCTATATGCGGCATTTGTACATCCATTAATATAAGATCAGGTTTCAAAATCTGCAGTAGCTCCATACCGTCAGAGGCATTAGTTGAAGTTACAACATTTATATTAGCCTTTTTTAGAACACTACTTATAATTTCTAAGTTTAGTTGATTATCGTCAATTGCCAAGACCAATAAACCCGATACTTCTTTGTTTGGTTTAGCCGCATCTATATTTACATCACTGGCTATGTGCTTTAATGCAGGACTACTGCTCAAATCAAACAATCGCTGCCCTAGTGCAGATGCTTTAACATGCTGCGCTAATAAGCCTTCACTCATTGATGAACTAAAGGTCAGTTGATGATTAATAATAATCACCGATACTGCTTGTGAAGTAAGTGAGTCATGTATTGCTTTGACATTTAATAGCTCAGATAAATCCGCCTCATCAACAATGAGCTGTGTACACCCCGAGAGTTTAATTGGGTAATTCAACGCTTCATCCAAGTCAATACTGGTTAATTCTGAATAGGCGTCTACCGCGCGTTTTAAAGCTCGGCTTCGCTGGGATATAATAGCCAAAGCATCAACAGGCAATAGCTGATTTTTTGTATCATCTACCTGCAAACTAATACTGAAGTAAAACTCACAACCAAGGCCTTTTTCACTGTTTAGGGCTATTTCTCCCCCCATAAGAGAAACCGCATGCTTAACAATAGCGAGCCCTAGCCCCACCCCTTGGTGAATTCTGGTTGATGATTCATCGCCTTGTGTAAATGCATCAAATAAACGCAGTTGATCGTCTTTACCTATTCCGCTACCTGTATCTATTACGCTAAAGCAAATTTCTTGCTCTTGGTTGTTGCCATCGATTAGCTCCATTTTTAAAGTTATTGAGCCTTTATGAGTAAATTTAACAGCATTCGTTAATAAATTACCCAATACTTGTTGCAACCTGATGCTGTCACACACTAAATTAGGGGAAATTAAAGGGTCAATGTCAATAATAAACTCTACACCTTTTTGCTCACACAAAGGTCCGGTTAAGCTATCGCATATATCAACGAGTTCAACCACACTAAATGGGCTTAGTTTTAACTCAGCTTGCGCACTTTCTACTCTGGCAAAATCAAGCATACGGTTAAGCATAAGCAATAAGCTTTCTGCTGCTTGCTTGGCTTGATCTGTTTGCTGTAATTGTCTGTTTGTCAGCCCCTGCTCTATTAGCATATCGAGCAAACCTAAAACAGCATTCAATGGGGTACGAATCTCATGACTTAAATTCGCTATAAAGCGACTTTTGGCAAGGGTTGCACGCTCAGCATTATGCTTCGCTTTAGTTAGTGCACTCACGTCTTGTAAGTGGATAACGTAATATGAAGGTTCACGCTTTTCATCCCACACAAGCGATACGCTAAGTTGTAACCAACTCGTCAGCTTTCCTCGTGCTAGTGTTAAATGGTAGACCTCTTTCTTATCATCAAGCAATTGCGCTAACGTTGTTTTAATTTCCAGCCACTGACTGTCGTCAAACAGCGACTTAAGCTGTTCTCCTACCAATACATTGTGTTCAATAAACAGTTTTCGTGCTGCTTTGTTAACTTGCAAAATTGTTTGATCTAGTGATAACAGCACAACACTATTAGCTGCAAACTCAATAGCGCTTCTAAATTTAGACTCAGAAGCTTTAAGCGCGTGTAACGTTTGCTGCTGCTCAGTTATGTCTCTACCAATTCCCATTGTGCCAAGTAAGTGCTGATGTTCATTATAAAAAGGCGCAATCGTTAATTGATAGGACTTATCCTCATTATCAACACGCTGCTGAACATTACTTCTATTTTGTAACACTTGCTTTTCTAAAACACTTATTTGTTCATGCTCTGTGGTTATATCTTGTATACGCCTTCCCACTAACGCACTTTGACCGCGCCCAATATAGGCTTCAAACGCCTTGTTACATCCTAAAAATGATCCATCAATATTTTTAAAATATATAAAATCAGGAACACTATTTAACATTGTATTAAGTAATGCTAAGTGCCGCTCTTTAGCTTGATAACTTCGCGTTAGTTTTTCTGATTGAAGTTTAAGCTTTTCGTCTAACTCTCGGTTTACTTCCTGCAACGACTCCACCAGCTGTTGATTTTTAGCAAATACGTGCTTAATTTTAGTAAACCAGGGTTGCCAATTAATGGGGATTTGATAATTAGATTGCACTGTAGCGTCGGTATCGCTTTGCTCTAGGTAGTGCATTAAATGCGTCATAGGTTTCAAAAATATACGCTGGCTTAACCAAAAAAACACACTAAACATTAAACTTAAAAACAGTGTTAAAAATACAAATTCAAGTAAAACTTCATACCTAATTGTATTTACTAAGTTTGATTTAGGCTCATAAAATGCAGCATGAATAGGCAAGTTAGCTTTGGGCTGCATAAAGAAATTGGTACTGCTGGTTAATACTGTTAACTTTTCACCTGTGGTTGACACTTCAGGCCAATGTTCGTTTAATGTTAATCCCTGAGCTACAGGGCTTTGTGTACTGGCAATAACCTCATCAAAACGATTAATAAATATATATTCACCTTGGCTTGGTGTTATTTTTTTTAACCACGCAGACATAACTTCCACATCATAAATAACAATAATGTAGTCATTTGAGCCTAATTCTCGCTGGCGTCCAATTGAATAATAAGCCTTACCATCTATGTTAACTATAGGGCTAGAAGAGAGTAGATTGTTTTTAAAATCGGGCCTAAAACGCCCTTCAAGAATCTCTGTTAGTAACAGGCTTTTGCTTTTATTTCGTCTTGATACAAATGCAGCACCACTTTCATCAACATATGCCACCGCAGTAAGTGATTGCATAAGTGCTAACGTAGTATTAAATGATGATCCTAGTTTCACAAGCTGTTGCCACTTTAAAAGCGAGTCTGGTGAAAGGTCAACGTCTCCTTTTCCTACAATTTCTGTTCCTTGGACGGTAAAGTGCCGATAATAATACCCATCGTATTGATTAATGCCTTCAAGTAGCTTGCTGCTTGGTTTGCTAAAAGTGGGCTGCGCGTATAAATCCAGCATGCTAGCCATTAAATCGTTAACTGACTGCATACCATGGTTTATCTGAGCCGATACATTTAAAAAATCGGCTTCACGTTTTTCAACGGTGCGCTCAAGCTTAATATTGTAAATATGTAAACACAGTAAAAATGCAACGATTAAAGGCACCAACAGGGCAACAATTAAAGAGCGGTAGTAATGTTTGAGAGGTAAAAAATTCACGTGAAATCTGCTATTTGGCCCGAAAATCAATCATTAGACTATCGAGCCAAATAGTTAAGCGCAAGTTATAAATTCTCTTCTGCAAATGAAGCTAATCGACTACGTACAACACCATTGAGATTTATAGTTGCACAGCCTTCAAAGTTTTTAAAACGCTCCACAATATAGGTTAAACCTGATGTGACTGGGGTTAAGTAATTACTGTCTATTTGTGCCAAATTACCAGTACAAATGAGCTTGGTTCCTTCACCGCACCGAGTAATAATTGTTTTAAGTTGAGACGCTGTTAAATTTTGGCTTTCATCTAAAATCACCCCCGAACTGATACCATACTATCATACCTAAAAGAACCTTGAATAAAAAAGTTTTTACAAATAAGATTTACCCAGAGGTTAATAAGCATGATTGCATCAACTACAACAAAATCTAAAATTATTAATAAACCTGTCAATTTTGGAAAAGGAATGTATTTTCATCAGGATAAAGCAGGAGAACCTATTCAGATTGTAGATGGCATCAGAGCTCATTCATATCGCCATAACAAAAAAGAACTAAGCTTCCCTCTGCTATATCATCCTGATCGTATTACCGAATGCCAAGAAATGAACTTGTTCTTGAGCCACCGTTTTGAAGGCCACTTCAGTCTCAAGAAAAATCAAAGGGGAAGTGAAGCTTTTAGCGACGCTTATTACGCTAGTCAATCAGGCAAGCGGTTAGACGTAAAAACCGTTCGTGGTATAGCTAAGCATTTAAAAGCGTTTCTGGACTGGCTCATTAAAGATGGTGCATCTTATTTTGAGGTTATTGCCGCACCACTTTCTAGGCAGTCAGTAGACGATGATATTTCACGGTTACCTGTTTGGCGCTATCACAAACATTTGTGCGATAGAGTAACAACTAAGGACAAAGCTAAACGCCTAAGTTTCAATACTGCACAAGAGAGAATAAGGGCTGTTAAAACATTTTACATTTGGAGTCATAAGCGCGGTTCTATAGACAGCCTTCCCTTCTCCTTGGAATACAAGCAAGTCCGCATAACGTCTAAAACCAAAAATGGCCAGAGCGCGCTGTTTCAATTACCTACCAGCTCAACACGTTCTGGAGGGTTATGGAAATGGGTCAGTAACTTAAGTATACCTAACACAATAAAACAAAAAGAAGACTCACCTGACAAAGTACTGCAACCATATTCTTCAAAAGAACTCACACAACTATTACAGACTACTACTGCTCAAAAGCGTTCTTACAAGATATATTTACAGTGTGCACTACTGGGTGGACTTCGTTCTTTCGAAATTTCTGCAATTGATCAGAAGGATATTTTTGATCCAGACAAAGAAGAACACAAAAATCACATTCCTAAACTAACCATAGTTCGCAAAGGCCATAAGCCAGTAAGACTTACTATTGCACGATCCTTAATGAAACTTTTATACCTTCACACTTTATCATCTGAAAATATGAGGCAGCGTACTAAACATGAAACGAGTTATCGTATGAACAATGATGAACAACCACTTCCTTTGTTTATGAATAGCTCAGGAGAACGAATTAGTGAAGAAACTCCCGGAAATACCATTTCTATTATTAGAAAAGAACAAAAGAAGCGTGGATTAGAAGTACTAACGCGTACATTTCATGATTTACGTGCTACTTTCGCAACTTACATTGCAAAATATTTAATTGAAAAAAATGAGTCAGAAAGTTCAATTCGGCAAATACTAATGACCTTAATGAGTCATGAGAGTTTCAAAACTACAAAAAGATACATCGATTTTGCCAAAAGTGTCGGTGTAGATGCATATGGTGCAATGTCAGAGTGGGTACAAGATATATATGGGGATGTTGATAAATTATTAATGAGTGAGAGTACAAATGCCAGAGCTTAAATTAGACAAAAAGCGTAGGTCAAACCGTATTCCCGCTCGTTTTGTACCTTACTCTTCAACTATAGCCAAACAGTTAGACGTTTTATTTAATAGAACATACGACAAGGAAAATAATATTAGTAAAGATGATCATGCTGCTATTTCAATGAGTCGTTTGCGCAACTCTTGTATAACTTTACTACACTTATTACCTTTAGCACTAGAGAGAGTAAATACGAATACAGCCTCTGCAATTACATCTGAAGGTTTCGACGCTTTATTAGATTTTGAGATTTGGCAAGAAATAGAATACTTTTGTGTCAACGAGCTTATTAATGTAAAGCTGCCAGCTTATGCTACGAGGGTCGAAGAAGCCTTAGAGAACATCGTTAAGTTTCATCTTAACAATAACAAAATTAGCGCTCCCTTTAGATTAACTAATGAATCAATTTCAATTGATTTAGTAAAGTTACACAAGCTTGAATTTCATCAGCTAAAAGAGATTCGAGTGTTGCTTCAAAGATATTTAGACCACCTTTCATTACTGGAAGCAAGTATTAAAAACTTATCGATTCGAGACAACATCCTTAGAACATCCTCTGCTATTATAGGTCTTTGCCAACACGATAGTTTTAGTAAGACCAAACAAGCCAAACTGCCATTAGTAGCAATGTTGCGAGATAAGGCATTTATTTCACCACTTATAAGCAATAGCCACCTTGGCCCTTTTCTAAAATACTTACATCCAGATGTATGGGGTGCTGCAAAAATCAATTATCTTAAAACAGAAGCAGAAATTTCTAGTTACGCTCGAAGTATATCGCCAATATTTGGCGAGGAAATAGATGCTTTTTTAAAAAATCAGTTGGCAAACGCCCCTGCCCCTAAGAAGGCTCAAGTTAAAAGTACGTCTTTATCGTTTCTGAAGTGGCTACATAACGGTGGTGATATTACTCGCCCAACAGTTGTTTTACTCAGCAAATACGGTATATCTGGTCTTGCTGCTAATGACAAAAAAATATTTAAATTTCTTTATAAACTTTATCAAGACGCAAGTATTAAACATAAGTACCAATATTTATTGATGCTAAACGCCGCGTTAAGTCTTTACCATTTCATTACTGGCAAGAAAATCATCTTATATAGTTTACTACCATACTCATTAGTCTACTACTTAAAGGAAAGTGATACTACACAGTATCAAAGGTTAGAATGGATCTACAATAATACCAATAAGTATTATCAAAACTTAGCCGAGTATCATGACGTCTTTACGAAGCGAATTGATGGTGAGAGCATAGGTATTATTACGCTTAAAGGCTATATTGTTGATATGGCTAACGCTTTAAAAAATAATGTATCATCACTAACAGACAAACAAATGGAGCTCATTGCACAGAATGGAGTTCACGCATTTGTAGAAAATAACTTTGAAATTTTAAAAGCTATAAGAGAAGCCATTCAATTAAAGTCAAAGCGTAATGATTTATCAATAGTTACAGCAAAGCAATACCAGAGTGCAATTGATAAGTTACTAACGTTCTATGGTTTAGATACAATAATTAGCTTTCCCGTTAGCACTGAGTTAAGAGAGCAACACCAAGCTCAGCTTTCTCAAAATCAAAATAGGCTATACTCGTATCAGGACGTAGTTAAATTAGCGTACTTTATTGAAATAGGACTTTCTTCTGAAAAATTTCTTACAGTTAAAGAAAAAATTGCTCTTTATGCTGCAAAAGTCATGTTAAAGACTGGTTGGAATCTCACTCCTACGTTAGAGCTCAATACCACTGACCTACTTTTCTTAAATACCCCATTACATTCAAATAAAACACCTGCTATTCGCCTATTTAAACGCAGGGCTGATTATCAAACGCAATGGCATAAATTTGAGTTAAATGCTGAGAATATTGAAAAAGAAGGTATCTTAGCCGACGAAATAGTTGCATCAGTTGTTTTTGATATAAAGTCAGCTATTGAACTAACAGCTTCTTATCAACCTTCCGCCAGCAATTTATCAAAAAGAATTTTTGTTTACCCAGAAACAAACAATCTAGGCAACAAAGAGGTCCTAGTATTATCAGCAGGTCGTTTTAAGCTAACTATAGATAAAATTTTAGCTGATCTTGGTTGTGAAGTTATGTTTAGTGTAAACAAGATTAGAAAAACAGGCCTTAACTACATTTATAGAAAAGTAGCCAAAGAATTCAAGTGGTATCAAAAAGCTAGCCAACACTCATATGCAACTTTCTTACGTCATTATCTGATGCAAGATGACAAAGATGTTGCAAAAACAATAAACAGAGCAACAAAAACGATGGCTGATTATTTTGTTCGCGATGTTACGGATAACGTAATTATTTTGATGACGCCACCGGATAACGGTAAAAAAGTTCCAAATGGTGTATGTACTGATTCAAAAGAAAAATCAGTAGTAAGAGCTTTTGAGTCAAAAAACAGAAAGTTATTAAGCCAGCGAGATGCTAATGAACAAGCATGTGCAGATTTTAATGCATGCTTATGGTGCGCGTTTTATCGTTGTATTGCCGATAAAGAGCATGTCTGGAAACTGCTATCATATCGAGACTTTGTTGTTGCCGATATGGAAAGTTCCGCTGCAACATTTGATGGTATTACAGAGCAACTAGAAAACATAAAGCAACTTAAACATCGAATTAACAGTATATTAGATGATATTGCTAAACTCGACTTTCAAGCAGTAATTGATGGAGAAGAATTATTAAAAGCTGAAGGTATTCACCCACACTGGAAAGATACAGGTTTGCTATGATCAAAGAAATCACCAAAACAACATTACTAGATAAAGCGATAGTAAAGTCACATCAAGGGCTAATCACAATAAAGCCTTTAAATCAGGTATTAGAAGATTTTAAAGTTGATGATTCAAACTGTTTTAACAAAATTAAGTTGTGGGAAAATCAAGCATTATACATTGAACAAAATAGAAGCGTTCAATTTGGTGATAATACCTGGTATAGCTATGAAGAAGTGCAAAGAAATGTAACTTTTAGCGGTGAAGATGAGCTAGCATATCAACTTCGTATCTATGCATTACTTAAATTAACACATGGTGACGTTGTTGGTGGTAAGCCTTTCAAAATATCTACGCTCCAGAATGATATAACTTATTTAAACTTGATCGCGGGCTTTATAAGGAAGAGAGGTTACTCCTCTTTCCATGAGTTGGAATTTAAACCTGATTTAGTTATTAGAAACTTAATTAAAGATTACCTTTACGAAATCGCCAAGATTACTATTTACAAGCAAACTCACTCATTTACTAAATTATTTAATGTGCAACGAAGCTACAAATTATTTGGCCCCAAAGTATGCAGTGTTTTTCTTGACCTTATTGAAGACTTAAATAAACTTTATCATCCGAGCTCTATAACTTACTCGCACCCAGTCATCCCGACTAAGGTAATGAAAAGGGTTTTAAAATTTACTTCTAAAGTAGTTGAAAAGTCTCAAAGAAAAATTGATCGATGGCTCGAATTAAACTCAGATTTAATTGACAGTTTAATGAATGCTACCCTTGAACCCCCTCCAGAAAATGACACATTCGAGTTAATTGAAAAACACGTCAGAAACATGACAAACAGAGAGGAATTCATTCAACTATCTGAGAGCTTAGCTGATTTAAAGTTGGCTACATATTTAAACATCTTAGCCTATACAGGAATGCGATATAACGAAGTACTGACATGTAAGCTTGGGTGTGCCAGCTACAAGGATGGTATTTATTACTTAACGGCAACAATGACCAAAACAGATAACAGTAAAGTTGAAATGGAATGGTTCTCAAACGCTGAAGTATACGAATCTATTAAATTACTTGAGAAATATGTGATTGGTATGCAAGAGAGGGCACAAGCTGTTCTGTCATCTTACAGAGCCAACATTGGAAACCGACAAGCACACAACTTGGAAGAAGGATTGAAAAATAACCGTCTCTTCGGTGTTTCACCCAGCAGCTGTAGTGTTAGTTTTAGTAATTCAGGAAGATTCACAAAATTCGAGGTTAAAAATAAAGAGAACGCTGAACTTTTTGATTTAACTCTAGATAGTGAAGACATCGCAGAGCTTGAACGCCTTGAGTCTAACTACAAAGGAGTTCGAGGTAAAAACAGAGGCATCCCTTACGAACCTGGGGATCAGCTGAGGCTGACTGCTCATATGTTTAGGCATACATTAGCCTACTTTGTTATAGCCAATAAGTTAGGTGAGCTTGATGATATTAGATATCAATTTAAACATTTATCTAGTCTGATGACATTTGTTTATACTCGAAGAGCATTTTTAGCCTCGATGAGTTTAATTAAAACTACAGAAGAGTTTAGTGAAATTTTAATTGAACGTATTGCTGAAGAATTAATTGACCAGGCCGAGTCGCAATCATTAAAAGGTGGCGCTGGTGAACAAATTAATAAAACTTCAAAAGATCTAATAATAGGTATTACTGATAGTCAAAGTAGACATTCCAATTTAATCAAACAAATCCACTTCAGTTCAATCGAAGAGCTAAAAAAATTCTTTGTGAAAAATATTCAAAGCATTCGCGGCTTGCCTACTGGGTATTGTACGGCAGGAGAAGCATGTAAAATAAAAGGCGCTGGCATACCTAGTGGCTGCGTTTATTGCGGCAGTAAAATTATTAGTAAACGCCACAAAATTAACTGGCAAATAATTAAAAAAGAGGCATCGCAAAAATTAGCAACATATTCAAGTCTACCTAAAGAACAACAAGATGAATATGAGCTATTTGCCATTAACTGGAAAAACAATATAACAGCCGCTGACTATGTTTTAGATGAAGCGAAGTCAGATAAAAATGAAGGAACACAGGCATGAGCAATGCATACGACGATATTAAGTGTGCTTTTTATGAAATGAAATCTGACGGCAGTAAAATAACCAAAAATGCAGTAGCAACTAGGGCCAAAAGAAATATCGCAAATCTATCAAAAGCAGAAGAAAAATGGGTTAATTTACGAGAAGCTATTGAAATAGCTCAACTACATTGGGAAGAAAAAAACAAAGATGAATTAATAAAACAACTCAGAACTCAGATTGCTGAACTAAAAAAAAAGCTAACTAAAGAAAAGAAAAAAAATAACACAAACCCTAAAGTAAGCGACGATAAACTTGAAGAGTTATTGGTATTATTACATGAAATGTACGCAGAAATAGATAAACTAAGGCTCGTTAATGCTGACTTACAAAATCAAATTAAGCACTCTGGGCAACATAAGGAAATTAGAGTAAATAAATCTACTGGAGAAATTATAGAGTTAGTATCTAATAAAACCATTAAAGAATAAGTATATTTAGGGAGTAGCTCAAATCTAAACTAACAGCCATATCCTTAAAAATAAGTAACGTCAGATCTAGTCTGAGCTAGTACACCGGTAGTGATTAGTAATAGCTTTAACACTTATTAGTTAAATTACTAAGAAGTGTTTTACTCATTCAAATACATCTCCGCCATATCATCCAATTTGGCTTTTACTTCTTTCCAGTTCGGCATTACTTGAGTTAATAAACGCCAGAAGCGTTCGCTATGGTTGTGTTCTGCAATGTGGCAAAGCTCATGAAGGATCACATAGTCAATGCATTCCTTTGGGGCTTTAATAAGGTGAGGATTGAGCATCAAGTTACCTTTAGTTGAGCAGCTACCCCATTGCTTTTTCATTGCCATTACGCGAAATGAAGGAATACCTATTACCCAAGTCGCTTTCGGAAGCAATTCGGCTAGTCGTTCATGAAAAATGGCTTTAGCTTTGTGTTGATACCACTTGTCGATTAGCGGTTTAATTTTCACCAACCGATCATCAATATCTTTACTGACTTCATGCTTGATTGTTACGTTCAATTTGCCACGGCTTAGCTTTACGTTAGGCACTTGCTCAGCATCAACAATGACCTTGAGTACATAACGCTTTCCCAAATAAAATTGCGTTTCGCCACTCACATAACGCTTATGTAATACCGTATCTTTTTGCTTTGCAAAGTCATTAATACTCTGCCATATCCACCTTGCACGCTTATGCATGGCATCGCTAATAGCATCTTCGCCAGCATCATGAGGCACGCTTGCAACAACACGTTGATCAGGGTGAACCTTTATAACGACTTTACGTGCTATTTTTTTAGCGGTATCACTAGGCTTTGGTTTACGAATAACGTCATAGCGAATGGTGTCGTTACCATAAGTAAAAACACCGTGTTCGTTGGTTGTTGCGCTGCTTTTTTCAGAATAAATAGCAGCGGCTACCGTTTTTTGCGTCACTTACATTAGCCTCTAGCTATACCTAATCGGGTTATCTTTAACACTTCTTCAATCAACTTTTGTGCGTTATCAAGGCCAAGCTCAGTAAACAGTATGGGTAATAACTTCATGTGAATGGCGTTTTCAATTTCCGCAGGGTTAATGGAATACTCAGCAACCGCGTCATTTACGACGGCATCAATATCAAAAGCAAGCGCTACCAATTTCTCATTATCCAGTGCCTTTTCAGTTAAAAGCTCACTATCAAATAAATGTTTGAACAGGCCAAAATAGGCTTGGGCATGTTTGTTTAACTTGCCTGCGTCATCCATAAAGTCATTGGGAACATCAGCGATTTTGCGGTCTTTTACTTCTTGCTCAAAGTCAGCGAATAGGATGTACTGCTTAACTGGGGCATCAAACATGGCTTTGGCATCTTCAATCGCCTTTTTAAGCATCTTAGAGAAATATTCTTGAGCATAAGGATCATCTGCTAAGTCTTGCTCAATCATCTTGGTAATACGGCCAGTGATTTTATCTGTTTGGTTACGAGCCTCGTCATCATTCATATCCTGTGGCTTAACGTTTTTGCCCAAGTTACCAACTAAATACGCACCATCAGGTTCTTTTACTTCAATACCCGCTATGTGTTTATCAAGCAAGCTACGGATATCTTCAGCGTATTCATCATAGTTAATAGTTTCATCGGCATCTTCACGCACTTGTTTACGTAAATCTACAAAGGCTTTTAAGTCACGTTTGTACAAGTCACGTTTGTTGTCGAACGACTTATCTTCAAAGTAGGTGGCTGACTGTAGCGCTACTTTCATACAGTTTGAAAATGCCGTGAGTATTGAGTAAAAGTCATCACGCTTTTTAAGATTAGTGTCGGTAAGCTTACCACCAACCTCATGTACTTTTGGCGCTAATGCTTGGCGTAAAGCAGGGCCATCTTGCTTGTTTTTAACCCCTTCAAATATCGCCCATAAATCACTGTGTAATCCTGGTAGTTTTTTATACTCGGTGTCCATGCTGTTGTACAACCCTTTTAGGTCGTCTATATCAAAGCCGCCTTGAGTGCGCTCAGCAAGGTCTTGGTACTTTTCTATGGTGGTATCAAGCTCTTTTAATATGCCTCGGTAGTCAATCAAGTAGCCAAACTGCTTTTTGCTATGCAAACGGTTTACGCGAGCAATGGCTTGAATCAGGTTGTGCTCTTTAAGGGGTTTATCAATATACAGTACGGTGTTCTTTGGCTCGTCAAAGCCCGTTAGCAGTTTATCAACCACTATCATGATGTCAGGGCCGTCATCTCTAGCAAAGTCTTCAATAATGGCTTTGGTGTAGGCTTTTTCATCCAGCTTATCAACATTGGTCTTCCACCAGTTTTGCACAATGTCTTTGCTTTCTTGATCAACAACATCATGCCCCTCACGTGTGTCAGGAGCCGACATTGCCACAACTGATGTAACGCTGCCAATTTTATCTAATGCCTCTTTGTAGCGTATTGCAGAGGCTTTAGAGTCACAGGCTAGTTGGCCCTTTAAACCTTGATGCTTAAAGTTTTGAAAATGGTCGGCAATATCGTAGGCAATTAACATAATGCGATCGGCAGTTTGATAAATCTGACCTTTTTGCGAAAACTTTCTTTTTAAATCAGTTTTTTGTTTGTCGCTCAGCTTACTGGTACTGCGATCAAACCATGCATCAATCGCTTTGTCGTTAACGTTTAGCTCAGGAATACGTTCTTCATACAGCAATGGGGTCACGGTTTTATCTTCAACCGCTTGCTGCATCGTGTAAGAGTGAATGATTTTACCGAACTTGTTTTCGGTCTTATCGTCTTTTAATAGCGGCGTACCTGTAAAGGCGATAAAAGCAGCTTTAGGCAGGGTTTGCTGCATACGGATATTATTTTCACCGTTTTGGCTGCGGTGGCCTTCATCCACTAACACAATAATATTAGGGCTATCGTTGTAACAGTCTTTGTGTTTTATGGCAGAGCCGAACTTATTAATGATCGAGAAAATAACGCGTTCGTTACCTTGACCAATTTGCTCAGCCAAACGCTTACCTGTGGTCGCCATTGCATCTTTTTTATCACGGTCGGTGAGAACACCACCCGAAGCAAAAGTACGGCTTAGCTGGTCTTCTAAATCAACGCGGTCAGTCACAATGATTACGCGGCACTGCGCTAGCTCTTCAAGCCAAATAAGCGCTTTTGATAAAAACACCATAGTAAACGACTTACCACTACCTGTGGTATGCCAAATAACACCGCCTTCACGTGCGCCAGTGTCATCAAACGTATTAATACGCTCTATCAGCGCCTTAATACCAAATACTTGCTGATAACGCGCAACAATCTTGCCTGCTTTTTTATCAAACAAAGTAAACAGGCGGGTCATATCCAGTAGGCGTTCAGGGCGTAATAAACTTACAATCAGCCTGTCTTGGTCGGTTACCGTCAGTTCACCTGCGGCAATAAGTGACTGGTAATCTGTTTTATCTTTTGCAGGGCGATGATTAAAGAGCGCATTTAATTGCTCATCACGCAGCGTATGGTTTTTAAGCCTAACAAATTCAGCTTCCGGTATTTGCTCTTCTTTCCACTTAGCCCAAAACTTCTCAGGGGTGCCGCACGTTGCATACAAGCCCTCATGTCCATTTATGGCTAACAGTAACTGGCTATAGGCATATAAATGCGGTATTTCATCCTGCTTTTGGTTACGAATATGCTGGGAGATTGCTTCAAAGTTGGTCGATTTACCCTCTTTGTTTGAATCGGGGCGTTTTGCCTCAATCACCACTAATGGCAAACCATTTACAAAACACACAATATCAGGTCTGCGGTTGCCCGTACCCTCTGCATTTTGTACTACTAATTCTTCGGTACAATGAAACGCATTGTTATCAATATTATGCCAATCAATCAGCTTAATAGTGGGCGAGGCTTTTTTACCATCAATAAATTCAGTCACACTCACGCCATACATTAGCGCATCATAAATTTTTTCGTTAGCGGCTTTTAGCCCAAGGTTCATGGCAGGGTTCAGCTCATGCATTACCTTATCAATGGCCGCTTCTGAGAGCGTATGTTGCTTACCTGCAAACGAAAATGTCTGCTTGGCTAAAAAGGCACGCATTACAGGTAACAACACCACCTGATGGGTACTTTTTTTGTTACCTGTTAACGTGTTACCGCGAAAGGCTTCACACTCACTTGGTGGAATAAACGTATAGCCTAAGTTAGTTAGCAGCGTAAGCGCGGGAATTTTTGCGCTAAATTCTTCTTTAAAACTCATTGTAGTTTGTACCATCTAGCTCTCCCTGCTATCGATTATTTAGTTCGTCATGATCAAAGCCCGGAGGTAGAGGCTTAAATCCACCCTTATCAGCTTCAGTCGAACTCAGCTGGTAATGGAACTGTCTTAGTTTCTTAATATTAAGCTTCGTAGATAAAACTGAACTATTTTCACCACCTTTTACATACAGCAGAGTTTTATTTTCAGTTCGGCTTGGTTGAAGTACACATGAACCACCATATTGAGATGTATTTGATTGAACTGTATAGCAGTGTAAATCTCGTACAGTTGACTCTAATATATGTTGATAGTAATTAGTATCTCGATTCCAAACACACGCTACGAGTAAATCTAACTGTGATTTAAATAGCACTCTATGGCTAATATTTGAAAGCTCAAAACAATTGTATGTAGATAGGCTCGTTCCATTCCAACTAACTCTATGATAAGAGAGTTCCTGTACTTGGGGCTGATGAAGCCGCAATGATTGCAGCAGTTTTTGCTCAGCAGGGGCATAGTGATTTTTTAATCTAGGTAGAATCACACAAGAGTTATATTTACCATTAGATTGAAATGGTAAGACTTCAACAATAAGATTGTGAGCAATTCCACCTACAACCCAATGTTCTAAACCAAAAATTAAACCTATTCGATTTATTCTTGCAAAATGAACCATATTCGGCAACCATTCCACAGGAATCGACACTTCAGGAAAAACTAAAACATCTACATCATCTCTTACTGCTGAGTTTAGCATTGAATTTAATGAGCACTGACGCTTATTACTTAAATTTGTAGGTACATCAGCTCTTAACGCTGAAGCAATATCAATATCTGGCACAACAAAATTAGCTAGCCCTAATTTAAGCTCTGATCTGTTAAAGTTTTGACCAACAACTATATGGTGAGTTCGAACCTTATCTCTTTGTATAGGCTCTTCACACACTTTAAAATTACTAATTGAATTACCCGTTTCTCGAAAGTAATTCGCTTCTGATTCTTTAATCCAACTCGGTAGGTCTGAGTTTTCATTCAGCGACCTGAACAAATCAAAAGTCTGCCATTCATCAAAATGAATATATCGGGGGGTATAATTAACTTTAGTTTTATTTAGTTTAAGGTCTCCCACGCCTAATAGGGTTCTTTGACAGGTTAAATCTCCTTCAACATCAGTATAGTTAGCCAGCGACCATGCTGATAAGTGATGCTTGAATAAGTTAGCTGAACGAATATTTTGAGTTAGTAGCCTCAGTCTATTTTCGTCAATAATTCTATCTAAATCTGCTTTCGGCTTTACAAAATTTGAACTAGGCCAAGGCGTCATCACAAAACTACTGAAATCTTGATGGAGCAATTTTATATCTAAAGCAGCTATAACCATACTAAATGAAATATTATTGTATTGATTAATATGATCTCTTAGGGTTTCAATAAAAATTTGTTGCTTTTTACGGTATTGAATACTTGCACTATTTATAAGACTAATTTCAATTTGAAGATTCTGATAGAACTTTGCTGCGATATTGTATTCCCTAAGGACTATAGCGAACTGGTAAACCTTTTCCCAAAGTCTAAAAAAACGCAATATATTTTGTCCTTTGAAAAGCTTTGTTATATCAATTAATAAATCTCTATGATGACTTTGGCGTGATCCTTGAGCTAGAGCTATTTGCTTAGACAAAAACTGAGATAAACCACCTTCACTTTCGGAAGCTTTTAAAACATTTTTTAAGTTCCTTTCGTGTCCATCGTAAAGAAATTCGTTGGCGTAGCTACTTAAGTCTGTTTTACTCGATCCATCAGGTAGCAATCTATATTCACTACTTTGCTTTTGTAGTGCTTCAATAATAACATCTAGCCCTGCTGTGCTATGGTTAGAGTGATATTGATGAAGCTGAATCTTTTCTTTCTGGACTTCCAAGTTACCGAACTCTGAAGTTACTCCAAATTTATCATCTTCAATACTAATTACAGATGATAAATAATCTTCAATGAAACTTTTGACGACGTTGCTTTTTTGAAGTCTAGTCCGTTTAAAAACAAAAAGAATATCGTCAACATAACGACCGTAGTATGCTGGTCTAACAATATCAGATACCTTTCTATCAAAGTCACTTAAACACCAATTCGCCAATATCGCAGAAGATGTTAATCCTATAGGTAAACCTAAATTATTCTCACATTCTTTATGGGTATACTTTAATTGCGGCTTTATTTTATCACTGTATTTTCTGTAAATTTTTTCTAAAAGGTTAGTAAGAAATAATGCTAATTCTAGCGCTTCATCATCGACTATTAACGATTCAATTTCGGCCGTGATTTTTTGAAATTTCAAATCGATATTATAAAAATATTGTTTAATATCTATAGCTAATATAGCAACATCATCACCTTTTTCGGTTACTTGCTTAGCTGTCGAAATCGCTCCATTTCGCCAATGATTGTATTGATTAATATAACTGGTAAATACATCCTTAGAGTCACTACTATTTGAAGGTTCAATTAAACTAAAGCACTTAGCTTTAAGTCTATTTCCATAACAATCCTTTGAAAGAGTATTATCAAATAGAGGGCCAACATGAAGCGTCCACAATATATCTATTAACCAAAGCTCAGCGGGTCCATCAAAAAAATAATTAACTTTACTGACTTTATATGACTCTGCACTTTTGTAATTTGTCACATAGTTAGATTCATTACTTGCACTATCATTTTCAAACCCTTTAGCAATCAACTTAAAGTCAACTTTATTTATTAACTCAGCGAGGGGGGCATTATCTGTCAATTCACCGCTAAAAATTGTTTCAGACAGTTGTTGAAACAAATTGTTGTCCTTTACTGCCCTAGATTCGAAGTCGGCAACTCTTGCCTTTAAAAATAAATTAATATTTTCAAAGTAAGCATAGCTTTTTAAATACTTATAACCTAACTCAACTTTTATAGGAGTTAACATTCGATATTCCTTATCTTAAATTTTGACTCTGCGTTTGCCTGTTAACAGTTGCTGCATCAGTGCTTTTTTTTCTTTTTTTAAGTCAGTAAGTTGTTGTTGTAATAGCTCGGTTTCTTTATCGGCATTAGTAAGTACGGCAGCTATTTTTTCCTGCTCTTTAAGCGATGGTAGTAATATTGTTAAACTATTAACATCCTTTAAACTTAAATTTGGCTGAGCTGCCTTTGCTGTAAGCCCTTTAATAAGAGACGTAATTCGAGGGGAGTTTAGATAATAATTAATGTACCTGTGCTCAGAAAGTCTTCCGCCAAGCCTGACAATCGCCAAAGCCTGATTAGTGTTGGCAGGAAGAATTGAGTCTTCAACTATAGCTGTGCGACCTAGTGCACCTGCGATAGAAAATAAAATGTCATCCTTTTCTAATTGAGAGCGTTTAAAGGATTCATGGCAGTCATTATCTATATATGCAAACTTAGATTTATTAAATGCTCCTGTTGAAGAGATCGATTCTACCTTTATAAAATTAATCCCATGCTGTTGAAAACTGAACCCATTTGTCGATGGAGTTGTCCCTTTAGTAATCTTTGTCGACAAGTCCCCAAGCTTAACCTCTTCCCATTCACCCTCAAACGGTTTACCTGAATCATCAAGTAGGCGCTTTCGTTGGGTATGAGCGCCTGTGAGCAGTTGTTGCATTAGGGCTTTTTTCTGATGTTTGCTGTTGTCGATTAGCTGCTCAGTAGTGCTAATCGCTTTATCCCAAGTGGATAGAATTTTGGCGATTTTGCGTTGTTCTGGGAGTGGTGCCAAAGGGAACTCAATTGAGTAGAAATCTTTATGATTTAAGTCTGGTATTGTGCTGGCACCAGCTTTAGTCAAAATCAGATGTTGAACTCGCTTTGAACGAAGGTAATTGATCAAAAACTTCTTTTCTATCTGCTTTTTATTGAAATCCATTAAAAAGAAATTATTGTGAAATACACCTTCAACATCAGTAACTACAATTCCTGTGTTACCTGTTCGAGTCATCAAAACATCATCTTTAGAACAAATAACACGAGGGCTAGTAGGTTCTACGTATTCACGCTCTTGGTCCTGCTTATTTATCGATTGAATTGTTATGTACTCTTTTGAATGAGCTGTTGGAGTTTTAAGACGCTTAGAAATAGCAATTTGTAGTCCCTGTCTAACAGTCATGACATCGGAAAATCGAACTCGTTTCCAATCTTCAGGTATTTCACCTAAGTGAGATGGCAAATATTCTTTAAGCACCATAACCTAACTCCTTCAAGTAGCTTTCCATTTCCGCTTCAAGGGTGTGCAGCTCATTTTTAAGTTGTACTCGCTCAGTGCGAACTGCCACTAAATCGATTTCAGCTTCTTCTTCAAAGGTATCAACATAACGCGGAATGTTTAGGTTAAAATCGTTTTTGGAAATTTCATCAAAACTGGCTAGGTAGGCGTATTTATCTACGTTTTCACGTGCCTTGTAGGTGTCGATAACCTTTTGAATGTTTTCATCAGTTAATTGGTTTTGGTTTTTGCCTGATTTGAACTCACGGCTGGCATCAATAAACAACACGTTGTTGTCTGTTTTGTGCTTTTTAAATATCAAAATGGCGGCTGGAATGCCTGTACCAAAGAACAGCTTTTCTGGCAGGCCAATAACGGTGTCTAACAGGTTTTCTTCAATCAGTTGTTGACGAATTTTGCCTTCGCTTGATGCTCTAAATAACACACCATGCGGCACAACCACACCCATTCTTCCGCTCTCAGGCTTAAGCGTTTCAATCATATGACTAATGAACGCATAGTCGCCTTTGGTTTTTGGCGGTACACCACGGCGGAAACGCCCATATGGGTCGTTACTGGCATCATCATGGCCCCACTTATCTAATGAAAATGGCGGATTTGCCGTTACTACATCAAAGTGCAGTAAACCGTTACCGTCTTTCTCTTTTAGTAGTGGGTTGCGAATGGTGTCGCCCCATTCAATACGGTGGTTATCTTCACCGTGGAGGAACATGTTCATTTTGGCTAGCGCCCAAGTTGAACCAATCGCTTCTTGTCCAAATAATGCGTATTTTTTTGAACCAGAGTTTTTACGTACCATAGCACCACATTTTAATAGCAGCGAGCCACTGCCTGTGCACGGGTCGCATATTTGGTCGCCTTCAACAGGTTCTAAAACATTAGCTAAAAGGGTTGAGACCTCCGGCGGGGTATAGTATTCGCCAGCGGTCGCGCCACTGCCTGCGGCAAAGTGTTTAATAAGGTATTCATAGGCATTACCAATGATATCTAAACTACCCACACGCTCTGTGCTTAGATTTAAAATGTCTTTACCAAAGTCTTCTAACAAGTGGCGCAGTAAATCGTTTTTTTGTTTTTCTTGGCCTAAGCGGTCAGTGTTAAAGCTGATGTCTTGGAATACGTTTTTAAGCTTACTGCCGTTGGCTTCTTCTAGTGCGTGTAAGGCTTTATCGATACGCTCGCCATTGCCTGCTTCATAGCGCTTTTCGTATAAGTCCCAAAAGCTTGAGCCTTCAGGTAATACAAAACGCTGCTTAGACATCATAGCGTGGATTAAGTCGGGGTTATCGCCATACTGAGTAATTAGCTTGTTGTATTCGTCTTTGTATACATCAGAGATGTATTTTAAAAACAGCATAGTGAGGATGAAGTCTTTATAGGTATCGGCACTGATCACACCGCGAAAGGTGTCGCAGGCGTTCCACACCGCTTTGTTAATATCGTCCTGATTGATTTGGTTGGTTGTGGTCATATTTTTTAAGTCCTTGTTATTAATTTGTTCAATCTGATTGTATTAGTCAATGCTTTCAAGTGCATGAATGGCAATGGCTTTAAGCCGTATATTGCAATGTGTTATTGACCTGGCGCTATAGAAAAGTTGATTAAATCAACCAAGCTGTTTTTATTTTTTAAATGTAATTGGTGCTCACCACCAGTTAATTTTGCCTCATTAGTGCAATCAACATTCCACTGTCGGAGTAAATACTCTGCTAATGCTGCTCTAACTTCTAGTGTGAGTACACCATCAATCATGCCATAATCCATTTCAATTGCTCTGCTATGAATGAGCTTTGGGTGTGGTACTAATTGCAATTCACATAAGGTATTCCATGCGGTGTCTGTATCAGCTAATTCATTATTTTTTGGTGCTTCTGTAATTAATTCGACGCGCTCAAATCGTGTGCAGACAAAGTCTCTAAACTCACCGCTTTTTCGATCGTAAGCGCGCACATGCCATCGGTGCCCATTATTAACAATGGCATGAGGTACTAGCTCTCGTTGAGTTGTGCCACTGGTTAGCGACTCATACTGGCACTTAATTGCAGAGTG
This sequence comes from Pseudoalteromonas sp. NH0006-46, assembly GCF_057547735.1. Classification (NCBI taxonomy): domain Bacteria; kingdom Pseudomonadati; phylum Pseudomonadota; class Gammaproteobacteria; order Alteromonadales; family Pseudoalteromonadaceae; genus Pseudoalteromonas; species Pseudoalteromonas sp. NH0006-46. The sequence goes on along the minus strand of NZ_BAAJML010000002.1, from coordinate 396,632 downwards.
TGTATAAATTGCTCTTACGATAGCCGAAACAACGTTCGGCTTAGGGTGAACTAATCGAATTGCATCAAAACATACCTCAGAGCGTTCTTGTGGCAACGAGAAGCCTTCACCAAAGCCTTTTGCTAATGTATTAAGCACAAATTCAGGGTTATGTTTAAAAACGGCTCTGAAGCCCTCTGAGCGAATATAGCGCTTATTCTCGTGCATAAGCACAGCATTGCCTGGTGCTAATTCTTTATATAGCGCTAAGTCGCGCGTACACGACGCTAAACCAGTTTTAAATTTTTGGATAAGGTCGGCTCTTGCTATTTGACCAAAAAACTCAAGGCTAAAGTCAATAAAAGCAAGGCGCTCGCGTTGTGAATGAGTCAAATTTTTTAGCTTCATACTCTAATAAAACCAAGTTTTAATCACAGTACATTAGCCGAAATAGAAAAAAGGAGCAATCAATATGATGAAATCATTTTGATTGCTTTGTTTGTACCCTTCTTAAAAAAACGACGGATAGCTTACAGTTAATCAAAATATTCAAATGTGAATTAGGCTTATAATCTGGAAGCATATATGAATATCGAGTGTGAGCCAAAAGCCAAGAGCGAAACTTAAGTTATAACTCGTCAATGGACAGAAATAATTTAGCATTTTTGATCTAGAACGTTACCTTTAAGTTAGAAAAAGTGAGCTTCGCCTCCTCCCTAAATCAGCCCATACCTCTAGAATAATATTACCATAGCGACGTTTTTCAAGGAGGATTACAGATTTAACTAGATTATTTCTGTGTAGAAAACCATATCAGGAATAATCGCCTTTAACTTTTCATAGAAGTCTTTTCTCAAAATTAAATCACAACCTTCTAATTTTGAGATATTGGAATCTAAACCAACAAAGGAAGGCCCTTTTCCGATTAAACTTTCTCTCCAGTAACGATATATCAAAACGGCTTCACCATTTTCATTTATGGCTCTGAGTCCGTTATCATGATTATCTACACTCAAGCCTAATATACTCAGCAGTTCACCATTCATCCAAATAACTTGTGCTGCTTCTAAGCTATTTTCATTAAAACAGAATCCTTGGATTACCGGAGTACCATAACAGTATTCATCTTTCCAAATGTCTTGAGTACAAGGAAAGCTTTTCAAGGGGTTCATTTTAATTTTCATTGGCAGGCAACCTTCACATACCACTGCGCGATTGCCTCTGGTGTTGCTGCCATAATCTCTATCTTCAAACTGACGCTCAAATCTAGCAATGACAACAAAATCGTTTAATTCATCAGGAGCACTAAATCCAGTTGGTTTATCAAGCGGCTTTACTAAGTTAGGTCTATTAACAAGAGAGTTAGATGTTGCAATCATTGTTCTAACATCTATTTTTCCATCGCCTTCAAAAATGACTGATTCTCTATATTGTTGATATAAAAATTCATTTACATGCTTAAAAACTAAATCATAGATATAAGTGTTCGGAGAAAGCATCGCGTTGGATCTATTAATAAAGTGCTCAAATTCATCTTCATTAAAGTTCCGTATTATTACGTTTATTACGTAGTCCACCTCAACCCCTAATGAACTTAAATAATTGATAAATTATGAGTTATTTATTGCATTTATGATGTTGCTATTCATTACTTAACTCACTAAAAATACTCTCAACTTCATTGTGTATGTACAAGTTTTGCGCCCCTATAAGTTTTTTTATCGATGGCTTTATCTCTAGTAATAATGACTTAAGCTGTTTTATTTCAATCGATATAAGCTCAAGGATTGAGGCAATTGTTGAGTGATGAAACATATGAAAGTTATCGAAAAGCCAGCTAAGGGGTTTGATTAAAAGGTTGGTGTGATTTTTAATTAAGTAATTTAACGCACAAATAATCTCTCGTTGAACTGATGAATCTAAATTGTTTGCTTTACTAAGGAGCAACGTAATTGCTCTTTCATCATCATTCATCTCAGATATTTCAATGTAATCTAAATTTTCCCATTCAAATTCACTCTCGTCTTGTAGTGGCATAGTTAATTTGGTCAGTCATTAAGAAAGAAATGTTATGCTAATAAGCATACAAATTTGGGTGAAAAAATGACAAAATTAAAACGCGCAACGTACTCTGCTGCAATCAAATTAGAAACAGCTCAGCTTGTAGTTGACCAAGGCTACACACAAGAAGATGCAGCTAAGGCTATGGGTGTTGGTAAATCAACTGTAAGTAAGTGGGTAACTCAATTAAAGCAAGAGCGGAATGGCCAGGCTCCCACAGCCTCACCAATGACACCCGAACAAATTGAAATTCGTGAACTTAAAAAGCAAATTCAACGCATTGAATTAGAAAAGGATATATTAAAAAAGGCTACCGCTCTCTTGATGACCGACTCCCTGAACAATTCTCGTTAATTGAGAAGCTAAATCAACGAGAGCGTTACCCAATTAGCGTGCTGTGTAACGTGTTCAATGTGCATCGCAGCAGCTATAAATATTGGGCTGTACGGGATACAACGCCGACGCCAGAGCAAGTAAGGCTAGAGGCTGAAGTTAAAGCAATACATGCAATGAGCGGCGGTTCAGCTGGGGCACGGACAATCGCGGCAATCGCAACGAATAACGATTTTGAATTAAGCCGTTATCGCGCCGCTAAGCTGATGGTTAAACTAAAACTAGAGAGCTGCCAAGTACCACAACATCAGTATAAACGGGGTGGTAATGAGCATCTTGAAATCCCAAATTTGTTAGACAGGCAGTTTGATGTTGTTGAGCCGAATACAGTGTGGTGCGGTGATGTGACGTATATTTGGACAGGCAATCGCTGGGCTTATTTAGCGGTCGTTGTTGATTTATTTGCACGTAAAGTCGTTGGTTGGGCCATGTCGTTGTCGCCAGATACTAACTTAAGGCTAAAAGCGCTTGAACTCGCGTATGAAAGCAGAGGTAAGCCAAGTGGATTAATGTTTCACTCAGACCAAGGAAGCCACTATACAAGCTTGAAGTACCGCCAACGTTTATGGCGCTATAAAATTACACAAAGTATGAGCAGACGCGGAAATTGTTGGGATAATGCGCCGATGGAGCGATTTTTTAGAAGCTTTAAATCGGAGTGGATGCCAAAGATTGGATATGAGAACTTTAAAGAAGCTAAATATAGTGTGAGTGATTATATTAACGGATATTACAATAATGTTAGACCACATCATTATAATGCAGGTTTAGCACCAAATGAATCTGAGGTTAGATACCAAGATTCTAAAACTGTGGCCAAAATTAGTTGACCACTACACTTTTTGGGGGGCAGAGCAGGGCGACGGCTAATAGGTGGTATTTGCTCATTTACTCCTCATTCACTTCTCTTTGTGCAAAAAGACCTTGAAGTGATTTTATTCACCACAGAGGGTACAGAGCACGCAGAAAAAATGATTAAAGACATGTTTTATTTGCCTTGTCTTCTCTGTGGTAAGAAATGTTTTGTAGATACCATCTCTCTTTATGCCGCGCAAAATAAGTTTAAGTTCACGGGCTGCGAGAGCTGGGCAGAGGCTAAAGGTGAACCTGCTACTACGATAGGCTTTTAAGCCGTCATGCCATGATTGTTAGCATTGCTATGGTGTTATATGTCATATAGTGAAGTCTAATTTTCATCTTCACATTTGAAACGTCAAATGACTAGATTCATAACGCCCATCCATAGTTTAGTAGTGCTAAATATGAGGCTTCAGAGGTTGCGATTTAGTATAAATTCAGTTTATGGTTTTCTATGGTTGGCAGGACATTAAAATAGATACAATACGACTAAGTCAACTTGGTCTTAATTCTCTAATTAATGTCCTTTTACAACTTTAAAAATCTATAACTGCGGCTATAACAGATATTTCAACTAATAATTCTGGGCGAGCCATTTTAGCTTGTACACATGCCCTTGCTGGTGCTTTTCCTTGTGGCACCCATTTATCCCAAACATCATTCATTTCTTCAAATAAGGCCATATTTTTTATGTAAATAGTAGCACTTAATAAATGATATTTATCACTCCCTGCGTCTTCAAGTAAGTCTTCTACTTTTTCAAGCATTGAAATTGTTTGATTTGTAATCCCTTCATTGGCATCTTTACATACCTGCCCACATAAATAAACTGTACCGTTGTGTGCGACACTGGCACTCATCCTTTGGGTTATTTGTTTGCGATTAATTGACATAGGGTTACCTCATAAAGTTATTTAAATTACTCTTTCGAGCAAGTTCAATTTTTGGGTTAATTTCCTCTTACCAGAGTTTAGTTTTAGCTATAAAAAAGTATTTATTCACATAAACTGAGTGATTCTACTTTTAGATTATTAGTATATTTTTCAATCCAATCATGGAGTAAATATCCTGGGATAGGTTTACTAAAATAATAGCCTTGTCCAATAGGACAGCCTAGATCTATCAATTTATTCAAAACAACCGAGCTTTCAATTCCTTCAGCTGTAACTTGAACATTTAACTTTTTAGCTAAATCTAAAAGCGATTCAACAATTGAAAAATGCTTTTTATTTGTGTCGATATCATTAACGAATGCTTTATCTATTTTTATCTCACTAAATGGAAAACTATCTAAACGAGAAAAGTTAGAATGGCACATACCAAAGTCATCCAAGGAAATTAAAATTCCATAATCTATGAATTCGTTAAGAACTTTATTAGCCTGATACTGATCAATAATTGTCTGTGACTCTGTTAATTCGAATAAAAGCTTTATATCCATAGAGTCTGAGCGTGCTTTAATGACATTCTCTGAAAAAGCCTTTGACACTAAATCAGTAGCACTTATATTTATCGATAGTGAGTATTTTTTTAAATAAGGGTGCATTTTCCAATGAGTAATCGCTTTATTTAAAACAAGCATAGATAGTTGAGTATTTAGGCCAACCTTTTCAGCTAAAGGTACAAATTCCTCAGGGTGTATAACTTTATTTTTAGTTGAACGCACTCTAGCTAATGCCTCAAAACCAATAATATTCCCAGAAGATAAGTCAATTTTGGGCTGATAATGTAAAAACAAATTTTCCTCATTTAATAGCTCTAAGATATATTTCTGTTTATAAGCTAATGCTGTTAAAGTTGTAGTCTCCTCCTTTGATGCTTTTTTTAAAAAGTCCTTAAACAAGTTTTTACAGTTTAAAGGGGACTGATAAACACCGACGCAATTAAGCTGGAAACCAGAAATGATTGACTTAACTAATTGAAAAGTCCTAAAGTCGGTTACATTAGTGACTGCTAGAGGGATTTTTTTAAATTTACTTATTGCTAAATAATTAATTAACTCTAACCCGTCTCCCTCGCGCAAGTTCAAATCACAAATTATCAAATTAGTGTCTTTGATATTGGAAGCGCTTAGTTGAATAATTGCCTGACCTACGCTTCCAGCTTCTTTGAAATTAAATTTCCGGTCAGGAAAGAGAAACACTAATTGTTTTTTTATTCTTTCCTCAATCTCTTTTTGAGCTATTACTAATAAAATATTCATTTTTTTCACTCCCACTTTATTCCGCAAACTTTAAATTAATTGCAGCTAAGACAATCTATGGTCTAAAGCTGCAATTAAAGAGTTAAATTAAAAGCTGTTTATTATCAAAGCGTTAAATTCATTCTTAATCCAGCTACTAACGCGTTATTTTCCTCAGAGTTAAAAGGGAGGCCACGCAAATACTGAAGGCTCGGAGTTAAAGTTAGGTTTGGTCCAACCGTGGTTTTTAAAAATATTTCTGTAGTAGTTTGATGTTCTAATTGACGCTTAAATAACTCTTTATTTGGCTCCCCAAAACCTATTGCGAAGCCAAATGTTGAGTTTTGAGAATTATTAAGAAAATACCCCGTACCTAAGGTTATATTTCTAGAGAGCAAGCTTGCATCACCTTCACTAATACCGGCTCTAATAAAAGGCAAAAAGTTTTGAACCTGATAAGCCAATGAAAAATTATAACCAGAGCTATCTTGTTGACTTAGCCTGCTACCTCCGTCTAACTCCCAATATAAAAGGTGTATATTTTTTGTGTAAAATTCATCTACACTTTGTACCCAACCTAATTCAATTGATTTAAAAAACTCTCCACGCATGAGGTTGTCAAATGGCCTGCTAGACAAAGCATTCGCGTCTGTAACACTTGCCAACGCATAGTAATTATTATCAAATATATGCTTAATAGATAACCCTAAAGTTCCTTCATCTGGCATGGTCAATGTCCCAGAACCCGTACTAAAGATAAAGTTATTAAATCCAGCCCAAGGATTACCTAAAATGTAGGTGTCTAAGTAATTAGTTGTATCTAAAAAGCCAATATTAATTTCAGTTTTTTCAGTTAAATTGTTATGCCAATACAAATTGGTCAATCTAAATCCGATATCACTGAATTGAGGCTCAATTAAACCAACTGCTCCCACATTATTTATGACAAAATCTTTCGGAGTAACAGTAGTATAAGTGTCTCTGTACTCGACTTTAAACTTTATGATGTCCGTATTTTCAAGTGCATAGTTACCATACAATCGGAAAATACCTGAAGATGAGAATTTACTTTGCTCGGGTATTGTATTTGTTGCTGAGGTCGAATATGAGTAATAATCGGCATCTATATTTTGAAAACCATTACTATTTGTTGCTTTGGCTAAAACTCCAACAGAAAAAAAAGTTAAAAACATAACCTTAATCAGAAATTTAAAATCAATAGTTGAATTAAACATAATAATCTCTCTTATAAATTTGGGTAATTTGGTAATAAATTGAACAAACTAAGGAGCATTACCAGTACAATTAAAATGCTATAAAACAAGGTGAACTTAGGGGATAGGGAATGACCTATGGTTTCAAACGTTGAATCTTTAGCGTTCCCGACTATTTTTTTCCTACTCTTGATTGCCATTAATGCAGGATAAAAGCCACCCCAAATGGCGCCAGCTAATCCAGCAAAGCCAATACCAATTAAAAAGCCATAGGGAAAAAATATTGAGAGAACTAGAGGAGGTAAAATAACCAGAAGTTTAGGATAGATTCCTTGTAGATTATAATGAGTAACACAGAGATCTTTTAAGTAGTCCAGCAGCCCCTTTGCTACACCAATAAAAGAAGTGACAATAGCAACCTGAATAAAAAAATACATCAATGCCTGTACTTTGTTATTTTCACTTAGTGTAGAGACAATATTCTCTAACTTACTCTCTCCAGAAGAGAGCGACGTAATCATATAGCTTTGTGATTGCGCCCCCATTATGACAAAAAGCCACACTAAATAGAGTACAGAGACTATTGTGATTCCCAATAAAATACTTTTGTAAACTCTCACTGCATCATTGTTATAAAGCTCCCTTAACATTGGGATCGTTTGCTGAAAACCCATTGCAGCCATAAAATAAGGGAGTGCTATGAAGATATATGGGAATAAACTGGTGGACTCAGGCCTCGAAGATGCAAAAGCGGGAGTAAACGCATTTTTGATATCGAAATTTAAAGCTAAAACATACGATATATACAAAAACGACAATAACATCAAAGCAATAAAGACTGTTAAAAACCGACTAATGATTAAAGGCGGTAAGTAAAAAATAACTCCAAACAAAATTGCAAAACATATAGCTGCTAAGGAATGGTTTAAATCAATACTTAACACTTTATTAAAGTAAAATTGTATAGCTTCAGAGCCAACAGTTAGATAAGCGTATAAAAGAATAAAACCATTAAAAAGCATCATGCAATCGTTTAAAAAAGCATGCTTTGGGCCAAGTAAGTCATGTACCATCATGTGGATTCCAGTTCCTGCCGGATACTTCATGTTTACTTCTAGTAACAAAGCTCCTGCTAAAACAATATAGAGTGCAGTTAAAAATATGACTGCAACACTCAGCGTAAACCACATTCCAGTACTTATTATTGGTAGGCTAGTCATTCCGACACCAACAGCTGTACTAAAAACAACGGTGGCACCATAAACAATAGAAACTTTCTTTAGTTCATTCATAAATCCCCCTAATTATTATAAATAATAGCCATTCAGTTAAAGCAGAATGGCTATTAGAGTGGTTGGGTTGTGTTAGGTCATTGGCTCAAAACGAGCTAAAAAATGGCGAAGGATCTTCGGTTCATAAGTAAAACGACACCCTGGGATGTTCTCTTTTACTTTTAGGAGGCTGATTACACTTTTTGCGACATAGTCCATATGTTCATTTGTGTATGTTCGTCTAGGGATAGCTAAACGCAATAACTCTGTTGGAGATGGCTTTTGTTCTCCAGTATCTGGATCTCTGCCCAAAAGAAGTGAGCCAATTTCAGCCGAACGAATACCTGCTTCAAGGTATAAGGCTATAGCTAAAGCATGCCCTGGGAATTCTTCTGCTGGAATATGAGGTAACATAGCTTTTGCATCAATAAAAACAGCGTGGCCACCACTTGGATTTTGAACGGGTATACCTGCTTTACTAAGCTGCTGATTTAATTTGTCGACTTGCTCAATTCGTGCGGTTAAATATTCGAGGTTTATAGCTTCAAACAGGCCGACTGCCAACGCATCCATATCTCGCCCTGCTAACCCTCCATACGTAGCAAAGCCTTCCATTGGAATGCATAAAGCTTGTACATCACGATAAATAGCTTCATCGTACTTAAAGCAGCAAAGTCCACCGATGTTTACCATGGCATCTTTTTTTGCAGACATAGTAAACATATCCGCATACTGAAACATTTTTAAAACAATATCTTCAATACTTACATTTTCAAAAAGGGGCTCTCGCTCACGAATAAAATAGGCATTTTCTGCAAACCTGGCAGCATCCATTACAACAGGTATATTAAATTCTTGTGCTATGCCATAAACAGCTTTCATATTTCCAAGTGAAACAGGCTGCCCCCCCATGCTATTGCATGTAATGGTTATAATAATAGCGGCAATATTTTCTGAACCATACTTGCTTATTGTTTCGCGCAACTTTGATAGGTTGAAATTTCCTTTCCAATCAAAGTGTTTACTTAAATCATAAGCCTCATCAACCACGACGTTTACCGCTTTTGCACTATTTAACTCAACGTGAGCGGCAGTTGTGTCAAAATGATAATTTGAGATGAAAACAGGTTTACTACCCCCTTTATCTTTTTTCATTTTGTCTATTAAAACTGGAAAAAGAATTTGTTCTGCCCCTCGGCCTTGATGGGTAGGTATGACATATTTGTAATTGAAAACTTTATTTACAGCAGACTCTAATCGATAAAAACTTTGGCTACCAGCGTACGACTCATCGCCACTCATGATTGCAGACCATTGAGCTTGACTCATAGCACCGGTACCAGAGTCTGTTAATAAATCGATAAAAACATCCTCACTTTTTAACAAGAATGGGTTATAGCCAACGCTTTTTAATGCGGCTAAACGCTGTTCTGAAGATAATAACTTGATCGGCTCAACGGCCTTGATTTTATAAGGTTGAGGTAGATTTTTCATAATAAAACTCTTAATCAAAATAATTGAATATTTAATCTAAAAGTCACACGCATACTGCTAAAGCAGAAACGAAAAACGGAATGACTTTAATTCGAAAGAAAGGGGATTCTTAGACTAAATAGAGTTTTTTGGATGGATTTTTAATTTGAGGATCGGCTGTAAACCAGTTGAAGTGTGCAACCGCCGATATGATTAAAGGGAAAGCATAAATAAATTTAAAAAAAGACATTTTGTTCCCCCTTTTTGTTTGGTTGTTAAAAACTATGATGATTAACTTATACAATTAAATGCAATAATAGTCAAAATTTTAGATGGAAATGTTAATAACTTTTTTGTATATATCTATATTCATAATGCAAATAAAGCTCTAAATTTGCATTATGCCTAACTCCAAGCTTGAGAAAATTCATCATCTTTGAAAGCTTCTGCAAGACCTGTAATTTGCTGCATTCTAAGTACTTCATCTGCATCCATGCCTAACTCTTTTTGTATCTTCTCATTACTCCAATTTGAATTTTTAAGCTCTATTACGAGCTTTGCGGTGAGCTCTACCTGGTGTTTTCCTCTAGCAATATTATGTCTAACCGATGTTGCTACATTCTCTAAGGTTGATTTATTTAATATAACACATGGTATGTAGTCAAAGCCTATGCTCTTTAAAATAGCAAAGCGATGAGCGCCATCAACAATTGTATAAATACCTTTATCTTTAGTTTTATTAACAATAATAGGTATAGTCAGGCCGTCTTTCTCAATTGAATGGCGTAAAAGCTCAAACTCTACAGGCGCAACTAAGTTAGGGTTATAGTGATTTTCCTTAATATTATTGACATGTAAAAGCTGTAATTGGGTTACAGGGTATGGACTTTTAATCCAATTAGATAATAGCGAAACAATATGATTATAAAACTCAACTTTTTTATCGCTATGGGGCTCTTTAAAGGAAGCAAAGTCCTTTAAGCTTCTAATTATTTCGTTATATGGAAGTGATTTATTTACTTCAAATTGGTTTTGCATGCTAACTCCTTCTAAGGTAATTTTCATAAAGGGTTTTATAGTGCTCAGTCAAAGACTTTGTCTGCCCAAATGAAAGACCACGACACCAATAGTCATTTTTTATTAAAACCTTGCAAATGCGCCTCCAGCTTGGCACTTTTTTACTGTTTTCTAGTTTTACATTTGTATAGTCTGGGATCTTTTTTATTCCAAATCTTTTACGATTATGCCGCCACCACATTAAAAATTTGAATATTCGTTCCCTATAGTGATTTGCTAATGGCGGGGGCATTGTATTTAGCAAATACTTACTGTACTGCCTAAAAGTATAGCCAGGAGGTAAATCAAAACGATAATAGCCAAGAATATGGCCTTGTGTTTTACTATAGCGAGCACCAAAGTTACATCCCTCAACTCGCTCTACTAGTTTTTGCCATGTGTGAGGTTCAAGTATTTGATACAACCACAAGCCTTTTTTTTGATCATCTCCAAAAGGTTGGCATAGCCTTTGTTGGGATAAACTGACCCCCGCTTTTTGCATAAGATCATATGCTCTATTGTAATCCCATTGTTTTTTACCATTAGCAATCCAAACATCTCTCGTTTTCCAGTCATAAATTGGATAAAAAGAATACACTTTGTCTTCGAGTTTAGTGCTCCATTGTATTTCTAAAAACTTAGCTTTATGTTTATTTTTTATAGTTCTGTATCTATTAAGTGATTCGTCTGCACGAATTCCAATCAATATACCAACAGGGGATTCTTTTTGTTTTTGGTACCATTTTGCAAATTCAATTACAAACTCCTCAAACTCCATTCCAATTTTAAAAAATGGGAAATAGTTAATATCTGATATGACTCCATGTTGTTTAGGCATTTCTCTTACCCATTTTGAGGTACAGTCTTTATCCCAACAACGCCACTTTGGCTGGAACTGGGAAGCAGCGTTTCTCAAGCTTATTGGTAAACAAATCCAGTAAGGGTTAACCTTGCCTGTTTTAACCATTCTTGTAATGAAATCAATAGTGTTTTGGTACTGAGCTTCAAAATCTACAATCAAAACATCAACAGGTAAACGATTTAACTCTTCAGCTTTTTGAATGGTTAAATTTAATAAGGCCCCAGAATCTTTTCCTCCTGAAAAAGACACGTAAAAATGTTTAAAATGGCTAAAAATGTAGTCAAGGCGCTCACATGCAGCAGAATACACATCTATTTCTAAATAGTGTTTCATTACTTTCCCTACTATGGATAAGTTAAATATAGTAATAAAAATACAAGCTTACTTAAAAATAGGTACGGTAAGCTTTTGAGTTTAAGTAAGTGTTCATATAATAAAAACTCATCCTTTAATAAAGTTGGTATAGCTTGGTGTTAATAATGCCTTCGTAAAAACGACCCCTTCATGGATAAAAGTTAATTGTGAATGCATATTTTTAAAGTCGTCTAATGTGTTATTTATCACTACGATAGTCATGTTTTTAGCTAGCATATTTTTTAAAAGATTAAGTAAGTCTTTTTTTGTCTTTGAGTTAACTTTTAGGAAAGGTTTGTCTAATATTAGTACTTTTGGGTTTTGTAAAATGATCCTCGCAAATCTGACTCGTTGAATTTGGCTCAATGAAAGGTCATGGATATAACATTTTGCGTAATGGCTCATTCCAACTTTAGAAATTACTTCGTTTACAAGATTTTTTATATGTTTTTTACTTTTATAGAGCAATTCAGAGCAACTAAAGCTGGCAAATTTAACAAGATTAAAAACAGTAACAGGATAGTGCTCATTTTCTTCATCAAACTTAGGTAAAAATAAAATATCATTACGGTCCACGCCTAAATAAACGACTTCCCCCTCGTCTGGTTTTTCTTCGCCGCGTAATAGTTTTAACAAATTATTTAATGTTGATTGTTCAAAGCTAATTATAATTGCTAGCTGGCCTTTCAATATATTTAGATTAATATTATTAATTGATCCATTAGTGTTTTTTTTGAAAGATACGTTCCTTAGGCTTATACAATAATCAGTACTCATTACTATTCCCCCCTAAAAAAGCTAATAGTGAAAAACTTTATTAACAACGTACACCTATGAGAAAGATTAAAATTATCTCTCTCTTTCTAGTTATTGCACCCATACAGTTTTCAGTCAGTAAAGTACCCCATTAAAATATTAAATGGCTATCATCAAATTTAATTAATATGTTCATTTTTTGTGTATATTCAACGATGATAAAAACGAATCTAAACGTCAGAAACTACAACCTTGCTAAACAGGTAACTTTCCAATAAAGAATTAAAACCCAAAATATCAGGTAGTTAATTTTTTTTGTATATTTAAAAACTTCAACTTGATTAACAGTTAGTTACCCTTTTTTGTTAATCATCCTTTCTTGTGTCAAATAATTAAAAGTGGTAGTTATCTAATTAACTCAAATGTGGATTTGAGCATTTTTTGTAATGAAATTTTGAAAAAAATAAGGTAAATGATGCTAATCAATAATTTACTAGATAAATTTAAAGCCAAAAAAGGGTTTACTACAGATAAGCAAATAGCCTATGACCTATCAATTTCATGTCAAAAGCTATCTGCTGTAAGACAGGGGTCTCGTTTTCTCACTGAAAAACAATTATTTTATTTATCCCAAGCAACTAACTGTAACTATGAATTGGTTATACTTGATTTACTCATTCATAAAAGTAAATTTGATAGGACTGAAGTTGTGCTACAAATACTCTTTAATGAGCGATTATCCCATTATTCCTACAACTTATTCGAAGACTACGGAAGTGCCTAATTCTGTATTTTTTCAGCCTTACTGTTGTCAAGGGTTGGTATGGATAATCAAATTCAGAATTTAAGTAATCAACCTGAGTTCTGGATAAGAAGTAGAAATACCGAAGGAGCTAATTACTCGTTCTAAGATCCGATCGTTCGACCAAGTTAAAGATAAGACCAAAAGGAACGAGCATGAATAAACTAGTAGAAACCTATTGTAATGTCGATGATTTATGTACTTTGTTTTTTGAAAAGTGGCTAAAACGGTAAATGACTAATTGAAAAATATATCTTACTTTGGGCACTCCAGACACCGCAGCATTCATAGTTTTATGCTTAATCTGTTAAGTGGTTTAATCGCTTACTGTTTGAAAAAGGACAAGCCTTCCCTGGATTTAACAACTCAAGAATTTGAGCTGTTAAATGATAATAATTAGATGCTGGATTAACCAGATCTCAGGTTAATCATGATTTTATAGTTGAAACGGCGCTTTTAAAGCTCGTTCAAGTGGGTGGCTATACTATAAGCTTAGAGCACTAAGCAGAAACCCGCTATTAAAACAAGAGCTTTAGGGCTATAGAAGTTTGCAAAAGAAATTGAGAAAAAAAATAGCCTAAATTATAAAAGCTAACGGAAAAAACTAAACGATGCCATTCGCGGGTATTTGCAATTCATCCACAAGGGTTTGCTTAGATTTATACTCTAGCTCGCTTCTCTTAATTTTTAGCTTTTGTAATAAAGCTCTATGAGTCACCTCGAAATCATTAAAAATTGTAGACCAACTTTTAACGTATACTCGAATTCTTTCATCCGCCCCGGAAACAAGGCCCGCGCCGCCCTTACCAGCAAGGTCTTTCAACCGCCTTGTAATTTGAGTATCATTCTGGGAGATTTTAGTTCCAACAAGAACAACATCAAATCTCATTCTCTCATCATTAAAGGCAGGATGTGTAGTGGTCAACTAATTTCGGTCACCTAATTAGAGTATTTGCGGTAACTCACCTTGGGGCAAAGGCGAGTTATGTTTATAACTCGTCAATGGACAAAAACGTGTTAGAGTATTTATTCGGTAACTCCCTAATCAGCCGACGCGTCAGCGGTCGGCTGCATTTTCTTGTTAGCTTTATAGTGCAATATTCTAGTGTTTACGCCTAAATATTCATAAGCCGCAGCAGCCTTCATTACCAAATCTTCGTCTCTACACAGAAAAAAATGACAAAATGAAGCAACACCTGCATGCGTCATATCACTAAAGGATGCCCGAAATCTTCTATCTTTTTTCATTTTTGAATCACGATAGTAACCGAGAAAATTTAACTGGTGATAGACTGCGTTGACTTTCTCTTGAATAGTTCTTTCTCTATCCGAATCTGCTTCAAAGCTATGAGGTTTTACTCCAAAAAATGTTTCTATACCAATTCCTGAGAATCCTTCAATGCTTGATAAAATCTGCCATATTTTTTCCACCACGTTTGGCGGTTTTACATTTTTTAATATAACTGGCCCAATTCCCGTTTTGGCCTCGAACTCTGAAACTGGGGACTCGCCTCTTTCATCAAGTTCCTCTGCTACTCTCGAAGATTGGCTGCTCATCAACGCAGGCAAATCTGCAATAAGCTTTTTGATACTTTCTATATCTATGGTTTCATCTAGCGCAATTTCGTCAATTCCTTCTAAAGCTTCCATCATGTACTTTTGTAAATCAACAGAACCTTGCTGAAAGATTTCTCCAAAAGACTTATCTGATTGTCCCCCGTAAAATTTCATGAGCATCTCAGACATGCCAAAATCGCCACTACAGCTTTCCGATTGATTTGCTAAAAAGCGCTTATAAGTATCACTTGCTAGAACTGAATGAATGTTTGCTTGCCCAGTTTGTTTAAAGCTTTGATCGAGAATTGGCTCTATATACTTTGCGTCGATCTCTTCTAGTATTTCAATAAAGCCACATTCATAGCCTTTTGACCTCTGAATTTCCTTTAGAGTCTCATCTGAATAGACTGGAGTGAGGTTATTGTTTTTAAGCAGCTCCCTAACTTGATGAGGATCGCCTTTAGTTATCAAGTCCAATACGTTGTGATCTAGATACGCTAAAATACGGTTATCTTCCATAACTACCCCTTAAAGCTAGCGCCCGCAGCTGCGGACGACTTGTAGCGACGAAGGAGCGGAAAGGCGTTCCGACAGCCTGCGCTTGTTAAGCATTTACTCGAACAGCTCTTTAAATTCATTGAGTTTTTCTTCTTCAATATCATCTTTATGGGCTTCTGCTATCTTGTCGCCAAAAGCCTTCACATCCGCATCCTTTGCAATCCAGTTAATTTGTTCATTAATAAGATATGCTTCGATAATTTTCATTGCCTGAGACTGACTAAAGGACTCAAACGAACTTAGCTCTGAGATGACAGAATGTGTACGCTGGAATGACCCAGAATCTTGCAAGTTTTCTATAGCAATATTCTTTTCTATCTCGGCCACATTCGTCGCTTCTGGATGGTTTTTTGATATGTACTGAGAAAGTCGCTTATAAACGAATAGATCACCGTTCTTTTTGTTCTTCCATTCTCGTCTCAAGAACTCATTTGCTTGGTCTTTATGAAGCTCACTGAAGTAGTCTCCATCATCAGTAACTATGTGTAGGTCATTATCGTCTGGGACTGCTTGCAACAAACTCAGCCAATTTACTGCATCCCCGTATGATCCTTTTTTTCCAGGAGGATTTCCAAGATCATAACGAAGAAGTGCAGAATCTGTTATTTCCTGTGTTCTTTTAATCTTTTCCCCAGATCCAAATATCTCATTAATTGCTTCGTCAGCTTCTAAATTCTGTGCTTCAATTTTTTCACTAACATCTTTGAGAATATCCTGCTTCAGCCTTTTGTATTCCTTGAGGTTCTGAATTAGATCATCTGCTTTATCGGAATACCTAACAATCTGTGGAACTTGCCCGTTCTGAGACTCTTTCTTGAATTCTGAAATTACTTGATTAATAACAGACTCCCTGTTTCGCCAAAACTCGTCTTCTACTTGCTCAGGCAGCCATAGAGTGAGGCGGTTATGTTCATGAAGAACAAGAGCCTTTTTTAATTCATCAATACTTTCGCTAGATAGATTAAAAAATGTGAAAAATATATTTGTATCGATAAATAGTTGCATTACTTCAGTAATTCCTTGTGATGCTTAACATTTTAGTATTTATGCGACACGCAGTTTGTGTTACATAATCGCTTGTTGGACTGAGCCGCTACCTGCTCGGTGCGACAGAGTTGGTGTTGTTTATGCTATGGGAATTTGCTTTTTATGGCCTAAGCGATATCAAGCCAACGTTACTGCCGTGTCTATCGTATCTAAGCTATCCCTGCGTTACTCAGTCACTATTATATTTCCATTACACCTAAGTTTGGCTAGATAAACAACTATATTTTTTGCACGCACAATTGCTGCCAGCCTGAGCAGTTAAGCAGGTTAACTCTTTGATTTTATGCAGCAAGCAAAGATGCTAACTCGTTCGCGCTATTTGATTTGTCGACACATATGCAATCACCAACCAATAAACCGTAACATACCCACCTTGTATGACTGACAAGACCAATGCGGTATCAATAACTTTGTTTCTGGTTTTGTCTGCACTAGTTTGCATTTGCGTGTTAATTGAACCTTTATTAACGCTAACTTTCGCTTACGACATGCATAAGCTAAAAAACGTAGTGGCGAATGCGTATAAACCTTTTTAGCAATGTGTCTACACTCGAGATTTACAGCAGATGTAGATATTGCTATAAGCCTGCTCAGTAAAATCTTCTAACTCATTTTGGGGCAGTATTTAAAATATGAGCGGTTTTCGCTCAAAGCCGCCCTTAGAGCATTTAAATTAACTCGTTTTGGGGCAGGAAACGAGTTACGACTGATAGCACTAAGCCGAACTTCGGCAAAGAGCGAGATATAGTCATTCACACCTAAGAACTACACTTTAAAGTGGTTTAGGGTATGTGCTTACTGGCTACGAATAATGACGATGAGGAGCGTATTATCGTGTCTTCATATAAATTAGTATGAAATACAAACCACAAATTATCTAGCATTGCATAAGATGAATAGAAGCCAAAAAGCCGACTTAATGTCGGCTTTTTGGCTGAGTAGTTTAAGGCTTAGCTTTCTACTTCTTCCCAATGGTTTTCGATTTCTTCTAGGCGAATTACTTTTGCAGCTTCCTCAGCTTCAGTATCCGACAGTAAATCAAGAAAATAACTTACGGGATTATTTTTCTCTTGGCTTTCCATATACAAAGCCCTTAAAGCCGCATCTGTGGTACGTGGAATTTTTGTTTGACCTTTCTCATAACGTGCAATTGTCTGTTCATCCACACCAAAACGTGTCGCAAGCATTTTTTGAGAAACATTCATTTCAATACGTAAAAATTTAAATTCCTCATACGCAAGAGGTCTGTTGCTGTCTACAACAGCCTGTGCTATTGCGCTATGAAGTCCGTTCATATCATCAATACATGTATATTCTTCACCATCGATTTCTTCAACGGTAACACCATTTTTTAGATACACGTTTGATAAACCGCTTTCAGTATAATGGTACATATCAACCTCTTAATCTATCCATACAGTTACTAAAACTGACATAGGACTGTCATGATGATTCTTAAGTGCAACAGTCAACTCAATAACTTTGCCCGCTGCTAAACCTTTCAAGTTAAATTTCCAATCTCCAGAGGCCTCAGGGTATGGACCCTCTCTGAACACCGAGTGTTTACTCTTAAGTAGAGTAATTATTTGTGCTGTAGTAACCCCTCGTTCATGCATGCGTTGTTTAACATGCTTGCTCCATCGAATCCTGTGGGTATAATTCTCTGCCAGATCATTCATTATTTTTCTGGCTGTTCCCTCTGTAAGAGGGAATTCTTTAACGCCTTGTGGATTATTTTCAACCATGAACCACCTATCAATCTGATACCTATCATTTTGATAGGGAGGCAACGTGTTGTCAACTATTACTTGAAAAAACTCTGAACGAACTTACTATCGCCGTCAGCAGAAGGGTGAGTTTCTTTCCTAACTCGTCTTGGGGCATAAACATGCCAGAACTGTTCGGCCTGACACGAGTTTGGATCAAAGCGCGTGAGCCCGAAACTCGCGCAAAATGCCAATGTGATGCGCGTAATGATTCAGATAGGGGGAATTCAAAGGCCCAAGAAGGGCCTTTGAATAATTTTAGTGAGCAGCAAGGGCTGCGTAGATTTTAGGATCTTGCTGAATCGTGGCGAGCACTTTAGCTGCTAATCCCGCAGGATTGCGGCGTTTACCTTCCCAACTTTTAACAGTGTCTACACTGACACCCATCGTGGCAGCAAATTCGGCCTGTGTCACTTTAAGCAAATCTTCACGGATTGACTTAACGTCGGCAACTTCATAACGAGTTACTCGAGCGGGCTTTTTGAGACCATGATGAATTTCTACCGCTTCTTCAAGGGAGGCTTGAAGTTCGTTAAATATACTCATTTGCTCTCTCCTTTAAGTGATTGAACGATTAGTTTTAATTTGGCCTTTTCTTCCGCAGTTAGGCTATCTTTAACTGCTTTTGGATAAGCGAGTACCAGGTAAATTTTATCGGCCAGAGCAAGGACATAGAGCACTCGTATACTGCCACTCTTCCCTTTGTTGCCTACAGCCATTCTAACCTTTCGTAGGCCACCTGTACCTTTGATAATATCGCCTTTATCCGGCTGAGCAATAAGCTCTGCTTGCAAATCCTTTAGTTCGTCATCTGTTGCAAGTTCCTTGATCTGTCTTGTAAAGATCGAGGTTTCGACAAACTCAATAGCATGGCTCACTAATTAAAATCCTTACGCCACCTTTATGGTGTACAGTGTACACTATAAGAATGTGGTAATCAACACAGGATCATTTGCCATTTTGTTGATACCACACACTCTGGCCCAGACTGCTTTAGTGAATCAGTCTGGGCCAGAGTGATTCACGGGCTCAGTTTTAGACTGAAACGTGCTAGATTATTTGCTCTAATTCGGATGGTTCAGATGAGAAAAATATAGGGCAAAAATTTAAGACTACCGTCACTAATGCGAACTAAACAGTCCTTTGTGCAATATCGGATATCATAGAATAAAAAATTCTACATGGCTAAATTCAACGTCATAAGGGCAGTAGCTACCACATTCAAGACATTAACCATTTATATGAAATAGTACATTAGGATTAGATTTTTAATCGATAAGCCAGCTTTAAACAGAGAGTAATAATTCGATAAAATGAAAAACAAGCCAATGATGAACACAAATAGTTAAATTTCTACCCTTACCAATAAATTTCTTTACTGTTTTTAAATTTTTAAGTCTATGTTTTAGTAAAAAAGTGGTTATTATAATGGTGAATAAACAACTTAAACCATTACAAAGGGTATACATATGTTCATTAAACCAGGACCGAAAAGAGAAAATGATGATGGAACGCCGGATAAAAGACAACGAACTAACACACCAAGTAAACATAAGCCGTTAAAACCACATGATCACAAACCAGGTGATTAACTTAGACCTAAATTTTTTAAAGTTAAAAAAATTCGTTCCCCATTTTATGGGAAAATAAAACCCAAGTTTTCTTGGTTTTTTTTCCCCTTTATTTTTCCACTTTACTATCCAGCTCATTGCGGGGCATAAACGTGCCAGAACTGATCGGCCTGACACGAGTTTGGACAAAAGCGTGTTAGAACGTCGACTGTATCAGGTAAATTCCGGATAGAAATTTCTATGGGGTAGCACCCTGTTAAGTTGTGAGCAACGGAATACCGAAGCTCACGCATACCATTTTAAACACTAAAATCAACGCTTAGTAAAAATGCTACGCGTTTCAAATCACTCTTAAACAGTTTGTTATACGGTGGGAACTTCACCTATTTGCTTTAAGTCCACTAGAGTTGTCATAAACTCTACTGAATTATACGCACTTGATATTTTAGGTTCTTCGGCACTTCGTAGGCGAAACTTCCCATAGACCAGAAACTGCTTGTCGAAATCAATGTTCGGTAACTTGAGTTTCTTGGAGATTCTTATAACCGGATAAACTTTCAACCCTTTGACTTTTTTCGGTTTGCACTCAAAATATTCAAAGTCGTCTACCACACCAGAAAAAACTTTCCGCGTAATCTTTAGGTCAATAGCTGCATTTACGTACTTGCTTTTAGTTAGGCAATGTTGAAAATAAAGATATTGCCCAATTCCAAAGAAAAAATCTTTCCATTTGACGGTACTTTTATTGACCTTGATTTCAAGACCATCACGCTCTTTAGGGTTTTTCTTTCCATATACATATAACTTGGCTAAATCGCTACAAGCTTTAACATAACAGGGCATCTTGCCCCTGTTGAAAAAAAGACGTTTTGTCGTAACTTCAGGAATCTGGTCGGCGAAGATTTCTTCTTTTCTCTTTAACTGCGATGCCTCTTCGTGGTTTAAAATATGAACCCTAAACAAAGTCTCACCATCTGCAATAGCATGTTCAACATTTGAGGTTCCAATTTTAGCCTCTATTTCATAGTTACCCGAGGTTTTAAAACTGCAATTATCTGAGTGGTCAAAATTTTGAAACAAGCGGAAAATAGCTGGAATTAGCTTACCAGTATTTCTCCTTTTATGCCCCGCAACATGTGTAACTCTCGCCTGACAACTTCTACCTCCACAAAATATAGGTTTGGGATAACCTAGATCTTCATATTGGTCGATTTTGATCATATTACCAGCTTTATCTATGACAAACGGAATAGCAACTCCGCCCATGTTAAATTACCTCCGTATAACGCCCACTTAAGCGGACGAAAATAGTTGGCTAAAATGTATAGCGTAGCGAACTCAGCCAACTATTGGAGTTCCGACTTAAAAGTGCTTGTTAGTTCATCCCTGAGCCTTATATTTCTCATATTCTTCTAGGTATAGGTTTTCTGAAGTATCACGAAACTGTTGCCGTCTTAGATGTAAATCGTTAAGCTTTTCGCTAATACTTTTGTAAATTATTTGATGAGCTTGGTTCTTAAGTATAGATTCATCATATTCATCAATTACGTAATCATCTTCCAAAGCGATGTTAACTAGTTGAAGTAATATCGCTTTATCTAATTTATCTAAAGATTCATAATTACCGTCTTCTTTCAAAAAGAATCCCTGAGAATTTTCAATTTTTAATGCTTTCATAACCACTCTTTCTTTCTGTATATGCTGTTTCACCAGCCTCTAATGAGTCTATAGTCACTTTGAAGTTATTCATTTTTATTCCATCAACAGTACTTAACTCTTTAACGGATGGGTGACCAGAATATCTTCGATATACAATTTCACCATTTTCAACTTCTTTGGATGTATAAACTACATAATCAGCCTTAATAGATGCTCCAACGGTACTGTTGTGTGTTACAACAACTACAGGCATAGTTTGTGAGAGCTCTTTCAATATTTGATTCACTTCTCCTTTCAAAAAAATGTTGTCAAAAGAAGACTCGGGCTCATCAATTAATAAGTAGTCATAGTTTTGAGCATCCTTAATTTCTTGAAGCAGTCTGAATTCTGATCTTTCGCCACCTGAAACTTTAAACCCATCTTTGTTAAGAATTTCATATTCAATGCATGCAAAGTATTTATAGAATTCAGAAGGAGTTAACGCCTCATTGTTTTTTAACTCAAGAAGATATTTATATGGGGAAGAGTATTCTTTGTAGGCACTAGTAAAGGCGACTTTCTTACCACTTACATTTTTAACTTCGCCAGCACCGTTAAAAGCTCGTTGCTTACAAACAACTTTAAAGCCTTGAATGTTTTCTTCATGAATAATTTTTTCAGTCTGTAATTGTTTGGCGATTAGATTAAATTTCAAAGTCTTTTGATGTTCAATCATTACTTTGTACAAATCAACATCTTTCACTTGTGTGCTAGAAGACCGAAGTTTGAGTTTACTTTTTACCTCCCGTACTGCCTCATTAACAACGTTTTTCTTCTTTGTGCTAAGTGTTTTTTCCCAAAGAGACTCTATTAACTCACATGCTAGAGCCTTCAAATCATCTACATTTATATGTTTATCAATTACATCTCTGTACTCAATATTTTCAATTAATAGTCGAACAGAGGTTATGAGGTGTGTAAGTCCTTTCTCTTCACTTATTTCAAATTGTGACTCATTAAATAGAGTAACTTTAGAGAAAGCGTCTCGTTTACTTACCTCTTCTGCTTGTTTCATTAGAGTTTCAAGGTACTCATCTACTTTACGTCTATTAGTAATAAGGTCAATGGTACTTACATCATCTAATACTGCTTTAAAAGGGGCCAAGTGCTTGTCAACAAAATTGCTTTTCTTTCGAGCTACACCTTCATTGAATTCCTTTTCATAGTTGGAATCATCTCTCTGCACTAGTGAAAATTGAGGAATATACTTTACGTTTTTACATTCCTCATTGATCCGATTTAAAGTCACAGTTTTGCCAGAAGATCTTGCCCCGAGAACAATATTCAAACCAGTAGAAAGTTGTTGACCATCATCAAATATCTGGAACAGTTTATTTCCATCAGATTTTGATAAAGCAACTTTGCTCCTATCACTCAAACTATGCTTGATTGCAGAAATTGTTAACTCACCACAATCAATATAGGTATGCCTTGAGGGGAACTTACGTAAACCATCCTTAATCCTTACATCACTAAATAACACAGGAGTTATTTCATTCTCATCCTTTGCCATTCGAACAAATTTCTTTGGGCTGTCAACCTCTCCTGCATCTATGAAGGCGCGTAGTTGTTCAAAGGTGTCTTTTGATATGGATGGTTTTTTCTGATAGTGAGGAATAATTAAATAATCATTGAGATTTCCAAATATCTGAATTAATTCTTCGACATTTATATTATCTCCTGCCTTCTTTATTTTTTCAGATACATTGTTAGCTTTGAGTTGAAAATCATCTAAGTTTTCATTCTCTGAAATGAGAAGGATATGACCATTATCAACATAAATTTCAATGCCTGGGAATACTATGCAATCCAAGACTTTTTGAATCTCTTTAAATTGTGCGAGATCGAAAACATCGTGGTTTGTTATAGCAATAGCATCAAGTTCTGCCACCGTAACGTATTCATTTAGCTTATCAAATGAAAATTCAAAGTGTGCATCACTGAATGTAGGGACTGTATGCAAATGGAGATCAATTTTTTTCAACGAATATTCCCTTTCTAATTAGTATACGTACCTATGCAGAGCAATGCTCGAACTACCGTATAACAGCGTATTACCGAGAATTCTCGTTAACACTCAATGAGTCAATTTCCAGAATTATCAAAATACGATTTTATTAATTTAATTGTTAATAACTTACACATAGGCAAAAGGAATTACAATTGTTTAGACTACTCTATAACCGAGAATTGATTATTTATTCATTAACACTTTAAATACCTGCTTCGCTCAAAGCAGCCATTAAAGGATTTACCCTAACTTGTTTTGGGGCATAAATGAGTTGGGGGAATGTCCGCTTTATAGAATTGAGCTGATAGCACATGATTACAGTGAGTGTCTCTTGGTCGCTCTTAGCTGCCTATAAGATAAAGTCCTATTTTATTCATCGAAACTTTTAGGTCAAATATGAGCGACTAAATATTGAAGTCGAAATTTAACTCTGCTGAACATTGTTGAACGTATTACTTTATTCATTATTTATAAAAATATGTAATAATAGCCATAGCTTAACTTTTTAAAGCTATGGCCTCGCAGGGAGGCCAGCTCCCACTGGCGAGCCAAATAGTTTACCCTGAATTATCAAACTAAGTTTTTCCAATAAATATACTCGATATAAAGTGCGTGGGCTTTGTGTTGAAGTATTTCTATTGGTGAAATAATGTCGCTATCAAACGACGAACTTCTTTCGAACATTAAACGTCAAGCAAAACGTCTCTCTAAAAATACTAATGTTCCATTGAGACAAGCTCAATCTCATTTAGCTATGTGTGTCTACCAATGTGATGATTGGGTTCACTTGAGAGATTCACTAAATTCTGACCTATTTGATAACCAATTATTGCTATTGGCTTCACTTCAGCCAAATTCTGATATTTTCTTGTACAAATTACTTGATGCCCATATGAACAATATTGTGCGTAACCTTAACAATACATTGAACACCAACTATGTGGATGGAAAAATAGAAGATATAATAATTAAAGCTTTTGGTATTGAACCTTCTGATTTCATGAGAAAAATAAAATAACATTTGTATAAATTACAGAGATGGGTATTACCCTCACTCTTTACAGACCGTTTCTTATCCTTTAGATTGTAAACAGGCTGAACGGACAGCCTGTGCCTACCAATTTATTGAAATTAACAATGAATAACGGCAAAGCGGAGCATCCGAAAATTTGTTTATCTATAAGATTGAAACCGGCGTTTGGTAGGCTAGTGTTTTGATCGAAAAGTTGGATACAACAAATGCTCACAACAACTCAATTAGTCTATAAATTAAATCTTCAAGCCACATTTTTAGAAAAGTACCTTAATTTGCCTGCATACTTTGGCAAAGACCTACTAGCAAAAGCAATTTATGAAAGTATCAATTTTAATGATTTATGTTCTTCCGTTAAAAGTGATGGAGAAAAGAAAGGGCTTTATCGTTTATTAGAGAATGACAAACTTAAATATTTACTCATTTGTGAAGTTGATGGCTGTAACTTAGTACACGCACTACACCAAAATATAGAAAAAATGGCTCTTCGATTAGAAAAGTTAGTGACTATAAACATAACACGAACTCAACTTATTTCACTTTTATACAAACTCTTTGGGCTTGATGACGAATCAAAGTATATTATTAAAGTTGATGAGTTAAAATTAAGCTGGGAGCCATATTTTAAGACACAGTCAAATAACCACTTTGTTTTATTTTCAGATATTCAAGTGAATAACACCCCATTTAGATTGATCGCCACCAAATTTAAATTAGATGAGTTATCAGCTTATTCTTTGAGTAATAAGGCAAAAACTAAAGTTAATCGCGCCGAGTACATTTCTTGTAAAAATACAGAATGTCATATCGACTGGCTCTTAAACTGTACGGATTTTTTAACAGATATAAGTAACAATAATCCAGATTTACTACCCATTCCATTTCAAATTGAGGGTGAAGAATATACTGTATTCGGCTTTCCGCTCTGTCCTACTATTTCAATTAAAAGTGTTGTAGCTTCGCCTGAAGTGAACTTCTTGGTAAAAAATACAAATGAAAAACAGAGATTTATCATTAATTTTGGATTGCAAAAGCTAACTTTAGAGTATTTAGTGGTAGATGATGAGCATGTTAGATTACCCCTGTTCTATCACGAAATTAAAAAGAATCTGTTAAGTCATAAAGATGCTTGCGACTACCCTATAGCTTTGGAGCCAGCCTCATGTTTTTTTTGGGTTAGGCCATTCGCTTATGTTGATTTTATTGAGAATGCATTGTGAGCACTCAAATATATGCTTAAGAATATTTTCTGATACGAAAAATATTGCTACTAGATATGCTTGGCAGGACACTTAGCTTTTGAGTCAAATTAAACCCATTTTGTCCGCTATAGTGAGTAGTGCCCTCTTTAAAAAATAAAAAAACCACTACTAAAAGCAGTGGCTATTATGGCAATATTTTAAATGATTTGAATTGAATTTTGACTTCTACATATTCTTTTCAGTGAATTCAGCCAAGCTACTGCGCTCGACTTCATCAAATATGAGCACCGAGCCTTTTTCATAATTCCTATAAACATTAACAGCCGCACTTGCACCAGAAGAAGCTGCTGTTACAAATTTATCATCTATTTGCGCTAGATTACCAAGTACAATCGTTCGACAATTTTTTCCACCGCGACTAAGCATTCCTTTAATTTGAGCACGGGTCATATTTTGTGCTTCATCAATAATTAAAACAGCATCATCAATAGACCTGCCTCGAAAATAAGCCATAGAGGTAAACTCTATATTGGCACGCTCTATGACATGCTCAACAGTTGCACTAATATTACCTTCATTGTTATCACCTGAATGCATTGATATAAGTGCATCTGTGATACCTGCTAATAGTGGCATTGATTTTTCGGTTAAATCACCAGGTAAAAAGCCGGGATCGTCGTCCATGAAGTCCCGAGACCTAACAACTACTATTTTCTTATATTTTTTCAACTCTAATACTTGATGTAACGCTGCCGCAACGGCTAAAAAAGTTTTCCCGGAGCCTGCTGGGCCAAGTATAATATTTAAATCATAATAAGGGTCTGTTAATTGGCTTAAAGCCACCGCCTGTCTCTGGTTTTTAGGCAAAATACCCCATACTTTTTCGTGCTTACGAGGCAATAACTTTGTGTATACCTCAATATCTGTAACTTCTGAAATTCGCCCAATGTGTCCAGTTTCATCGTACCAATACATGTTTGGCTGAACTTCATCGTTAAATAAGCTTACTGGGAATGTATAAACTTCTCCTGAAACCTTGAAGTCTTTGTCTGATTTAATTCGATTAAAAAGATCTCCTTCAAAAGCTTGTACACCTGTGTATAAAAGATCAATATCTGATATTTGATTATCTACGGCAACGTCCTCAGCCCTAACTCCAACTGTTCGAGCTTTCAACCGCATATTAATATCACGACTAACAATTGTTACATCTTTATCGAGTTCTTTTTGAAGATATAAAGCATAATTAATTATTCTGTTATCAGCGTCACTTCCTATCCCGTGCTTTAACTCCCTAGCCATATCCAATTGAGTGTCAATTCCGATGAAAAGCTTTCCTCTCTGGGCGGTTTCGGTAGATGGTAAAGGAATACCTAGTTCCATTTCCTCGGCTGTATGTCCATTTATGATGTCTTCCAACATTCTTATACACATCCGTGCATCTGCACTTACAGATTTATTAGTTCTCTCTTTAAGATTGTCCAATTCTTCCAACACGGTTAAACAAATGTATACATCATCACGATAGGAAAGAAGCGATTTAGGATCATGGACCAATGCTGATGTATCAAGTACACGAGGATTTCGATTATCAATAGAGCTTTTCATTACGCAGCCTCCAAAATAGTTAAATTGTTGCGAGACTGTGTGTAGTACTCTTCTCGTAAATTTCGAATATTTAGTAAAAGTTTGCAATTATGGGACTGCTTAGAGTAGTTAAAGAAATCAATTTTTTTGAAAATTCTTTTTACTTTTGCTATAGGCCATGAAAAACAAAGAGGTAAAAACTTTAAATTATTTTCAATTCGGGGTTGTAAAATAACAACCGCATTTTGAATACTGCGGCCACGCATAAAATTAACCGACTTAAACTGTACATTGGCCTTTTCCATAATGTAATTTCGGCTAGATAGTGGGTTCTCGTCGCCTTTGTGCAGTACCTCAAGCGTGTCGGTAATAGCGGCAAGCCACGGCGCCATTTTTTCCTCTTCCGTGCCAGGTAAAAAACCAATAGATTCTGCAATCTCAGGCGTGTTTCGAGTTACAATAACTTTATCGTAAATACCTTTTTCAATAACCAATTCAAGCGCACAAGCAAGCGCTAGTAATGTTTTTCCACACCCTGCAGGTCCAGTTAATATTACCAATTCAATGCTAGTATCAAGTAATG
The DNA here is from genome assembly GCF_057547735.1 of Pseudoalteromonas sp. NH0006-46. NCBI lineage: Bacteria > Pseudomonadati > Pseudomonadota > Gammaproteobacteria > Alteromonadales > Pseudoalteromonadaceae > Pseudoalteromonas > Pseudoalteromonas sp. NH0006-46. The sequence continues at coordinate 368,758 of NZ_BAAJML010000002.1, read as the reverse complement.
CATCCAGCGCCATACCTTGATAAATATTCTTAGGTTTAACGCCCCATGCATGATGATGCATTAACCGCTCAACACTAATATCTTTTATAGTAATGTGTTCATCATCAAACGACTTTACCCTAGCCGCAAAGTGATTACCCTCATCAAGTAAATACTCATTACAAAATACATCTGGTATTAGATTTTTAGGCACATGATGAAACGTATCTCGCCCATGTTGCTCTGTGTTGCACTGCCCTACATGTCCCCAAAAATCACCTTCTATTTTTTTATAACCGCTAGTGAGCAAGCTAATGTCATCAATAAGCTGATCAGTTCGGTAATCCTCTACATATTTAAGTCCTGCGCCTTTTGCTTTTAAGCGCATATTTATGTCTTTGGTAACCAATATCACTTTTGAATCGCTATGCTGCTTTTGTAAATATACCGCACAATTAATAATCCGATGATCGTTTTCATTGCCCGGCAACCCCGAAATTGAGTCTGCAAATAAATGGTCATTAACAATAATGAGCGTGCCGGCAGAGCTCGATTTAGCCTTTTTATTACTTGGCAAAGCAACGCCTTGTAGCATTTGTTCAGGGGTTGCGTTTTTAAGTACCTCATCTAAACCACGAATTGCAACGCGGGCATCGCGGCTTACATCGTGTTTTCGGTCCTTAATGTGATCAAGCTCTTCAAGTACGGTCATCGGAATAACCACGTTATGTTCTTGAAAAGACAAATAAGCGAGGGGCTCGTGGAGGAGTACGTTGGTGTCTAGCACATACATTTTACTTTCAAGGTTCGAAGCTTTTTCCATAGCACTTTCCTTACGTTTTATGATTTTTATGCTATACCAAAATAACTAAGTAAAACGGGCAAAAATCAAAACCTGCAATACTTAATTGCCAAGGCATATTGAAAGTTTAGTCTATTTGCCATAAAAGTCCGTTTTATTACAACCTGAATTTAGTTTTTATTTACCTTTTTAATAGGTTAAAAAATGGCGGTTTTATTCTTTATAATTAACACTTATAAAATTAATTAAAAGTGAGCTAAATAGCGCCTTGCAGTGGTGTTAGCTTACAGGTAACATAGCCGCCTTTTTCATCATAGACGAGACATACATGAATTTTTCCTTAGGTCAGCGTTGGATCAGTGATACAGAGTCAGATTTAGGATTAGGCACCGTTGTTGCCATTGAAGGCCGACAGGTCAGCATATTATTTCCAGCCAGTGGCGAAAACCGTGTTTACTCTACAGCAGAAGCACCGGTTACCCGTGTGGCATTTAATCCAGGCGATGTGATCAAAAGCGTTGAAGAATGGGAATTAGAAGTAGAGTCTATTGAAGTTCAGGGTGAACTACTTTGTTACGTGGGCACCCGTGTTGATAATGGCGAAGAAGCAAAGTTAAAAGAAACTTTTTTAGATCATTTTATAAAGTTTAATAAGCCACAAGACCGTTTATTTGCCGGCCAAGTAGATCGTTTTGATCGTTACACACTGCGTTACCAAACATGGCAACATAAATTTGAACGTGAACAATCGCCTATTAAAGGCTTAATTGGTCAGCGTGCTAATCTTATACCCCACCAGCTTTATATTGCCCAAGAAGTAGGTAAACGTTTCGCACCACGCGTACTTTTATCTGATGAAGTAGGCCTTGGTAAAACGATTGAAGCAGGCATGATACTGCATCAGCAAATTATTAGTGGCCGCGCAAGCCGCGTACTTATTGTTGTACCTGAAAACCTGCAGCACCAATGGTTAGTCGAAATGCTACGCCGCTTTAACTTACGTTTTTCTATTTTTGATGAAGAGCGTTGCGACGAAGCCTTTGCCGATTCACCAAACGTATTTGATACAGAGCAACTTGTCCTTACAAGCCTTGAGTTTTTAACCAAGAAAAAGCGCTGGTTTGAACAAGCCACATTGGCTGATTGGGATCTATTAGTTGTTGATGAAGCGCACCACTTAAGCATTAATAACGGTAAACCAAGCACTGAATATCAACGCATGGCTGAGCTTAGCCAAGATATCCCTGGCCTTATTTTACTTACTGCAACGCCAGATCAGCTAGGCCATAGCAGTCACTTTGCGCGCTTACAATTACTCGACCCAGACCGCTTTTACGACTACGACGTATTTAAAGAAGAAGAAGCAAATTACAAAGACGTAGCGCAAGCGGCAAACCAGTTATTACAAGATCAAGCTCTTGACGATAATGCAAAAGCAACGCTTATTGAGCTATTAAAAGAAACCGACATTACCGTTATTCTTGAAAAAGCGCAGCAAGGCGATTTACCAGCGCGTAAAGAAATACTTAATATGTTGCTCGATCGTCACGGTACTGGCCGTATATTATTCAGAAACAGCCGCAGTGGCATTGATGGCTACCCAAGCCGTAAATTACATGCTTACCCTATGGCATTGCCAAAACAGTACAAAACGGCCATGTCTGTACTTGGTAGCATGAGCGGTATTCAAAATGCAGAACTAAGTGCACATCGCGCTCTTTTTCCTGAAAAAATATTTCAAGAGTTTGAAGGCGAAAGTGCAAGTTGGGGCTTATTTGACCCACGTGTAGATTGGTTAATCGACACACTTAAAACGCTAAAACACGAAAAAGTACTTCTTATTTGTGCCAAAGCCGAAACCGCTATTAGCCTTGAGCAAATACTACGTGAACGCGAAGCAATTAAAGCCTCGGTTTTCCACGAAGGTATGTCAATTATAGAGCGTGACCGCGCGGCTGCATTTTTTGCCGACGAATACGACAACGCACAAATACTATTGTGTTCAGAAATTGGCTCTGAAGGTCGTAACTTCCAGTTCTCGCATCATTTAGTGTTATTTGATTTACCACTAAACCCTGATTTACTTGAGCAACGTATTGGCCGTTTGGACCGCATTGGGCAAACACAAGACGTGAATATTCACGTGCCATATTTTGAAAACACAGCGCAAGAAGTATTATTGCGTTGGTACAACGAAGGCCTAGATGCCTTTGAAACCACATCAACCACTGGTCAGTTATTATATAAAGAGTTTCGCGAAGATTTACTTGAATACATTTCAGCGCATAACTGTGATGAAGACGAGCTAGATCCAATGCTAGCACAAGTAGCGCAACAAAATGCCGTGCTACGTAAAAAAATGGAAAGCGGGCGAGATCGTTTATTAGAGCTGCATTCTTCTGGCCAAGGTGCTGCTGACTCTCTGGTTACTGACATAGAAAAACTCGATAACCAGTTTGAACTGCCAAGTTACATGATTAACGTGTTCGACACTTTTGGTGTAAGCCAAGAGGATAAAGGCGAGAACACCATTATTTTAAAGCCTACTGAACACATGTTAAACGCGTCATTCCCATCGCTTAAAGATGATGGAATGACAGTTACATTTGACCGCGATACCGCACTTTCACAAGAAGATGTACACTTTATTAGTTGGGATCACCCAATGGTACAGGGCACAATGGACATGATTTGTGACGATGACTTTGGTAGCGCATCGGTTGCCTTACTTAAAAACAAAAAACTTCCCGCGGGCACTTTTTTTGTTGAGTTGATATTTGTTGCCGAAGCAATGGCACCTAAAGTATTGCAAGTGGGCCGCTTTTTACCCCCTACCCCTATTCGTATATTACTTGATAAAGCCAGCAATAACTTAGGCGAAAACGTCGCATTTGACGGGTTTAACCAACAGCTTTCAGCCGTCGGTCGTCAAACAGCAAGTAAACTGGCAGGTGCATTGCAAAGCGCAATTCACCCAATGATCACGACTGCAAAAGACATGGCACAAGAAAAACTCGATGTTATTCGTGCAGCGTCGCTAGCTAAAATGCAAAGCACGCTAATTGAAGAACAATCTCGTTTAGAAGCCCTTAAACAAATTAACCCGAATATTCGCCAAGAAGAAATTACTTTCTTTGATAAGCAGCGCAGCGAGTTGACTACGCACATTGAAAAAGCGCAGTTACAACTAGATGCAATTCGCTTAATAGTGGTTTCGCACTAGGGGTTTTTGAGCTTTAAGTTTATAGCTGTCAGTCGTTAGTAAAAATGACAGCTTAATAAAGCGCGGTATTTATACCGCGCTTTTTTATATTCAAACAAGGCATATAAATTAGAAGCCTTTGTACAGACTATCAATGTTTTCCTTGAGCCTTTGCCCTTGCTCCCCTAAAATAGTGCCCTTCAAAATCATTAAGGTCGGCCGTGTTAGTTAATTACAATCCCCCAATGAACCCGTATTTAACCATACTTTTTCAAGACGACGACTTGCTCATTGTTAATAAACCAAGTGAGTTATTAACGGTTCCTGGTAAAGATCCTAAACATGCCGACAGCTTAATTAACCGAGTGAATCGCGTGTTTCCAACCGCACGTATTGTTCACCGCCTTGATATGGCAACTTCCGGCATACTTTGCCTTGCTATGAATAAAGCTGCCCATAGGCATTTAAGCATGCAGTTTCAAGAACGTGAAACTGCTAAGCGGTATATTGCTCGCGTATTTGGGCAACTTGAACAAGACAATGGTTCTGTTGATTTGCCACTTATTTGCGACTGGCCTAATCGCCCAAAGCAAATGGTGGATCATGAAAATGGTAAGCCATCGCTCACTCACTATAAAATACTTGAACGAGAAGAAAGCGCCACTCGCGTAGAGCTCACTCCTATTACTGGTCGTTCACATCAATTACGTGTACATATGCTAAGCCTTGGCCATCCTATTCTAGGTGACAGACTCTATGCCCACACAGAGGCGCTTGCAGCCGCTCCGCGTTTACAACTTCACGCACAAATGTTGCAACTAAAACACCCAGTCACCGAGCAAATAATGACCTTCGAAGCAGAACCCGAGTTTTAACGGGCTCAATTACTTAGCAAAGGGTTAAACTTTTAGTTAAACATGCCGATACCTAACTAATGACCACTAGTTGAGCGTGTTATGGTGTTTTTGCAATTAATTAAAAAGACTTTGTGTTACATGGCATGTAGCTGCGTGGCCCTTTTAGCAATGCCTGCAACTGCCGCTGAACATATTGCTCCGCCTTCTTTTTCGAGTGTTGAAAATAGCGATATTAAACGCCTTCTACCCAGCGATGAAGTGAAAACCTTATTGGCAGGTGAAACTGAGTTTTTAAGTTTGCACAGTGAATACATGAGTGCTGATTTTAGAGGGACTGTATTACTGATCCCCGACTGGCAATCAACCCCTACCAATAATTCAGGAATGAGTTACTTACGCAAGGAGCTTAACAATTTAGGCTACACCACCTATGCGATGACCACCCCTGATATTGATTGGCAAGCGAGTAAAATAGCAGAGACGGCCGCAGAAACAGCACCAAGCACCGCCACTGAACCAGAGAGTCAAGCCAACAGTGAGTCAGAGCAGCCTAATGTTTCAAGTAAAAATGAAGCGCCTCACCATGTGGATGCTATTGAAGCCGTCAGTGATGAAGTACTCGACAACTACAAATTAAATTTACTGGCGCGCTACAAAGCCCTTTACCAAACAGCGATGGAAGAGCCTAGCAATATTGTTATTATTGCCCAAGGCACCAGTGCAGGGGTATTAACTGAATATTATGCAGATTTTCCGCAAGAACGCGTGGATGCGCTTATTAGTTTAAGTAGCTATTTACCCAATGCAAAACGCAATAAAAGCCTAAACCAAACAACGTCTCTTGTTACGCCTGCCCTTTTAGATATTTATTACGCCGGCGACAATCGCAACATTTTAATTAACCTAAAAAATCGCCAGCGCTGGGTTAACCGAAACGCTAAATTCGACTACCGCCAGCGCCAATTATTTGGGCTTCGTGATCAGCCGCAACAACATGCTCGGCTAACAAAAGAAATAGACGGCTTTTTACGCCGCCTTTTTTAAATATTCATAGGCCGCTTGAATATCTTGGCTTTTTTTAACGGCTAATTCCATCATATGCTTTGGTAAACCTTGCGATACTAATTTATCTGGGTGGTGTTGCGCCATTAACTTACGGTAAGCTACTTTTACTTCTCGCTCTGTTGCTCCTTCGTTAAGCCCTAAAAGCCCAAGCGCTTGAGTACGATTCATGTTGTTATTAGGTGGCACATGATGGCCTGAACCTTCTTTATAACTGCTACTTTGCCCTTGCTGCTGTTGATAACGCTGTTGCTGTTTTCTAAAATTAAACTCAGCTTGATAGCGTTTAAGCACAAACGCAAAATGAGTTTTAGAAATGCCTAGCTGTTTACTAACATCACTCAGTAATTGCTTTTCTTGTTCAGCCAAAATGCCATCAGAAAACGCCATTTGAATTTGTATTTCTAAAAATAATTGCAGTAAATCATGACGCTTAGCAAAACGTTCTTTAAAATCATGAACGGTTTCTTTTAATGAAAAGTCACTTTGCTTACCCGCCTGAAACGCATGTTGTGCTTCGCGGCGTTCTTCGCCTTTTAAGCCCATTTCATCCATAAATAAGCTGGCGGCTTTTATATGTACTTCGCTTACTCGGCCGTTAGACTTTGCAATATGGCCCATCACTGCAAAGCAGCTGGAAAAAAATAACGCTTGGCGTTGATGGACATCGTCACCATTAAATAAACTTGAAAAGCCACCTGCTTTATCAAAATTATTTTTTAAACTTTTATCAAATAAATGCCCTAGATATAAACCTAAAATAGCACCAAAAATTTTGCCAAACATAAAGCCAAAGCAAAATCCGAGTATTTTTCCCCACATGTAAACTGCTACTCCTATTAATTATGTGTCGGCTTGCGCCAAGCGCTCATTTAATGCCGTTAAACGCGCTGGTGTGCCTATGTCATCCCAACTACCAATATAAAGCTCGGTAGATACTAAGTGTTTGCTTAGTTTTTCTCGTAGTAACGACCCAAGCGGGCGAATGCCTGGCTCTAAACCATTAAAAAAGTCAGCCTGATAGCGGCTAATACCCGAGAACGTATATTTTGGACTCTCAGGCGATAAATGACTCAATGCAAAATCGCCATCAGGATTATGAGGTGGATTTTCAATAAGCACCAAATGCGCCTCTCCTGGCTGTAAATGCAATTGCATGAGTGAGCTTACATCGTAATCGGTAAATACATCGCCATTAATCACAATAAACGATTCACCTAATGACGGAAGTGCTTGAATAATTCCGCCTGCGGTTTCAAGGCCGCCTTCAACCTCTTGGCTATAAACAATACTTACACCAAATTGACTACCATCTTTGAAGTACGCTTTAATTTTATCACCTTGCCATGCAAGATTTATCACTATGTCGGTAATACCTGCGGCCTTTAAATTATTAACATGGTGCTCTATTAATGGTTTATTTTGCACTTTAAGCATAGGTTTAGGCATAGCGTGAGTGAGCGGCATCATACGCTGCCCACGTCCTGCGGCTAAAATCATGGCTTTCATAAGCTTACCTGCTCTAATTTTTTAATCACTTTTGGCGCTATTGTATTTTTAACCCAATCACCGAGCGCATTGAGCTCGGGGTAACGTGCAGCAATTTCTGTAATATACTCAAGGGTGGGCAAAATATTAGCTAAATAACCTATTTTACCATCACGTAAATACAGCCGACAAAATATACCAGCGGCTTTTAAATGACGCTGTAAACCGGTTAAGTCAAACCAAACTTTAAATTGCTCAAACGACGTGTTAGCGACTAAGCCTTGACGTTTAAATTCGTTATAACCAAATACTAATAGTTGAGCGAGCTCATCATCGGGTAGCTTAAAATAGCAATCGCGTAATAACGAAACTAAATCGTAACAAAGCGGCCCGCGCACGGTGTCTTGGTAATCTATTATCGCCCACTGCGAATTGCTGTGCATAATATTACGGCTATGGTAGTCGCGATGCACTGTTACTGTGGGCTGTTCAAGCATGGCTTTAGTGAGTAGAGCGCAGCTCGACTCCCACATTTTAAGCTGATTTTTATCAACATTTTCAGCAATAAAATCTTTTACTAACCATTGGCTAAATATCGACAATTCAAGCGCTATAAAGTCTTTACCATAGGCCAACATATCTGAGGCTTCAGGGGTTTTTGCCCACTTGGCTGATAAACTTATTAACTGTGTGTAATAGTTGGTTCTATTTGCATCATTAAGCATGTCGGCTAAGTGTGTGCTGCCTAAATCAGTTAAAATAAAAAAACCCTGTTGTTCATCACTTTTAATAATATGCGGTAACAAAAAACCTTGGTCGGTAAAAACTTGGTTCAAAGATAAATACGGTGCGTTATTGACCTTTAATGGATCGGAGTCCATTACAATAAAGTGCTGATTATTAATTGTTAAGCGAAAATAACGCCTAAAGCTTGCATCTCCGGTTATGGCCTCAAGTGTATCTGGCTGTTTGCCAAAGTGGGCCATTATGAACTGTTGTAAATTATCAAAGCGTGTCATTTTATAAGATATCTATTTTTAACTAAGTTAATTAGGTCAATTACTGTATTTGCCATTATTTTCCTTTATTATGTGTAAATTATATTTATACACACAGCATTAGGGTCAATAAATGAGCAAAACCTGGGGCATTTTGATGCTAAGCGTAGTTAGCGCACCATCGCTTGCCGAAACTGAACTGACACACAAACTTTGTGGCACTTCAATGCAAACCAGAGCTTGGCAACCGCTACCTGGCATTAAGCTTGGTAATGTTGACATTAAAGCTGATGATGTAGAACTCCTTGGTACTCAAAGTGCCGAATTTAGCGGCAATGTTGATATTAACACCGTTAATATGAGTTTGTCCGCACAAACTGCATTGATAGACAAGCAACGTGGTTTACTTAATGCCACTGGCCCGATTGTATATCGCGATGCTGTAAGTAATGTAAATAGCTCTGGTTTAAATGCCGATTTAAATAATTCAGAAATAAGCTTACTAGGTGCTGATTACAAGCTAACAGAACAACAAGGTAAAGGTGGTGCTGAAAAGCTCACTATAAACGATTCTGGCTTAGTACTGATGAATGCAAGCTTTACTGCTTGTCCGGGAGAAACGCCAGCTTGGGAAATTGAAGCCGACGAGATTAACTTATCTCGCGAACAAGGCTGGGGCGAAACTCACAATGCCATACTGCGAATTCTAGATACCCCTGTTTTATATTTACCTTATTTTACTTTTCCATTAGACGAGCGCCGTAAGTCGGGATTACTCACGCCTAGTATTTCAAGCTCAGACAAGTATGGTTTAGAAACCATTACTCCTTACTATTGGAATATTGCACCTAACTTAGATGCCACTATCACGCCACGTTATATGGCTAACAAAGGTTTACAGTTACAAACCGAGTTTAGATACTTAACCGAGCAACATGAAGGCCTAATAGGAATAGAATATCTAAATAAAGATGACTCAGAACCAGCGCTTGATGAGCGCTACATGTTCCATTGGCAGCAAAAAAGTTACTTTAATGAAAACTGGCGAGCAAGTGTAGATGTTACCAATGTAAGCGACGATAACTACATTACTGATTTAGAATCAAGTTATGCGAGTAAAACTGACACTCAGCTTTATCGTACCGGCGTACTGACCCATTTAGGTGACACATGGCGGACCGATATAAAAGTACAAAACTTTGAGGTGCTGGGTGATCACTTAGAGTCGTACACAGCGATCCCACAAATTAGCTTTACACAAACAGCACCATGGAAATTTGATCATTTTGATTTTAGCGTGTCTGGCGAGTTGAGCCATTTTACCAATAGCTCAGCAATCATTGATCAAGCAACACGAGTTCATATTGAGCCAAAAGCGCGGTTTGATTACGATCAATACGCATGGTCATTTTTATCTGAAGTTAGCTTATTACAAACAAACTACGACCAACAAGGTAACCTATCTGGCACACAGTTTAAGCAAAGCGTTTCGCGTACTTTGCCAAAAGTACGTTTATATTCACAGCTTAATTTTGAGCGCGATACTTCCTACCTTGTAGAAGATGGTATTCAAACATTAGAGCCACAAATTCAGTATTTATATACACCTAACAAGGATCAGTCTGATATTGGTTTATACGATACAACCAAATTACAGGACGATTATTACGGCTTATTTAGAGATACGCGTTTTTCTGGCGTTGATCGAATAGCCGCTGCAAATCAATTTACGCTGGGTGCAACAACGCGTTTATTTGATAAAAAACAAGAAGAAATTTTTAACTTTAGTGCCGGACAAATATTTTATTTATCTGATGATGCCAAGCCAACCGAGCAAAATTTAAACTCAGATACAAATTACAATGCATTATTTGCAGCGCAAACCATGTTACATTGGCACCGTCGTTGGTATTTCTCTGCGGGGATACAATACAACACTGACAGCAAACAGATGATCCAATCAAATGCCACGTTAGATTACAAAGGTGATAATAATCAGCTTGTGCAATTGAACCATCGCTATGCAAATGATGTCTCAGGAAATACAATCGAGCAAACAGGTGTATTCACAAGTATTCCAATAAGTGATGAATGGCAGTTTATTGCAAGCTACCACCGTGACCTTGAAAACAACCGAAGCGTCGAAATATTAAGTGGATTACAGTATGAATCATGCTGTTGGGCGTTCCAGATTACTGGTCACCGCCAGATCGAAACTGATTTAAATCAGTCAATAGGTACAGAACAAGCCACCTTTGATTCAGGTATTAGTTTTAATTTTGTACTAAAAGGACTGGGTAGTAAAAGCCGCTATGATGCACAAAAACTATTACAACAAGGTATTTTTGGCTATCGTAGACCGTATTTTCTTAATAACTAGTATCACAAACATACTATTAGCAAGAGTAGTAAATAGAACATGACTTTAAAAAAATTATTAGTATCAACCGTTTTAAGTATCAGTCTGTGCCAAGGTGCATTTGCTGAACCAGTAGAAATAGACAAAGTTGTTGGCGTTGTAAACCAAGGTGTTATTTTACAAAGCGAAGTAAACTCCATTGTTGATCGTGTAAAAAAACAAGCAAAAGAACAAGGTCAGCAATTACCTAAAGACGAAACTTTACGTGTGCAAGCCATGGAACGTTTAGTTAGCCAAGCACTAATGATGCAAATGGCAGAGCGCATGGGGTTACAAATTTCTGATAGCCAATTAGATCAAACGCTCGCTAACATAGCAAAAGAGCAAGGCGGCACAATTAGCGATTTACGACGCACAGTTGAAGCATCAGGCGATAGCTTTCAAGCATACCGTGAAGAAATACGTAAAGAGATCACAACACAACAGGTTACTCGCGCAAATGTTGATCGACGTATTTATATCAGTGAGCAAGAAGTCGATAATTTATTAAAAATTATGGCTAGCCAAGGTCAAAGTGCTGAAGAGTATGACATTGGCCACATCCTGATTGATATTCCTAACGAAGCAACAGCAGAGGAAATTTCAGCGGCTAAAACACGTGCTGATAAAGTTATTGAATTACTTAACGATGGCCAAGAATTTAAACGCATTGCAATCTCATCATCAAGCGGCTCAAAAGCACTTGAAGGAGGCCAATTAGGATGGATGGGTATAAACGAAATGCCTTCTCTTTTCGCTGAAGCTGTAAAGAGCAAAAAGAAAGACGCTATTGTAGGACCGCTTCGCTCAGGTGCTGGTTTTCATATTATTAAAGTCCAAGATGTGCGTGGCCTACAAGTGGTAGAAACAACTGAGGTTCGCTCGCGCCATATACTTATTGAACCTTCGATAATTTTAAGCGAAGAAAAAGCACGTAACATGCTTGCTGGTTTTGCTAAAGACTTGCGTGCAGGCAATGCTGATTTTGGCGAACTCGCGAAAGAATATTCAGAAGATCCAGGCTCTGCACTTAAAGGCGGCGAATACGACTGGACTGATCCAACAACCTACGTTCCTGCGTTTAGAGATACATTACTATCGCTCAAGCAAGACGAGATTAGTGAGCCATTTAGAACCCAGTTTGGTTGGCATATAGTACAACTACTCGACAAACGTGTTGCTGATAAAACTGAGTTAGCTAAACGTAACCGCGCACATGGCATGCTATTTAACCGTAAATTTAAAGAAGAAAGCTTCAACTGGCAGCAAGAAATGCGCGAACAAGCCCATGTTGAAATTTTCCCTACAGACGAATAAATATGACCTTAAGAGTAGCAATTACACCAGGGGAACCTGCCGGTATTGGTCCAGATTTGCTTATTACGCTTGCTCAGCAAGCATGGGACGCACAACTTGTTGTGCTTGCTGATGCCAAACTATTAAAAGAACGAGCAAAGCTGTTAGGTTTACCTATCAACCTAATTGAGTTTGATGAAAACGCTCCCGCTAAAGCAACACCTGAAGGCTGTGTGTATATTCATCAAGTCAATTTAGGTGATGATGTAGAGCTAGGCGTACTTAACGATGCTAATGGCCAATACGTGTTAGACACCTTGCGTATCGCAAGCGAAAAAAACATGGATGGCACATTCGATGCTGTAGTTACAGGCCCTGTTCATAAAGGCATTATTAATAAAGCCGGTATTTCGTTCAGTGGCCATACTGAGTATTTTGCACAGCAGTCAAACACTGCAGATGTTGTTATGTTATTAGCCACTGAAGGACTTCGTGTTGCGCTTGTGACAACACATATTCCACTGGCTTATGTTTCTCGCGCAATCACCGAAGACCGCCTGACCAAGGTTGCCACTATTTTAGATCACGACTTACGTACCAAGTTTGGTATTGAAAAGCCGCGTATATTAGTCTGTGGGCTAAACCCACACGCTGGTGAAGATGGTCACTTAGGCCGTGAAGAAATAGATACAATTACCCCTACCCTTGATATTTTAAGAAGCCAGGGTATGAATTTAATTGGTCCACTACCTGCCGATACATTATTTCAAGATAAATACCTTTCTGAAGCCGATGCCGTACTTGCTATGTATCACGATCAGGGTTTACCTGTGCTAAAATACAAAGGATTTGGTAAATCGGTGAATATCACGTTGGGTTTACCTTTTATTCGCACTTCAGTTGACCACGGTACAGCGCTAGATTTAGCTGGTACAGGCACCGCTGATGTTGGAAGTTTTGAATTAGCGATCCGCGAAGCAATCAAGCTCGCCCATGAAAAAGCACAAAATCAATGACCGATAAAGTACATTTAGGACACCGCGCCCGAAAACGTTTTGGACAAAACTTTTTATTCGATGAAATGATCATCGATAAAATAGTTTCAGCAATCGATCCTAAACCAGAAGATAATTTAGTAGAAATAGGCCCAGGCCTAGGTGCAATCACCGAGCCTGTAGCTGAACTTAGCGGACACCTAACGGTTGTAGAGCTAGATAAAGACCTTGCAAAACGCTTAATTGAACACCCTTTTTTAGGGCCAAAATTAACAGTAAATCAAGGCGATGCAATGAAATACGACTTTGCAAGCTTAGTTAAAGATGACAAAAAGTTAAAAGTGTTTGGTAACTTACCTTATAACATCTCTACGCCATTGTTATTTCATCTTTTTGAGTTTGCCGATAACATTGAGCACATGCACTTTATGCTTCAAAAAGAAGTTGTAAAACGCATGGTTGCAGGCCCTGGTAGTAAAACGTTTGGTCGTTTAAGTGTAATGACTCAGTACTACTGTAATGCAATGCCTGTAATTGAAGTGCCACCAGAGTGCTTTAAGCCAGCCCCTAAGGTTGACTCTGCAGTTATTCGCTTAATTCCTAAAAAGCCGGAGCAACGTACAGCCAAAAGCGTAAAAATACTCAACACAGTCTGTTTAGAAGCGTTTAATCAACGTCGTAAAACATTACGAAACAGTCTTGGCAACTTACTAACAGCCGATGAAATGGCAAGCATAGGTATTGATGCTACATTACGTGCTGAAAGCTTGTCTCTACAACAATTTATCGATATAGCTAACTGGATTTATGACAAAGAGCAGTAATATTGGGTCACCTGTAAAGGTGTCTGTAGAAACATTTTATGTTGAAGGTCAATCGCAACCTGAAATCGAAAAGTACGTATTTGCTTACTCTGTAACAATAAAAAATCATAGCTTATGCAGTGCTAAGCTATTGCACCGTTATTGGTTAATTACAGACGCAAACGGTAAAGAAGTTGAAGTCGAAGGCGAAGGCGTTGTTGGCGAAACCCCAACAATTGGCCCAGGTGAAAGTTACAAATACACCAGTGGTGCTATCCTAGACACTCCAGTAGGTACAATGCAAGGCCACTACACGCTACGCAACGAGTTTGGTGCAGAGTTTGAAGCACCTATCAATGTGTTTCGTTTAGCTTGCCCTAATATTTTGCATTAGCAAAAACGCTATATGGCCGATTATGCAATAGGTGATTTACAAGGGTGCTTTAAAGAATTTAGCACCTTATTACAACGGGTTGATTTTAACCCAAGTAAAGATCACCTATATTTAGTTGGTGACATTGTTGCCCGTGGGCCAGACTCACTTGCTTGCCTTGATTTCATCTATCAACATCAAGATAGCATGACCATCACACTGGGTAATCATGACTTACACATGATTGCTTGCTACTTTTTAAATAAGCCGACTAATCCAAAAGATAAATTAGCTCCTATATTTAAAAGCAACTTACTTAAACGTTATATCTCTTTTTTACAAACCCAACCACTCGCTTTATATTTAGAAACACATAATTGCTTTATTTCACACGCAGGACTTAATCCTGATTGGTCAATTGAAGAGGCATTGAAACACGCACAGTTTGCTCAAAGTTGTTATCAATCAGGGAATGCAAAAAACTTTTTTGAGCATATGTACTCTCCTCATCCTAAAGCGTGGTCAACAACACTTAATGACTATGAAAAATTTAGATACATAGTCAATTACTTTACCCGAATGCGTTTTTTAACCCGCAATAATATGCTTGACCTTAATGCAAAAGGCGCAATAGCAGATAGTAATTCGTTAACACCTTGGTTTATGCACCCTAACATTGCCATACTTAAGAATGATATTGTTTTTGGTCACTGGGCATCTCTTGAGGGTAAAACAGGGGTTAACCATGTTCATGCCTTAGACACTGGCTGTGTGTGGGGTAACGGGATGACGTTAATGGAACTTAAAACAAAAAATCTATTTATAGAAAAGTGACTCTTTTTACCTAAATAACCTGAAAAATTCCAATACATCTGTTAGATTTATAAACTAATAGTTAAAATTAATTAAAGTAATTGATTTTAATTACTTAACTTATCCGAATAAAAGCCGATAAGTTTTAATTAAAGTATCTTTGAGTGGAAATCCATATGAATCTAACAGTGAGCCAACGTATTTGGGGTGGTTTTATATTTATCACGCTATTACTTTTAATTATTGGCGGCAATTCGTTAATTAAAATAGCTAATATAGACCGTTCTACTCAGCAGGTGAACCAGCTATCATTACCGGCATTAAACAAAAGTTCAGAGCTACAAGCTGAATTCATATTAATGAGTAAGGCAGCACAGGCAAGCTTTTATACTTCATCTGCAAGTGAGCTCGAACCCATTAAAAAAAGAGTTTTAGAACAAAAGAAATCGTTTAACGAACTCCATGCACAGCTTCAGAGCGTTGTTAAAAACGATCCCGAACTAAGCAAAAGCAGTCAAAGTGTTGAGCAAACCTATGAAAACTTTTTAAGTATTGTTGAAAACTTACTAGAAGATAAAAATAAACAACTAGCATTAAATAAAACACTCTCTGCACAAATTGAAGCCATTGAGCTTAGCGCAGAAGATGCTAACTCAGTCGTTTTAGACATAATAGATATAGAGGGGTTTGAACAAGACCACCCTCGTGCTTTTCAAGCTGCAAATAATTTAGAAAATAACTTTATGTCGGTGGTTACCAACAGTACCGATATGTTAACAGTAAAAACGTTAACCACATTAGATATCGTTAAAAGCGAGCAAACCTATTACCTTGAAGAAGTAACACGCACTGTTGCGCTAATTAAACCGGCTATTGAGCAAAGCCATAGCGACTTGTTTAATGACCTCAAAGAGCATGTTGAAGCACTTGAGAGTAACGTAAAAGGTAATAACAGTTTAGCCGCGAATAAAAAACGTTTAATTGATTCAATTGCGCTCACTGAAAAAGAGCTAGCCGATTCAGAAGCCGCAACAAAAATAGCACTTAATCAAATTGATGAGTTAGTTTCGCAAGCAAGTAATGTTGCTTTTGAGCTGCAGAAAGGCGTTCGTAATGACGTAGACTCAGCAAATTTATGGACGTGGGTTGGCATGGTTATCGCAACTTTACTTGCCATCGCCATTGCATATATAACCGTAAGCCGTATTACAAAACCACTTGCCGAAGTAAACAGAATTTTAGATATTGTAGCCAGTGGTGATATGACTCAACGCTTAGATGACAGCGCTAAAGACGAATTTGGCGAGCTATCAAAAAGCTGTAATACCTTAATAGACAGCTTACGCAGCTTAATTAAAGGTATTATTTCTCGTTCTACTCAATTAGCAGCTGCATCAGAAGAAACCTCAGCCATTACTGCTGAATCAAGCCAAGCTATTAGCAATCAGCAGGCACAAGTGCAGCAAGCAGCAACAGCAACGACTGAAATGAGCAGCACATCGCAAACAGTAAGTAATAGTGCACAGCAAGCATTAAGCGAAATTAAAAACGCAGATAAAGAAGCTGAACGTGTTAAAGGTATTTCAAACAATAACAAAGCAACTATCGAGCAACTTGCGCGCGAAGTCGATGACGCTTCACAAGTTATTAATAAGCTTCATCAAGATAGCGCATCGATTGGCAGCATACTTGATGTTATTCGTGGTATTGCAGATCAAACTAACTTACTCGCGCTTAACGCCGCAATCGAAGCCGCCCGTGCAGGTGAATACGGCCGAGGCTTTGCCGTTGTAGCAGACGAAGTACGCTCACTGGCAAGTAAAACGCAAGAATCGACCCAAGAGATCCAATCAATGATTGAATCGCTACAAACTGGCGCAGAAGCGGCTGTAACAGCAATGACTAAAGGTAAGCAACGTGCGGTATCGTGTGTGGAGCAAACTGACTTAGCAAGTACCGCGCTTGATTCAATTACCTTTGCGGTATCGCAAGCCCATGACGTGAGTGAAGAAATATCAACAGCAGCACTTGAGCAACAACAAGTGGCTGAAGAAATTAGCGAACGTTTAGAGTCTATTGTTGCTATTGCAGAACAAACAGCTGAAGGCGCAAGTCAAACTAACATCTCAAGTTCTGAAGTTGCAAAACTAGCCGAAGAGCTGCGTTTATCGGTAGACGAATTTAAAGTATAAAACGCTTTGAATATATTAAAAACCCCGTTAGCACACTGTGTTAACGGGGTTTTCTTTGTAGCATTAAAAAAGTAAAGGTAGTTACTTTTGGCAATGTGAACAAAAAACGGTACTACGCTGCCCCAGCCTTATTTCTTCTAACTCATTATCACACGTTAAACAGGGCTTTCCTTTTCGCCCATACACTAATAACTCTTGTGCAAAATAGCCTGGCTTACCATCACTTTGTGCAAAATCTTTAAGGGTTGTACCACCTTGGGTAATAGCGGCCGCTAACGTGTCTTTTATTATCGGAATAAGTGCTTGATAGCGTTTAAGAGAAACCTTCCCAGCTTCGCGTTTTGGATGTATCCCTGCTTTAAACAATGACTCATTAGCGTAAATATTTCCTACACCAACAACCACAGCGTTATCCATAATAAACTGTTTAACCGGTACTTTTTTATTGCGCGACTGTTCGTACACCCGCTTTGCAAAAAAATCATCCGTAAGTGGCTCTGGCCCAAGCTTTGAAAGCAACTTATGTACTTGATCTGGCTCTTGCCACAAGCAGCAGCCAAAGCGGCGTGGATCGTTTAAGCGCAGTGCCTTATTATTACCAAATACAAATTCTACATGGTCGTGCTTTTTTAAAGGCTCGCTTTTATCTACAACCCGTAAGTTGCCCGACATACCTAAATGTAAAATAGTGCTACCAAGCTCACAATGCAGTAATAAATATTTTGCACGGCGCTCAATACTAGTAACCGTTAACCCTTCTAGCTGGTAAACATCATCAGGTACAGGCCAGCGCATACTGGCATTATAAATATTAACCTTAGTGACAACTTGGTTTTTTATATGGGGAGTGATCCCCATACGGCTCACTTCTACCTCTGGTAATTCAGGCATTAATTAGGCTCACTTAGTGAAAAATCATAACTAGGAAACAGCTGCTTTGCCGCATTTATATCAAGTGCAAATACACGCTGAGTACTTTTTTCTAGCAAGTAATACTGCTTATTTCCTTTGTAAAGTAAATATACCCAAGGCAAACTTTCTCCAGCTAGTTCAAATGTGGCAACAAACAAAGGCGCATTGGGGTTAAACACCACCGATTCATTAACCACCAAAAGCTGAATACCTTGCCAAAGGTTAACAAGCTCTTGTAATTGAAGTTCAGATGCAGACCAAAAAACAGGTGCGTCTTTCTTTATCGCAGTTGTACGCCAACTAGTACCAATACGCTCAATTTTTTGATCAACAAAACTGAGTGTTAAAACAAAGCTTTGTGCAGGTAATACAGCTTGCAATGTAGGCTCTTTTTCAGCACTTAAAAACTGCTTATGCCAGCCATTTAAAAAGAAAATCATAATCAACATCGAGAAGATTATAACGTTGTTCCACCCTTTACGGCCCAGTCGCATAGTTATACACCTAGTAAATTCAATATTTTAAAGTGTAACTAAAACTTAATTGCACTGTCTATATGTTAAAGAGCACAGACTTTGTTAGAATATCGACAAATTTAAAGGAGTTCCGTCAATGTCTATGTATGTAGTGGGCCATAAAATCCCAGATTCAGATTCTATTTGTGGTGCAATTGCACTGGCTTATTTAAAAAACCAAATTGATGAGCCGGCAATACCAACTCGTCTTGGTGATGTTTCACCAGAAACTCAATTTATCCTTGATAAATTTGGCTTCGAAGCCCCGGAGCTTAAACTAAGCTACGCTGGCGAAGATGTGTATATTGTGGATCACACAGAAAAAACACAAGCCCCTGATGATATCGACCAAGCCCGTGTTGTTGGCGTGGTAGATCACCATAAATTAGGTGACTTAACATCATCTACTCCGCTTGAATGTTGGATTCGCCCTGTAGGTTGTTCAAACACCATTATTAAAATGATGTACGATTTTTACAGCGTAGAAATCCCTAAAGACATCGCTGGTATTATGATGTGTGCAATTTTAAGCGACACCGTAATATTTAAATCACCTACCTGTACCACTGCCGATATTAAATGTGTTGAAGCACTTGCTGAAATTGCGGGTATTGAAGACTTTAAAGAACTAGGCATGGATATGTTCCGCGTTAAGTCTGCAGTAGAAGATACACCTGCACGTGACTTAGTTATGCGTGACTTTAAAGATTTCAACATGAACGGTAACCTAGTAGGTATTGGCCAACTAGAAGTAATCGACCTTGCTGTATTTGACGATATTAAAGCTGACCTTGAAGCTGATATTGCTAAGTTAAAAGCAGAAGGCAACCGCCACTCTGTATTTTTACTGCTTACCGATATCATGAAAGAAGGTTCACAAATGCTGATTGTATCTGACGATGCAAACCTAGTTGAGCAGGCTTACGGCGTAAAACCAGAAAATGATAAAGTATGGTTAGACGGTGTATTAAGCCGTAAAAAGCAAGTAGTACCACCACTACAAGATGCGTTTGCTAAAGCCTAATAGCTTTAATAAATAACACTAAAAAGCCGATATTGCATATGCAGTATCGGCTTTTTTATTTTTAAACTTAAAGCACAAACTACAATCCCGCAGTAAGCCTTAATCAAGTCGAGGAAAAATATAACTCAAATAATATTTAAAACGCCTAATTTAGGACAATTATTTTTACTAAATTTTTGCCTTGCTATCAATGAGATTTAATTACCAAAATCGAACACTAGATTGAACAAACAAGTTTTAGATTTTACTTTTTAGTTCATCATAAACTTTTGCATGGCTTTTTGAGAGTTCGACATTATCTATATCTATTTTATTTAACCACAAAGTTGCTTGCGTTTTATTACCCAGCTCCCAATATGATTGCGCTAAACGTAAACTGTAGGTTGCGTGGTAAATGCTATCCGGTTCGATGTAATTGAACGCAGTTTTGAAATATTTTACAGCGTTATTAAAGTCATTATGTTTAAAATAAGAAAACGCTAAATTACCTAATGCTATTGCCGTTTTTGCATCATGCTCTGTATTTTTTATAGCGTTATAGGCTTTTAAGTTACTTTCTATCGCTTGAGGGTACTGTTGCCAGTTATAAAAAATATGCCCTTTATTAATGTGTAACTCAAAGTGAAAAATAACATCATTACTTTTTGCATAGCGCTGCTCAGCATCGAGCAATACACGAAGAGCCTTTTTTTTATCACCAAATATGTGCTGTAAATTAGCCAGCTCTACAAGCCTTAAAGGATCACCAAATACATTATAAATTTCATCAAGTTGAGCAAATGCTTTTGCCGCATAGGCTTTTGCTTGTTGTTTATTACCTAAGTAATTAAGTGATTTAGCATAATAAAAATAAACTTGTATTTTAAATGCACCAGGTAATTCTTCTTGGTCAACAAAGGGGCTTAATGCGCTATGAAGGTTATCGAATTCTTGATAATCAAAATAATAGTCAAATTCGTATGTTTTCAATTTATACCAATTAGAGGAGTTCTTTTGCGCATTTAAAAGGCGAGATTTAATGTAGGTTAAGCAGTCTTGGTCTGATTGCATACAAAACACTTCATGATCACTTAAATTTTCAGAGGCCTTTACACCCTGGCTTATATAAAAAAGCAAAAAAACAATTAAAACATGCTTTAACATCAGAACACTCATATTAACCACATAAGTAGTAAGTGTAATATGAGTGCGCTGTATTTAACAATGAATAAAATAACTACGCGTATTGCCCCGCTGCAAAGCCACAACTCCAAGCGTACTGAAAGTTATACCCACCAAGCCAACCAGTTACATCGGTAACTTCCCCTATAAAATACAAGCCTTTTGATTTTTTGGCTTCAAACGTTTTAGAGCTTAGTTCATCTGTATTTATACCACCAAGGGTGACTTCAGCCGAATTCCATAGCTCATATAAATTCGTCAAAAATTCTTGTTCTCATAATACGGTGATACAATAACTCAAAACATATTTTTAGGTTAATTTAAGTTTGAAATTTGATGTTATTGTAATCGGTGCTGGTGCAGCTGGATTATTTTGTGCTTCTAGCGCAGCAGAAAGGGGAAGAAAGACTTTAATCCTTGACCATGCTAAAAAACCAGGGAAGAAAATTCTGATCTCTGGTGGAGGTAGATGTAATTTCACTAATTACTATGTCGAACCTGAAAAGTATTTATCTAACAACCCTCACTTTTGTAAGTCTGCTTTGAGTCAATACACTCAATGGGATTTCATTGCTTTAGTAGAAAAGTATGGAATCAAGTATCATGAGAAAACGTTGGGCCAACTTTTTTGCGACGACTCAGCAAAAGACATTGTTTCAATGCTAATGTCTGAATGTGAAAATAATTCGGTTCAGTTTAGCTTTCAAACAGAAATTCTTGATGTCAAAAACCAAAAGGAAGATGGTTTTTTGATTAAAACAAACAACGGTGATTATCAGTGTGAAAGTTTAGTTATCGCAACCGGAGGTCTGTCCATGCCGAAATTAGGTGCAACACCTTTCGCATACAAAGTCGCGGAGCAATTTGAATTAAACGTGTTACCTACGAAAGCTGGGTTAGTACCATTTACGCTTCAGCCTGAACTTAAAGATAAATTAGCTGAGGTTTCTGGAGTTTCAATGCCTGTTTCCATCACGACTAACAACGTATCGTTTTCTGAAGACATGCTAATTACTCACAGAGGCATTTCAGGCCCCGCTGTTTTACAGATATCTTCATATTGGGATGCAGGTGATGAGATATCTATCGATCTTTTCCCTAGGGGCGCATTTGAAGATACTTTAAAAGAGGCTGTTGAAAGCCAGCCAAATTTAACTCTTAAAAACTTCCTTTCTGGTATTTTTGCGAAACGATTTGTAGAAAAGTTCCTTGAGTTTAACTGTTTAGAAAATGTACCAATTAAGCAACTCGATCATCAAAAACAAGCTCATCTAGTGGAAATTATTCATAGCTGGAAAATTAAACCTTCAGGAACGGAAGGTTACAGGACAGCTGAAGTGACGCTGGGTGGTGTAGATACAGACCACTTCAGTTCTAAGACTATGGAATGTAAATCCGTCAAAGGGCTATACATGATCGGTGAAGCTGTTGATGTTACAGGCTGGCTTGGGGGCTATAATTTTCAATGGGCTTGGTCATCAGGTTGGGTAGCAGGTCAGAATGTTTAGAACCGCAGTCTTAAAACGCTAGGTTATTCAACCCGACATATGGCGCGTGTAACTTATAGATTTATAAGTTAACTTATTTATAGTGGTTTATTATCCCCTTTTAAAAACAGAGATAATAAACCACTTTAGGCGCTACTTTTTAGTTATTTTTGGCCCGAAGTAAACAATCTGAATGTCTTTTTGCTCAAGCGGTATCGGCCACTCAAAATAAACTCTCACTTGAGGTGTTTTAATTTTCCCATGAAAACTATATGACTTCCTTTCCCCATCCCTAGTATCAAGAAACTTCAGCTGATGTTCAAAGCCCTTCTTGTCAGTATCTGTTTCATCAGAAAACCATGCTTTTCTTCCTCGAAAAAACTCATTTAATATCTTATCTGTTTCTTCTGTCCCTAAACCACCTTCAGTTCGACTAGCTAAGTATTCTTCTAATACACGACAAAGCTCCAGCATCCTGTCATATACGGTTTTGTTATATGGTAGGGTCGAGATTTGTTCCAATAAGCAGGTCGAAAACATTAAATTTGTATATTTTTCAGAAAGTCTTTCTAATGCTATTTCCCAGTTTGTTGGATCTGGTAAGGATGCTTCACAAGACTCTAATAGCTGTTCAGTATTCCAAAAGTTCTCAATACTATATATACCAAGAATATCCTCAGGTAAGCCATGTTGGACTTGTAAGGGGGAAACATCATAAAGCCCTGAAAAGCTGTAAGAAGCAACGAGCTGCGAAATAATTGACTTTCTCGTGCATTCTCCTAAGCCAAAATCAGTTACATCAATATTGTTATGCTCAAAATAGTCATCTTCATTTTCTGTTCTACGGTCACACCAAAAAGGCCCATTTTTACTTACCCAAGACATAATTTGATTTTTTAAGTCTTTAGGGGCCTCAGTAAGAACCAATTGAGAAAATTTTGTATCATTAAAAACTTCGATATCTCCAATGCTTCTAGGACATAAAAAGTTTTCATGAATTAACCTGTTAGAAAACCTTAATTTAAGAAACTCTTCTATATCCGAGAAAAAATCATTTGAAGATGCATATTTATTTTTTAGAGATAAATCGTTGAGAATCCATTCCATATTTATTACGTCCAACCATTTAATTTAGCGAGATCTTTATCAGTCTGATCAAAAAAACCATCAGGCCAACTATTGAGACTTCCTTTAGGGTCTATTTGAGGAGAAGTTATTAATGGACTCTCTTCTTTATCACTACGCTGTGGTTGGAAAAAATGTATAGCTACATCTGAATTTGTAATCGTCTTATCTGCTACCGCCAATCTAATACCATTCAAAACATGGTCACTATGAGTTTCGCAAACAACCTGAACTCCAGCTGCCGCCATTGCACCTAAAAAGTAGCCCATTTTTGATTGACCTAAGGGATGAAGGTGGGCTTCAGGGCTATCGACTATTAATATTTGTCCTTCTTGAGCTAGTAGCCCAGCCACCAAAATAGGGAAAGCATAAGTTAATCCGTAACCTATGTTTACAGGGCGTTTAAACTGTTGCTGTTTACTTGTTCTTAATTCAAGCTTGACTAAGGGCAATCGCTCTAACTCTTCTACCGACGCTTCGGTTCCAGGGAAAAGTTTGTTTGCCCAAGCATTAAACTGCCTTCTTAGCGTGTTTGCTGGTTCATCCTTGTCTAACTTATTAGAGGGTATTTCTTCATCTATATACTTAGCAAACCACCAAGGTGCATATTGACCACAGTCACCTACATCGGCATTAATTGGAAAGGGAGTATCAGGTATGGGGAAAACATCTAATGTTCCATTTCGAGTAGCACTAATATATATAACGTCTTTCAAAACGCGCTCTATTTGAGAAAAGCTACCTTCTGTTTTAGCACTGAATGGTAATGAATTTGCTTCTCTATTACTCGCATCTAGAGTTAAGGTTAATTTATTTTCACTAGTTGTATATGAAATTATGATTTCTTTTTCAGAGCCAAAATGACACCTTACATCCCCAACCGTTCCTAATTTTACACAGTCACCATTTAAAGGCGCTGCCAACTCCCCAGTAGAGTTTTTCTGTAGTTGTCGGCCTAAAAGTAACGTTTGTATAGCACTGGATTTACCTGCGGCATTAAACCCAGTAAAAAGAGTTAACGGTGCCATTGGAATGTTTTGCTTTTTAAAACATTTAAAATTTTCTATGTATATATTATTAAGCATAAAAGTCCCTTTTTGCCTTAGTTAAGTGCTTTTGCTTGCTGAATTAATTTTGAAATCAGTTGCTTATGTTGCATATCACTTAATTCATACTGCTCCAAATCAACTACAAGATCGAAATAAATATCACTTTGAATATCTTCTTTAACATCCCAATCTGTAAGTTGCTTCACTTCTTCTATTTTGGCATGAAAAGCCTTTGATATAATTAAACATTCCTCTTTTGGAATGGGCATCACAGCAGAATAAAAATGTTCTTCAACAATATCTGAATATATGATCTCATTAACACTTACACTTCCATCTGTACTGAGTATTTTATGCGCCAAACGGTGGCGAGCTTTGGCTTCAATAGTATTGTTTGTCGAGTAGGAAATAGCAGACATAAACTTACTATATTCCATTAATTTACATATTCTTTCTTTAATTAAGCTCGAAGTTAATCCACTCAAGAAATGATGATTTAAAGCAAGCTGAGAAGCTAATGCGTCAAATAATGAGATGTTAAGGACAGAACGTGAGTCATCACCATTATCCTTCGATAGAGATTTTCTAAATGAATGCTTGCCAAATAGGTCATAACTCAACTTCATAGCACTAGAGAAATCTTCAGCCATTTTCTTCAATGATTCATCGTCCATATTATTCATTTTACTTAATGCTTCAGCTAGAAACTCTTCCATATCGCCTTTGTAGGACTCAAACCCAAGAATGTAAAAAGCGCAAAATCTATTAATGACCTCTCTGTCTCTCATTGATTTCGTTCTTAATGAACGACCTGTAGCTTTTAAAAACTCCTCCATTAGAGAAGCTTCCTTAAGCCATTTTGTTGACTTCCCTGTATAAAGGCAATTCCGCATTTGTTGTCTAGTTAATGGCTCACCACTATTAACTCTTTCAAATATGTCTAATCTAGCCCTTTCAGGCGCTTTTGGATCTAATATGTATAGCGTAAGTTGCGTATCTTCTATTCTTTCTTGGAGGTGGATAGGCAACTCATTAAATTTTTTTCCGGTTATCAGCGATTCAGGGTCGGAGCTGCCAACGTCCTTAAGGGCAAATTTATTGTTCAAATAGCGTTGAAACGTTGTCAGCCTTTGCAATCCATCAACAACTATTATTTTGCCATCGGTGTCTTCAGCAACATATAAAACAGGCAATGGAATTCGCATAAGACTTGATTCAATAAGTCGCGATTGTTTTGTTGGGTTCCAAACAAAGTCTCGCTGGAAGTCAGGATCTAATTTGTATCTTCCTTTGTCGATTCGGCTGACAATATCACCCACCGTTCTAGGTTCTTTCCGCACAAAAACAGTGTCTAACGGATAATCTCCCCAAGATTCAGAGGGTGTTTCATCTAAACCTTCTATTTCATCTTTTAATTCTTCGTTATTATTGTGAGTTTCCATTTTTCACCCGTTATTTGTCATGCTGCATTATGCTTTTTAAAGTTCTCTGCCTGTTCAAAAATCTCTTTATACACTTCATCTCGATCGATGGGTGGATAACCCCATTCATCGAGCAGCAATATCAAATCGAAGTGCAATTCTGCTTTGATATCGTCACGCTTATTCCAATCAGTATACTTGGCTTTATCGTCGATCACTTTCTTTACTTCTTTCGATAGGTCAAGCAGCTTTTCTTCTGGATAAGTGAAGTCGTACTTTTGCGCCAAAGTGATCAATATGTCGTAAAATGCTTTTTCTTCGAAATCGATCCCCATTTCTCCAAATGAAGCCATTTCTTCTCTTAGCTCATTGTATAAGTTAATAATTTCGTCTGAAAAGTCTCCGATCACTTCTGAACGCAGCACATCTTTTTCATCACGTTTGTTGTATTTTTCAACCAACATGTTCATTTTTTTAGAAAAGTCTACGCCTTTCACTTTATTGGTCTTTTTGAACTCGCCAATTGCTTTGGCTAGCATTTGCTGTAGCAATTGAAGTTTTGTATTTGGTTGCTTGATGACCTCTAGTTTTGCTAGGTAATCATCATCAAAAATATCGATTTCACCGTCAGTGTTATCACCAAGTTTAAAGATTTCTTCAACGCCATCGCTGATCAGTGCATCTTTTACTAAATCACGAACTTTCCTATTCATTTGCTCAATGTCTGGCGCACCGCCAGTGGTAATTTTGAATATTATGGTGCGAACCGCTAAGTAGTAATGAATTTTGTCTTTGTGGGCTTGTGTAAGCTCGCTACTTCCCACACAAATATCATATGCAGACTTCAAGCGCTTCGCTAAGTCCATGAAGGTTTTTTCAAATTTTGGGGTTCGCAGTGCATAATCCGCAGAAGCATTTAAGCAATGTAATTGCTCAAGTGGAGTCCCGATAAAGTACGGTTTTGAATCGAATTTATGAAACAAAGCATCCAGTAAGCTCAAGTGATCTTTCACCACAACTACAGATTGCTTGATATCTTCCATGTCTTGCTTTTGTCCGCCTGTGTATTGCGACAGCGCAAGATTCATTTGCTTTTTAATGCCTATGTAATCAACGACCAAACCGTTTTCTTTGCCCTCAAATTTGCGGTTCACCCTTGAAATTGTTTGGATCAGATTGTGCTTTTGCAAAGGCTTATCAATGTAGATGGTGTCTAGGAACGGCACATCAAAGCCTGTTAACCACATATCAACCACAATAGCGATTTTGAAGTTTGATTTACCATTTTTAAACTGACGGTCTAACTCTTTACGATGCTCTTTATTACCCAATTTTTTCCAAAGCGTTTTATCATCATCTTTGTTGCGAGTCATAATCATCTTGACTCGCTCCATCGGCTTAACTTTCTTCTTATCACTTTCTGATAGAGTTGCACCGTCTTCACAGACTTTTACTTCATCCCACTCAGGGCGAAGCTCAAGCAGTTCTTTGTAGAACTGATAGGCGATTTCACGACTGCTACAAACAAACATTGCTTTGCCTTTTTGAGTAGTGCCTTCTTCAACACGATTCTCATAATGCTCAACAAAGTCTTTCGCTATGGCTTTAATACGATCTGGGTCGCCTAGTATGGTAGACATACTCGCCATCGCCGTTTTGCTTTTATCTATTTGATATTCGTTTGTTCCAGCGTCTTCACACTCTTTATAGTATTTTTCGACTTCATCAAGCTGGCGACCATCAAGTAGCACTTTTGCTGCTCGGCCTTCATACACAATACGAACAGTAATTTCATCGTAAACCGATTCTGTCATTGTGTAGCTATCGACAACCGCACCAAATACATCCAGCGTTGCGTCAATGGGGGTGCCAGTAAAGCCGACATAAGTAGCGTTTGGTAAAGAATCGTGAAGATACTTAGCAAAGCCGTAAGTTTTTTTCACTCCGTCTTCAGTAACGGTAATTTTCTGTTCTAAATTGGTTTGGCTGCGGTGCGCTTCATCCGAGATACAAATGACATTGGTTCGCTCCGTAAGCAGCTCCAAATCTTCCGTAAATTTATGGATGGTAGTCAGGAATACACCACCACTTTTACGCCCCTTCAGGTGTTCACGAAGTTCAGCACGGCTCTCTACACTAATGATGTTTTGATCACCCACGTAACCTTTTGCATTAGTGAATTGACCAGAAAGCTGATCATCCAGATCGGTACGGTCAGTAATGAGAATAATGGTTGGGCTACCTAATTCGACATCTTTCATCAGTAGACGAGATAAGAACAACATTGTGTAGCTCTTACCACAACCAGTCGCACCGAAATACGTACCACCTTTACCGTCACCACTCAACAACTTGCCGTGCTCATCAAAGCACTTCATATGCTGTTTGATATTGGCAAAAAGCTTTGTTGCTGCGTAATACTGAGGATAACGACAAACAATCTTTTCTTGTTTGCTTGAGGTATCAGGCAAGTAGATAAAGTGACGTATCACATCAGTGAGTCGTTTCTTATTAAACAAGCCGCTGATCATCGTAAACAGTGAATCAATACCGTCTTTGTCTAGCTTCTCTTCACCCGTAATTTTACGCCAAGAATAAAAGAACTCGTATGGGGCGAAGTACGACCCCATTTTGCTGTTCACACCATCACTAATCACACATAGAGCGTTGTATTTGAATAGTTCAGGGATATCTCGATCATAACGAGTGGTTAGCTGCTTATACGCATCATAGATAGTCGCTTCTTCACGAATGGCACTCTTAAATTCAAACACCACAAGAGGTAAGCCATTGATGTAAAGAATCCCATCAGGGATACGCAGCTCATAGCCTTGTATCTCCATTTGGTTAACAATGCGATAGATATTACCGTCTTGTATTGGTAAGTAACTTAGACTCGATTCAGCAACTTTTAGCTGGTCACTAGCCTCTGATTCAAGAGCAGCAACAACACTATCAAAGTTAATAAGCTGAATGTATAAATCTTTCTGGCTTGCATCTTCACGCTTGAGGAGAAAACCATCAGAGACTAACTTCATTATGGCTTTGTTGGTATCGTAAAGATCAGATGCTGGAAGATACTCAAGCTTATGGATAATTTGCTCTATCTCATAGGCTGTAATATCCTCCGCTTGATAACGTTTGGCTAGAAATTCACGAAGATCGGACTTAATCAGCACATCTTCAGGTGCTCGCTCAATCACCTCACCACGTGTATGTGGATAGCCTTCTTTCCCTAGCAGTTCAATAATGGCTTGTTCTAGCCTTTCTTCTGTGAATTTCATTGGTTAAGCCTTTGACATTCTTTGTAATAAGACCAATTTCAAGTTACTCAATGTTTTACTTTGCTCTTTAATGTTTCTCATATTGCGAATCAAAGTAGACGTTGTTTTTTGGTATTTTTTTAAAGTATTAGGTAATGGAGATAAGATAATCCGTCCTTTCATCTCTGGTGCAGTTAACTGTCCCTGTGCTGAGGCTGCGCTATCAAACTGAAACTGATTTATAGACTCAAATAAGTAATTCAATAGTTCTTGTTTCTTCGGAGTGACAACTATTAATCGAACAATCGGTACGAATGGTTCCAACCTTAGAACCGTATATCCGATGATCGCTCCCCTAGCTGATACAGTGATGCTATTTTCTTTGACTTTGGCTTTGTTCGTATACCCGTACAAACCTTCATTTTCTGTACTATTAGCGTAGATAGGTACGTTGCATTCCTCTGTTGCAAAGTCTGAGACTGTACTTGGTCTATCACCACCTGCCTTTATATCCGCCACCTCGCTTAAAGCAATTGGCTCCCATCCAATTGGAGTTTGAATATTAAGCTCTTCACAATACTCCATCTCACCACCAAAGGATTTGTAGGGCTTCCCTTCAAGTTCGGGCTTTCCGATGGATTGCGCATATTCTTTTGAGATCGGGAACTCAAAATCTACAAACCACTGTTTGTAAATAGCTTGAGCGGTATCTTCTAGCTTTTGAGTTAATTGTTCGTTTAGTGCAATACGATCATTCACCACATTGTATTCACGCACAATTTCTCGCTGCTTCTCGATAGATGGGACTGGTAGTTCCATATCGCAGAAATCAGCCCAACTAAAACCACCACGGACACTATTGTCAGTCATAAACCAAGCGTTTCGGTCGAACTCCGAGCGTCTACACCACATCATCAGATATGCAGGTAAAAGCTCTTCTTCATCCTTTACCTGAAAAACCACATATGCTGGCGATACAATGATTGGTTCATCATCTTCAAGCATCGAGATAGGTAACACTTCATCTCGACCAACGTGCATTGGGTTAAATGCAAATTGATTTTTCTTAACAACTCGGTACTTGCTTAGATCTGTACCATTGATATTCGCAACCGAAGGCATAAAGTGTTTATTGATGTTTATCCCTTTAAGCGAAGAGATAGAGTCATCCGTATTTTTTAGTTTGGTTTGGGTGACGTAATCACCAATACGCTTATAGTGTGATCTCATAGCCCAACTCTTCAAATACAGATAAAAGTTCCGATTTCGACTTTTCTTCTTGCTTCAATAGTGCTGTAAAGTCATCTCGCATTTGACTCATTTTCTGGTCAAAATCGACATCTTCATCGTGATTCTTAAACTCGATGTATTTACTTGGCACTAATGAGTAGTCTTTTGCTGCGATCTCTTCTTTAGTCGCAGAGTAACAATACTCAGCAATATCTTTGTATTCGGTTTCGGCACGTACTTCTTGCCAAGTGTGAAGCGTTTCAGCAATTTCAGAGATTTTCTCTGGAGAGAATTGAACGTACTTTTTCTCAAATGCTTCACCGTGTTTACGTAAGTCCATAAACAGAACTTTGTCTTCACGATTACGGTAATGACGAGTCAGGTCTTCGTGTGGAACCGTTCGCTCTTTCTTGTTCTTATTAATAACCCAAAGTGTCACACTGATATCGGTGGTATAGAACATCTTCATCGGCAAAATGATGATCGCTTCTACTAAACCATTCTCGACAAGTTTCTGGCGAATAGCTTTTTCTGTACCATCGCCTGATAACGCACCGTTAGCTAGAATAAATCCAGCTACTCCGTTCTCAGACAGCTTAGAAACCATATGCAAAATCCAACCATAGTTGGCATTACCTGTTTGCGGTGTTTCGTAGCCATCCCAACGATGGTCATCGACAAGCTCATCAGAAGCTCGCCAGTCTTTTTGGTTAAATGGTGGGTTTGCCATAACAAAATCAGCTTTTAGAGTTTCGTGCTGATCATTGGCAAAGGTATCTTTTGCGGCTGCGCCAAGGTTGGCAGAGATACCACGAATAGCGAGGTTCATTTTCGCTAGTTTGTAGGTTGCGCCTGTGTACTCTTGACCATACACAGAAACGTCTTTCTTATTGCCTTTATGGTTCTCAATGAACTTCATTGACTGAACAAACATACCACCCGAACCACAGCAAGGGTCATAGATTTTACCTTTGTATGGCTCAATCAATTCTGCGATTAGGTTAACGATGCTCTTTGGTGTGTAGAACTCGCCTTTACCCTTACCCTCTGCTATCGCAAATTTAGATAAGAAATATTCGTAGACTCGACCAACCACATCTTCGTGCGGATTGGCTAATGTGTCGATGTTGTTAATCACATCAATCAGCGCAGATAGCTTGCTGACATCCAAACCAAGACGAGAGAAATAGTTATCAGGCAATGCACCCTGTAGTGCTTTGTTAGTTTTTTCGATGGTGCTTAAAGCGGTATCGATCTTTAGAGCAATATCTTCTTGTTTAGCGTTTTGCTGAACAAAGCTCCAACGACTCTCTTCAGGAAGGTAAAAGACATTTTCTTTAGTGTATGCCTGAACTAAATCAACATACTTTTCTTGCCCTGCATCAATCAGATCTTGCTTACGCTTCTCGAACGTATCACTGATGAACTTGAGGAAAATCAGGCTCAATACGATGTGTTTGTATTCTGACGATTCAACACTACCTCGCAGCTTGTTTGCTGCATCCCATAGTGTTTCTTCAAATGATTTTTCTTTCTTCTTTGCTACTGATTTTTTAGCCATTCAACCTTTTCCTAAGATTAAAATAAAAACTATGAATAAGCCTGAACTATCAATAAGCTCACAAATTTGAAAGTTCGTAGAGCCGACTTATTACTAACTTTATTCTTTTTCTATCCATGCATCGCATTACTACACTCAAATTGCTAACTTTTAGCGAATTGAGTTCAGCATATCAAAGATATTTAAAATAAATTGAATCTATCAACGTATTGAATTAATAAATTTTACTTTTCTTAGATACCATTAGAGAGTATGGAAAAATGAAAGATTATACAATAAGTTGAACATTGTGAGGTGTTAGAAATTAGCAATTTTTCCGTTAAGAAATAAACGAAAAGAGAATCACTGGTTATTTCTCTCTATTTAGCTTCGTTTCTACTTCAGATGGTTCAGGAAATATCTCCGATGGTTTACACCCAAGAACATGAATTATCTCATAAACCCTTTCACATGAAACAGGCACTACAGCCCTTTCAATACGACTCAGGTAACTCGCCTCTATGCCAATCTTTTCTGCCAGTTTAGCCTGAGGTATGGAGCGCTTAGTTCTCGCGAGTTTAATATTCATGCCAATCAGCTTTTGAACTGGTTGCATTCAAGATCCCATAACATAAAAGATAAATGTTCTCATATTGCGGCAGGCCAACCCATGACATATAATGAAATAAATTGACATATATGTTCTTTAATGAACTTTTTTATCAAAATTTTGGGTGTAAAAATGGTAATAGAGCCTTTGATTAAACAAGTAATTTGCATGAAGAATATGGATAGATTTTCAGTGACGGAGATTAGAGCAGCTTTTATTGCACTATCTAATGACGAAGAATTAGATAAAAGAAAGCTTCGTCAATTCATTTACGACGAGTTAAATAAACTTGTAAAAAAAGGTCTATTGTCTAAATCAACTTCTGAAAATGGAAAAGAAAGTAGATTTAAAAAGTCTCCAAATTTTCACCCTTCATTACTCATAGTACAAAGTGATAATAGTGGCGTTTTAGATGTGACTAACAAAATAAGAGTGCAGCTTAGTGAACTAAATGCTGACTTACTGGAAACGATGGGGGCGCTAGACACCTTTATTAATATGAGACAGCAATACCCTAACGTTGCTTCCGAATTAACGGAACCAATTAGAAGTGCCAGAGAGCAAAAGCATATTTTGAAAGGAAAAATAGCAGCAAAGGAAGAGATTTTAAAAAAGTTAAAAGAGAAAAAATA
Organism: Pseudoalteromonas sp. NH0006-46; assembly: GCF_057547735.1. Classification (NCBI taxonomy): domain Bacteria; kingdom Pseudomonadati; phylum Pseudomonadota; class Gammaproteobacteria; order Alteromonadales; family Pseudoalteromonadaceae; genus Pseudoalteromonas; species Pseudoalteromonas sp. NH0006-46. The sequence goes on along the minus strand of NZ_BAAJML010000002.1, from coordinate 335,531 downwards.
AATGAAATTAAGAAGTTGGCAGTCTGATTGTATTAACTCAGCAATTCCAAAATTCACCAGTTCAACAGACCCTAGTGATTTTAAAAAACACTTCCTAGCGCTCGCAACACCTGGAGCTGGCAAAACTATTATGGCGGCAACGTTAGCTCGAAAAATGTATGAACTTGGTTTAATAGACTTAGTATTATGTTTTTCACCGTCGTCAATCGTATCATCAGATTTTAGTGATGAACTCACCGCACAGTTTAAAACTGAATTTAATGGCAAAGTTGGCTCTTTAGGTGATGCATTCACTTACCAAAAACTTGGAACTCTCGATAATGACACTTGGAAATTATTTGATCGTTTTAGGGTATTCGTGATCTTTGATGAAATTCATCACTGTGCTGGCTCCTCAAGTGAGAATGCTAACGCATGGGGCGCACCAATTATCGAAAAGATCCGTGATAAAGCAGCTTTCACCATTTCGCTAACTGGTACTCCTTGGCGATCTGATGCATTACCAATTGCGCTATCTCAGTATTGTGATGGGCAAAAAATTCAATGTGACTATGTTTATGGCTTGAAACAAGCTATCAAAGATGGGGTTTGCCGTATTCCTCAAATCGTTGCTGTAGACAATGACAAAATCGTTATAACTAAAACGAAGGAAAGAAATGTTTATAACAGCTTTACTTCTTTACTGGCCGCAAAAGCAACGTCATATTCAAAGATTGTTACGGATAACGTGGTAACTAAACAGGTTACGAGGCGTGCAATCATTAAGCTAGACGAAATTAGGAAAGTTAATAAGAACGCAGGTGGCTTAGTCATCGCTTCTTCTATTGAACATGCCCAAAAGATAAGAAATATTATGTGGTCTGAATTTGCCAAACGGGGAGAGATAGTTACAACTAATGAAGTGAAACCTTCATTAAAAATTAAACAGTTTAGAAGTAACAGTAAAGAATGGCTAATTAGCGTTGGTATGGTTAGCGAAGGAACAAACATCCCTCGCCTGCAAGTATGCTGTAACTTAACAAATATCACGACTGAAATGTATTTTAGGCAGATATTTGGACGAGTTCTTAGAAAGACAGGATCGCCAAATCAAGAAGCTTTTATGTTTATGCCCGCTGAGCCAAAGCTCATGAGCTATGCTGAACGCATGTGCCAAGACATTCCTGACGGTGTTAGCAAAATTAAGATGGTGAAGATGGATGAGCCTATCGAGACCGAGATTGATGATGAAGCTATTTTTGATGATGTTGAAATGACTAGCTCACAGGTTTCAGCAATCGAAATTGAAAACATACCAATTTTTAGTCTCGATGAAAAAGAATCTACACAAATTAGCGAAGAAGAAAACAAGAGCACTCTCGATTCAACTTGGTCAATGGGTATTGTCGGCAAGTATAGGCAAGACAGTTTAAAAGTAACGGATCTTGAGCCGTTTTTAATTTCTGAAGCGGCTAAAAATAAGTTAGCTGATTTAGATCGATTAGCTGTATAGGTGTATAAGATGATCCATAAACCGCACGGATGGGTAATTTTGAAATTCACTCAAGAAAGAGAAGTCTTTTTCAAAATATTTGCTAGTTGGCGCGGCGGCTTCTTAGATGGAGATTCATGGCGACTTAGCTCTGGTTCCAAAGAACCTCCTAGCCTATCAGACTGCGGGGGATATTGGGTTTGGCCTCAAAAATCAGGTTCTTGTTATCGCCTACCTATTAATCAAGAAGGCAGGTATACAACATACACGGGACAGGTTCTTTCAGAAATCATCCATTGCGTCAAAGGCGACACTCTGATTAAACAAATCAAATTATCAGAGGTGCTAGTAAACGAACTGGACTAATATAGCTACCTTGAATTGAATTAGGCTTGGCTTAATCTGACATTTATTATTGAACAATAGAAAGTTAACCGTTTTGGTAAATATGTCGAACCTATAATCAAAACAAAATATCTAAATCTTTTGGTAGGTTATGCTTTTCACAAAAGTGCTTTTTTCCACTATTAGTGACATTAACCTGCCGCTACAGTGAAAAAAAGCATTATTATGGCGGGCCAATTAATTAGCAATAGAGATATTCAAAGCTCGTATCTCATTCCCGTTTTTCGAGTTTTTCTCGTCAAACTGAAATTTGATTTTTGAACCAGTATTTACACTTGTCCAATCTTGAGGGTTTGTGAATTCACTTTTGTGAACAAAAAACTTTGTTTTATTGTGATTGGCAAAACCAAACCCTTGCCCTTTAAAGCATTTTACCAGTTTGCCTTCAACTCCTTTCAATTTCATCTTGAGTGTGAAATAAAACCTGTCATTAGTTTCCTGGGTAATCTGAAAAATATCATCACAGCTTTTTATAAGTTTTTTGAGGCTAGCAACTTGATAGTTTCGGTGATCGAATGAAGGGTCTATTCGTTTGATTGCGGTTCCAAAATTACCTAGATAGACCTCCCCATCAATCTCTGCACGATGATATGCCTTGATTAATAACGCTTCCAAATCAAGATCTTTATCAGTTTCGACTGTATCGTCACAATCGATATTATTAATATCGACAAAATTCTCACAAGCTCTGATTAATCGTTTTGGAGATTTTTTCTCACCTATTACCATACTGTAAATACCGTACTCTCTGATACGCTGGGCCAAACTAGCAAAGCCACCGTCACTGGTAACCAAACATACAGAATTAATACGTTTGTTATTATTAATTAATTCTATTGCATCCATAATGAGAGCATGGTCGGCATCATCTTTTTTAGTATAGTGAAATTGCTGTTTAGGGCGAGAAGCTGTCAACTCAAGAACATCTTCCCAAGATTTGTTACAACTATTAGTCCAGTCAGCGTATACCCACTTAAGAGCTACTGAACCTTGTTTTTCAACTTCAGCAAGTACCCTTGTAAACGCTTCAGATTTAAAATTTTCACCATCAACTAAAACTGCAAATACTTTTTCCATAATACATCCTGTTATTCCTTGCTGGTTTAGTAAAACTAAATAAACGCATAATTTCAATATCTTCCAGCCAAACTAGGCTGGAAGATACATTAAATTACCCTTAGTCTTCACTATCGTCACCGTGATATTCATAGTGGTTTGGATTTAGTTGGTTTGCGTGATTATCTAAGCTATCCCAATACGCATCGTTATTTGGGTTCATGCTATCACTTCGATCATCGTTTGGTGTTCTACTCATTTTTTTTCTCCTTGGTGTGTTAGCTGCTTACTTTTGTTACCCTGTACTTGCGAATACTGTTTGTTCACACCATCTGAGCCTTTGTTCGCATTTTTCATATTTGAGCTATTGTCTTGTGGTTTCATAACGTTCTCCTCATTTGTTTCCACAATTAAATTGTGTATTAATAACAAAATGAAAAAAGGGACATTTCAATGAAATATGACACATCAACAATTTAATAATGGTTTTATTTTTAACCAGGTGCCAAACCTAATATCAAAAGGGATAAACTGTTTCGCTTCAGAGTCAGATTTACTTGTTAAAATTGCAAGGATACGCAGACAAGATTCTTCGATTACACACGATCAGAGTATCTTCAGGAAAATCAGAAATTCAGAAGTAAATGACCAACTCACGGATGAATTATATGAATTTTTAAAATTTGATGAGACCTTACTACTGGCTACACCGATTGAAGACATCGATTTAAAGACCATTGGCGCGTGGTTTATTGTTCAATCTATGATCAATGGTTTTAAAGCCAGTAGATTATGGGATAACGAAAAAGTTAACGAGTATCTCGACTTTATCCATGCCCATTGTGAATTAGAGAAAAAATTCATTGCAGAGCTGCAAGTAAACACGGATATTAACCAAATAAATGTTTACCTAGAGAAGTGGCTACTTACCAAGAGTATAGGGCTTCCTGAGCCAACTGTTGAAAAATCAGCATTATATATATGCAATTTAGCGATGTATTTTTGCGCACTTATAGAAATTTTTTTAGAAAAGTTATCTGAAAATGATGTAAACAGTGTACTTAATAAGGTTTTACCTCAGTATAAAACTAAGAATGGTCAACATTACTTAATCCCATCTTCAGAAATTCTTCTAGAAAAAACAAAAACTGCTTGGGCAAAAGATACATACGGTAAAGATAAACTTTCTTGGAATCAGTTTTTTCGAGACATTCTAAAAGCTCAATCTAATGACGAAACTCTAAAGATCAAAGATAAGATGTATGCTGAAATCGATACAGTAGATCCTGATATTCAAGCGATAAAGAAAAGGTTTGAAAGGTGGCGTAAAGGTGAATTGTTTACCTTTGATGATTTCAGAGCAGATCTAGCAATATTGCGTATACCTTATTCAGATACTGAGAACGATATTAGACTGCTTTCATATTTTCTCGTCAATATATTCACTTTTGTCCAATCAGATTTGATGAAGAATGGTCTTCATCCAAGTAAAGTCAGTGATTTATTTAGTAGCTATGATGATTTTAAAAAATTAATACATAAACGGTTTTATCAGTTTCAGGAAACTGGAGTGCTCTCCCCATAACCTAAACATTTATTAATAAGAGTAAAGCTATTAGTCGAAAACTTAATGTCAAAAAAGTTCAATGACACTACGCGTAAAAAACTTATTTGTAAGGCGATACTGGTTTATTTTCCCCTCTTTTTATCGAGATAATAAACCACTATAAAATCTTTGTTAACAATATCAGCTAGTTACAAGTCCATGCTTATTGCATAGAATAGTCCAGTTTCAATGCCTGTTCCAATCTCATCAGCCGCTTTTGGCCTAGACGAAAGTTATTGATGGTTCAAATAAAAATGCGCATTGGTTCAGGTAGATCGGAATGTGCAATTTGCTAATAATAGAAACTACAGCTCTTTCATAAAATGCGCTAGCTCTGAAGTATTTTGAATTGTTTGGTACTTCCCAAAATGCTCTAGAGCACCACCGTCGGATAAGGTATGACAAATTGACGATAAATATGCGTTATCATCAATTGAGTGAACTCCTGATATGTTAGATATTCCGAAAATCTCTTTTTGAGTATCACATTTCGAATAAATTTTTATTTTAAGGACATGTCCTCCAACTACTGGCAATAATGAGGTGTAACCAGAGTTTGTGACAAACGAAACATGTTCGTTAAGCAATTTATTGTACGCAGTCAATTTTATCTTTTTAAAATTATCAAACGAATCTTCGACAACAGAGCCTTTCAGTTCGCTACCCTCAAGCTCTTCAGAGCATTTGGATATTATTTCCAAAAAATCATTTGTGCTATGAATCATATTTTCTCTCCTACTTTACTCAAAGTATTCAACTTCATCAGGGATATCAATGGATTGCTCTTTAGTAATGCTAGATTTATTAATGATTGTCATCTCTCTAAGCTCATGCAAAAACTCATACAGCTTTTCAGGTTTTGAGCCATGAGTATTACTATCAGAAATAATTGAATCAATTCTGTGTTGCATAGACATTACTCTATCTTGAATCACTTTGGCAGAATTAGCCCCAGCAAAGACATCTAATTCATCCCACGCTAAATCTATATAATGCAGTAAAGACAGTGGGTTATTGTGCCCCGTAAGCATCGCAACTTTTTTCAAGATCCCCGTGTAATCGCTTTTACTAGTGTTGTAACGGCTTTTTTCTGGGCTACTCTCTATGAATGAATTTAAATGTAGTTTAACGAGGTTCGTGATAAAACGGTGGCGATACATACTTGCGCATAATTGTTGTTTAACATCAGCTTCAATTTTTAACTCTCGGAAAAGTTGGTAAATTGTACCAGGTTTAATTGCCTGCCCAGACAGAGGGTTTAGGATTAATACATCTTCAATTTCTTGATTTTTTGCTAAAATTCCTGCGTCCAGCAACCTCGTTTGCAATTTGGGAATATGCATAAGAAAGTACATTTGAAGTTCTTTTGCTAGGTTAACATCAATTGAAATAGTTCTATCTTTCCCTCCTTTCGCTCCGAGTATAAATAGTTTGTTTTCCCGCAGGTTGTCTATATTGATTAGCCTTGGTATTTTAATCAATTCACTAGGACGTACTCCCAAAGCTTCAAATACTCTGAGCATTAACTCCCTTCTAACCTTGAGAAAAGCAAAGTGCTCTTCAACTTGCTTTTTGCTGAATTTGTTTACGATTTTGGTTGATACTTTTTTTCTCTCTTTAAGAGTTAAAGATTGATGTGCAAGCCACAATTTTCTTATTAAACCTTGAGTTATAGCTTTTTTGGGGTCTGTAGTATCAGAATCAATTTTTAATGGAAAAAAATCATAGGTATGTGTGATGCCGTGAGAGTCTTTGCTTTGCTTTTTTATAAGCTCAATTCGACAATTGTTACTTACTCCAATGAAGTTTTCATCAAGGCAAAAATAAGATGCATACCATTTTAAGAATTCCACCCATGTTTTTAAAATAGTTTTTTGAGTATTCCGGTTACGACGTTTAGAACCGTCTTCTTTTTTTTCAGAAGAGAACATGAGGTATATTTTTTCAATTTTTTGAGTTGTAAGATCTTCAAAATCAAACTTTAGGTGAAACATGCATCGAATCAAATGGCTTACATGTCCGGCCTTATTTTTTACCGTCCCCTCTTTTAAGAACTTTAACTTGTCTGTCAGATAAAGCTCTACTGGAATACATGGTTTTCCATTTGGGTATTTAAAAGAAAATTGAACGCTAGAATCTCTAACATGTAAAACCTCCCCCGTGATTTCATCATAAAATGTAACTTCACCGATTGGTACACCTGTAACTTTTTTATATAGCTGAGTTTTACTCATTTTTTTGAGCCTCCGTGATACCAATAATGCCGCGAAATTTTTTCATATGTTCCTGAAAATCTTCTTTAACGCTTTTATCTTTTTCAATTAAAGGAGCTGTAAGCTTTAAAAGTTCATTGTATGCTCTGACTACAGCTAAACGCTGCGTATCAGGATCAACCTTGATAACACTCTGACTCTTTATTTTCTGCGAAGAATAAGATTTGCCAGAAATAGTTTTACGCAGCGGCTCTATCTTCTTTGAAAAGTAGTTTTTTTCGATAAGATCAGCATATTTTTTGAAGGAGCCAAGAGACATAGAGATTATCCCCAGCTTTTTACTTTCATATGCAATTAAACTCTCTTGTGTCTTGCAAGCTTTAACTAACTTTAGGTCAGAACTTGGGGCAGACTTGAGCATCTTTAGCCTTCTTACTAATTTCTTAATAGAATTAATTTTTTCAAGCTGCATTTCTGTCATCACGCTTTTCCATCCTGATCGCAAAATTGAATTGCTCTGTGGAGTCTGAAATTGAATAAACTTTCATTTCATAGTTATCAAATAGCCCCATGTCGATTTGCTCTTGTATTTTTTGCTTATGGACAATAGATAGCTCGTCAACATTGAACTGCTCACAAAGATCGTTGTACAACTCTGATATCCCTTCGACTTCAGAGCGTCCCTCTTCAACATAGGAAAATAATTGCATACTCAGAAATTGCTTCTGAATTGTCTGGTATCTATCCTCCCCGATATTTTCTCTTAAATATTGATCTAGGTGATTCCAGTTGGAGTGACCTACAGCCCACCTCAGCGTATCTAAATGTCCGTGTTTGAAGCACCAGAAAAAATTGATAATGAAGAACTTGCGAAGCTCATGAATATTTGCATACCATCTTCGCCCGAAATCATCTAATGGCACTTCAATAAAATCAGCAAATCTTTTGATACATTGCTTTGCAAAGCTATCTCCTTTAGCTGACGCTTTGAGTTCTGTACTATTAAGATCCAACCCAAAGAGTAAATATTTGGAATTTTTTTTATTTGAGCAGACATCGATTGAAAATCTTCTGAAATGTTTAAAGCACATAACAGCTTTAGCTGAGATATAATGAATTGGCCTGTCACCACTAATTTTTTCCCCGCTGATCCCTGTTTTTAAAAAAGACTTTCTTATGTAAAAACCTGTTCCCTTTTTCTTGTATAAACAATTGTTTAGCAAGTCACCAAGTTCATTTATACGGTAGGGAAGTAAACTCGTGATAGCAACGAAGCAAGCGCCAAATAGTACATACATTAGATCTGATAGCGTCGGGTTATTTCTAAAACTTTCAAAATCATAACTTTTAGCTGTGTTAAGACAATATCCGCTAACGTTAATACTTTTTCCAAATATTGCTGCCAATGAAGTGGGAATATTATTTTTTATGTAGTTATTTCTTTTTGAAGAAAAACTTGTTCCTATCCAGCGCTGGTTTATAAAGTGTGAAGTGGATTCGATATAGAATTTTAGAATATCATCTGCATGATCCAGCAAAATCTTGATTGATCTATTTAGATAAAACGTCACGATTTCAGAAGGCGGACACACAGTATGCCCCTCTGGGTGACAGTACGCATTGATCATCTTTTCCAGCTCTTCTTTATCGTAAAAGGAAGGTGGATTAATTTGTGTCGGAAATGAGGGGTACTGTGCAAATAAGCCAACAATTAAATTTAATTGCTTCTTCGCATGTCTATAACTTATTGGCTTCGCTATCACCTCAGAAATAAGGGGGGTTTTGTGAGATGGATATTCACTAGTTCTTCTACTTTTAACTAACAAACCTGGGTACTTATTAAGCATCTCAGGCTCGAATTGCCTAATGAAAGCTTTAAATTTGGATCCGTATGTTTCCGTCGTAGCAAGAGCAAAGTGACTTCTAAACTTGTGAAGATCTATAATTTCGCATCCAAAAGCATTTGTTGTATATAAATCAAGCTTCTCAAGGTAATTGACTATTTCTACAATTTGCTTTTCATTTAAGAAATATAGGTTATCAGTTTTATATATTTTTATTTCTAGCTCATTTTGAAGCTGATTCATAATACGCTGAGGAATATTTAAAACCCCTAAATGACCATGCCTAGTAAAGGCATAAAAAAACTTAGTTAAATCAAAGTTACTGATGTTTTTTAGATAATTCTTATTAGGCTTCAGTTCTTTTTCATTCAAATAAAGCCATCCAATAAAGATCATTATGCAGGGTGATAAATTAAAAATATTTTGGCTTTCTGTAATATCCGTTCTACACAGAAACTGTGAGAAGACTTGTTGAATAAACTCTTTGAAATTTCGGTTCTCAGGTGAGTTCAAGTATGTGTGATTAGGTAAATATCGATCCCATTTCATTTTGAAAGCATATTTGTAACTACCACAGTCTTGTTTTATCGCTTTCTTGCTGGACAAAACCCACTCATCGTCAAGAGTATCAGAGAGCAGGTTTTTAATTTTCAGCATATTATCTGGACTATTAATCGTTCGATATTTTGATGATAATTGCTCTATCAACTTTAGATTAGCTGTCATATTGCAAACCCGACTTCAGATTCGAAATCTTTAAAACATTTTTGAATCAACTCTTTAGACTCTGCCTTAGCTTTCTGATGCGTTTTTTGATATTCAGGAATGCGATGTGTAGATAATGACAAATCCATTATTTTAGCGAAGCGGTACAATGAGTATGCGGTGAGACCATTATTGAATTTAATCTTTTTGATCTCCTTAGAGCTTAAACCACTTGAAAGAACACTTTCGTGAAAAGCGTAAAGACGTGATAGGGGTTTCCACCCCACTAATCCAAATAGTTTACCTACCGTTTGTTTTTTTAATTTATTCTTAACAAGAGGTGCTAATAGAGAAGGAGCTTCCATACCTGTCTGTTTAAACAATTCATTTATAAATTTTTCTAACTGTTTCTCCGTGTTTATGCCACTTGCTCTAGCCATAAGTTCAGGCTCTGCAATAGTAGAAGATATGACCATTGCATTTTGAAAAAGTCGAACAGTTTTCTCACGAACAATATCTATTAAAGCTGGAGGTATATAGTGTTCTATCAACACTTTCTCTGAGTTACCAATTTTCTTACATGCTTTTTTTAGACTACCTGTCTTATGCCATTCCAACACAGCAATTGTCGCGCGAATAGCTTTAAAAGATACAGTTCCCTTGCCTAAACCGCATGTTTTAAGAGATGGAAAAAAGTCACTTAAGTCTTTTTGCTCAGCAGACTTTGACTTTTCTTTGTATCCTAATATCCAGTTGATAATTCGATTTGATGATGGCACTGTAAACTGGCTATTGCTCTTATCTAAACAGAGAAAAACAAAATTACTTTCTATTCCATTCTGCCTTAATGATTCATTTTTTGATTGAATGTGCGTTAGAAACTCAAATACCTCTTTACTTATAGGATCCAATATTTCTGTTTGAATTTTTTTGCCTCTTTTTTTATCAACTTTGAATGAAGTGTCCTGGTCATCGTTTTCTTCGGCAAGAACAAGTGCACCTGATTTATCAACGAATTTAGAAAATAGTAGAGGCTCAAAATTAAACTTTGGGCATTTAATTAATACCAGAGCAACTAGATATGCAATATCTCTAGTCTTTAGATTACCCAAACACCAATTAATCCTATCTGCATAAGGAATAAGTTCTATTTGGGGAATAAAGTTTAGTGTTCTTTCGCTTGTATTATCAAAAGGGTTGAAGCCATACTTTTTTATTTGACTACTAATTGTAGCATTTGGGAAATGAGGCTTAGATTTCACGGTAGGACTATAATAACTATGGTCTACTTCTTTGCATAAATAGAGTAGATTAGCGAGGTTCTCGTTACTTTTAATAGTGCAAATATGAGTTCGACATGGTGGGAGTCCTGCTTCTTTTTCAAAAAAATAATATTTATTTTGATCTTTTCGAAGCATTCTTTCATTAAGCTGTTTCTTGTTAACCTTTTCTAGCAAGTCGCTTCCAAAATCGAAGTATGCTTTGATTGTTTTCCAATAGCGCTCTAATGCTCTCTCTAAAGAGTTGAGCTTAGTATCCAAGTCAAATATAAAGTCATCAAGGTACTCTTGAGTAGTCTGAGATGGATCGATTGTAGAAATCAATTTCTTGAGGTTATTAGATGAAACTGCAATGCTTGAATTACTCTCAACTAATTCTTTTGAGTTATCACCTAAAACTTTTTCATCTTCATCTTTTTCACAAAGTAGATTTGCCGGAACTTTATTAATAAGCACACTTTCTGGAATCAAACCTTTTATTTGAAGGTAGTTTAGGAAAAGAGTAGAAATTTTATTCCAGTTAGCAAGTCGAGTATCTATCTTGGCTTTAGATGATTCATCTTTCAAAAAATAGAAGAAAAGGTCATTAATGTATTCCTGCCATTTATTTGGCTCTGAGTAGCTTGGAGGGAGCAACCCAACTGCAAAACCAGCATCAAATATATTTGCAATTTTTCTTACCTTTGAATATAGAGTTCTTGGATTATCATTTAAACAATACAAGCGCAAATTATTTAATATCTCTTTTCCACGTTTGAGTTTCACAAGATTACCCAAACCAACAGAACTAGGTTTTCCGCTTTGACTCGTATACCAAAAAACATTTTTTTCTAAATCTAGTCGTATCATGAGCACCTCTTGAAAACTCAAAATACACAACAAATAACAACCAGTCAATATACGAAACTAAATTATATCATACACAGTCAAGTTTTAATTGCAATAGAAAACGATGTTACTCCGATAAAATCGTCAAAAAAAATCGTCAAAATTTAGTAATGGCAGGATAAAGAAGGTTTTATTTATTAGTGGTTTAATGGATGTTTTGTGAGTTTTTTGACGAATAGTAACTATGGAATTCCGGTGTCCTATACCCTTCAGTTCCATTAGGTTTTATTTGCCACGCGTGGATATAATTAGCAAGCTCGTCAATTTGACTATGAGTAAGCTGATTAATATTACAATCAGGCATTGCAGCGCTTTCATGTAATATTTCAATAAAACGTTTAGGTAGTATTGTTGCTAGGCTATTTTTAAATGATTTTTGCGATTGCGTTTCTCGCCAATCTGCAAGCTGCTGTTTTAAATCTATCTCTGGAAGTAGGTTAATGGTAACAGCTTGCCCTGCACGCCAAAAAGAGCTTATTTGTAATATTGCAGGACCAGATAAACCACGGTGCGTAAATAATATATTTTCTTTAAATGTGGTGCCGTCTTCGCTTGTGACTTCGCACGGAATACTCATACCCGATAGCCCTTCAAAGCGCTCTTTGTCGTGCTGATGAAGGGTAAATGGCACAAGCGCCGCCATAGTAGGTAATACGTTAAGCCCAAATTGCTCAGCAATTTTATAACCAATCGGTGTAGCACCTAATTTGGGCATAGTAAGCCCACCCGATGCAACCACTAACGACTCACAATGCAAAGTCTCTTGCTCTGTAGTGACGCTGTAACCCGACTCTGTTTTTTGAACATTAATCACTTCACTACGCAAGGCTATGTTTACACCTGCCCACTCGCATTCGGTAAGAAGTATATTAACAATATCTTGAGCACTATTATCGCAGAACAGCTGGCCTAACGTTTTATGATGGTATGCCAAACCGTGGCGGTCCACCAGCTCAATAAAGTCATGTTGTGTGTAACGGCTCAAACATGATTTAACAAAATGTGGATTACCGCATAAATAGTTTTCTGGTGCGGCGTTTTCGTTTGTAAAATTACAGCGCCCGCCACCACTGATTAAAATTTTACGACCCGGCTTTTTACCCATGTCTAGCACTGTAACATGTCGGCCTCGATATCCGGCTTGCGCCGCGCACATTAATCCTGCCGCGCCCGCGCCAATTACAATTACATCTACCTGGGTCATTTGTTTATCTCACTTAACAATTTGCTCGATTATAGCAAAATTTAATCGCCAGCAATGTACAGAATTCATTATTACAAATAACACAACAAATATATTTTCTACTTTTTAGAAGTATTAAAAATACAAATCAAAAAGCAATGCTTTTATCTCATTTTTGTTTTGTCTGACAAATACAAAACAATGACAAACCCCTTTAAAACCCTCGTTATAACTAAATGAAATAGGGACATAATGATTTAGTATTTTAACTTTGTTAACACATAATTTACCTTTGTACCTGCATTGTGACAATCCATCACGATATAACTAATAAAAAATCTAGGGAAAATTATGACAACAAGTAAGACATTTAATAAGTGTGCATTAGCACTTACCATTAGTACGCTTTTTGCTACTGCATCAAGCATGGCTAACCCAGCACAAGCAATTGGCCCTTCAGTGGCAGATACAACGGCTAAACTTCAAAATCAAAGTGGCTTTGAAACGCAATTCATCATTAAATATAAAAATAACAATTTTGACGCACTGAGTTATTCAACTGCAGATGAAAGCCCTGTAAACATGAAAGCGCGTGCAAAAAACTTTGTTAAAAACTTTGCTTCTAAAAAAGGAAAGGTAAAAGCAAAGTACATTCGCGCAATGGCACTCAATAACCACCACGTTATGCGAGCTGATAAAAAGCTTAGCGCAGCAGAAGCGCAAGAGTTTATGCAAGAAATGGTTGATTCAGGCAACGTTGAGTACATTGAAGTTGACCAAATGTTAAAACCTTTTGCGACACCAAACGATCCGCGCTATGGTGACCAGTGGCACTACTATGAGCAAGCTGGCGGTCTAAACTTACCAACGGCTTGGGACACCGCAACAGGTAGTGGTGTAGTAGTGGCTGTTCTTGATACAGGTTACCGCCCTCATGCTGATTTAAACGCTAATATTTTGCCAGGCTACGATATGATTTCTAACCTGTCAGTTGCTAATGATGGCGGCGGACGTGATAGCGATGCACGTGATCCGGGCGATGCAGTCGCAGCCGGTGAATGTGGTAATAATGGTGCGCAAGGTTCTAGCTGGCATGGTACTCACGTTGCAGGTACTGTTGCGGCCGTTACAAATAATGGTGAAGGCGTAGCCGGTGTTGCTTATGATGCGAAAGTAGTTCCAGTGCGTGTACTTGGTAAATGTGGTGGTTTAACGTCTGATATTGCTGACGGCATTATTTGGGCATCTGGCGGTAACGTATCGGGCATTCCTGGAAACCCTAATCCAGCTGATGTTATTAACATGAGCTTAGGTGGCAGCGGCTCTTGTAGTTCTACAACACAAAATGCAATCAATACAGCTCGCAGCAATGGCGCTGTTGTTGTTATTGCAGCAGGTAACGACAACGATAATTCAGCTAACTACAACCCAGGTAACTGTAGTGGTGTAGTTAATGTGGCGTCTGTTGGCCGAAATGGTGGCCGTGCTTATTACTCAAACTACGGTAGCAATATTGATGTTGCAGCACCAGGTGGCGCGCAAAGCTTCGCTAACGACTCTGAAGGTGTTCTGTCTACGTATAACTCAGGATCGTCTTCTCCATCGACTGATAGCTACTCATTCTCTCAAGGTACATCTATGGCGGCTCCGCACGTAGCGGGTGTAGCTGCACTTATCAAGCAAGCAAAGCCAAATGCTACGCCTGATGAAATAGAGAGTATTTTAAAATCGTCTACGCGCTCATTCCCTGCAACATGTAACAACTGTGGTACAGGTATTGTTGATGCAGCAGCTGCTGTTGCCGCAGCAAGTGGCGGCACAACACCACCTACAACAGGTGATAGTGAACTTGTTGATGGCGAAGCTAAAACAGGCTTAAGCGGTGGTGCTAACGCACAAGACTTTTACACAATGACCGTACCAAGCGGAGCAACGAATGTTACGTTTACAATGAGCGGTGGCACAGGTGATGCTGATCTATACGTTCGTGCTGGAAGCCAACCAACGACATCAAGCTACGACTGTCGTCCTTACAAAGGCGGCAACAGCGAAGAGTGTTCTATCGATAATCCAACAGCAGGCACATACCATGTAATGCTTCGTGGTTACTCTGCTTATTCAGGTGTTAGTTTAGTCGGTAATATTACAGGTGCATCTTCTGGTGGCGGTTCAGGCACACCTGAAGCAGGTGGCGGTACTGTGAGTGATGTAAGTGCAAGTGCTGGTCAGTGGAAACACTACACGCTAGATGTACCTGCAGGCATGTCTACATTTACTGTAACTAGCTCTGGTGGCACGGGTGATGCTGATTTATTTGTGAAGTTTGGTAGTCAACCAACATCGTCTAGCTACGATTGTCGTCCATATAAAAACGGTAATGCTGAAACATGTACCTTCAATAACCCGCAAGCCGGTACATGGCATTTAAGTGTAAATGCTTACAGAACCTTTTCTGGTTTAACTATTAGCGGACAATACCAACCATAATAGTAAATTCATAATCTTTGGGATAGTAAAGGCCAAACTGACTGTTTGGCCTTTTTTATGAGTAAGAAGGTTTCAGCTTATTTGGGTTTAATGCTTACTCGCTTAATTAAGTGGTCTATTTTGAGGATGGAAAAGCGTGTTGATAGCTAGGCAAAAAATTGCTGTTTGGTTGTTCTAAATGAGGGGGTTTTAACGCAAGTAGCGACACGTTTAGCCCCGCAAAATGATTAAGTATTATTGCTGATTGGTATTAGCGTCAGGTTTAGCTTTTTAAATTGATTGATACTGTGGCTGGTTTGATATAAGTACTAGTTCAAATATATTGCTAACTCACCACCAGAAAACAAAAAACCCAGCCTAAGCTGGGTTTTTATATTCTAAAAGAACTAAAATTATTTAATTTTAGCTTCTTTAAAAACAACATGTTTACGAATCTTTGGATCAAACTTTTTGATTTCCATCTTCTCAGGCATGTTACGTTTGTTTTTGTCAGTAGTGTAGAAAAAACCAGTACCGGCAGTTGAAACTAAACGGATTTTATCGCGCATGATTCAGATCCTTAAACTTTAACGCCGCGAGCACGGATTTCAGTAAGAACCGTGTCGATGCCTTTTTTATCAATAATACGCATACCTTTAGTAGTAGTGCGTAATGTTACAAAACGTTTTTCACTTTCAACCCAAAAACGGTGTGTTTGTAGGTTAGGTAGGAAACGACGTCTAGTCGCGTTTCTCGCGTGTGAACGGTGATTACCAACCGCTGGACGCTTACCTGTAACTTGACATACTTTAGACATGTCTATATATCTCCAATAACTTCGCTCGAGCTTAATTTAATCTAAGGCCGTGTATTTCTGCCCTAGATAAATCGAAGGGCGCTCTTTATACAGCTTTTACAGTCAAAGATCAAATACTGATCTATCCAACCAGCTCATATGTAAATTTGATAGCGGCCAATTATAAAGATCGAATGCCCTTAGGGAAAGTAAAAACTGCATTTAAATTAAACTAATTTGCTAAAATGCATTAAACCGCTCATTTTTAGCACATTTCTATATTAAAGAGAGTTAAATAAGGCCTCGCTCGGCAAACGAAACGCATGTTTCACCTCCCACAATGATATGGTCAAGTACGTTTATGTCTACTAATTGCAGTGCTTGCTGTAATTTATTAGTAATAAGTTTATCGGCTTGGCTAGGCTCTGCAATCCCACTTGGGTGATTATGGGCAAAAATAACGGCCGCGGCATTATTTTTCAGTGCAGCTTTAACCACCTCACGGGGGTACACACTAGCAGCATTAATGGTGCCGTAAAAAAGAATTTCATCTTTTACTAAGCGGTTTTGGCTATCAAGATAAAGCACCATAAACACCTCCTGCTGTAGCCCACGCATTTGAATCGTTAAATAATCATATACTGAGTTGGGGGAGTTAAACACGGCATCGCGTTGGCAGCGCTCCTGCATATAACGCTGGCTTAATTCAAGCACCGCTTGTAATTGAACGTACTTTGCCGTTCCCAACCCTTTTTGTGAACAAAACTCATCCATACTGGCATTAAACAAGTTATGTAAGGTTTTATTTTCGTTCAGTAAGTGTTGAGCTAACTCAATCACATTCATTCCCGGGAGCCCAGTACGTAAAAATATGGCGAGAAGTTCTGCATCACTTAGCGATTTAGCGCCTTTTTCAATGAGCTTTTCACGCGGGCGCAAAGAATTAGGCAGAGAGGTCAATTGCATTTTTCATCCTTGAGTAACAAGCTGTCTTATAAATGTAATGCAAAATTAAAATTTAGCCTGCAATTTTAAATTAAAAACTTAGCTGAACCGTAAAAGATTTGTTATTTTAGGCGCAATATTTAATAAGATTGATAGACAACCATGATGACGTTAACAAACAAAAAAATTGTATTGGGTATTAGCGGTGGAATTGCAGCTTATAAATGCGCTGAGCTTGTAAGACGATTAAAAGACCATGGTTGTGAAGTAAAGGTTGTTATGACCGAATCGGCTAAGCATTTTATTACACCACTCACAATGCAAGCCGTTAGCGGCGAAATAGTATCGGATTCATTGCTAGACCCTGCGGCCGAAGCTGCAATGGGACACATTGAGTTTGCCAAATGGGCTGACCTTATTTTAGTTGCTCCTGCAACGTGTAATATTATTGCTAAAATGGCATCTGGTATTGCAGACGATTTACTGACTACCCTACTACTTGCGACCCCAGCAAAAGTTGCCGTAGCCCCAGCCATGAACCAGCAAATGTATGCACATGCAGCAACGCAAGCAAACCTAACCACCTTAAAAGCACGTAACGTACTTATTTGGGGCCCGGGTAAAGGAGAGCAAGCCTGTGGAGATGTAGGCGCAGGTCGTATGCTTGAACCACATGAGCTAGTAGCGCTGTGTGTTGAAAAGCAACCTCCTCAAATTTTAACCGGTAAAACAATTACTATAACGGCAGGCCCAACCCGTGAGCCACTTGACCCTGTTAGGTTTATATCAAACCATAGTTCTGGAAAAATGGGTTACGCACTTGCAGAAGCGGCGTTACTACTCGGTGCTAACGTTAATTTAATTTCAGGCCCTGTAACTATTAAAGCCCCTATTGGCGTAAACCTTATAAATATAGAAAGTGCAGAGCAATTATTAAATGAAGCACTAATCTATGCGCCACAGTCAGATGCGTTTATAGGCTGTGCAGCAGTTGCAGATTACAGAGCCGCAGAAGTAGCGACTCAAAAAATGAAAAAACAAGGCGACGAACTAACACTCACCTTGGTAAAAAACCCTGATGTTATTGCCGCCGTTGCTAATATTAAACATAACCGCCCATACACTGTTGGATTTGCCGCCGAAACGCAAAACGTAGAAACCTATGCAAAAGGTAAGCTAGTCAATAAAAACCTCGATATGATTTGTGCAAACGACGTATCGCTAAGTGGCTTGGGCTTTAATTCTGACCAAAACGCGCTTACCCTATATTGGCAAAATGAACAGTTAGAATTGGCTGTAAACAGCAAAACGGAAATTGCCCTAAAAGTGATCGAACAGCTGGCTAAACATCTATAAAAAGGCTGGAAACAAACTGAATAAAACATTAACATACGTCTTTCATTTGAACAAAAAATGATTAGCGCTAGCTAAAAATAACTAATAAAAAAGGAATGTTCATGCCTGCGACAAAAAGAAGTAATCGCAAAGAGCAAATACTACAAGCACTCGCACAAATGTTAGAAACAAGCCCGGGCCAGCGTATCACCACAGCAAAATTAGCTGCGGAGGTAGGCGTATCTGAAGCGGCACTTTATCGTCACTTCCCTAGCAAAGCGCGCATGTTTGAGGGCTTGATTGAGTTTATTGAAGATACTCTTTTATCGCGCATCAACCTCATTTTAGAAAACGAAAAAGAAAGCCAAACCCGCATTTATAATATTCTACTCTTGCTTTTAACGTTCGCCGAAAAAAACCCAGGTATTACTCGTATTCTAACAGGTGATGCACTGCAAGGTGAGCAAGAGCGCTTACGTGAACGCGTACAAAGCTTTTTTGAAAAATTAGAAACTCAACTTAAGCAAGTCCTCAGGGAACGAAAACTTCGTGAAGGTAAAAACTTTCAAAGTGATGAACTTACACTAGCTAACTTTTTACTTGCTTACGTTGAAGGAAAAATGAACCAATTTGTTCGTAGTGACTTTAAAACGAAGCCCAGTGTTCAGTTTGAAAAACAATGGCCTGAGTTACAAAAAATCTGGCTTTAAAATCATTTAAATTGCCAAGTTTAATCTAAATAAAACGACCAAATGGTCGTTTTATTGTTTATACCTGTTACTTATCGTCGCTACCTGCCTTTTATCCTATCTGGTCGAAATATTAGCCAAACTCGTTACAATCAAATAATGTTAAAAAACGAGATTCAATAATGAAAACAAAGCTCACCCTACTTAGTAGCGCATTTATTACTAGCTTAGTCAGCACCGCGCCTAGTGCAAAAGATGCATTAGAATTTACAGACGTATTTAACTTCAAATCAGCCAAAAGCACACAGCTATCTGAAGATGGCCGTATTTTATCTTTGAGTGCTACGCCATATCGCGGCAATGCGACAGGCCAAGTATACTCTTTAACAAATAACAGCTTAATAAGTGAAGTTGAACGAGGTACAAAACCGCTTATAAACAAAGCGGCTAACTGGGTTGCTTTTACGCAAGTACCCACATTACTCGAAAAAGAAACCACCAAGAAAAAAAACACGCTTAAAAATAACTTAGTGCTAGTGAATACTGAAACAGGTGAGCAAAAAAGTTTTGAGAATGTAAAAGACTACGCATTATCAAACGATGGGGTATGGCTTGCGTATCGCTTAGATATAAAAGCAGATAAAACTGATAATGTAGAAAAAAATACCAAGGATGAGAGTGAAGAGGAAGACAGCAGCGCCATTTCACCTGACAAAAAAGACAAGGTTTACTCGCTTGTTATTGTTAATTTAAAAAACCAACAAAGTGAAACTATTGATAACGTTTTTAGTTACAGTATAAGTGCTACCAATGATCAGCTTTTGCTAAGCCAAAGTTACCATGATGGTAACGACAACCAAATAAAGCTAATCTCACTTACATCTTTTAAAAGTGAAGTGCTAATTGATGAACCCGGTGTTGTTGCGAATAAAATAGCGTGGCACCCAATCGAAACAACCGTGGCATTTACATTGGGTAATTATGTAAACGAAGATACTCGCCGACGAAACCACTCACTACAATTATGGAAAAACGAAACACTTTTAACTATTGAATCTTCAAACAAAGAGTGGACTATAGGCAAAACTGCAAAACTAAGCTGGTCAGAAAACGGCAAACGCTTATACTTTGAAAACCGACCAAAACTTGCAGCGAAAGTAAAAGCAAAAGAATTCGTAGATGAAACCTCACTCTATGACATTGAGACCATTCGCGAGCAAAAAGGCTTGGATATTTGGCATAATAAAGACCCAGAGATAAAACCACGCGAGAAACAACAATGGAACGCGGTTAATAAGCACCGTCACTACGAAGCCGTATATCATGTAAATTCACAAAAAGTGGTTCAACTCAGTACCCCTGCAATGCCGAGTGTTGCTCTCAATACAGAGCGCAATACTTCCTTGCTAGGCTCGTCAAACACCCCCTATTTAGAAAAAATAATGTATGGCGGATTTTTTGCGGATTACTACGCTGTAAACATCAATACAGGCAAGCAAACTCCTATTGTGACTAATAGCCCTTTTAGGCCTTCTCTTTCTCCTAATGGCTTATTTGCGGCTTACTTTGCCGACAACCAAATACAACTAAAAGAATTAGCTAACAATAAGGTTACTCCGGTTACACAAGCCCTAAAAGCAATCTTTGCCGACGACAAACACGATTACCCATCAGATCAACCAGGCTATGGTTTTGCAGGCTGGATGAGCGATAGCAGCCAAGTACTTGCTTATAGCAAATATGATATTTGGGCGTTTAATGTAAACACCAAGCAAGCTAAACGCTTAACAAATGGAAAGCAGACTAATACACAGTATCGCGTCATTAAGCTCGATAACAGCCAGGTAGGCTTTAAACAAGATGAAACACTGCTAGTTACTGCTGTTAACCTTCAAACAAAGCAAAGCGAAGTGGCTAAGCTTGATTTAGAAAACACGACCA
Source organism: Pseudoalteromonas sp. NH0006-46 (assembly GCF_057547735.1). Taxonomy (NCBI): domain Bacteria; kingdom Pseudomonadati; phylum Pseudomonadota; class Gammaproteobacteria; order Alteromonadales; family Pseudoalteromonadaceae; genus Pseudoalteromonas; species Pseudoalteromonas sp. NH0006-46. The sequence goes on along the minus strand of NZ_BAAJML010000002.1, from coordinate 314,708 downwards.
TCACTAAAGTACTCAGTGGTGATAAACGTTTTGATATTGTTAAAAAAGCCAAGAAAGCAGATAAATACCTATTTACAGAACAGACTTATCATCAGTTCCCAGATTTTTATCAAACCGACTTAAGCTTTTTAACCACACAAAAAGTAACTGATTTGAACCCTCAAACCGCAAATTTTGCTTGGGGTGAAAAACCTGAACTGATTAACTACAAAGGCTTTGATGGTGAAGACTTACAAGGTGTTTTAATAAAACCTGACGGTTACAAAAAAGGCGATAAAGTGCCTGTTGTCGTTTATTTTTATCGTTACATGAGCCAGCGTATGTTTGATTTTCCTAAAATGGAGTTAAATCATCGCCCTAATTTCCCAATGTTTACATCAAATGGCTACGCCATCTTTTTACCTGATATTCGTTTTGAAATAGGTCACCCGGGCAAATCGTCAACGCAAACTATGATCAACGCTACCCAAAAGTTAATAGATCTTGGTATTGCTGATCCAAACAAAATTGGCTTGCAAGGCCACTCATGGGCTGGATACCAAAGTGCATTTATGATCACCCAAACAGATATGTTTAAAGCAGTTGTATCAGGCGCGCCGGTATCTAACATGACCAGCGCATACAGTGGCATACGCTTAAAGTCAGGCCTTGCTCGCCAGTTTCAGTACGAAACAGGGCAAAGCCGCATAGGTAAAAACTTATTTGAGGCGCCAGAGTTGTATATTGAAAACTCGCCTGTATTTTTTGCCGACAAAGTAAATACGCCAATCTTAATTATGTTTGGTGACAAAGACGATGCCGTACCATGGCACGAAGGGGTGCAGTACTATTTAGCGCTGCGTCGTGCAGGCAAAGATGCCACTTTTTTACAGTATGAAGGTGAACCGCATCACCTTAAAAAATTCCCAAATCAGGTCGATTTTTCAGTCCGTATGATGCAGTACTTCGATCATTACCTAAAAGGTCAGCCTGCAGCTAAATGGATGATTGAAGGTGAAGCATTTATAAGTGAGTGAACTGAGACATTCATAAATAAACATGATAAAAGCTGATCAGAGTACTCAGACAGATAGAGGCCGATATTACTCAGTAATATCGGCCTATAAATAGTCAATTATTTTTCCAGCAACAAAAAAGCCGCGATAATCGCGGCTTTTTTTAAATTACTAATAATTACAAACCAGCACGGTCTTTAATTACAGGAATAAGCGCAGAACCTGCGTGATTGCCTTCAGCCCACGCTAAGTCAGCACCGTCTGACAATGAACTTTTAGATAAGTTTTTAACAATATACTCACCTGCATCTACAGCATTGCTGGCAACGGCATGGCGCAATAAGTTATTACCGTTACATTGAATAGAATCATATATGTTACGAATTTTTACACGAGAGCTTTTTAGCTTGCTACGTAAACGGTTTTTATCATCTGCTGCGATATACTCGCAAATAGATAGCGCTAGTTGATCATTAGCCTTTGCTGGAGCAGTGTACGAAAGTGAACCTGCAGCAATAGCAGAAATAACAACTAACTTTGATAATTTAAACATTGTTGACCCTTGTTTGGTACTTTATTCCTACGTTAACTGGTTAATATTGTACCAACCTAGTTAACCTTACGCAATAATGTTAGCAGTATTTATACAAAGTTACGAATTTATAACTATGTTTATTTTTTTCGTCTGGCAGTTTAACTTGCTCTTCTTTCACTTCCCAATTTGCAATAGCTTGATAATCAGGGAACTGTGTATCACCCTCTACATCAAGATCAATAAAGGTTAAATATAAGCGCTCAGCTTGTGTTAAAAACTGCTGATAAACATTTCCACCACCAATAATCATCACTTCTTCAACATCACAAACCAAGCTCAGCGCGGCTTCTGGGCTTGTTACCGTTTCAATACCTTCAGCCTTATATTCAGTGTTGCGCGTAATAATAATATTGCGTCTACCAGGTAAAGGACGGCCAATAGACTCAAAAGTTTTACGACCCATGATCACAGGCTTGCCTGTAGTAACGGCTTTAAAATGTTGGAGATCTGCAGGTAAATGCCACGGCATTTTATTATCAAGACCAATAACACGGTTATTTGCCATGGCGGCAATCATTGAAATAATCACATTAAATACCTAATACTTTACTATTAAAAAACAAAAAAGGAGCCACTGCTCCTTTTTATATTTAATTAAAATTAACGTTCGTAGACTACTTCTACATCGTAATCATCTTCATCCCAGTCATCCCAATCATCATCGTCGCCTTTGGTGGCTTTTTGATGGTAGGTATCCCACTTAAATTCTATTTCTTCATCTTCAACTTGCTCAAACTTCTCTTTAGGCATGCTGTCAAGCAATGTCATAATGTCGTGTATAAGCGGTTGAGTATGCAGCTTGTTAATAGCTGAAATTTTATAGATATTTTCAGACTCACCTAGCTCTTGTGCAATCGCATCGCATAATGCTTGTGCTTCATCTTCAGGCAATAAGTCTATTTTATTAAATACTAACCAACGCGGCTTTTCTGCAAGCTTAGGACTGTATTGATGCAGTTCGTTTATAATTGCAAACGCATTATCGACTGGATTTGATCCATCCACAGGCATTACGTCAATGATGTGCAATAACACACGACAGCGCTCTAAATGCTTTAAGAAACGAATACCTAAACCAGCACCATCAGATGCACCTTCAATTAACCCTGGTATATCAGCTATTACAAATGACTTGTTAGCTTCAGGGCGCACCACACCTAAATTAGGAATAAGTGTTGTAAATGGGTAATCGGCTACTTTTGGCCTTGCTGCTGACACACTGCGGATAAACGTTGATTTACCTGCATTTGGTAAACCTAATAAGCCCACATCGGCTAATAGTAGTAGCTCTAGTTTTAAGTTACGTACTTCACCGGGGGTACCTAATGTTTTTTGACGAGGCGCTCGGTTAGTACTTGATTTAAAACGTGCATTCCCCAAGCCGTGGAAACCACCTTTTGCAACCAAAATTCGTTGACCATGTTGAGTCAAATCCCCAAGCCCTTCTTGCGTATCAACATCGGTAATACGCGTACCCACTGGCACCATTACAAATAAATCATCTGCTTTTTTACCTGTACAGTTTCGGCTACGCCCGTTTGTACCGCGCTCAGCTCTGTGAAAGCGCTCAAACTGATAATCAATCAGGGTATTTAAGTTTTCATCAGCCTGTAGATAAACACTACCACCGTCTCCACCGTCACCGCCGTCAGGCCCACCATCTGGGACATATTTTTCACGTCGGAAAGACACGATACCGCTTCCGCCGTCTCCGGCCTCTGCGCGAATTTCTACTTCATCTACAAACTTCATGATTACTCACTTTAGGGATTGGCTTGCTAATTTATACATTATATACCGAAGCCAAGCCGATTGCAGGCTTGGCTTTGGTATATATTTTTTTCTCAAAACAAAAAACCCCGCAAAGGCGGGGTTTTTTAACTACCTTACTGATTACTCAGTTACGATAGTTACGTATTTACGGTTTAAAGGACCTTTTTGTTCAAACTGAACTTTACCATCTGCTTTTGCGAAGATAGTGTGGTCTTTACCGATACCTACGTTTGTACCAGGGTGGAAACGTGTTCCACGCTGACGAACAATGATGCTACCCGCTAGAACTGATTCGCCACCAAAACGCTTAACACCTAGGCGTTTGCTTTCTGAATCGCGACCGTTACGAGTACTACCAGCTGCTTTTTTATGTGCCATTTCTAAGTACCTCTAATTAAGCGCTAATGCCAGTGATTTTAACTTCTGTGAACCATTGACGGTGGCCCATTTGCTTACGAGAATGCTTACGGCGTCTAAATTTAACAACCTTAATCTTCTCACCGCGACCATGTGAAACAACCTCAGCTGTTATCTTACCACCGTTTACGAACGGTACACCGATCTCGATCTTCTCACCATCAGCAACTAAAAGCACTGAATCAAATTCAACTGCCGCACCAGTTTCAACGTCTAATTTTTCAAGACGAATCGTTTGACCTTCAGTCACACGATGCTGTTTACCACCACTTTGGAAAACCGCGTACATAATTAACTCCGTCTGTGCACCCTCAAATCGGTGCAACTAAAATATTCTTCGATAGGGCGCGAAGTTTACGCTAACGCGAAATAACTAGCAAGCCTATTTTGTAATTAAAATGAATAAAAAGTAGCTGCTTTGAGAGCAATTCAATATTTTCTCTATTTTATATTAATTAAGCCTTTTGCCAAGCGCTTTTTAACTCTTTGTAAAAATAATCCTACTGAGCAAAATGCAACCTGTGCAGTTCATTCTTCAAACTCAAAAATCACTTTTACTGCCCAATAATTAAACAGACTTGTTATTAAATTAAGCACTTATTAAGCACTTTAAGTGGGTTTTTTAAATCAATCGTCACAAAATATCGAGCTAGTGCGTTTTTTGTTGTACAATCTGCGCCGTTCACACATAAAAATTGGCTCGGAGATCAATGGATATAAAAGCTATCCAGGCGTTAATAGAAAGCGATATGAATGACGTCAATCAACTTATACATGCGCAAATGCGCTCAGATGTGGCGTTAGTAAACCAACTTGGTTTATACATAGTTAACAGCGGCGGCAAACGCGTTCGCCCTATGTTAGCTATTCTAGCAGCCAAAGCGCTAGGATATACAGGTAAAGACCACATTACGCTTGCGACCATTGTTGAGTTTATTCACACCGCGACCTTATTACACGACGACGTTGTTGACGAGTCAAATTTGCGCCGAGGCACGCCTACAGCTAACGCTGAATTTGGAAATGCTGCAAGCGTATTAGTTGGCGACTTTATCTACACGCGCTCATTTCAGTTGATGGTCGGTTTGGGCAAAATGCAAATTATGCAAATACTTGCTGATGCAACCAATATTATTGCTGAAGGTGAAGTGCTGCAACTTATGAATTGCAACGATCCAGACACAACCGAAGCCAGCTATATGCAAGTTATATACTCTAAAACAGCTAAGTTGTTTGAAGCTGCAACTGGGCTTGCAGCCATTATTACCGACAATGATGAAGCCACTCTCAATGCGTTAAACTTGTATGGCATGCACCTAGGCACGGCATTTCAACTTGTTGACGATGTGCTGGATTATAATGCCGATGCAGACCAGCTAGGTAAAAATATTGGTGATGATTTAGCTGAGGGAAAACCTACCCTACCGCTCATATATGCCATGCAACATGGTAACAGTGAGCAAAAGCAGCTTATCCGAGACGCCATTGAGCACAGTAACGGAATGGACAATTTAGAGGCTATATTAGATGCGTTAAAGCACACCAATGCTTTAGAGTTCACAATGAAAAAAGCCGAATTAGAAGCTGATAAAGCAATTGCTTGCCTAAACTTTTTACCTGAATCTGATTACAAACACGCATTAGTCAGCTTAGCCCGCATAGCGGTAGACCGTGACCATTAATATTTAGTGGCTCGATGTAAATAAATTTAGATCAACAAAAAAGCCTGCAAATGCAGGCTTTTTTAATGCTCAATTTGGCTATTACGCCATGAAATCAACACCTTCTTTGATGTCTTTTTTCAGAGTCTCAAGCATGTCGTTTTTCGCTTTTTCTTCAAAAGCGCTAAGTTCGCCGTAAGAAAGAATTTCTTCAACGCCGTTTTTACCTAAGCGTACTGGGTGTGCAAAATACTCTGCATCACCATCTTCAACAGCAACATATGCATAGTCTACAACTTCTTCACCTTGTAGGCCTTTAACTAAAGACATACAAAAACGTGCTGCAGCAGCACCCATTGATAATGTAGCTGAACCACCACCGGCTTTAGCATTTACTACTTCAGTACCTGCATTTTGGATACGTGGAGTAAGCGCAGCAACTTCGTCTTCAGTGAAAGTAACACCTTCAACTTGAGAAAGAAGAGGAAGAATAGTTGTGCCAGAGTGACCACCAATTACAGGTACTTTAACTGTAGCAACGTCTACACCTTTAAGTTCAGCAACAAATGCTTCTGAACGAATGACGTCAAGCGTAGTAATACCAAATACACGGCTTGCATCGTATGTGCCTGCTTTTTTAAACACTTCAGCAACAATAGGTACGGTGCCGTTTACTGGGTTAGTAATAATACCCACAAGTGCTTTAGGACAGCTAGCAACAATACCTTCAGCTAGTGTTTTGATGATACCGGCATTTACATTAAATAAATCTGCACGATCCATACCTGGTTTACGTGGCATACCCGCTGGAATTAAAACAATGTCAGCACCTTCAAGCGCTGTGTTTAAATCGTCTGCGCCAAAACCTGCTACTTTAACATCAGTTGGGATGTGTGATAGGTCAACAGCAACACCCGGTACAACTGGTGCAACATCGTAAAGTGATAATTCAGAACCAGCCGGTAAGCCTGTTTTTAATAGTAAAGACAATGCTTGACCGATACCGCCTGCAGCACCTAATACAGCAACTTTCATTGGAATTCTCCGTCATTTGAGGTAGGAAATACTTGTGGCCCTTAAGATAATGAAATTAGCGCCTAAAAACAAATTTATCGGGCCTATTTTGCGATATTTTCGACCATAGTTGTAAACTTTGGTGGTTTATCGCATCAAACTGTCAAGTTGACTAAACAACTGCTGCATAATTATTCATTTTTGTGTAGTATTTACAGCATAAATAACAATAATGAATAAAGACTATGCAACCTCAAGATAAACAAGAAGCATTGGTAAAAGCGTTTAAGTCTCTTTTAAAAGAAGAAAACTTTGGCTCTCAGGGCGAAATAGTTGATGCTCTCAAAGAGCAAGGCTTTGATAATATAAGCCAGAGTAAAGTGTCACGCATGTTAAGTAAGTTTGGCGCTGTGCGTACCCGTAATGCTAAGCAAGAAATGGTTTACTGCCTCCCCGCTGAAATGGGAGTGCCTACAGCTAAAAGCCCATTACGCCAGTTAGTAATTGATATTATGCATAATGAAATGATGATCATTATTCGCACAAGCCCAGGTGCTGCGCAGCTTATTGCCCGCTTACTTGACTCGTTAGGAAAGGCCGATGGTGTACTCGGTACTATTGCCGGAGACGATACTATATTTATTGCTCCAGCAAAAATTTCTGAAATAGACGTAACACTTGAACGTGTACGTATTTTGTTTGATACGGTTTAAATTTGCTTTAAAAACCCAACTGAGGGGGCAAAAAAAGCTGACCCCATATCGGCTTGAGTAAAATCAAGCCAGTGGTCGTAACACTCCCCCTCACCTAAACGGCTATTCAATACAGCCTCAAATGCAGTCCCAGTGCTTGCGCAGCTTATGCATAACATCCCTTGTTCATAAACATCACCATAAGGCATACTTTGATTCAACAAAAGGGGTTGCCCTTCTTCATCTTTTAATTCACTGCGCGTGGCATGGCTCGTATTTAACGCAGGGGTTATTAACGTGTTATCTAGGCGTGTACGGCCCATTATTTGTTCTTGTTCACTGAGCGATAAATGCTGCCAAACAGTTAAGTCGTGTTTGTAGCGTTGAACATGAATATAACTTCCCTGATCTTCAAAACACCCTGGTTTATTAATTAACGCGGTTGCTCGTTTTTTTCTACCATGTGGCATATCGCCACCATAAATAAAGCCGTTAAAGTCTCGGCCATCTAAAAAGCGAAAGTTACGAATTTGCTCCACCAGCTCTACATCAGGTGCAAAAAGCTTTAAAACTTGCAGTGCAAATAAGTGATTTACATCTTCTCTATCGGAACGCACCTGCACAAACAAGTCACACGGTTGGACACTCATTTGGTGATCTGAATGATTTATATTGGGAAAGCTTTGCAGCTCACTAGGAATATATTCAGGAAGGATATGAGGCCAATATTGGGCACCAATGGCAACAACACATGACAACATTGACTCTGAAAACTGATCGTTAAACTCTTCTTCAATAGCGCTTACTTGCTTTAGTTTAGCGCGCAATGATTCGTCTTGACCATCAAACACATTAAAAAATAAATGCAAACCATGTAGGTTTGCTTCAGCACAAATCCCAGATTGCGCTTGCGCCATTGTTATTCCTCAGTTTTACAGATATAAACACAGTAAATAACATTTGATTACGATTCAAAAAAGTTCACTGTGTGGGGTTTTATTTTTATTATAACCTGCTCATTGATTTCAAATGATTGGCCATATTGCGCTGCAACTTCAAGCGTTTGCTCGGCTATGACAACTTTATAAATATGAGCAGAACCAATAAAGCGACGACTTAATATTGTAGCCCGTTTACTGAGTTTGTCACTTTGACACTCTTTCACCAGTTCAATTTGATGAGGTCGCACATATAACTCACCACTACATGAATTGTGGCTTGCTTGCGTATCAGACTCAACAGTACCAAAAGGTGTTTTATATTCAGTTGCCGTTAATGCTTGTGCGGGTAAGTATATGCCTTGACCAAGAAACTCTGCAACCACCTTTGACCTAGGCGCAGCAAAAAGCTGCTCTGGCGTGCCTTGTTGGGCAACTTTTCCACGATGCATAATGGCAAGCGTGTCTGAAAAAGCAAACGCCTCTTCTTTGGAATGGGTAACAAATACCGCTGATACTTGTTGCGCCTTAATAATGCGGCGAATATCAGCAATTAACTCAAACCTAACTTGAGTATCTATATTAGAAAAGGGCTCGTCGAGTAATAACAAACTAGGTTTGTAGGCCAATGCACGTGCAATCGCAACACGTTGCTGCTGCCCTCCGGAAAGCTGGTGAGGAAACCTATCGGCACAACCCGACAAATGCACTAACTGAAGCATTTCATCTACACGTTGTTGTTTTTCGGATTGGCTCATTTTACCTAACCCAAACGCAATGTTATCTGCTACGCTCAAATGAGGAAACAACGCGTAATCTTGAAACATCATACCTATATTTCGGTGCTCTGGTGCAATAAATGTTGATTCATCACTGACAAGTTTACCATCAATAAATACACTTCCTTGCTTAGCCTCAACTAAACCTGCAATGGCTTTTAGTGTAGTGGTTTTGCCGCAGCCACTTGCACCAAGTAAACACACAATCTCATCTTTACCCACCGTTAAATCTAAGTCTTCGATCACCTTTGTACCGTTATAGTGATAGCTTACACCTTGCAAAATTAAACTACTCATTTAACTGTGTTGCTCCATAGAACGATTAATAAAATACAAAGGGATAAATCCAACAATAACAATAAACAAAGCAGATATAGAAGCCAGCTCTAATTGCTCATCACTCACATACTGGAAAACATGCGTTGCTAGGCTTTCAAAATTAAATGGCCTCAGGAGTAAAGCTGCGGGCAGCTCTTTCATGCATTCAATAAACACTAATAACGCAGCGGTCAGTAAGCCTCGTCTTAATAAAGGTAGGTGCACTAAGCGCAAAGTTTGGCCTTGGCTTTTACCCATAGACTGGCTTGCCATATCAAGCGATGGACTAATACGCACAAAACTCGACTCTATTGCACCGTGAGCAATCGCATAAAACCGAACGACATAAGCAATCACTATAGTAAACACACTGCCTGTTAGCAGCAGACCTATGTCTAAATTGTATGACTCTAATGCTGCATTAATGCCATTTTCTAACACGGTAAGAGGTAATAACACAGCAATGGCAAGCACAGTACCAGGTAGCGCATAACCTGTACTCGCTAGTCGCCCAGGAATAAGTGGGTACGAATGTGATGCTATACGTTGATAAAAAACAACAAATACACCCAATGCAATTGTTATTAGACTCACAACACCTGCCACTTTTAGGCTTTGCCATGCATAATTGAAAAACTCAGCATTCCACGCTTTTTCAAAATAGGTAATCGCGTAATTAAGTAATACCGCAATGGGGATCACAAAAGACACAAGCAAAACCACACTACAAAATGCAGTCGCTAACCAAGCCGACTTACCCTTTAAAATATAAAGTGCCTCGCTATTTACACCCGATTGACGCTCAAATACGGCTTGATTACGACGACTAAAGCGCTCTGCCATAAGCGCTAAAAATAGCAATAACAACATAACACCTGATATTTTTGCAGCGGCAGTCAATGAGTAATACCCAAACCATGTGTCGTAAACCGCCGTTGTTAGCGTGCTAACAGCGAAATAGCTAACGGTTGCAAAGTCAGCCATTGTTTCCATACTGATCAGCGCAAGGGCCGCAACAATAGAGCCTCGAGACAATACAAGACTCACTTTAAAAAAACTTTTAGTTGGGGAAAGTCCCATTAATTGGCTTGCCTGTACCAATTTAAAAGACTGCTCTCTCAAAGCTGTTTTAAAAATTAAAAATAAATAGGGGTAAAGTACCAAAGCAATCATGACTATTGCACCAGGCAAAGTGCGAATATCAAAAAACCAGTAATCACTGGGTGACTGCCAGCCAAACCACTCCCTTAGAGTAATTTGCACGGGCCCAGCATAATCTAGTAAATCGGTATACACGTAGGCAATAATGTAAGTAGGCATGGCAAGAGGCAGCATGAGCGCCCATTCAAAGTGTTTTTTACCTGGGAAGTTACAGTAAGCGGTTAGCCAACCAAGTGGCAAAGCGATAACACTACTGAGTACACACACCCCTAAAATAAGTAGTACAGTATTAGCAATGTAATCCCAAAGCACCGTATCCCAAAGGTGAGTAAAAACCTCGGAGTTGCCTTGTAGCGATTCAAATAAGAGGAAGAACAACGGGGCCGACAAAACCAAGCCTGTCGACCACGCGAATAGCTGCCATTTAGACAGCTTAAATTTATAAGTCATTAAAGATCGAACTTCACCTCATCAATTAACTTAAGCGCTAACGGACGATATTTACTGATCTCATCAAGTGGCAAGCTATCTTCTTTAAAGCTGCCCCAAGATGCAACCAAACTGGATAATTGAACACCAGGCTTAACTGGGTATTCCATATTAAGCGATGCATACATATTTTGCGCTTTATTGTCGGTCATATACTCTATGAGTTTCAAGGCATTTTCAGGGTTTTTAGCATATTTAGTAATAACAGCCCCCGATACATTGATATGTGAGCCACGATCAATTTGATTAGGGAAATTAATGTGCACTGCCTCTGCCCATGTTTTTTGTTCTTCGTCTTGCAACATTTTACCTAAATAGTAACTATTGCCTAACGCAAGATTACATAGCCCCTCTTTAACGGCTTTAACTTGAGCACGGTCATTACCTTGTGGTTTACGTGCTAAATTAGCCTTAACGCCTTCAAGCCATGTTTTAGTTTGCGCTTCACCGTGATGCGCAATCATTGAAGCAACCAACCCTAAGTTATACGGATGTTTACCTGAACGAGTGCAAATTTGCCCTTTATATTTTGGATCAGCCAGTTCTTCGTAAGTTAGTTTTGGTAATGCGCCCAAACGATCTTTTGATGAATATACATTTCGCACGCGTTTTGTTAACGCGACCCATTGTCCATCACCATCACGAAAGGCAGAAGGTACGTTACTATCAACGTGAGTGCTATTAATTGTTTGAGTTAAATTTAAATCTTCCAATTGAATAAGTGCACTAAAATTAGACGTTAAAACTAAATCGGCTTTACTATGTTTACCTTCACGTTTTACACGCTCAATTAATCCTTTTTTAGCAAACACAACATTTGTTTTAATACCGGTTTGCTTTGTAAAACCGTCTAAAATAGGTTGTATTAAAAAAGGTTGGCGAAAAGAGTAAATATTAACAACATCATTTGCAAAGGCTGGCGCCGATGCGATAAACCCTAAAGCGATAGCGAGTGTTTTCTTCATTATTCCACCTAAATAGTAATTATTATCAATAATTCTACCGTGAACAGTTAAAAAGTGCACACCCTAAATAGCCATAAATACCAAAAAAACGTCCAAAACAGAAATACTTTGTAAGAGATATCTCACGGGTGTGCCAGCTTATAAGTAAAACGCCGATTAAAAACCTACCAAAATAAACTTAAACTATTGATAAAATTAACCTTTATAGTATTTAACAATAATAATACATAAACTGTATCGTGTTTTTGTCCTACTTTAGTTAGGCCATTCGCCTATACTTAACCCATCAATTAAGCAATGACGCTTAACGAGTAAAAGGACAGGGATTAATTACTCGATAAACCAGTGACTGGTTATAAATGACAACACGGAGTTAGGACAGGCTCAGGATGAGCATCGCAATGGATTGTTAATAAAAGGACAGCATCAGGAAGATGCATAAAGGAGTGTAACATTGGAATGTTGCTTAACAGGATGTTGAAGGAATAAAAAGGACAGGCCTTATTAACAGGCAACACAATGGATTGATAACAACATGGAAGCACTAGGAAGTGCAAATGAAGGATTTGGTAATAGGTTTTACCACAACAGGACGTTTAGGAATAAAGGATACAAGCCCGGATTGGCTTACATTGCATAGAACTAAAAAGTAATATAGCAATAAACATGGAACAGTAAAAATTGGAGTTGATTAAGTTCAATTGCAGGATGCAAAAAATTAGAAGATTCCGCAAGCGCGCCTAGAAATAGAGCGCGCTTTTCTTTGCCCAAAATTTAATACTCATAGCCAATGCAATCGGTATTAAATAGACTCCGGTCTGCCTTTATTTCGTTTTCCCATAAGATACGCATCTCGAAACTTTATAAAGTGATCTTCAAGCTTTTCAGCGGCCTCTATTTCACCAGCGAGTGCTAGCACTAAAATACCTACCTCAGCTGTACCTAACTGATGCGCATGCGGCGCAACACGTAAACGGTAGTCTGATAACTTATCAGCTGTAATAGACAATACGGGCAAGTTATCTAGATATGGGCTTTTGCGAATCATTTTTTTCGCTTCACGCCATGTGCCATCCAAAAAGATAAACAGCGGCCTTTTACCAGACTCAATATTTACTTGTGTAATTGCCCGCCCCGCTTCTACATCTTCAGCAGGAAAAATAACCATTGGCTGATATTGCTCATCATTAATGAGCGCTATTAGCGCATCATCTGGGTTAGTTCTATCCCATTTAAAAGCATGATTATCAGGTATAATTTCGGCAATTAAACGCCCAGTATTCGAAGGTTTAAAACTTTCGTTATGGTACATCAATAAACACACTGCAGCATTGCATTGCGCTTTCTCTACACCTTCACAAATACAATAATGCTTTGCAATTAAGCATTGCTCACAACGTGCTAGCTTAGCGCCACGGGCATTAAATTCGCGACGAGATTCACTAATTTGCTGAGCGCGTAATACCAGTACTGAATTATGGGATGAGTGAGTCACAGTGATTAATTACCTATAAATTGTTCGGCGCGTATTGTAGCTAAAAACATGATGAATAGATATCAGCTATCAGCTATCAGCTATCAGCTATCAGCTATCAGCTATCAGCTATCAGCTATCAGCTATCAGCTCAAAATAAAATGGCACTTTATCAAAGCAAGCTTTGCATATTTTTAAAATTAACAGTTATAAAAACAAAAAACCCAAGCCGTAGCTTGGGTTTTAAAAAAGCGGTGTTAGTTAAAAGAAATTACTTCTTCTTTTTAACTGCTTTTTTATTTGGTAAATCAGTGATTGAACCTTCAAAAATTTCAGCTGCAAGGCCAATTGACTCGTTCAATGTTGGGTGAGCATGAATAGTAAGCGCTAAATCTTCACCATCTGCCCCCATTTCAATACCTAAACCGATTTCGCCAAGCATTTCGCCCGCGTTAATACCAATCATGGCACCACCGATTATACGGCCGCTTTCTTTATCAAAAATAAGCTTAGTAGAACCTTCAGTACGAGAAGATGCAATTGCACGACCTGACGCAGCCCACGGGAATACCGCAGTTTCAATGCTTAAACCTTGCTCTTTAGCTTCTTTCTCAGTAACACCTACCCATGCAATTTCTGGGTCAGTGTAGGCAATTGAAGGAATACATTTAGGGTCGAAGAAATGCTTCTGACCAGAGATAACCTCAGCAGCAACATGACCTTCGTGAACCGCTTTATGCGCAAGCATTGGTTGGCCAACTAAGTCACCAATTGCAAAAATGTTGCTTACATTAGTACGCAACTGTTTATCAACGTTAATAAAGCCACGCTCATCTACATTTACGCCTGCTTTTTCAGCATCAAGTAAATTACCGTTAGGCGTACGACCTACTGCAACAAGCACTTTATCGTAACGTACTGGCTCAGCTGGCGCGTTTTTGCCTTCAAATGTAACGTATAAACCATCATCTTTCGCTTCAACACCCACAACCTTAGTTGAAAGCATAACGTTAAATTTATCGCTTACGTATTTTTGGTAAATTTTGATGATGTCTTTATCAGCTGCAGGAACTAATTGATCAGCAAATTCTACAACATCAATAGCAGAACCTAACGCGCGGTAAACAGTACCCATTTCAAGACCGATAATACCACCACCTAAAACAAGTAGTTTTTCAGGTATATCTTTAAGCTCTAATGCGCCCGTTGAGTCAATTACACGATCATCTTCTGGGATGAAAGGTAAGTTAACTGGTTTTGAACCTGCGGCAATAATCGCGTTGTCGAATGTAATAGTTGTTGTGCCGTCAGCACCTTCAACAGCTAAAGTGTTGCTACCCGTAAATTTACCATAACCTGGTACAACTTTAACTTTACGCATTTTAGCCATGCCGTCTAAGCCGCCCGTAAGCTGACCAACAACAGACTCTTTCCAAGAGCGGATTTTGTCTAAGTCAATTTGTGGTGCGCCAAAAGTAACACCATGAGATGACATTTCAGCTGCGTCATCAATTACTTTAGCTACGTGTAAAAGTGCTTTTGAAGGAATACAACCAACATTAAGACAAACACCACCTAATGTTTCACGTGATTCTACTAGTGTAACTTCTAAGCCCAAGTCAGCAGCACGGAAAGCTGCAGAGTAACCACCCGGGCCACCGCCTAGTACAACAACTTGAGTTTTTAATTCGTTGCTCATGCTATTACCTTAATTGTTTGAACGGGACACTGCCCTAAAATTTAACTGCCATGTTTCTGCATGGGCAGAAAATCAGAGCAATTCACAAATAGTGCAAAGATTGTATCATTGCATATAGTAAAAATCCCAGCTAAAAACAACCGGCTGGGATTTGATTTTGTTTTTCTTACAAACATCAATTGAATTAAATTAGCGAGCAATTAACGCGACAGGAAAATAGCGCTATAACAAGGTAGAAATTACGCTATATAGTTTTTCCTATATGAGTAATTTCTGACGCCGTTAACGTGCTATTTAAATCGCTAGAATGATCGCCTTTTTAATAAAATTGGTGTTACATCACTAATTGACGTATATCGCTCATGTAGCTTGCAAGTGTTGCTGTACAACGTGCTGCTAGTGCGCCATCAATCACTCGGTGATCGTACGACATAGATAACGGAACCATTAACTTAGGCTCAAACTCTTTACCGTTCCACTTAGGCTTAATCTCAGATTTAGATACCCCTAAAATAGCTACCTCTGGTGCGTTAACAATCGGCGTAAATGCCGTACCGCCAATTCCACCAAGGCTTGAAATAGTAAAACAGCCGCCTTGCATGTCTGATGCAGTTAACTTGCCTTCACGCGCTTTTTTAGACACGTCCATTAGCTCGCGAGATAACTCAATAATGCCTTTTTTGTCCACGTCTTTAAACACAGGAACAACTAAGCCATTAGGCGTATCTACTGCCACACCTATATTAATGTATTTTTTAAGTATCAAGCTTTCGCCATCTTCAGACAGCGACGAGTTAAACGTTGGGAACTCTGCAAGTACTTTAGCTGCGGCTTTCATCACAAACACAAGTGGTGTAATTTTAACGCCCAGCCTCTTCTTCTCGCTTAACACGTTTTGTTCTTTACGGAACGCTTCAAGACTTGTGATATCCGCTTCGTCAAACTGTGTTACATGTGGGATTTGTACCCAGTTACGGTGTAAGTTTTTACCCGATAACTTTTGGATGCGAGATAATTTTTTCTCTTCAATTTCGCCAAACTTAGCAAAATCTACTTTAGGCCAAGGAATTAAGCCCAGCTCACTACCACCGGCGTTACCTGCTGATGCTGAAACCTGACCAGACTCAACTTGCTTAACTAAGTTTTTAACATAGTTTTGCACGTCTTCTTTAACCACACGGTTTTTACGACCCGTGCCTTTTACATTAGCTAAGTTAATACCAAACTCACGGGCTAAACGACGAACAACTGGCGATGCATGTGCATACGCGCTGTTGTTTTCAAAGCTTTCATTGTTAGCTTTAGCCGCAGGTGCAGCTTGTGCTGGTGCCGACTCGGTTTTTGCAGGTGCAGCCGCTGGCTTTTGCTCAGCAGGCGCAGATGCTTTTGCTTTTGCTGGTGCACTGCCGGCCACTTCAAAAACAAAAATAAGTGAGCCTGTTTTAACTTTATCGCCAGTAGCTACTTTAATTTCTTTTACAGTACCTGCAAATGGTGCAGGTACTTCCATAGCCGCTTTGTCGCCTTCAACGTTTAAGATAGATTGCTCTTCTTCTACGCTATCGCCAACAGCAACCATGATTTCGGTTACTTCAACTTCGTCGTCGCCAATATCTGGTACGTTTACATCTTTTGTACTTGATGCAGAACTTTCAGCTTGCGCTGCTGGTGCAGACTCTTGCTTAGGTTCATCTGATACAGGAGCGCTTGAACCAGCAACTTCAAAAACAAATACCAAAGAACCCGTTTTAACTGTATCGCCAGTAGCGACTTTAATTTCTTTTACAGTACCTGCAAACGGTGCAGGCACTTCCATAGCCGCTTTGTCGCCTTCAACGTTTAAGATAGATTGCTCTTCTTCAACAGTGTCGCCAACAGCAACCATGATTTCGGTTACTTCAACTTCATCATCACCAATATCTGGTACGGTTACTTCTTTAGTTGAAGAACCTGAAGCTTGAGCCGGGGCTGTTGATTCAGCAGGTGCTTCTGGTGCTGCATCAGCACCAGCGCTTTCGCCTTCAAATATAAACACTAAAGAGCCCGTTGTTACCGTGTCGCCAACATTTACTTTAATTTCTTTTACAGTACCCGCTTGCGCAGCAGGTACTTCCATTGAAGCTTTATCGCCTTCAACAGTCAGTAAAGATTGGTCAACATCTACTTTGTCACCAACGCTTACTAAGATTTCGGTTACTTCTACGTCATCGCCACCGATATCTGGAACATTAATTTCAATACTCATTGCAAACCTCTTATGCGTACAGTGGGTTTAGTTTATTAGTGTCGATGTCGAACTTCTTAAGCGCGTCAACAACCACAGACTTTTCAACTTCACCGCGTTTAGCAAGTTCAGATAACGTTGCAACAACAACGTAGCTTGCGTTAACTTCAAAGTGACGACGTAAGTTTTCACGACTATCAGAACGACCGTAACCATCTGTACCCAACACTTTATAGTTATTGCTAGGAATAAATGAACGGGCTTGCTCTGCGTAGTTTTTCATGTAATCGGTAGCGGCAACAGTTACTGAGTCGTTTAATACGCTCGTAATATAAGCTGTTTTTTGCTCGCTTTCTGGGTTAAGCATGTTGAAACGCTCAACATCTTGGCCATCACGGGTAAGCTCATTAAATGACGTTACAGAATAAACGTCTGATGCAATGCCGTAATCTTCACTTAAAATTGCCGCAGCTTTGCGTACTTCCGTCATGATAGTACCTGAGCTTAATAGCTGTACGTTGGCTTTTTTACCTTCGTAGCTTTCAAGCTTGTAAATACCTTTACGAATACCTTCTTCAGCGCCTTCTGGCATTGCTGGCTGATGGTAGTTTTCGTTCATAAGCGTTAGGTAGTAGTAAATGTTTTCTTGGTTTTCACCGTACATACGACGAATACCATCTTGAACAATGACTGCTACTTCAAATGCGTACGTTGGGTCGTAAGAAATACAGTTAGGAACCGTATTTGCAAGAATATGGCTGTGGCCATCTTCATGCTGCAGGCCTTCACCGTTTAGTGTTGTACGACCGGCAGTAGCACCTAATAAGAAACCACGTGCTTGTTGGTCACCCGCCATCCATGCCATGTCGCCAACACGTTGGAAACCGAACATAGAGTAGTAAATGTAGAACGGGATCATTGGTAAATCGTTCGTGCTGTATGATGTTGCAGCAGCCACCCATGACGACATTGCACCTAGCTCGTTAATACCTTCTTGAAGTACCTGCCCTGATGTTGCTTCTTTGTAGTAAGAAACAATATCACGGTCTTGAGGGGTGTAGTTTTGACCATGCGGGTTGTAAATACCAATCTGGCGGAATAAACCTTCCATACCAAAGGTACGCGCTTCATCGGCAATAATTGGCACAATATTTTTACCAATGCCTTTATCTTTTAATAAAATATTAAGTGCACGAACAAAGCCCATTGTGGTTGAAATATCACGTTTTTGCTCTTCAAGTAATGGCTTAAACGCTTCGACTTCTGGCAACTGTAACTTCTCAGAAAATTCTGCAATACGCGTGGGTGTATAACCTTTTAAGTCTTTACGACGAGCATGCAAGTACTTGTACTCTTCAGAGCTTTCATCAAGCTCTAAGTAAGGTAAGTCTTTAATTGCTTCTTCAGAGACTAAATCTTGTAAGCCTAAGCGGTCACGTAAGTGTTCAACATGGCTCATGTCCATTTTTTTCACTTGGTGCGCAATATTTTTACCTTCAGCTGCTTCACCCATGCCGTAACCTTTTACCGTTTTAGCTAGGATCACAGTAGGACGGTCGTTAGTTTGCTCGGCCTTTTTGAATGCTGCGTAAAGTTTTGATGGCTCATGTCCACCACGCTTAAGTGCAAAAATTTCGTCATCGGTCATATCTGCAACAAGGGCTGCTGTTTCTGGGTAACGACCAAAGAAATGCTCACGAACGTACGCGCCATCTTTTGCTTTGTATGTTTGGTAATCGCCGTCAATAGTTTCGTTCATTAACTGCAGTAATTTACCTGTTGTATCTTTAGCAAGCAGAATATCCCAGCCGCTTCCCCATACAACTTTAATTACGTTCCAACCAGCACCTTTAAATAGGCCTTCTAGTTCTTGAATAATTTTACCATTACCCATTACTGGGCCATCTAAACGCTGTAAGTTACAGTTAATTAGGTAACATAGGTTGTCTAGCTTTTCACGAGCAGCGAACGAGATTGCACCACGTGATTCTGGCTCATCCATTTCACCGTCACCTAAAAACGCATATACACGTTGGTTTTTAGTGTCTTTTAAGCCACGACCGTCTAGGTATTTTAAGAAACGCGCTTGGTAAATAGATGCAATTGGGCCTAAACCCATTGATACTGTAGGGAACTGCCAAAATTCAGGCATTAATTTAGGGTGTGGGTACGACGGTAAACCTTTACCATCAACTTCTTGGCGGAAGTTATCTAGTTGAGCAGCGCTTAAACGCCCTTCAACAAATGCACGTGCATAAATACCCGGAGAAATATGGCCTTGGTAATAAACTAAGTCGCCACCGTCTACGTCGTTTGGTGCTTTGAAGAAGTGGTTAAAACACACTTCGTAAAAAGCAGCTGACGATTGGTAAGACGCCATATGGCCGCCTAAGTCGAGATCTTTTTTAGATGCACGCAGAACGATCATAATCGCGTTCCAACGAATAATTGAACGAATACGACGTTCAAGATTCACATCACCTGGGTAAGCAGGCTCTTGATCTACAGGGATAGTATTAACGTAGTTCGTGGTAATACCCGTTGGCATATCAACGCCATCTAAGCGGGCTTGCTCTAATACTTGCTCAAGTAAGTACTGAGCTCGTTCAACACCTTCTTCGCGCACAACTGATTCAAGAGCTTGTAACCACTCTTGTGTTTCTAGCGCGTCTACGTCAATTTTATTGACTTCAGACATATGGAGGTTTCCTTATGTTTAAAATACGAATGTTGTTAATTTAATACAACTGATACTTAACTTAGTGTGTTCAAGTAATAGAGTATTAGCTTAATTTTGTTTGGTGCGTCTTAAACTACGTTCAATTCGCGAATATTCTTTGCCCGCTTCAAGCAATGCTTCTTCAATAAACGCTAAATGCGCATTACTTGCTAAACGAGCTTGCTCTGGATTGCCGTCAATAACCGCATCCATTAACAAACGCCTGTGCTGAGCTAACTGACTGCTAATATCTGGCTTTTCTAATAAAACCGTTAAATTTTGCAATACATTTTGTTCAAGCAGCGCTTGCATACCTCTAACCAAGTGCAATAACACAACATTATGTGAGGCTTCAGCCACACTAAAATGAAAGGCATTAATTGCTTTTGCTTTTTGCTGTAAGTCATCTTGCGATAGCGCAATTTGATCAAAGCTTTGTTTTACTTTAGTAAAATCATTACTCGTTCCTCGTAGTGCTGCATAGTAAGCAGCAATACCTTCTAATGCATGACGAAATTCGAGTAAATCAAATTGTGATTCAGGGTGTTTACTTATCAGCTCAAACAATGGATCAGTTAGCCCTTCTTCAAGCTGATTTTTTACAAACGTACCACCGCCTTGACGACGCGTAACGAGCCCTTTTGCCTCTAACTTTTGGATGGCCTCGCGCAGCGAAGGACGAGACACTTCAAACTGTTTTGCTAGTTCACGCTCTGGAGGCAGCTTTTCTCCTGGTGCTAACGAGCCCTCAAGAATCATATTTTCGAGTTGCTGTAAAATAACATCAGATAATTTTGCTGCTTTAATCTTTAAAGACATGAATCAACGTCCGCGTTGTATAAATACCAAGCCCTAAAATTGGGGCTTAAAGTTATAAGATTTACCCAAAAGGTAAATTGGTCATACCAAGAATTTGCAATACGTTATCAAAAACCCATATAGCTGTCAATTTACAGGTTACTTGCACGGGGATATTAGCGTAACGCATTTTGAACGAAGATCAAACAATACACAATATAGCTTAATTTTGAGTAACTGATAAGGTGGCCATTCAAATGGTCTGACCAGATAAATTTAGAGTTTTAACTCTATTTTAAAGGAGGGGCTAATCGCAATGTTTAAATAGAAAAGGTAACCAAAAGGCAAAGCACTTTGGGGTAAATAAGTGCTTTGCTTTTAAATAGGCTGTAAAAATAAATAAGGTGTTAAGACAAGCCACCAAACAGGGTCAGTAATGCAATTAAAACTAAATAAAATAGCACATTACGCTTAACTAATTTAATCATACACGTTGCCTCGTAAGTGCAACCATAATAACGCTTCTCTACTTGCTCTGCTGCAAGCGCAGTATAGGTGACGACCTTTCGGTTAGGGCTTGAAAAATCAAGCGCATAATGTAACCAGCAGCTAGTGCCTTTATTAAAGTTACCAATCACTAAGTAACCAAAACTCGCTATACGTGCGGGTAACCAATCCAACCAAAAAAGTAGTTTATGTATTAGCTTAAAATGTTTAGCAAATATCACTTTGTGGTTGTCTCGTACTAAATCAGCAAAGGTACGCACAAGAGCATATAAAACAGCGCCTGGTGCTCCCAAAACCACAAACCAAAAAATAACCGCACAGTAAAATCTAAAGTTTACCCAAGCAAGTGTTTGCCCAAAGGTTTCACCGCCTTGTTGATCTTCAGTACGTTTTTGCCCCATTTGCAATGCATATAAAGAGGCTGCAGTACCATCATCTCGTGTGAGTGCGTTTAAATAGGCTTTATATAAAGCGCGCTGCTTTGCACAACCAAAACAAACAAGTAAAACAGCAATATTAATAGCCAACTCCCACAACACAAAATTTGACAAGCTATAAATGCATGCCATGGCTACTACAGGTAAAAACAGCCAAATTAAAAAGCCAATTGCCGAACTAAATAAACCGTTACGGGCAAGTAAGCGGTTGGAGCGCTTTAAATAGCCATTGGCGTAATAGCTTATTTGCCAATAGTTAGACCGTGCCCCTAAACGCTCTAAAATTAACGCTAAAATAATAGATACTAAAATCATGACATTGACTCTCTCAACTTGGTTGCTCAAGCATATTTAAAAATAATGGCCAGTTAAAGCTAAGGCCGGGGTCTGTTTTACGACCTGGTGCAATATCGCAGTGCCCCACAATACGCGAAGGGGTAATTTTTGGATAGCGTTGCATTATAGATTTACTTAAATGACATAACGAGGCGTACTGAGCGCTGGTATAAGCCGTTGTATCGGTGCCTTCAAGCTCAATACCAATACTATAATTATTGCATGCAGTTTGCCCTGCAAATTCAGATACGCCCGCATGCCAAGCGCGCTTACTAAATGGCACGTATTGGACCACCTCACCGGTGCGTTTAATAAAGCAATGCGCTGAGACGCGCAGCCCTTTTAAATCACCAAAGCTTTTATGCGAATTACAGTCAATACACCCCATAAATAAATCATCCACAAAGGGGGTACCAAACTGCCCTGCTGGTAATGAAATATTATGAATGACCAACAAGGTAATATCTGTATGTTCAGGGCGCTCATCATAGTGCGTACATGCTCGCTGAGTTGCAGCTTTTAAAACCCCATTTAAATCTATTGCCATTACATTATTACCAAACTATTTATAATCTTGATGCTAAAGGATTTGTAAAAATAATGATAGTGACTAAGCCCCGCCTAAATAGGTAAGCAATTAAAAGTGGCTTACATTTTACTATTAAAGTCCTAAGCTATACGCTAATAATTAAAAGCGCTTCTATTCATTATTTAAACATAGTAAAATTTTCTTTAATTTATTAATGCTTATGAGCTTTTAGCCATGTCTATTTCGCACACTTTACTTAGTCAACTTGTTACCCTTGCGCTCGACGAAGACTTAAACTACCAAACTGCAGCCGATGGTGACATAACCGCTCAGCTTATCCCACAAAACGAGCAAGCTAGTGCAAAAGTTATAACTCGTGAAGATTGCATATTTTGTGGAAAAGACATCATAATTGAAGTATTCAAGCAAGTGGACCCAACAGTACAAGTATCAGTACTTGTTAGCGATGGCGACTTTGTAACGGCCAACAGCCCCCTGTTTACAGCAAAAGGTTCAGCCCGCGCAATTTTAACGGCAGAGCGAACCGCTCTTAACTTTGTACAAACTTTATCTGGCACAGCAACCACCACTGCGCATTATGTAAAAGAACTCAGCGGCACAACGACCCAGCTACTCGATACCCGCAAAACTATTCCGGGGCTCAGAGCCTTACAAAAATATGCAGTAAAATGCGGCGGTGGCGCAAACCACCGCATAGGATTGTTTGATGCGTTTTTAATTAAAGAAAACCACATAGCAGCCTGCGGCGGTATAGATAAAGCCGTTACTCAGGCCAAACTAAACCACCCGAGTAAACCGGTTGAAGTTGAGGTTGAATCGCTGCAAGAACTAAAGCAAGCCATTGACGCAGGCGCCGATATTATCATGCTTGATAACTTTAGCGTTGAACAAATTAAGCAAGCGGTTGTTTTAACTAACAAACGCGCTAAATTAGAAGTGTCAGGCAATATGACGTTAGCAACACTCAAAACGTATTCTCAAGCGGGCGTAGACTTTATATCTAGCGGTGCATTAACAAAAAACTTACAATCAATCGATTTATCGATGCGTTTTGAATGATGTATAGCCAAAGTAATAATTTAGTTCTACATTTAATAAATGCTAAAGCGTTGACAAGTTAAAACAAAAGTAATTTAATAGTTAAAAATAACTAATTGTAACAATTTGTTAAATTAATTAGCTGTTTTAGGAAAAGTAACGTGCTATTAACTAAAATAAAATGATACACTTGTACTGTTTTATTATAAAAGCTCGTAATAAATAATGAGTTATTAACGTTTAAATTAAAGTTAATAAGCAACTTTTGTTATTTATTCCTACACTTTTATTGGCTGCTGGTAGACTTTATTTGCATCCAATTTATAAATAGCAAGTTACATATAAAATATAATGAATTCACACCTAGCTTTTGTGTTTCATACCCTAAAGCTAAAGTGCAAATGTAGCGCGGATAATATCATTCAAACCGAGAGATAGCGCAAAAAGTTTATTTTAAGCAAAACTGTAAAGTAAATCAGTTAAATTAAGCTCGGCATAATGCCAATTAAGTGATTTAACTTACACAATCTATCCTTTAGGAGAGGAAACATGAAAACAATGACTCAAAAACAACAGGGTTTCACCCTAATTGAATTAATGATTGTAGTAGCAATCATCGGTATTCTTGCTGCAGTAGCATTGCCTGCATACTCTAGCTATCAAGCTACTTCAAAACTGACAGCTGGCTTAGCAGAAATTTCAGCCGGACGCACGGGCTTTGAAATAGAAAAGAATAATGGTACTGGAACACCTGCAGTAGCAGATATTGGACTTAGTGCATCAACTGAAAACTGCACTATAACAACAACGGCTGATTCAATAGTTTGCGTGATTGCCAATGCTCCTACACAAATTACAGGGGCTACACTGACATGGAGCCGCAGTGCTCAGGGTGCTTGGTCATGTGCTACAACAGCACTATCAGCAGACAGTAAAGATTTGGCCCCTAAAAGTTGTCCACAGTCTTAACAAGTTTACAAACAATCAAAGCGCCTAAATGGCGCTTTTTTAATGCGTAAGAATCAGAATTTATGAATATGGTAAATATAATAAAGTCATCGTTTATCAACCTTTTTTTTCTATGTACGCTAATACCTTTAATGCCAATGGTTTCTTACGATTACCATAATCACCAACGTATATTCCAAATAACTTTCCTACTCAGCCTTTACGCGCTAATGCTTACAGTTTTATTACAAAGCAAAAAACATACTTTCGCAGTTATACTTGATAAAAGAAGCGCAATGTTTTTGTTAGTTTTTTCTCTTTTCGGTTTCTTATCGTCTCAAGCTAATCAGGAAAAAAGCTTCAGTTTACTTTACACATTTCACATCAGCCTACTTTTTGGGGCAATGCTCTATATAAGTTCTATAAATGATAAAAAATCTGTGTTACTCATTATTTATACCTTATTAATAGCACACACAAGTTTGGTTTTGGTTTGCCTACTCAACATAATTTTTACACTAGCAGAGCAGCAACCTTTAAACCCCTACATAATCTACTCTGGCTTTATTAATATTCGCTTTTTTAATCAGGTACAGGTTTTTATTCTTCCCTTTTTAATATTACTGCTAAAATTTCAAAGTATTCAACGCATCGTATTCATTGTTTTATTTTTAAATCTATTACTAATTTTTATTGGCCAAGCCCGAGGGGCCTTGCTCTCATTTTTTATTTTTTCAGTATTTGCTCTCATACTGAAAACAACCTTAAAAAAGCAAATTTTAACCGGGCTAGTTTGCCTAGCTCTTAGCTGTATCACTTTTTATATTTTAGACTCATTGAATAAAGGAGGGGCCGATATACTTCGTACATCCTCTTCAGGCCGTATTGATTTATGGTTAAATACACTTTCTAACCTATCATGGAAACATTTTTTTATTGGAAATGGTCCTGGTGTATTTGAAATGTCTCTCGGAAGCTCAGCACCGTTTAGCCATCCTCACAACTCATTGATAGAAGTTTTAAATGAGTGGGGAGGAATAGCCCTTATATGTATTTTAATCGTAATTTTTAATACATTTAGAAAATCTATAATACACTTAAAAAATCATAAAAAAGATGTAATCACGGAAAGTATTTTTTACTCTTTTGCTATTGGTATTACGTACTCACTATTCTCTGGTGTACATGTGATGCCGGTTTCACAAACCTTGTTATTTATAATGTGGGGCTTACTTATTGGCAGGCTTTATAAAAACAAGTACAAATATATTCATATAAATATATATGCTAAGTTATTTTTGGCGTGTGTATTCGTTCTTGCTTGGTTTTTATACTTACAAAAAGCAATAGAAATTTATAATAATATCGACCCTGATAATGGTTATATTTATGGGCCTAGATTTTGGTCCATTGGTCAACGTTTCTAATGTAAAGTATATTTCTACCAAGAATCATTCGTTTAAGTTATGCTAGGTACAGAATTCTTTAATAATATTAATTCAGCTGGATAATCTCATGGCAAAAAAACAACAAGATAAAGGCCTCGATACATTTCAGTGGGTCGGTGTAAGTGCCCGAGGGAAAAAACTTGAAGGAGAGCTCACAGGTAATAGCATTGCACTTGTAAAAGCACAATTACGTAAGCAGGGTATTACGCCATCAAAAGTAAAGCGTAAGCCAAAGCCTTTATTTGGCATTCAAAGTGTTCAAAAAATCACCCCTAAAGATATAGCGCTTGTTACCCGCCAAATTGCCACCATGCTAATGGCGGGTGTACCGCTTATACAAGCTATTGAAATGATTGGCTCTGGTTCAACCAATAAAAGTGTTGGTAAACTAATGGAAACCATAGGCGATGAAGTAAAAGCAGGTCAGCCTTTATCGCAAGCACTTAGAAAACACCCTCGTTATTTTGACGACTTATATTGTGATTTAGTGGCGTCGGGCGAGCAATCCGGTGCACTCGATAAAATATTTGACCGTGTTGCGTTATACAAAGAAAAGTCTGAAGCGTTAAAGTCAAAAATAAAAAAAGCGATGTTTTATCCAATATCTGTATTAGTCATTGCAGGTATTGTAACTTCTATTTTGCTAATATTTGTAGTGCCACAATTTCAAGATATATTTGCAGGTTTTGGTGCTGAACTCCCTTCATTTACTTTATTTGTAATCAGTATATCTGAATTTATGCAAGAGTATTGGTGGATGATTTTAATTGTAATTGTTGGTTTTGGTTATGCATTTAAAGAAGCTAAGCTCAGAAGCTTAAAGCTCAGAGATGCAACCGATAGAGCCATATTAAAACTCCCTGTTATTGGCATGATTTTAAACAAAGCCGCTGTTGCCCGTTATGCGCGTACACTTTCAACCACTTTTGCGGCAGGTGTACCACTTGTTGATGCGCTTGACTCTGCTGCAGGTGCCTCGGGTAACGCAGTGTACCGTTATGCTATTTTAGATATTAAAGCCGAGGTAAGCTCGGGTAACCAAATGAACTGGGCTATGCGTAACTCTAAAATATTCCCTGATATGGTGATTCAAATGGTGGCCATTGGTGAAGAATCTGGCTCACTCGATGGCATGTTGGCTAAAGTAGCGACTATTTACGAGCAAGAGGTTGACGATGCGGTTGATGGCCTTTCAAGCCTGTTAGAACCACTTATTATGGCGGTACTTGGTGTGCTTGTTGGTGGGTTAATTGTGGCTATGTACTTACCAATTTTCCAGTTAGGCTCTGTAATTTAATTAATAAAAATTTACAGGAATTAAAGAGAGCCTTGTTTTTATAAGGTTGGCGGCTAACGTCTTCTCATTGATTCTCTATCACTTTTTTTTAAAGCAGTTTTCAGGTTTATAATGCAAAGTATTATTGAAGTAATGCAAAGCCAACTCTGGTTTTATTTAACCACTGTTGGCTTAGTTAGTTTATGTGTAGGCAGTTTTTTAAACGTTGTTATTTACCGTTTGCCACTTATGATGCAACGTGAATGGCAAAGCGAGTGTAGGCTATTATTAGGTGACGAGCTAAATACCAATACAGCTAAACCCAAAAATACCAGCGAGCCTTTTAATCTTGTAAAACCAAATTCTACCTGCCCTAAATGCAAAAAGGCCATTAAACCTTGGCAAAATATACCTATTATTAGCTGGTTAATACTTAAGGGTAAATGCGCAAGTTGTAGCAACCCTATCTCTATTCGATACCCCGCTATCGAGGCCATTACCGCTCTATTAAGCTTAGTGGTTGCTTATACCTTTGGCGCAACAGAACAAGCATTATTATACATAGTGATCACGTGGGCACTTGTGGCACTGACCTTTATTGATATAGACCACATGCTACTGCCCGATCAGCTAACTTTGCCGCTTGTTTGGCTAGCACTTATTGCCGCCGTTACCGGAATTACAATTACGCCAACTGATGCTATTATGGGGGCCGCCTTAGGTTATTTAAGCTTGTGGAGTGTTTTTTGGTTATTTAAACTGTTAACAGGCAAGGAAGGCATGGGCTATGGCGACTTTAAACTTTTAGCTTTATTTGGTGCACTATTGGGCTGGCAATCGTTACTCACCATAATACTGCTTTCAAGTGTTGTTGGCGCCATTATTGGTATCGCTTTGTTAAGTATTCAGGGTAAAGACAAAGCAACCCCCATCCCATTTGGGCCCTACCTAGCAATTGCTGGTTGGATCACGTTACTGTGGGGTAACCAATTGCAAAACGCGTATTTTAACTTAATTGGTTACTAACTTGAGTGCGCACTAAAATGAGCAAATCTGATATTAAAACATCACCTTGGGTTCTTGGCTTAACAGGCGGTATAGGCTGTGGCAAAACAGCGGTAAGTAATATGTTTGAGCAGCTGGGTATAACAATAGTTGATGCCGACATTATTGCGCGCCAAGTTGTGAAGCCTAAAAGCGATGGTTTAAATGCCATTGTGAGTAAATTTGGTCAAGGTATTTTATTGAGCGATGGCACACTCAACAGAAGCGCTCTGCGTGAACGTATTTTTACTAACAATGCAGACAAAGAATGGCTAAACACTCTATTACATCCACTTATTAGAAACAAAATACATAACGATATTACTACCGCTAAAAGTGCATACGTTGTTCTTGTAGCGCCACTTTTGTTTGAAAACGGCCTTGATAAACTGTGTAATCGAACGCTACTGATTGATATACCTCAAAGTGTGCAAATAGAGCGCACGGCTTCGCGTGATAATGTAAGTGTTGAGCAAGTAAAAGCGATTATTGCAGCGCAAATGTCACGCGAAGACAAACAAAAAAAAGCAGATGATATTTTAAATAACGACCGCGCACTTAACGACGTTAACCACGACTTATTAGAGCTTCATAAAAGTTATCTACACATGGCACAAATGCCAGCAACTTAAATTGTAAAACCGAGTCAAAACAAACTAATCTCCTATATTAATTAATAAATTTAGCCTAGATTGTGAAGAGTAATGTAATCCCCTTCTTTTTTCTGATAAATTACTCTCTCTGAAGGATTAAAAAGGTGCGCAATGAATATTAACTCACCGTTATTAAGAAAGTTTCTTACGCTTGGGCGTATTGATGCCGATACGGTAAAAGCAAAGCAGCAAGAGTTTGCCTCAACAGCTGAACTGATATCTAAATGCGGAAAAATAGACAGTAAAGAGTTAGCAGAGCAATGTATTGATTTGTTCCGTGTTCCCTATTTTGATTTAAAAGACTTTGACCCCGCGTCTATTCCTGCCGACCTTGTAAAAGAAAAACTGATCCGCAAGCACCATATTTTACCGTTGGTCCAAAAAGGCCGAAAGGTTTATGTGGCAGCCTCTGATCCAACCGATTACGGCGCATTCGAAAACTTTGAATTCAGTACCGGCTTTTCATGCGAAATTGTCGTTGTTGATTATATTCAGCTCGATAATAAAATTGAGCAATTGCTAGACGCAACCGGCAGCTTAGATTTAAGCGATGATGAGTTTAAAGAATTTGCCGACCTTGACACAGAAAACCAAAAAGAATCTACACCACAAGATGATGATAAAGACGATGCGCCTATTATTGTTTACATTAACAAAATTTTAATGGACGCGATAAAAAAAGGTGCATCGGATCTACATTTTGAACCTTACGAGCACAAGTACCGCATTCGTTTTCGTATTGATGGCATTTTACACGAAGTGGCAAGCCCACCTAATACATTAGCAACTAAGCTTTCTGCTCGTATTAAAGTAATGTCGCGACTTGATATTGCCGAAAAGCGCAAACCACAAGATGGCCGAATTAAATTAAAAATTACTGAGCGAAAAAGTATCGATTTTCGTGTTAGTACTATGCCAACGCTGTGGGGCGAAAAAATAGTAATGCGTATTCTTGATTCATCAAGCGCTATGCTAGGTATTGATGTACTTGGTTACGAAGAAGAACAGAAAAAGCTATACATGGATGCACTTGGTCAACCACAAGGTATGATACTGGTTACAGGCCCAACCGGTTCAGGTAAAACGGTCTCTCTTTATACGGGTTTAAACATACTAAACCAACCTGAGCGAAACATTAGTACCGCTGAGGATCCGGTTGAAATAAACTTGGAAGGAATAAACCAAGTACAAATTAACCCTAAAGCAGACATGACCTTTGCTAATGCGCTACGTGCGTTTTTACGTCAAGATCCCGACGTGGTAATGGTGGGTGAAATACGTGACCTTGAAACCGCAGAAATTTCAATAAAAGCGGCGCAAACGGGTCACTTGGTTTTATCTACATTGCATACTAATTCAGCACCAGAAACCATTACCCGACTATTAAATATGGGCGTTCCCGCCTATAACGTAGCCAGCTCTATTAGTTTAATTATTGCACAGCGGTTAGCACGTCGTTTATGCCCAAAATGTAAAACACCAGAGCAATTGCCAAGCGAAGAGCTATCTCGCCAAGGGTTTAGCACAGCGCAAATTGACGATATGACTCTCTATGCACCTAAAGGGTGTGATAGCTGTACCGATGGCTACAAAGGCCGTGTCGGTATTTACGAAGTAATGCAAATTACACCAGAAATTGCACAAATAATTATGCGCGGCGGTAACTCATTAGAAATCGCTGAGGTATCATTAAAAGCCGGTTTTAATAATTTACGCCTATCGGGTTTACGTAAAGCCGCTGATGGTTTAACGTCACTTGCAGAAATAAACCGCGTAACCAATATGTAAAGCTATTTAGCGCTTTTTATTTTTATAGCGAGCGCTAATGACTAACCTAAGCTCTGGAAGTTAAAAAGTTTAACCAGCCTTTAGGCTAAGAAAAATGTAGAGAGTAAAACATGCCTACTGTTGTAAACTGTCCAACCTGTAAAAAAAATGTAGAGTGGTCTGAGCAAAGCCCTCATCGCCCATTTTGTTCTAAGCGTTGCCAACTCATTGACCTAGGTGAATGGTCGTTTGAAAATAATAAAATTTCAGCGCCCATTACATCAGCAGATCAAATAAACCAAGACATGATTGAAGACATAGAAGCCATGATGGCTAAAAACGAAGATGACTTTTTTAAGTAATGTCATAAAGTATCTATAAAAACAAAAGCCAGCTAATTGCTGGCTTTTTAGTGCTTAAGCTAAAATATAAGGTTATGGCAACCTATATTTTGGGAAATTAACCTCTTTGCTTACGGTGCTTTTTGCCCATACGCTTTTGCATTTTAGCAAACTTCTCTTGCTGCTCAGCGTTAAGTACCTGCATTACTTGGTGCTGCGTTTTTAGCTTAATTAAACCAAACTCTTCGCCTTTACTTTGGCGTGCATTCAATAGCTCTTTAGCTGCATTTTCATCAAATGTTGCAGCGCTAAGTAATGCATCCATTTTGGCTTTATGCGTTTCACGCATTTCTTTAAGTGCTTCTTTATCGCCGCCTCTTAAGGCTTTCATTTGCGTTTTTTGTGCTTCAAAAATAGCTTTAAGCTTAGTTTGCTGCTCGTCGGTTAAATCAAGCTTGTTGGCGCCGCGCTCAGAGAGTAAAAAACGCGCTTGAGAGTGGCCTTGCTTATCATGCATGCCGCCTTTAGCTAATACGCTGCCTGCGCCAAGAGTGGCTGTTGCTAGGCCACAAATAAGTACTAATTTTGAAAGTGTATTTACTTTAGTCATAATCATCACCTTAACTGTTGGGTCGGTTGTGGTTAGCTGTCGTTGTGACTGCTTAGCCTGTGAGTTAACTATAACTAACTCAACGCAAAGTAACGCAAAGCAGTGTAAAGGTTGTGTAAAGATTCACTTTTGACCAATTAAGGGCGTAAAATAAAGAAATGACATATTACCTAAGGGTTTGTAAATGAAACTATTAATGATTGACGATGATACGGGTCTTTGTGAATTACTAAGCGAATACCTTTCTACCCAAGGGTTTGAAGTACAGAGCGTACACGATGGCGCACAAGGCCTAAAGCTGGCACAAAACAACGAGTATGCATTAATATTGCTTGACGTAATGCTACCTACTTTAGATGGTTTTGAAGTACTAAAACAGCTTAGGCAAACAAAACTTACGCCCGTTATTATGCTTACTGCGAAAGGGGAAGACTTTGACCGTATTTTTGGATTAGAGCTTGGCGCTGACGACTATATACCAAAGCCGTTTAATCACAGAGAGTTACTAGCCCGCGTAAAAGCAATTACTCGCCGCATTGAACATATAAATAGTTTAGGTGTTACTAACACAAATAAGCTGCTTGTGAATGGGGTGACGATAAACCTTGGGGCAAGGGAAGCATTAATAAATGAGCACACGCTCACGCTTACTGGCACAGAGTACGAAATACTCGCGCTTTTATGTAAAAATGCTAGCGAAGTTGTTAGTAAAGAACAAATAAGTGAAGAGGTATTAGGCAGACGTTTAGCATCGTTCGACCGCTCTATTGATATGCATGTTAGTAATATCCGGAAAAAAATAGCAGAGCACATCAAAACCGAACGAATTAAAACAATGAGAGGCACGGGTTATGTTTTCATTCAAGGCGAATAAGCCCAGCGCTTTTTATTGGCTTAAGCACCCTCAGCATTACTTATTTTTTAAAATATTTACATGGTTTTGGGTGACTATAATCGGCACTGTTACCGCGCTTATTTTTTTTAGTAATATAGGCGCTCTTAACTTAGTGAGTAACGAGCCATTACAAGGGCCAATAGAAAAAAACTTAGCCTATACCGCTAAAAGCATAGAACGCTCTGCATTTAAGCATAAGCGTTCGCTTAATAGTATTCTTTCACATCCACGACTTTCTAAACGTAAGCTATTATATTTAAGCGCTGAGCAATCTGAAGACTCGCTAACTAATAAAACCGTTCCAGCAAATATAGATTTAAGCTTGCTTAATTTTACAAAAAACATGCCGCCACAAGTTGTGTTTACAGAGCAATACCAAGCATTTGGCCCTGTTCAATTAACACTACCCGAAGGCACTTTTTATTTATATGAAATAGACATAAACAATCAGCCTCCTTTATTTATACGCTTAAAGCTAATGCCTGGCTGGATAAAAATATCAATTGCTATTAGCGCGTCTTTAATTTTAAGCTTTTTGTTTAGCCGCAATTTAATAGCGCCTATAAATAGCTTAAAAAAAGCGGCTGTAAAACTATCTTCTGGTGACTTAAGCGCACGCGCTTCTATTTCAGCAAACCGAAAAGACGAATTGGGTGTTCTTGGCCGTGACTTTAACAGCATGGCAAACCAATTAGAGCTGCTAATAAGCTCACAAAAACGTTTGCTCGCCGATATATCTCATGAATTGCGATCCCCTCTTACTCGATTAAAAATGGCAACAGGGTTAGCACAAATGCAAGCAAACGAAGCAAGTCAGCCGTACTTAGTAAGAATAGAAAAAGAAGCGAACCAGCTCGACAAAATGATTGCTGACGTTTTGCAAGTCTCTCGTTTAGAGGCGAAAAGCCAAACTCTTTCGCTGCAAAAACAATCGCTACAAGTTATTGTTGAACACGTATTGAACGATGCACAGTTTGAAGCAAAGCAATGTAATAAACAGCTCACAATATCTGGCGATACAAAAGTAACCATTAACTGCGATGAGGCCCTGATTGCCAGCGCGCTTGAAAACCTACTGCGTAATGCCATTAAATATGCAAATAACACCATAAATATAACGTTATCGCATGCAGATACCGTACATATTGAAATATGTGATGATGGCCCTGGTGTACCAAATAACCAGCTTGATAAGCTATGTGAGCCGTTTTTTAGGCAATCTGATGCTAGAGATAGAGTCAGTGGCGGAACCGGTTTAGGCTTAGCTATCGCAAAAAATGCAATTACAGCTCATAATGGCACCTTAGTTTTATCTAATAAAGATCAGGGCGGCTTGTGTGCTAATATCACACTGCCAATAATCAAAGAGTAAACCATGTTTTATAGTAGTGAGCGCGAGCTTAAAGGTAACCAATCAGCCATTAATGATTTTTATCAAAACACATTAGTTAAAGCGTATTTAAATACGCCTAATGGGCAGTTATTTTACGCGCATGCCCAGCCGGATAAAGCTCATGTTGCCATAGTTGTTAGCTCGGGCAGAATCGAAGGGCTCGATAAATACAAAGAGTTATTATGGGAGCTTTACACTAATAATTTTGCTGTATTCATTGTTGACCACCAAGGACAAGGTCGCTCTTACCGCTATTTAAAAAATAAACATAAAGGCTATGTAAATAATTTTGGTGACTACAGTGCCGATCTTAATTTATTTAACACTCAAATAGTCGACACCGTTTGGCAAGGTAAAAAGCTATTAGTGAGCCACTCGATGGGAGGTGCTATTGCATTTGATTATTTGGCAAACTATGAGCATAGTTTTAGCGGTGCGTTTTTATCAGCTCCCATGTTTGATATACACACCAAAGGGATCCCAAAGCCTTTAGCCCGAATAATTGCAAGTAATGCCGTACGCCTTGGTTTTCAGTTTAGCTATGCACTTGGGCAAACCGATTATACCCCTGAGGAATTTCCTTTAAACGTATTAACAAGCTGTGAAGTACGCTATAGCTTATTTAGACAAACTTATAACGAAGAGCCTTTATTGCAACTTGGCGGGGTTACCTATGGATGGCTAAACTCAACCTTTACTTTTTTAGCCTCAATAGATGAGCTCAATATTGATATTCCAGTTTATATTGCCAGCGCTAAAAACGATGTGGTTGTCGATAATGAAGCGCACTATAGGCTGGCCAATAAGCACGCAAATATTACTCTAGAAAGCTTTGCTGACGCTAAACATGAACTATTTTTTGAATGTGATGAAATACGCCAGCCAGTGCTTAACAGCTTGTATCAGTTTTGTGAGTCGGTGACGGCTTAGTCAGAACCGACAGCGGATCGAGGTGGATTAATATATCAACCTCTGATTCAAAACGAGCACCTATCATCGCTTCAACTTCATCGGCCACAGTATGAGCTCGGATCAGGCTTAAATGGTCATCAAGCTCTAAATGCATTTGAATAAACTTAATTTTACCACCTTGGCGAGTACGAATTCCGTGTACACCATGCACGTCGGTATGCTCTTTAGCAATATCAAAAATACTTTGCTTTTCATCGTCGGGGAGTTCTTTATCCATTAAATGATCGGCACTATCTCTGGCAATATCCCAACTGTTATAGAGTAGGTAGCCTGCGACCCCTATTGCAAAAATAGGATCGGCATACATCATTCCGTAATAAGATAAAGCAATCGCAATTAAAACGGCGGCATTTAAAATCAAATCACCTTTGTAGTGCACCGAATCTGCTTTTATAGCAATAGACTCTGTATGTTTAATTACTTTGGTTTGCACAAAAACAATCACCAAAGTACAAGCAATAGCAAAAGCACTTACCCATACACCTAATAATGAATGTGTAAGCTCTATAGGATTAAATAAACGCTCTATACCATGGAATGCCAGTAAACAGCCCGAACCTGCTATAAACGCAGCTTGCCCAAGCCCTGCTAATGCCTCGGCTTTACCGTGACCAAACCGGTGATCATCGTCAGCCGGACGCAGTGCGTAACCCAAAACTAAGAAGCTCATGAATGTAGCGGTAATGTCCATTAATGAGTCTGTTAACGAGCCAAGCATTGAAGCTGAGCCTGAAGCAAGCCAAGCCCACGCTTTTGCTGCAATCATTAAACTCACCATTACCATAGTAATAATGCTAGAAGCTTTAACCCAAAATTCGTAACTGCGGTTATGCACGTTTTTATCCGCTAATAAGAGTATTCATGCTGTGAGTATATCATTTTTTTTAAGGGTTTCGTGTATACTCCTTCCGTCAAATACCGTTAATTAAAAAGGCTAATTATGCTGGATATTGTTTTATACCAACCTGAAATTCCACCTAACACGGGGAATATTATCCGCCTTTGTGCAAATACCGGTTTTTCGTTGCATTTAATTGAGCCTTTAGGGTTTGAGTGGGACGATAAACGTGTAAAGCGTGCAGGCCTTGATTACCATGAATTCAGCCATGTTCAGCGCCATGCATCATTTGAAGCCTACCTTGAAAAATGTAAACCCAAAAAGGTATATGCGTGTACGACTAAAGGTAGCCAATTTCATCATGAAGCACGTTACGAAGCAGGCGACTGCCTAGTATTTGGACCTGAAACACGCGGCCTTCCCGATGAGATGATTCAAGCGCTACCAAACGATCAGCGCGTGCGTATTCCAATGCAACCCAATAGCCGAAGCATGAACCTATCAAATGCGGTAGCGGTATTTGTTTACGAATCATGGCGACAGCTGGGCTTTCCAAACGCGCAGTAATACCTGCTTTATTAAAGCAAACAAAAAACCGACATTACGTCGGTTTTTTAGTTTTACTCACAATGATGAAAGCTATTCTGAGCGTTGCTCTCTTCCTAGCAATGCCATAGCAGCGGCTTTCATGTCTTTATTTTCATAAAGTACTTTATAGATTTGTTCAGTGATAGGCATTTCAACGCCTGCACGCTGGGCAAGTAAATACACTTCTTTGGTGTTTCTAAAGCCTTCTACCACTTGGCCTATCGACTCAATAGCGGCTTCAACACTTTCACCTTTACCCAGTGCTAAACCAAAACGACGATTACGCGATTGGTTATCGGTACAGGTTAAAATTAAGTCACCCAAACCCGCCATCCCCATAAAGGTTTCTGGCTTAGCCCCAAGCGCACAACCTAACCGAGTCAGTTCAGCAAGGCCTCGAGTGATCAAGGCTGTACGAGCATTTGCTCCAAAACCTACGCCATCAGAAATACCCGCGCCAATAGCAATTACATTTTTAACCGCGCCGCCCAGTTGGATACCAATAAAGTCATCATTGTTATACACACGAAACGAGCGACCACAATGCAGTAAATCAGCAAGCTGCTGTGCAAACTCAGCTGAAGTAGACGAAACAGAAATAGCTGTTGGTGAACCCATTGCCATTTCTTTAGCAAATGTAGGACCCGAGAGTACCGCAAGTGCCATTTCATCACCCAACTCTTGTTGTGCAACTTCTTGTAATAAGCGCCCCGTATTGGGCTCAAGACCCTTAGTCGCCCACGCTACTTTTGCATCGGCTTGCAACGCAGGCTTTATCTGCGCAAGCGTGTCGCCAAATGCATGGCTAGGCACAACAACGAGCACAATAGCACTGCAAGCAACTGCACGTTGTAAATCGGCTTCTAGTTTTAGCGTTTCTGGGAATGGTGCGTCAGGTAAGTAACGTTGATTTTTCCGCTCAGCTGCAAGCGTGGCAACGTCGTCGCTATTGCGTCCCCAAAGCGTCACGTTATGACCATTTCGGGCTAAACAAATAGCAAGGGCGGTGCCATAAGACCCCGCCCCTAATACAGTAACAGCTGAAGTTGCTGTACTCATAAGTTATGCGTCTGCTGTAACCTGGTCAGCTTGCGCAGTACGTTGTTGCATGTACTGTGCAAATAACGCGTCAAAATTTACTGGCGCAAGGTTCAGCTGTGGGAAAGTACCACGGTTTACTAGGTTAGATACTGCTTCACGTGCATATGGGAACAATACGTTAGGACAAAATGCACCTAGCATATGAGCAAGCTGTACTTCTTCAACCTCAGCAATAGTAAAAATACCCGCTTGTTGAATTTCACATAAAAACGCAGTTTCTTCGCCAATTGATGCTGTAACCGTTAATGCTAAAACAACTTCAAATACACCTTCGTCTAACTTGTTAGAGCGAGTATCTAGGTCTAGCTTAACTTCTGGCGTCCATTCTTTTTGAAAAATTGCCGGAGAGTTTGGCGTTTCAAACGACACGTCTTTAGTGTAAATTCGTTGAATAGTAAATTGTGCGCCTGCGTCTTGTGCCGCTGCTGCGTTTTGAGTTTCTTCGTTCATTGTTATTCCTAACTTGTTCGTTATTATAATTAAATTAAGCGTGTAGCTTAGCGTCAAGTTTGCCTTGCGCTTCAATAGCCATCATGTCGTCACAGCCACCGATATGTTCATCATTAATAAAAATTTGCGGTACAGTGCTTGCGCCACCGGCTTTAGTGATCATTTCATCACGAAGCTCAGGTTGTACACCAATATCATAATTAGTGAACTCAACGCCTTTGCTTTTTAAAAGCGCCATAGCGCGCTGACAAAATGGACAATATGCCTTGGTGTATAAAACAACGTTACTCATAATAAATCCTCTATCGGTCTAGCTAAGTGTGGTTAGCGACCTGTTATCGTTGGTAAGCTAGCAGATTGCCATGCACCCATTCCGCCTGCTAATACATAAACCTGCTCAAAACCGGCTTTATGCATTGCTGTAGCTGTACCTTGGGCTGTCATACCTGTAGTACATACTAATATAATGGGTTTAGTCTTGTACTTTTCAAGGGCTGAAAAGTCAGATTTTTTTGCATTTTCAGGGCTTAAATGTTCAGCACCCGAAATACGACCAGACGTAAACTCTTTTTGTGCACGCATATCGACTACTTGACCGTCTTCACGATTAATAAGTAGCGTTAGCTGCTGAGGGTTTATTTGACGGATAGCTGAAAACTTACTTTTTATCCAACCACTGACAATAAGAAAAACAATACCAACCCAAGCTAGGCTTAAAATAGGGTGATTGCTTATAAATTCAATATATTGATCCATTCGACTTCCACTATAAATTACATCCCAAAACGCAATGTTTTAGACATTTTAGACTTTAGCCACGCAAGTATACCCAAACCAACTTAAAATGCGAGTTTACACAGAGTTTAAAAGTACTAAAAACACCCCATATAAAGGTTATTAACCGCACATCGTCATCAATACGATATTCAATTAAGTGAAAAAATTTAATATGCTGTTTTGTATGCTGATTCAAGTAACAAAACACGGTATGCTAAAGCTAAACAGGTGCTAACTTTTAGGAGTGACTATGACTGAACATAAAAAACCACTGGTATTAATGATTTTAGACGGTTGGGGATATCGCGAAGACGAGCAAAGCAACGCAATACTCGCTGCAAACACCCCAGTATTAGACGATTTATGGGCGACTCGCCCTCGCACGTTAATTTCAGCGTCTGGTTTTGATGTAGGTCTCCCTGATGGACAAATGGGTAACTCTGAGGTTGGGCACGTAAACTTAGGTGCTGGTCGTATCGTGTATCAAGATTTTACTCGGATCACCAAAGCGATAAATGACGGTGAATTTGACTCAACCCCTGCACTTGTTGAAAATATTGATAAAGCAGTAAACGCTGGAAAAGCTGTTCATGTTATGGGGCTATTGAGCCCGGGTGGTGTGCATAGCCATGAAGACCATATTGTTGCAACCATAGAGCTGGCTGCTAAACGCGGTGCTAAGGAACTCTATTTTCATGCATTTTTAGATGGTCGTGATACACCACCGCGCAGCGCCAAAGCATCTATTGAGCGTATAGAATCGTTATTCGCAAAACTTAATTGTGGACGATTAGCAACACTCGTTGGTCGTTATTATGCAATGGATAGAGATAACCGCTGGAATCGTGTAGAAAAAGCCTATGATGTAATGACCTCTGGCATTGGAGAATTTAACTACGCCAATGGCGTAACCGCATTAAATGCAGCGTATGAGCGCGATGAAAACGACGAGTTTGTTGCTCCTACAACTATTACACCAGAAGGTACCGAAGCGGCGCAGATTAATGATGGCGACACCGTTATTTTTGCAAACTTTAGGGCAGACCGAGCACGTGAAATTACACGCGCCTTTGTAGAGCCTGAGTTTGACGGCTTCACCAAGAAAAAATCTCCGGCTCTTAGCGCATTTGTCATGATGACAGAATATGCGGCCGATATAGACGCACCCGTTGCATTTGGCCCAACTCCTCTTACTAACGTATTAGGGGAATGGCTTGAAAAGCAAGGTAAAACGCAATTACGTATTTCTGAAACAGAAAAATACGCACACGTTACCTTCTTTTTTAGTGGCGGACGAGAAGACGAATTTGAAGGTGAAACGCGTGAATTAATCCCTTCACCACAAGTAGCAACCTACGATTTACAACCTGAAATGAACTCAGAAATGCTGACCGACAAACTCGTAGAAGCTATTAAAAGTGGGAAATACGACGCCATTATATGTAACTACCCTAATGGCGATATGGTTGGCCACTCAGGTGTATTTGATGCCGCCGTAAAAGCCTGTGAAGCCGTTGACGCATGTATTGGCCGTGTAGTTGATGCATTAAATGAATTTGGCGGTGAAGCGCTGATCACGGCCGATCATGGTAATGCAGAACAAATGGCTAACCTTAAAACGGGCCAAGCACATACCGCGCATACAAGTGAACCGGTGCCATTTATTTATGTTGGTCGCGATGCTACACCATCAGAGGGTAAAGCATTAAGTGATGTTGCCCCTACTATGCTGCACTTAATGGGCATGGAGCAGCCAAGAGAAATGACTGGCACGCCCATCATGACGTTGAAATAACCCATGATTAAACGTGTTAACCGATACTTTAAGTGCGGCTTAATACTCGCCTCATTGGTGACTGCATCAGCAGTTGCCAATGAAGATCGCACTAAAAAAGATCTCTCGCAGGTGAAACAAGCACTTGAACAAAGCCAATCTGAGTATAATCAACAACGAAAAAAAATATCTCAACTTCAAAAAAACCTTAAAAGCCATGAGCTTGAAATAGCTAAAAACGCTAAAGCACTCAACATGGCTGAGCAGTCTGTTAAAGAAACCCAGCAACAGCAAAATCAACAACAAAAAAAAGCTGATGAGCTAGATAAAAAACATATCGAATTTCAACGTATTTTAGGGGCGCAGTTAAAAAGTGCTTACATGGCAGGTGGTGATGACTACTCTAAAATGTTACTGAATCAAGAAAACACAGCGCAATTTGAGCGCACACTGAGCTATTATAATTACCTCAACAAAGCACGAATTGAACAGATAGAAGAATTAAAAGAACTTAAACAACAAATCACGTTAAACCAAATTGCACTAAATAAAACAAAAGAAAAGCTATTAGCTTTGTACGATGAGCAAAAAAAACGTCAAACAGCTTTAGTAAATGCACAAAGTGAACGCCAGGCAAACCTCAGGAACCTTCAGGTTCAACTTACAAGTACTAAAAGCTCAATCGATTACTTAAAAGAAAATCAGCAAATATTGGTTACCACTATTGAAGAACTTGAAAAAGAAAAAACAGAAAAAATAGAATTACTTGGTCTTAATAAAAATAAAGGGAAATTAAACTGGCCGAGTAAAGGGAAATTACAGCACACATTTGGCCAACGAAAGCATGGCGGCATTGACTGGAAAGGCGTGCTTATAGGTGCAAAAGAAGGTACCAATGTAAATAGTGTCCACAATGGGCAAGTTGTATTTGCAGATTGGTTAAAAGGTTATGGCTGGGTAATTGTAGTCGATCATGGTGAAGGCTTTATGAGCTTGTATGGCCATGCCCAAACGCTACTAAGAGACGTAGGTGACATGGTACGACAAGGTGAAACATTAGCGTTGGTTGGTCAAAGCGGCGGGCAGGCAAGTTCTGGTCTATACTTTGAAATACGACACAAAGGACGCGCAGTAAACCCCGTAAAATGGTGCAGACGAATTTAATTGACTAAACCGCTGCTCCGCTGAGGAGTAGCTGATGAAAAACAATAATGTAATACCCGCATTTAAAAAAGCAGGCTATGTTTCCAGCCTGCTTTTATTCACTTTTATTTTAATATTTAACAGTGCACTCGCAAGCTCAGTAAAAAATCTAAAAAGCCAACAAATCGATGAAATTTTATTTAACATACACGCTTATTATGTTGACGATTTAGATCTACAAAACAGCCATTATGTACAATACAACAACAAACAATTTGAGCGCTTATACTCAAAGCTAGACCCCTACTCTAAATACCTAAATCAACACGAGTTAGACGCCTTATTTGACAATACCAATGGCCGCTACACAGGCATTGGTATTGAGGTTAAAAAAGTTAATAAAGATATAAAAATTGTCAATGTGGTGAGTAACTCTCCAGCCAAAAAAGCGGGGATATTAGCAAACGATATTATTGTAAGTGTTAATCAAAAAGCGGTAAACACGCTCAGCGTTGAAGAGGTGGCCGTGTTAATAAAAGAAAATCAATTTACAACGATTAACCTCACCGTTAAGCGAAATGAAAGCCCAGCCCCTGTGTCGTTTAACGTAGCTCGTACGCAAATACAACTAGAAAGTGTAACCAGTAAAATTTTAGAGTCAGGCATTGGCTACTTAGCTATCAATAGTTTTTCTAATCACACGCTACATGAAGTAGCACTGCAAATTGCAGCGATGCAAAATAATTACGATTCCCCATTATTAGGACTTGTTATTGATTTACGTGATAACCCCGGTGGCACGTTAAAAAGTGCGATTGCGGTCTCGGATCTCTTTTTACAAAGTGGAACAATAGTTACAACTAAGGGCCGATACTTTGACGCTAACCAGGCTTTTTATGCTAAACGGGGCGACATACTCAAAGGCACCCCAATTGTTGTACTTATTAACGAAAACTCAGCTTCTGCGGCCGAAATTTTAGCCGGTGCCTTAAAAGATAACCACAGA
Organism: Pseudoalteromonas sp. NH0006-46; assembly: GCF_057547735.1. Classification (NCBI taxonomy): domain Bacteria; kingdom Pseudomonadati; phylum Pseudomonadota; class Gammaproteobacteria; order Alteromonadales; family Pseudoalteromonadaceae; genus Pseudoalteromonas; species Pseudoalteromonas sp. NH0006-46. The sequence goes on along the minus strand of NZ_BAAJML010000002.1, from coordinate 272,105 downwards.
GCAAAAGTGGTTGGAAGCCAATCGTTTGGGAAAGGGTCGGTGCAATCACTTATACCGTTAGGGGATGGTAACACTGCATTAAAGCTCACCACTGCAAAGTATTTTACCCCTTCTGGTAAATCAATTGATGGCGTTGGAATAACACCCGATGTGACGATTAATCAAACAATACTTCCACAAAACAATAAAGCCGTTATAATAAAAAATGAGCAAGCAAAAAATAACCAAAACCAGCTTGTTAATACCTTAGCTGATTTACAATTAGTTAAAGCAAAACAATTACTCAGCATGCAGTAACAGTTAAATTCTGGCATTTACTGAGAAAAAGATAATAAAAATTATAAACGTGAATACTATTAACAAAAACATACGAATGTGGCTTTTTATCAGTATATGTATTGCTTGCTTTAGCGCTAACGCCAACGCTAAACAAATAGCGATAGTCATTGATGATATAGGCTACCACCAAAGAGACTTAGAGTTTTTAACCTTACCTGGGCAATTGACCTATTCAATTTTGCCCCACACCCCCTATTCACAAATTTTTGCAACACGTGCTAGCAAAGCAAATAAAGAGTTACTGTTACATGTGCCTATGCAGGCGCTTAACGGCAAAGCGCTTGGGCCAGGTGCGCTAACCCTTGATATGGACAAAGCTCAACTACAACAAACCCTAGGAACAGCACTAGCAAGTTTGCCGCAGGTTAGAGGCGTGAATAATCACATGGGCTCGGCATTAACTCAGCAAAGCCAAGCCATGAAATGGACAATGGAAGTACTTAAAAAGCGTCAGTTATACTTTTTAGATAGCCGGACAACAGGCCTAAGCCAAGCACAAAATGCCGCCAATTTTTTTGGGGTCGAAAATGTTAGTCGTCATGTTTTTTTAGACAACATAACAACAGCAGATCAGCTTCAGTTTAGGCTCGATGAACTAAAACAAAAAGCAACTAAACACAACTTTGCTATTGCCATTGCCCACCCCTACCCAGAGACGATAGATTTTTTGCGTAAAGCACTGCCAGAGCTGAGCCAACAAGGCTATGAATTAGTGCCAGTTTCTCAGTTAGTACAACGCAAGTACATTCAGTTAGCGCAGGCTCAAGGAAAAACAATTAGCGCGCGATAATTAAATCAAATAAGGTATTTGTCTCTTATGCTTTATAATACCCATCCGCAATGATACTTAATCATTTTGCGGAACTAAATGTGTCGCTGACTGCGTGAAAAAATTCTCATTTAGAACAAATAAATAGCAATTTTTCTCCCTAGCTATCAACACGTTTTCCGGCCTCATAAGTGAATCGGCATGATATTTGTGTACATTATTAATTTTCAACAAAAAAGCCCTGCATTTTCATGCAGGGCTTTTAAAATGTTACGCTTTTAGAACGTATCAACTCATAGCGCTTTGAAGCTTTTTCATTGCTGTTTTTTCAAGCTGACGAACACGCTCAGCTGATACGCTGTATTTCTCAGCAAGCTCTTGCAGTGTTGCTTTATCGTCTGACAACCAACGAGCACTAACTATATCTTGTGAACGCTCATCAAGTGTTTTAAGTGCGCTGAACAAACGAGTATGTGATTGTTCTTGCCATTGCTGCTGTTCAATGTCATCGGCTAAATCGGCAGAACCATCTGTTAAATATTGTACCGGTGAATAAGTGCTTGTTGGGGCGTCATCGTTATCGTCACCCGTTAAATCAAACCCCATATCTTGACCGCTCATGCGAGATTCCATTTCACGCACTTCTTTTTCGCTTACACCCAGCTCACTAGCAACCGTGCTAACCTCTGCTTGGTTAAACCAGCCTAGACGCTTTTTATTTTTACGAAGATTAAAAAATAATTTACGCTGTGCTTTAGTTGTAGCTACTTTAACAATACGCCAATTCTTCAGAACAAATTCGTGTATTTCAGCTTTAATCCAGTGCACTGCAAATGAGACTAAACGAACACCCACGCTTGGGTCGAAACGTTTAACCGCTTTCATCAGGCCTATATTACCTTCTTGAATAAGGTCAGCTTGTGGTAAACCGTATCCCGAGTAGCTTTTTGCTATATGCGCTACAAAACGTAAATGCGACATAATGAGTTGCTTTGCAGCACTAAGATCGCCTTCTTCCTGAAGCTTTTTAGCAAGTTCTTGCTCTTCTTCAACTTTAAGCATAGGTATAGTGCTCACCGCTTGAAGATAGCCATCCATGCTTGCGCTTTGTTGTCCAACTGTAAGTGCCATTGCGTATAAATCTTTACTCATTTTTCACCTCGGTGATAAACATTTGAAACCATCTTAGCACTCTTTCTCTAAGAGTGCTAACCCCAATTTAAAACTTTTTTAAAGCATAAATCAAGCGGTTTTTTAGCGTTATTGAAGTCTACTATAAGCGACTGAATAAGCGATGAATTAAGGGATTGCAGGTGGTTAACGTGAGTTTTTCACCTTATTTACAATTCATGCCAAATATGGAGGGTAGTAGATAAATGTGACAGTTTATATAGAGGCTGTACAACCCAACTAGTTAGCATACGCGCTAAGCACTGAGTTAGTTCACTTATATAAGTTTGTGTAGATGAGGAAGAGAGCAACACACTCATAAAGTTAAATGTCTATTCAAAAAAGTTTCACTTTAAAGTGAATAAAACATCAATAGCATAACCTATATAGCTCGCTTAATTAGCAACGAGCTATGCAGGTACCTATTACACTTTGTCTGGCTCTATTTCTTTAATGTATCTATTTACAGATAAGTAAGAGCCAACAAACCCCAAGCTTGTAGCAAGTAAAACCAAAAAGCCAAATTCGCTAAGCGTTAAACCAATGAGTAAAAAGTTAGTTTGATACACACCAGCCACGCTATTTACGGCTGAAGAAAGCCACCACATCATTAGCGCAACGGATATAAAAGCAAACAATCCACCAATAACGCCATACCAAATACCGGTCCATAAAAATGGCGCGTGTATAAATGTATTTGTAGCACCTACAAGCTTCATTACTTGTATTTCTTCTTTTTTGTCCATGATAGATAAGCGAATAGTGTTACCTATTATGAGCGTTACAGACGTTAATAATAACAAGGTAATGGTTATTACACTTTCTTTTAGCAAGCCAAGTAGTGCATTTAAGCGCTCTAACCAGGCTATATCAAGCTTGCCAAAATCAACCTCACGCTCCGCTTCTAACTTAGTTAAAAGCACCTTTGCAGCATTAGGCTGGCGGTGCCGCTTGGTGGGTGTGACTAGCACAACATCGGGTAATGGATTGCTATCTAGATATTCTAGCGCTTGCCCAAAACCTGACACTTCCTGAAATTCTTTTAATGCTTGCTGCTTAGAAATGAACGTTACGCTCTCTACTTCAGGGTATAAGGCTAAGCGCTTAACTAACGTTGCTGTTTCTTGTTTCGTCATTGTTTGTTTTACAAATAACGATATTTCACTGGCCTCTTCAAAGCCACTGCTTACTTGCTGCACGTTTTTAACCACTAAGTAAAGTGTGGCAGGAAGCGTTAAGCTTAATCCAAGTACCGCAATTGTCATCATAGATGCCAGTGGTGTTCGCCACATTTCACCCAGACTATGAATCCCTTGACGGAAAATATTAACGATAAAAAAATAGCCATTTGAAATAAATGATTTTTTTTGTTTTTCGTTTTTGTTTTGGCGGCTTTTAAACAATAAACTCATAATGCCCCCTGCGCTAATGGATCTTCAAGCATTCTGCCATCCTTTAACGTTAAGCTCCTATACTTCATGCGCGCAACAAGCCCTAAGTCATGGGTAGCAATAAGTACGGTTGTGCCGTGTTTATTAAAGTCTTCAAATAATTTAAGTATTTCCATAGACAGTTCAGGATCTAGGTTACCCGTTGGCTCATCAGCAAGTAAAATTGGCGGAGAATTAACAATAGCACGTGCAATACCAACTCGCTGTTGCTCACCACCTGACAACATAGATGGGTGACATTTAACCTTATCGATTAAACCCACTTTATCGAGCGCACCATGAACACGCTTTGCAATTTGATTACGGTGAGTACCTTCAATGATCAACGGTAGCGCAACATTATCAAATACAGTGTATCGCTCTAGTAATCGATGATTTTGAAAAATAATACCAATATCTCGTCGTGCATAAGGAATTTGACGCGAATTAACTTTATTCAAATCAATACCATTAATAAACACATTACCGGCAGAAGGGCGTTCCATTAAACTAATTAATTTTAAAAGCGTACTTTTACCTGCGCCACTGTGACCTGTTAAAAAGGCAAGTTCGCCGGGTTTGATATGAAAATTAACTTTTTCGAGGGCTCGATGCCCACCTGGATAGGTTTTACTTACTTGCTGAAAGTTTATCATTTTTTATTATGCCAACCTCATTAAAGTGTTAATGCAATTGGTATTCCTTGCAATTAAAAAGGGAGCAAGCTCCCTTCTTGGTAAATTAAACGTCGTCCTCATCTTGGCTAAATAATGCATCAATAAAGTCATCGCTCTTGAAAGAACGTAAATCATCAATACCTTCACCAACACCAATATAACGAATTGGAATGTTAAACTTATCCGCTACTGCAAAAATAACCCCACCTTTTGCTGTACCATCAAGTTTTGACAAAGTAATACCCGTTAAACCTACACATTGGTTAAACAAGTTTACTTGGCTAATCGCATTTTGCCCTGTGCCAGCATCTATTGTTAGCATAACTTCATGCGGTGCATCAGGATCTATTTTTTTCATTACGCGAGCTATTTTTTCAAGCTCTTGCATTAAATTATCTTTATTTTGCAGACGGCCAGCTGTATCAGCAATTAACACATCAACATTACGCGCCTTTGCAGCCTGAAAAGCATCAAATACCACCGATGCACTATCGGCTCCGGTGTGCTGTGCTATAACCGGGATGCTGTTACGCTCACCCCATACTTGAAGTTGCTCAACCGCAGCGGCTCTAAAAGTGTCGCCCGCAGCAAGCATGACCGACTTACCTTCATTTTGAAACTGTTTTGCCAACTTACCAATGGTCGTTGTTTTACCAACACCGTTTACACCTACCATTAAAATCACAAACGGTTTTTTTTCTGCGGGTATTATTAATGGCTGCTCAGCAGTCTTGAGCATGCTGGCCATCTCTTGCTTCATTAATTCATACAGTGCATCGCCGTCTTTCAGCTGCTTTCTATTTGCACCATCCGTTAATCTATCGATTAACTTCATGGTCGTATCAACACCTAAATCAGCCGTTAATAATTGAGTTTCCAGCTCTTCAAAAAGGTCATCGTCTATTTTTTTACCGCTAAAAATAGATGAAAAGCCAGCGCCTATATTAACGCGAGTTTTTAGTAACCCTTTTTTAAGACGAGAGAAAAACCCTTCTTTTTTAGGTTTTTCTTCTTGCTTGCTCTTTTCTGCTTGCTTAGCTTTTTCTAAAGCAAGGCGCTCTTGCTCTAAACGTTGCGCCTCTGCTTGCTCTGCAGCTATACGTTCTTGTTCTACACGCTGGGCTTCTGCTTGCTCAGCTGCTATACGCTCTTGCTCTAAACGCTGGGCTTCTGCTTGCTCTGCTGCAATACGTTCTTGTTCTAAACGCTGCGCTTCTGCTTGCTCTGCTGCAATACGTTCTTGTTCTAAACGCTGCGCTTCTGCTTGCTCTGCTGCTATACGCTCTTGCTCTAAACGCTGCGCTTCTGCTTGTTCAGCTGCTATACGCTCTTGCTCTAAACGCTGGGCTTCTGCTTGCTCTGCTGCTATACGTTCTTGTTCTAAACGCTGCGTTTCTGCTTGTTCAGCTGCTATACGCTCTTGCTCTAAACGCTGCGCTTCTGCTTGTTCAGCTGCTATACGCTCTTGCTCTAAACGCTGGGCTTCTGCTTGCTCTGCTGCAACACGCTCTTGCTCTAAACCTTGCGCCTCAGCTTGCTCAGCAGCGCGTTCCTGCTCTAAACGCTGGGCCTCTGCTTGCTCTGCTGCAGCACGTTCTTTTGCTAGCAGTTCAGCATTTGCTTGTTCTATTGCTAATTTTTCAGCTTGCTCTACAGCAACACGCTCTTGTTCGGCTTTTTCAGCGACAACGCGTTCTTCTAAGCGTTTAGCTTCCTGCTCTGCTAAAGCTTGTTGTTTATCAGCCTCTGCTTTTTGTTCGGCTTGTTTCTTATCTGACTTACCAAAGCCGAGCCAAGACATTAATTTACTTTTTTTTGCCATACTTGCTAATAACCACTTATAAAAATCTGATAAACTAAAATTTGAAAATAGCTTGGAAGAGCCAACATACTTTGCCAGCCAAACAACCATTCAAAACATAAGTGTTCAATAGTAACACTTTTAATGCGGTTGAAAAATGAAGCTATACGTAATCTACTACAATATTATCTGAGCTAGATCCCAGATACCATTTTTTAGTGAGCTAAATGAGAAATAAAACAACTAAAAATAAAGCAATTAGCAAATCTACTGATGGCTTTATTAGAGTGATAAGTGGGCAATTTCGGGGCCGTAAGCTTCCAGTAAAAGACGTACAAGGCTTACGCCCCACAACCGACAGGATCAAAGAAACGGTATTTAACTGGTTGATGCAAGACACGCGCGACGCAAATGTTCTCGATTGTTTTGCAGGATCAGGGGGATTAGGATTTGAAGCACTTTCACGGTTTGCAAGCAACGCTACATTTTTAGAACTTGACCCAAGTGCAGCAAAGCAACTAGAGCAGAATATCTCAACGCTAAAACTGATCAATGCGCAGGTAAAACATACAAACTCACTTTCATTTTTAGAACAAAAAAATATTAACACGCCATTTGATTTGGTTTTTGTTGACCCGCCTTTTCGCAAAAATTTAGCCCAAACTAGCTGTAACTTATTAGAAATAAATAACTGGCTTAACGAAGATGCGCTTATTTATGTTGAAGTTGAGAGCGATCTAAATACATTCAACATCCCAACTAACTGGCTGTTAATTAAAGAAAAAAAATCTGGACAAGTGTTTAGCAGGCTCTACCGTCGCCAAACAAATTAAGACTGTTTAACGCTATGGGTTTCTGTTAATATTATCCTTTACATGTGGTGTTGCTTCGGATTACAATACCGCACCATTTTTGAACCACTTGATCAATGTTTGATCAACTTGAGCAACGCTCATAATTTAGGTAGGTGAATTTTTAATGCCAGTAATTAAAGTAAGAGAGAACGAACCGTTTGACGTAGCACTTCGTCGCTTCAAGCGTTCATGTGAAAAAGCAGGTATCCTTTCAGAAGTTCGTCGTCGCGAGCACTATGAAAAGCCAACAGCTGAGCGTAAGCGTAAAAAAGCTGCAGCAGTTAAGCGTCACATGAAAAAACTTTCTCGTGATAACGCTCGTCGCGTTAAATTATACTAATACATTTGGTCTTGTATAAATGAGCCTTTTAATAACGCTAAAAGATGCGCAAAAAGATGCGATGAGAGCTAAAGACAAACAACGTCTTAACCCTATTCGCATGGTACTTGCTGCAATCAAGCAACGTGAGATTGACGAGCAGATAACACTAGACGACGCAGGTATTACCTCCGTTATAGTAAAGCTTGTTAAACAGCGTCGCGACTCTTACACTCAGTATAAAGATGCTGGGCGTGATGATTTAGCTGAAATTGAAGCCAATGAAATAACAGCACTTGAAGCCTTCTTACCTCAACAATTGAGCGAAGAAGAAATCATAGCTCTCATTGACGAGGCTATTGCTGATACTAACGCAGCAGGTATGCAAGACATGGGTAAAGTGATGGGTATAATCAAAAGCAAAGCTGAAGGTCGCGCCGATATGGGTAAGATCTCTGGTTTAATTAAGCAAAGATTAACTGCCTAACACTCCCTATACGTAAAGTATAATTGAAGTAAACCGAGCCTTGCGCTCGGTTTCTTTGTTTTTACGTCACTAAAAAGTAAACTTTAGGCCTATATTCAAAAAATGAAATTATTCATACTGACTCTATTTATTTAGCCGTCATTTTGGTAAGTTAAGGTCCTATTGTTTATACCTCACTGGTATAAATTGTGAGTTTCACTTTCGTTATTCTTCTTAATATTTCAGGACTGTATTTTACTAATGGCTGGAAAGATCCCACGAAGTTTTATAGATGATTTACTTGCCAGAACCGATATTGTCGATCTGATAGACTCCAAAGTTGGCCTAAAAAAAGCCGGCAAGGACTATCAGGCATGTTGCCCTTTTCATAACGAAAAATCACCTTCATTTACTGTATCGCAAGATAAACAGTTTTATCATTGCTTTGGCTGTGGCGCTAACGGGAATGCGATTTCGTTTGTTATGGAGTACGAAAAGCTTGAGTTTGTTGATGCTATTGAAGAAATAGCCAGTATGCTTAACTTAGACGTGCCTCGCGAACAAGGGGGTAGTTCGGCGCCAGAACGTACCGCAGCGCAAAAACGCTCAGATTACGATTTGATGCTTCATACAGCTCGCTTTTACCAGCACCAACTTAAGCACCACGCTAACTCGGCCGCAGTCATTGACTATGTTAAAGGTAGAGGACTGAGCGGCGAAACCGTTAAAAAGTTTATGGTTGGCTACGCCCCTAGTGAATGGGATGGTTTATGTTTGCAACTTGGTCGTAATAAAGAACAAAAAGAGCAACTCGTAGAATTAAAGCTCGCCTCAGAAAAAACACCCGGCAGGCAGTTCGACTTTTTCCGCGACCGCTTAATGTTTCCTATTCGTGATAAACGCGGCAGAGTAGTCGCTTTTGGCGGACGCGTTATGCAAGCTGATCAAGGCCCTAAATATTTAAACTCTCCAGAAACCCGAATTTTTCATAAAGGGTTTGAACTTTATGGCCTTTATGAAGCAAAACAAGCGCACAAAAAGTTAGCGCACATTCTTATTGTAGAAGGCTACATGGATGTTGTTGCACTTGCAGAAAAAGAGATTGAATACGCCGTTGCAGCACTGGGAACAGCAACAACAAGCGAGCACATGCATACCTTATTCAGAACAACCGATAAGGTCATTTGTTGTTACGATGGCGACCGAGCTGGACGCGACGCAGCTTGGCGAGCACTTGAAAATGCACTCCCCTATTTAAATGACGGTAAAGCATTAAATTTTGTATTTTTACCTGACGGAGAAGACCCCGATTCATTAGTGCAAAAAGAAGGTAAAGATGCATTCGAACAGCGTTTAAGTGAGGCCGATGACTTTACTAAAGTTATGTTTAATAAATTAAGCCAAGAAATTGATTTAACATTAGATTCAGGTAAAGCAAAATTACTTAGTGCAGCGTTGCCACTCATTGAAAAAATTCCGAGTGAATTTTATCAAGAAAACATTTTAGAGCAATTAGGCCGATTAATTGGGCGCACGCGTGAACAACTTAATAACCGCTTAAAAACACCAAAACAACAGCACGCTATTGAGCGAAAATTTAAAATAACCCCGATGCGACAGGCTATCGGTATTTTAGTTCAGCATCCCAACTTAGCTATAAGCGTTCCTTATTTACCAGAACTTGCACAAATGAACATTGCAGGTATTGGTTTATTGCTTCGCTTGCAGCAACAAGCACTTGAAAAAGAGAATATCACTACGGCTCAGCTACTCGAATTTTTTAGAGATACTGACGATTATGAGCCTCTTATTAAGCTCGCTACTTGGCAACATGAAATAAATGAAGAGCGTTTAGAGACTGTTTTTAAAAATACTTTTAAATTTATTGAAGATCAGTGTTTAAATTATCGACTAGAGACCCTATTAATAAAGGACAAGACACAAGGTCTAAATAGCGACGAAAGGCTAGAATGTCATTTACTAATGACAGCGTTAAAAGCGACTAACAGCTAGTCAGATCTAGTTTTGGATGTTATACTGTGCTATTCACTGCGTCACATTGTTCTGGTTGGCATTAATGTAAACCAAGTGATGGCGCCTGTTGTATCAACTTATCAGAGTGGAAGAAACAATCTCTATGGATCCAACTCCTCAGTCACAATTAAAACTTCTGATTCAAAAAGGTAAAGAGCAAGGCTACTTAACTTTTGCAGAAGTAAATGATCACCTTCCACAAGACATAATTGACTCAGATCAAGTAGAAGATATCATAAGCATGATTAATGACATGGGTATCAAGGTTAGCGAAAATGCGCCTGATGCCGATGAATTAATGATGCAAGAAACAACGACAGACGAAGACGCAGCTGAAGCTGCCGCTGCTGCACTTGCTACGGTAGAAAAAGAAATTGGCCGCACTACCGATCCCGTTCGCATGTATATGCGCGAAATGGGCACCGTTGAACTTCTTACACGCGAAGGCGAAATTGTAATCGCTAAGCGTATTGAAGAAGGGATCAACCAAGTACAAATTTCGGTTGCTGAATACCCTGAAGCAATTACTTACCTACTAGAGCAGTGGGATAAGTTTGAAGCAGAAGAAATGCGTTTAAGCGATATCATCGTAGGATTTATTGATCCAAACGAAGACGAAGCGCCAATTTCAGCAACTAACATTGGTTCAGAATTAAGTGAAAAACAACTTGATGACGACGATGACGATGAAGATAAAAGCGACGACGATGAAGATGAAGAAGAAGTAGACACAGGCCCAGATCCTGAAGAAGCTCGAATTCATTTTGAAAACTTACGTGATTTATACAATAAAGCACGTGATACGTTTGAAGCTAAAGGTCGTTCACATCCTGATTCACAAGCTGCTATTTTTGAAATTGGCGAGCTTTTCAGAACCTTTAAACTAATTCCTAAACAGTTTGATCGCATGGTAAATAACATGCGTGAAATGATGGATCGTGTTCGTGTTCAAGAACGCCTAATCATGAAACAAGCTGTACAGATTGCTAAGCTACCTAAAAAAGCATTCGTTAAGCACTTTGCTAATAACGAAACTGACGCTTCGTGGGTTGATTTAGAAATTTCAAATAATGAAAAGTACTCAGCTAAACTAGAAGAAGTTAAACCTGAAATAATTCGCTGTATTAATAAGCTATCTATTATTGAGCAAACAACAGGTTTAAGCATTGAGCGCATTAAAGACATTAACCGTCGAATGAGCATTGGTGAAGCAAAGGCCCGCCGTGCGAAAAAAGAAATGGTTGAAGCAAACTTACGTCTTGTAATTTCAATTGCTAAAAAATACACAAACCGTGGCTTACAATTCTTAGATTTAATCCAAGAAGGTAACATTGGCTTGATGAAAGCAGTAGATAAGTTTGAATACCGCCGTGGTTATAAGTTCTCTACTTATGCTACGTGGTGGATACGCCAGGCTATTACTCGCTCTATTGCTGACCAAGCAAGAACTATCCGTATCCCGGTACATATGATTGAAACGATTAATAAACTTAATCGCATCTCTCGTCAAATGTTACAAGAAATGGGTCGTGAGCCAAATCCAGAAGAATTAGCAGAACGCATGATGATGCCTGAGGATAAAATCCGTAAGGTACTTAAAATTGCTAAAGAGCCAATTTCGATGGAAACACCCATTGGTGATGATGAAGATTCGCACTTAGGTGACTTTATTGAAGATACCACCATTGATTCGCCAATCGATTCGGCAACAATGGAGTCGCTTCGTGGCGCAACTAACGATGTACTAGCTGGACTTACAGCGCGTGAAGCAAAAGTACTTCGTATGCGTTTTGGTATTGATATGAATACCGACCACACTTTAGAAGAAGTAGGTAAGCAATTTGACGTAACACGTGAGCGTATTCGTCAAATAGAAGCGAAAGCGCTGCGTAAATTACGCCACCCTTCTCGCTCAGATTTACTGAAAAGCTTTTTAGACGCTAAATAATTTAGCGCTATGTAAAAACTAAAAAGGCCGCTGTTGCGGCCTTTTTTCTATTTAAAGGAAAAAATCATGGCTTGGATCCAAATCCGTATCAATGCCAATGCTGCAACGGCAGATGCAGTAAGTGACCTATTAATGGAGTCAGGCAGTGCGTCTGTTACTTTTATAGATGCTAAAGACACCCCTATTTACGAGCCTAAAATTGGCACTGTAGAGTTTTGGGCAGACACCACCGTAATTGGTCTATTCGAAGCTAATCACAATATGAACGAAGTGATTGCATTATTAAAGCGCCATAATGAAATAAACGAATCACTCATATACAAAATTGAGCAGCTCGAAGATAAAGATTGGGAGCGTGAGTGGATGGATAACTTCCACCCTATTCAATTTGGCGAGAAGCTATGGATTTGTCCTAGCTGGCGTGACATTCCAGACCCAGAAGCTGTTAACGTTTTGCTTGATCCAGGCCTTGCATTTGGCACAGGCACGCACGCAACAACTGCTTTGTGTCTAAAATGGCTAGAAAGCCAAGACCTAACCGGTAAAACCGTAGTCGATTTTGGATGTGGCTCAGGCATTCTAGGTATTGCTGCTATTAAACTCGGTGCAGAGCGCATGATTGGGATTGATATTGATCCACAAGCACTCGAGGCAAGCCTTGATAACGCAAATAGAAATGGCGTTGCAGACAAGTTAGAAGTATACCTTCCGGAAAATCAACCTGAGTTTACTGCCGATATTGTTGTTGCCAATATTTTAGCTCAACCGCTACGCGAACTGCACAGTGTAATTTTAGGGTTGTTAAAACCCGGTGGTAAAATTGCCATGTCGGGTATATTAGAAGAGCAAGCCCAGTCAGTAGCTGATATCTATGCCCCCTTTATTGAGCTAGATGATATTGCCGTTGAAGGTGATTGGACCCGTGTTAGCGGTACAAAAAATAGCTAATCACGTACATTAACAATTTTAGAGTATTAACTCAAAAGTCGTATGTAAAGCCTGTATTTAACAGGCTTTACTATTTTTTTACAAAATAAAAAATAAACAATATTTATTATAAAAACATCATTCGTTCAAATTTCACCCAAATAAACCCTTTCGTCATACGGTTATCAAATGTCAATACGAAAAGAGCAAAAAAAAGTCACTTTTGTTCAATTTATAGCCTTTGATTTTTGTCAAAAAAGCCGTAAACTTAGCGCCCCTTGAAAAGAGGCCTATTGAATACAGTGCGTATCGGTAAATACCAACTTGAGAATAATGTAATTGTTGCGCCTATGGCCGGCATTACAGACAGACCATTTAGACAACTCTGCCGTCGTTTAGGCGCCGGGCTTGCTGTGTCTGAAATGTTATCGTCAAACCCAAAGGTTTGGAAAACTGAAAAGTCGATGAACCGTATGGATCACAGCGGTGAGTCGGGTATACGCGCGGTGCAAATTGCAGGAGCTGATCCTGAGCTTATGGCGCAGGCCGCACAATTCAATGTTGCTAACGGTGCACAAATCATAGATATAAATATGGGGTGCCCAGCAAAAAAAGTGAACAAGAAACTCGCAGGCTCTGCCTTATTACAGTTTCCTGAACTCGTGGAAGAGATTATTGATGCAGTCGTTAATGCTGTTGATATCCCTGTGACACTTAAAATCCGTACTGGATGGGATCCGGATAACCGTAATGGTGTAGAGATTGCGAGAATAGCTGAACGTTATGGCATTGCATCACTGGCTGTACATGGGCGAACACGCGCATGTATGTATAAAGGTGAAGCAGAGTACGCCACGATTAGGGATATAAAGCGTTCAGTGTCGATTCCTGTTGTTGCAAATGGTGATATAACTTCACCAGAAAAAGCAAAACAGGTTTTAGACTATACGGGTGCAGATGCCATTATGATTGGTCGAGCCGCCCAAGGTCGCCCTTGGATATTTAGGGAGATAGACCACTATTTGCGAACTGGTGAACACATGCAGCCACCTGCTATTGAAGAGGTGCGCAGTATTTTAATGGAGCATTTAACAAACCTCCATGCGTTTTACGGTGAACCAATGGGCGCGAGAATTGCTCGCAAACATGTATCTTGGTATTTGCAAACCCATGACAGTGATGGTCAGTTTAGGCGAGTATTTAATGCGCTCGACAACCCACAAGCACAGGTCGTCGCATTAGAGCAATACTTTAAAACACTAGCAGCTAACTAAGAAAGAAAGAGACTTTATAATGTTCGAACAAAACGTGACTTCTCCATTTATCACAAACCCTCATGTTCAGTCACACGAGAAACCGCAGCCATTGCGTGATGCAGTAAAAAAAGCTGTTCACCACTACTTAAAACAGCTTAACGGTCAAGATGTGCAAGACGTATACGACCTTGTTCTTTCAGAGCTAGAAGCGCCATTACTTGAAGAAGTAATGACATACACACGTGGTAACCAAACTCGTGCAGCTATTTTACTAGGTATCAACCGTGGTACTTTACGTAAAAAGCTTAAAAAATACGGCATGAACTAATACCAATTATATTGAAAGCGTAAGCATTCTAACGAGCTAAACAAGCCCATAACGGCGTTAAAAATTTCTTATGTAGAATAACTACACTGTAAAATTTTTGCCTTGTTATAGACTTGTTTTTCTATCGTTATAACTGCTTACTAATCCAATACAATTGGTATCATGCAAAAAAAGCACCTTAGGGTGCTTTTTTTATGCGTACAATTTAGTAGAGATGTTGCAAAATGCTCACGCTTATTGGCGCTTTATAAGTCGTTTTTTGAGTCGTAATCAGTTAAAATGCCCGCTTCTAAGCTAGCTCATTAACTGAGGAAATCAAACTACAATGGATACTCATCGTCCCATTCGTCGCGCACTATTAAGTGTGTCTGATAAAACCGGTATTGTTGAATTTGCACGCGCACTAGAAGCGCAAGGCGTTGATATATTATCAACTGGCGGTACGTGTAAACTCCTTGCTGATAACGGCATAAAAGTGACTGAAGTTTCAGATCACACCGGTCACCCTGAAATCATGGATGGCCGCGTAAAAACCCTTCACCCTAAAATTCACGGCGGCATTTTAGCCCGTCGCGGACAAGATGAAGATGTAATGGCAGATAACAACATTTCTGCAATCGACATAGTTGTAGTTAACTTATACCCCTTTGCGAATACTGTCGCTCAAGAAAACTGCAGCCTTGAAGATGCCATTGAAAATATTGATATTGGCGGTCCTACCATGGTTCGCGCAGCAGCTAAAAACCATAAAGATGTAACAATTGTGGTAAACGCGAGCGACTACGACCGTGTTATTAGTGAAATGCAAAACAACAGTGGCTCAACAACGTATAAAACACGTTTTGATTTAGCTATTGCCGCTTATGAGCATACAGCACAGTACGATGGCATGATTGCTAACTACTTTGGTAAAATGGTGCCTGATTACACCGAAGAAGCTGCTGAAGATACTAAATTCCCTCGCACTATTAATATGCAGTTTACTAAAAAGCAAGACATGCGATACGGTGAAAACTCACATCAAGACGCAGCTTTTTACGTTGAAAATGATGTAAGTGAAGCATCAGTGGCAACAGCAACTCAGCTACAAGGTAAAGCGCTTTCGTTTAATAACATTGCAGACACCGATGCAGCGCTTGAGTGTGTTAAAGAATTTGATGTACCAGCGTGTGTCATTGTAAAACATGCAAACCCGTGTGGCGTATCGATTGGTGAAAACATTCTTGCAGCTTACGAGCGTGCATTTAAAACAGACCCAACATCAGCGTTTGGCGGAATTATTGCCTTTAACCGTGAGCTTGATGCGCAAACAGCTCAAGCTATTGTTGACCGCCAATTTGTTGAAGTAATTATTGCACCAAGCGTTTCGAGCGAAGCGGCAAAAATTGTTGAAGCGAAAAAGAACGTGCGTTTATTAGAGTGCGGGCAGTGGAGTGGTAAAGCAACCGGTCACGACATTAAACGTGTAAATGGCGGTGTACTAGTTCAGGACCGTGATTTAGGTATGGTTACCCAAGGCGACTTAAAAGTCGTCTCTAAGCGTCAACCTTCTGAGCAAGAACTTAAAGATTTACTATTTTGTTGGAAAGTCGCTAAATTTGTTAAATCAAACGCGATTGTTTATGCCCGTGACGGTATGACCATTGGCGTAGGCGCAGGTCAAATGAGCCGTGTTTACTCTGCAAAAATTGCAGGTGTCAAAGCTGCTGATGAAAACCTAGAAGTCCCAGGCTCTGTTATGGCGTCGGATGCGTTTTTCCCATTCCGCGATGGCATAGACGCTGCTGCAGAAGCAGGGATTACTGCCGTAATTCAACCAGGTGGCTCAATGCGCGATGAAGAAGTTATTGCCGCAGCTGACGAAGCAGGCATGGCCATGGTCTTCACTGGCATGCGTCACTTTCGCCACTAATCACAAAAAGGGTTAAGCTCAACGTTTAACCCTTTTTGTTTGCAAGCAATTCACGTATTCTGATTATTCTAACTCCTAATTTTAATGTGAAGGAACAAACGATGAAATTTGCACTAAAGTCTCTACTTGTTGCTAGCCTAGCACTTACTTCAACAATGGCATTAAGCCATAACCATGAATCAAGCCTAAGCCACGCAATAAAAGCAAGCGAGCGAAGCGCTAAAAATAGTGCTCGTGATGAATATCGCCACCCTGAGCAAACATTGGCATTTTTTGGCTTTAAACCGTCAATGACCGTTGTTGAAATTGCGCCAGGCGGTGGTTGGTACAGTGAAATTTTAGCGCCAGCATTGAAAGAGCAAGGCTTATATTACGCTGCTCATTTCCCTAGCGACTCATCGGTTGATTACTATCAACGTTCATTAGCGGCGTTTAAACAAAAAGTAGCTGAAGACGAACGCTTTAGTAATGTTAAAATTACAGAGTTTGCCCCTTTAACCCACCTAGATATTGCACCTGCAGAATCTGCCGATATGGTACTTACCTTCCGCAATGTGCATAACTGGTACATGGGTAAAGATACAGACGGTGCATTAAGCGCATTTAAAGCGTTTTATAAAGCACTAAAACCAGGTGGTACATTGGGTGTAGTTGAGCATCGTTTAGCCGAAAACCGTGCTGACGACGATCAGAAAACATCAGGTTATATGAAACAGAGCTACGTGGTTGACCTTGCAAAGCAAGCAGGATTTGAGCTAGCAGCAACTAGTGAAATTAATGCTAATCCAAAAGATACAGCCGATCATCCTAAAGGGGTGTGGACGCTACCACCTAGCTTAAGACTTGGCGAACAAGACGCTGAAAAATATAAAGCTATTGGTGAAAGCGACCGTATGACGCTTAAATTTAAAAAACCGCTTTAAATAGGAATAGTACGCCATGAATGTATTAGTCATTGGCAGCGGCGGCCGCGAACACGCACTTGCGTTCAAAGCCGCTCAAAACACAAAAGTAAACACGGTATTTGTAGCTCCAGGTAATGCGGGTACAGCCCTTGAACCTAAACTCGAAAATGTTGCAATTAATGTTGAAGATTTAGATGGGTTATTAAACTTTGCTCAGCAAAATAATGTTGAACTTACCATTGTAGGGCCTGAAGTACCGTTAGTATTGGGTGTTGTGGATAAATTTCGTGAACATAATATGGCTATATTTGGTCCAACAGCGGGTGCTGCCCAGCTTGAAGGTTCGAAGTCATTCACGAAAGATTTTTTAGCACGCCACAATATTCCTACTGGCGACTACCAAACATTTGAACAAATAGACCCTGCCCTTGCATATTTAAAAGAAAAAGGCGCGCCAATTGTAATTAAAGCTGACGGTTTAGCCGCAGGTAAAGGCGTTATTGTCGCAATGGACGAGCGCGAAGCTGAAGACGCTATTCGCGATATGCTAGCGGGCAATGCCTTTGGTGATGCAGGTAGCCGCGTAGTAATTGAAGAGTTTTTGGATGGCGAAGAAGCGTCTTTCATTGTGATGGTAGATGGTAAAAACGTTCTACCGTTTGCAACAAGCCAAGACCATAAACGTGCTTATAATTGCGATGCGGGTCCGAATACTGGCGGTATGGGTGCCTACTCTCCTGCGCCAGTGGTGACAAACGAAATCCACCAACGCATTATGGATGAAGTGATCATCCCGACAGTAGAAGGCATGGCAAAAGAAGGTCATCCGTACACTGGCTTTTTATACGCAGGTTTAATGATAGACAGCTCAGGTACACCTAAAGTGATTGAGTATAACTGTCGTTTTGGCGACCCTGAGACACAACCTATGATGCTGCGTTTACAATCAGATTTAGTTGAGCTGATAGAAGCGGCTAATCGTGTAGAGCTTGATAAAACCACCATTGAGTTTGACCCACGCGCAGCGGTAGGTGTCGTGCTTGCGGCTAAAGGTTACCCAGGAGATTATCCTAAAGGTGATGCTATTTCAGGCTTACAAGTTAACTACCCTGCTGGCGAAAAAGTATTTCATGCAGGTACTAAACAAAGCGGTAATGACGTTGTGACTGCTGGCGGACGCGTTTTATGTGCAACTGCGCTAGGTAATACCGTAACCGAGGCTCAAGCACGTGCTTATGAGCTGATTAAAGGTATTAACTGGGACGGCATGGAATACCGTACTGATATTGCTTATCGTGCCATTGCCCGCGAGCAGTAAGTTAGTAATAATTGATTGGTATAACCAGTTAATTTAACTAAAAAAGCGCAGTTCGCCTGCGCTTTTTTAGTGCTACACTGATTAAAATTTTTTAAAAAGTAAGCATACATTGGAACTTAGAGCTTTACGCTACCATTCACTAGCTGTTGCCATTTTGATATTTATATTTTTTATTATCAATACATTGGCTTCTAATTTAGTAGTGCCTACTCGTTACACAATTGATAAAACATCACCAATGTACCTCAATCACGCCTACTACATTGATGAAACCAAAAGCAAAACATTCGATACAATTATTAAGCAACCGAATTTACTCACCCATGCCCCTTTTTCAGAAATTCCTTGGAGCTTTACTCAGCAAAATTATTGGCTGTTTCTTGATTTAGAAAACAAAAGCCAAAAAAGTCAAAAGGTGGTGGCTCACTTTGATAACCCAATGGCCGATCACTTAACAGTGTATCGTTTAGACAAACAAAACCAGATACTACAAACATATAAATTAGGCGATAGAGAAGAAAAACTGACTTTGTTTCAGTACAGCGTGCCACACATCAACTTTTTAATGGAGCAAAAGTCATCGCAGCGCCTCGTAATTAAGGTAGATACGGTAGGCATTAGCAAAACACCTATCAATTTATACCGCGATAAAGAATTTGTAGATCTCATGCGTTCTCAAACAGGTATTTGGGGAATATTTGCTGGCGTATTACTCATGGCTGCACTGTACAACCTAGTACTCTATTTTGGCATAAAAGACCGTGTTTACCTTGTTTATATAGGTTACATAATTAGCGCACTGATACTAATGGGTATTGTGCTTGGATTTGGTTTTTACCTCTGGCCTTTAGAGTGGCAACTATTTTTTCATCACAAAGTCATTGTGAGTAATTACGCAGTTTCGTTTTTTACTCTCGCCTTTTGTACTATGTTTTTACGCTACCATAAAGATAAGTGCTGGCGATACACTATGAGTAAAGCCTTGCTTTATCTTATGTTTATTTTGGGGGTAGCTAGTTTTTTTATTCCTGAAAACATCGCTGCGCCACTCTTCTTTTGCGTATTAGGGCTATTATATGTTGCATGCTCTATATTAATTTATAAAAAGCTACGTAGTGGTTTTAGATGGGCTAAATTTTACGTTTTTTCGTGGGTGCCACTCATTTTAGGTGCATTAATACAACCACTAGAGCTCACAGGCGTTATTGATTACAGTTTTACCTCTCGCCATGCCTTTTTGGTGGCAATTTTATGTGAAATTGTATTAATGGCTATGGCGTTGGCAGATCGCGTACGCTATCAACGAGAACGTGCTTTATATCATGCTACCCACACTCAGCAAACTAAGTTGCTCAATAGCTCTAAGCTCAAACAAGCATTTATGGCACTGCAAAGCCAAAACCGCTCTACCACTTTGTGCTTAATTAAAATATGTCATTTTAATTCGCTTAATACCATCATTACATCAACCCAAGGTTATACCCTCATAAAGCATATTGCTGAGCATCTAGAAAATGAATTAATGCATGAAAGAGAGTTTACAAATCTTGAAACCGATTTAAATAACAGTCCTCGGCTGGCTGACTTAAACAGTGGTGTATTTGCTTGTATTTCAACTAAAACTCAAAACTCAGATATACTCAAAACGGTGCTTGCAAAAGTAATTAGTAACCTTCCTAAGCAATATGAAATTAAAGGTTTAAGCCTGCAGCTCAATTACACAATAGGCATTAGTAGTGCAAACCAAAGTAATGATTTTGAATACTGGTTAAAGCGCGGTTATTTAGCTTTAAAAGATGCCAAAGGGCGTGTAGATCGCGTTGCGTCGTCTGCGGTTAATAACAACATAATAATGGATGTTAGTTTGGCAGCTCATTTGCAAAAAGCGATCAAAACAAACCAACTTGCCCTGTATTACCAGCCACAAATAAATTTAGTCAATAATCAAGTCACAGGAGCTGAAGCACTTCTTCGCTGGCCTGACCCAACCTATAATAATATTTCGATTGAAGAGCTTATAACTTTGGCTGAACATACAGGCATAATTAACGAGCTCACCTTATGGGTTATTGAACAAGCTTGTAAAGATATTGTAGAGCTAATTAACAGCGGCCATAAAGAGCACACAATTAGTGTTAACTTAAGTGCTAAAAACTTAGCCATTAATAACTTAGCTGAAAAAATAGAAAATATATTAATTAAGCATCAGGCTCCCGCTCACTTACTTAAGTTTGAATTAACTGAATCTGCTTTTGTAGAAAGCCAAAACGTGCTTATTAAATTAGTTGATGAATTATCAGCTTTGGGCATAAAAGTTGTACTGGATGACTTTGGTACAGGTTACGCATCACTGAGCTACCTTGTTAATTACCATTTTAGCGAACTAAAAATAGACAAGTCATTCGTTTTTGACTTAGTCAATAATCCAGCTCACCAAGTCATAGTGCAAACATCAATTGATATGGCGCATCAGCTTAATTTATCAATTACTGTAGAAGGTGTTGAAACCCAAGAGATCCACCAGCTATTAAAACAAATGAATGCAGACCGCGCACAAGGCTATTTATACGCTAAAGCATTACCTTATCCTGAGTACATTAACTTCTTAAAAAGCCAATACAGTTTAAAAATGTTAGACTCTTCTTTTTAAACATCTTTAGGGGCTATGTAAAGATGCAAGGCACACTGCGTAAATTAAAATCGAGTTTAACAGAACCCGTTCAATATCATCTTCCCGTTGGTGATGAGCTAGTTGATTTAAATGCCTTTATAGGTAAAGAGTTAACGCTTACTTTTAGCGGCACTATTTTGTGCGCTAACTGCGGTAAAAAAACCAAAAAAAGTTATTCTCAAGGCCATTGTTTTGTATGTATGCGTAAGCTGGCTAGCTGCGATATGTGCATCATGAAACCTGAAACTTGCCATTACGATCAAGGCACATGCAGAGAGCCACTGTGGGGCGAAGAAAACTGTATGATCCCACATTATGTGTATTTAGCTAATACCTCAAGCTTAAAGGTGGGAATCACACGCCATACACAAATTCCTACGCGTTGGGTTGATCAAGGCGCCACTCAGGCTTTACCTATATTTAAAGTGCAAACACGCTTGCAGTCGGGCTTGGTAGAAGTTGCATTAGCCGAGTTTATTGCCGATAAAACTAACTGGCGTAATATGCTTAAAGGTCAGAACGAAGCTATAGATCTCAAAGCCGCTGCCGCTGAACTTATTCCGCAAATTAGCGAAAAATTAAACGAGCTTAGTGAGCTATTTGGCGCAACAGCCATAGAGCAATTAGATGAAGACGTGGTTGATTTAAACTTTCCAGTCACTGAATACCCAACCAAAATCAGCTCATTTAACTTTGATAAAAACCCCGTTGTAAGCGGTATTTTACAAGGTATTAAAGGCCAATATTTAATATTTGATAACGGCGTTATTAATATACGAAAATTTACTTCATACGAAGTGACCGTAGGCTAACTATGTTAAACAGCTTTCCACAGTTAATGGTTATCTATAATGAGCTTGAAATAGCACACAACCAGCAAGATCAAAATGAGTGCTTACATGGCATTACTTCAAGTGAACTAAACGATGTGAGAGTGCTTAATAAACAAGGTGAATACCTTAACTTGCAGGGTCAACTTTGCTCAGCCTTAACTGAAGAACAGCTAGCACAGCTTGTTACTGCTCATTTATTAAATGAAGGGCATTGTTGTCTAGGTAAAATTAAAACGCTAACTACTTCACAGGCATTTGATTTACTCGGGCTTTAAACACAGTGTTAATCACTATTGCTCGCTAAGCACTTTAATATGCGCTACAGCACTTCTACCCAATGCTGATAGCGCATAACCTCCCTCCAGATACGATACAATCCCGCTACAGCCGTTTTCTTTTGCGACTTTGCATAGCTGTTCAGTTAACCAAATATAATCGTCTTCTACAAAGTTCAGACTTGCCATGTCATCTTCTACATGTGCGTCAAAACCTGCACTTATAAATAACAACTCGGGCTTAAAAGCCTTTAATTTTTCTAACCATTGAGTATTAAACACCTCTTTTAAATCGTCGCCATTACTGGCAATGGGTAACGGCGAATTAACAATATGGCTATTGTTTTTTACAGCTGTATTTGGGTAAAACGGGTATTGAAATAACGAGCAAAGCAATACACTTTCATCATCAATAAAAATATCTTGGGTTCCATTGCCATGGTGCACATCAAAATCAGCAATCGCAATTCGTTTAACTCCCTTGCTTTGGGCATACTTAACAGCAATAGCTAAGTTGTTAAATACGCAAAATCCAGATGATGCGTTTTTGTTTGCGTGATGACCAGGCGGGCGTACAGAGCAAAAAGCCGCATCTAGCTTATCTGCTAGTATTTCATCTACAGCTAACAGCCCGGCACCAACAGCGCGCTCAATCGCTTTAAGTGATTCAGGGCAAAGCCATGTATCGCCATCGAGGCTATTTAACCCCTCTTGAGGAATTAAGCGCTCAACTAAGTTAACAAGCGACTCATCGTGCGCTAATAAATAATGTTCTCGCTGAGCTTTAGGCGCTTGTAAATGCTTTAGCCCCACATCGACGCCACTGGCGAGTAAGCGGTCGGTAATTGCATCTAAGCGCTCGGGGCACTCTGGGTGGTCGTCTATCATTTTATGTTTACGGCAATGAGGGTGTGAAATAACTGCAGTACGCATAAAATGCTCCTAAGCAAACTAATATGAGCGTTTAATATAACAAAGCCACCTAACGGTGGCTTTGTGACTTTGGTGTATAACTATATAACCCGAGCGTTAATCATTTGGTTTTTAAATTTAGATTTCTAAAGTCAAAACTAAAGTCGGTAACCGCTGTTGAAACCGCCTGCATGCTCGCACGCTTTACACGGTTTGCAGTGCTCATTTCAAAATGTATAAACGCATCGGCCTCAAGTAGCTTTTCGTCCCACTTAACAATAAACGTGTTGCCAGTGTAGTGCTCAAGCTCCCCCTTTAAACGCTTTGTATGAGTAAAATCAATTCGTAACTTACCATCTAGCTCTTCAATAATGACATCGCCATACCAGTCATCATTTAATGTGCCCGTGTAATTAATATTAGGTAACTGTGGCTGATAATCCGCAGGTGCAGATGGTGTAGCATTAGCGTACGCATTTTGTTTGCCTTCAAAATGCTTTTTGGCCAAATCTTCGACCCAATCTTTATCCTCTAGATTGAGCACATCCTCAAGTACTTCGTGTGTAACTGCACTTAAGGCACTAAATGCTTGCTGGTTAGACAAAATAACAATACCGAGCTTTTTTTCTGGAAGCAAAGTGACTTGCGACACCATCCCTAAAATACCACCACCGTGGCCTAGTTTTTTAAACCCGTGGTAGTCCTCTATACTCCAACCTAACCCATAGCCTCTAAACTGTTGATGATATGCCTCAAAGGCACTTTTAGACGCCATAGAGGTTATATGTGGGTGCCACATTTGCGCTTGTTGTTTTTCACTAAACAATTGCTCGCCATTGGGCATTTTGCCACCAGCGAGTTGAGTTAGTAGCCATTGACTCATATCGCTTACACTGGATGCGATAGCGCCTGCTCCTCTAAAATCTTCTAAGTAATTTACAAAAAATGGATGCAGGCTCCCCTCCATAGGAATATGCCCTATTGCCCAGTTTTTGTTACTTTTTGGAATACGCGAAAAACCTGCGCGTGAATTGGTCATTTTTAGTGGCTGTAAAATATGTTTTTCAACGTAATCGTTCCAACTCATTCCAGATACACGCGCTACAACTTCACCCGCAGTCACAAACATCAGGTTGTTATATGCGTACCTACTACGAAAACTGC
The DNA here is from genome assembly GCF_057547735.1 of Pseudoalteromonas sp. NH0006-46. Lineage (NCBI taxonomy): Bacteria > Pseudomonadati > Pseudomonadota > Gammaproteobacteria > Alteromonadales > Pseudoalteromonadaceae > Pseudoalteromonas > Pseudoalteromonas sp. NH0006-46. The sequence continues at coordinate 247,797 of NZ_BAAJML010000002.1, read as the reverse complement.
TAGCTGGTTTTAAATATTTTAACCCCGATAGAATATCAGCGACTGATTTATCTGTGCTTGGCCAAATCATTAAGTCGCCTTGCCCAAGCCCTAAGCCACTGCGGTGGCTTAATAAATCACGAACTCGCATTTCACGGGTTACATATGAGTCGTATAACCTGAATTCGGGTAAATGGTCTATTACGCGGTCGTCCCAGCGTAATTTCCCCTCATCGACTAATTTAGCTAACGCAGCACTGGTAAATGCTTTTGTATTTGATGCTATACCAAATAACGTATCTTTATTTACTTCAGCCTTTGTATTTAGGTTTGCCGTACCGAACCCCTTTGCTAGCACAACCTCGTTATTTTCAACAATCGCAACCGCCATTCCTGGTACATCAAAGCGTGCCATAGAGGTTTTAATTACGTCTTCTATTTTGTTAGTGTCAACCTGTGCCCAACTGCTAAAAGTAGTACTGGCTAGCAGTGCAAAAGCCGCTAATTTGGTCAGTTTCATATCAGTCCTTTTATTATTGATGCACTGCAAATTCTATTGCTGCGCGTTCTTTATTAGGATCACTCTTTTGTGGGCGATTAAGTATGGCATCACTGTAAGCCTTTGGTACGCCCGCTTCAAGTGCTCCGCGATGAACGTGTTTAACGTACCAATCGTAGGGTAAAATACTCTCGTCATGAGTATTAGCAATATAACAATGAGTATCAATAATTTCCCCGGTTAACAGCTCAACCGTTATATCTACACAATCGTAACCAGGGCCCTCTATTGCATCTAAAGTGACTTTTTCGTCAGCGTTAATTTCATATACTACACCGTATACTAGGGCATCCGCTTTATCAGCTTTTTGAATGCTGCATTTACCTGAGCCATCAGAAAAAAGCATATCAAAGGTCAACTCATACCCTTTAAGTACTGCTGTACCAATACGTTTAGCATTTGGCAAACGTGCCAACAAACGATTAGACGACATGTTAGATCCAAACGAAAAATTATATAAGGGCATATTTACTCCTACTTGTATTGCATAAATTAAATAACAACGCGAATAGCCAACGCAATTAAAATAACGCCAATACCTCGGTCAAACCAGTAGCCGTGTTGCTGAAAAAAACCACGAACATAGGCTTTAGAAAGTACCAACGAGAGCGCAGAAAACCATGCCCATGTGGCAAGCGCCATATAAATACCGTAACCAATTTGTATACTCAGTGGCGTTGTTTGGCTTATCACCAAGGTAAATAACGACATAAAAAACAACGTTGCTTTTGGATTTAGTGCATTAGTGAAAAAACCACGCCTAAAAGCAACCCAAATAGACTCTTCAGGGGCTTGTTTGTTTTCAATATTATCGGCTGATGATTCACTCGGCTTAGCGGCTCTTAATGCTTGTATGCCAAGGTAAGTCAAATAAGCGCCTGTAACATACTTAAGTGCCATAAATAAGCTGGGCGATTGAGATAAAATAAGCGCCACACCTAATACACAATAAGCGATGTGCAACAAAATAGCGCCGCCAACACCTGCACTCGTCCATAATGCGTTTCGCCTACCTTGTTGTACACTTTGCTTAAGCACAACAGCAAAATCAGGACCTGGGCTCGCAACAGCAAAAAAGTGAGCAATCACAATTAATAAAAATTCATCTAAATAAACCACACGCGTCCTTGCTAGTTAGGTGCATAAGCTAGTAATAACGGATTAGCCGATTCACTCACTAGGGCTTTAATTTCTTTTTGCGCTTTTTTAAACTGGCTTCGTAAATGGGGCTTTAAGTGCTTTTTAGAGAGGGTGTCTTTTTTAAAGTAGCAAACTAATGCATGCATAAATACCGTATGTGTTTCGCTCAATTGTGCTTCACGGTTTGCGTACGGGTTATAACAAGAGCCACATCCGCCTTTAAACTGATACACCGTATTGCTCATCATTACACCAAACCCTAAAAAGCAGGCAAGCGCATCAGCTGCTTGAGGTAAAAATTCTTTTCCACCTGGGGGTAATACACCAACATGATGAATCATAATTGTAGCCAGAGTTCCGGCAAAGCTGGCTACTAAATCTTGCGGCTGATTTATTTGATTAGGGTTAAACGAAATATTAATAGCATGGCTCGGCGGCACAATTAACTGACAGCCCTCACCACGAATTGCACTACTAAACTCAAAACGTGGAAACACTTGCGGTTGTAATTGCTGGGGCGCAACTAATTGAATTGGCCATGCGCTCATTCCCGCATAAGAAGTGACTCGTTTAAATACGCTTGTGGCCATTTGCTCAATACTTGATACCGAATCAGGAAAGTATTGCCCTGTAGGCAATATTATTTGTGTGTGTTTGGTAAAAAACGCAGCATCAAAATTTTCGACAGCCCAAATAAAAGTATCAATAAGCCATTGTTGCTCTTGTTGCTCTAACAAGGGCGCTGATTTAAATAACGCTAACATAGTGTGCTCTTAATTTAGTTATTCTTGTTCTTGTGCCCATTGCCACGCCTTTGTGTTATATAGCGGTACAGTTGATAATGCATGGTGATGGCTGCCGCTCGACTCTTTTGTTGAATACGACAAGTACAATAAAGTACGCGTTTTTGCATCGTATATTCGACGCACTTTTAACGATTTAAATAAAACGCTCTTTGATGACTTAAACACCACCTCTCCAGACTTACTACGATCAATTTCTTGTAATTGCTCCGCGGTGATAGGCCCTGTTTGACGACACGCAATCGACATATCTGACGGATCAGAAAAGTCTAAGTCGGCCTCAACATGACTGATGTGACACGTTACGCCTTTAATAATCGGATCTTGCTGCGAGTTCACCACCACATCTTTTGTAGTAAACAAACCTAAACTCACTGACGCAACATCATCAGAGCAGGCACTTAACGTAACCACTGCGCCCATAAGCAGGGCTAAACGTTTAATTTTTTGCTGAAGTTTCATATTCATCCTTAACTTAAACTCGGTTTTTATACGCTTATTTCAATAAGCTTGGGTTCACCTGTGTGTTTTTATACTAACATCAAAAATCAGCACAATTAAATTAGTTTAAAACAAACATTTTAGCCGTATGGGGTTTAGCGAGTCCTCGTGTATTTGTTACAATTAACGACACGCTTAATGCCGTAACCAATAGGAACCACCCACATGCCGCACATTATTATTGAGCACTCAGAAGACCTACCTGTATTACCTCAAGTACTGGTTGAAAAAATTCATAACTGTACATTCGAAAGCGGTTTATTTGATTTAGAAACTATTAAAACTCGCGCAGTTGCATATCAGCAGTATCAGTTAGGTGTAGGCAAAGAAGGGTTTATACATGTACAGGCGCATATTATGGCAGGGCGAACAGTAGAGCAAAAGCAAATGTTAAGTGAGCACCTACTTGCGTGTTTAAAAACCTATTGCAGGGAATCTGACAGTTTAAGCGTCAATATTTACGACATGGATCACGAGATTTACCGTAAAAACTAACACAAATACGGCCTTGTGCTAGTCGTCACAGGGCCACTCATCTTCACTAAGAATATGCTCTGCCAATAGCGATGCCCTAAGCGCCATTATTTTACTTTTTAACTCATCACGTATCAGCCTTATTGCAGGCGAAATAAACTGCCTGCTCGGAAGCACTAGCCACATTTCTGTTAACGGGACTTTATAATTGGGAATTATTCGTTTGAGCTTACCGCTAAGCAAATCGTCTGCCACATCAATAGCTGACTTTTTAGCGATCCCGGCACCATCAATACACCAGCGCCTTACAATATCACCATCGTTTACAGCCCTATCACTGTTCATTTTAACTTTGTATTGCTGCGTATTATCATAAAATTCCCAATCAGCATGCACGACTTCGTAAAGTTTATAAAGTAATGCATTATGCTCGCTTAAGTCGCTCGGCACGCACGGCTCGCCATTGAGTTTTAAGTAACTAGGTGAAGCACACACCACGTGTGGAATATTACAAATTTTAAACCCATATAAGTTAAGATCCTGGGCTACGCCTTTTTTCATCGCCCTTAGTGCAACATCAACCCTATCACGATAAAAATCGGCACGGCTATCACTTGCATGCAACCTCAATGTTATAGAACTATGGGCATTCATAATATCATTGAGCAAAACACGCATTAAATTACGTCCCATTTCAGACGACACAGCATAGGCTCTGCCTTGTCTAAATACCAAACAGACTGGTGCAAATTCAACCTTGAGAGATAAACAGGCCCTAAAAAACTATTATTCACGTTTTAACGAAACTGTATTAAACATTAGCCTATTTATCGAATGATAAACACTCGCTATTGTGTCTGTATTCAACGTAAAGGAAACTATTTATGAAATGTAAAATTGCTTTATCAGCTTTAATGCTCACAACTTCGCTTATATCTGCACCTACTTTTGCAGACGAACACGAGTCAAAAGTAATACCTGCCAACAAAGTAAAATGGGGCTACTTAAACCCATTAAGAGGCGAGCAAAGTCCTGGTGCAGCTGATTTGTGGGGCGATCGTACTGCAGACACTCCAACAGGTATGCTAGTACGCTTTAAAAAAGGGTTCGAGTCTCCGCCGCACATTCATAACATTACTTACCGAGGTATCGTAATTGAAGGTCAAATGCACAATGACGACCCCACAGCTGAAAAAATGTGGATGCCAACAGGATCATTTTGGACACAACCCGCCGGTGAAAACCACACTACTGCAGCTAATGGCACTACAAATCTAATTTACCTAGAAATAGATTCTGGTCCTTATTTAGTAAAACCTACAAACAAACAGTTTGATAATGGCGAACGCCCATTAAACTTACATAAAGACAACCTGGTTTGGCTAAACAAAAGCGACATAAATAATATTAATGCTAATGCAGTACAAACAACGTTTCTGTGGGGAAATACAGATGCAAGCTATGGCTCAATGATAAAACTACCAGCCGGTTTTAAGGGAGAAATTAGCACAAATACATATGAGTTTCGCGCAGTAATAATTGCAGGCAGTGTGCAATACAGCTCAAAAGGTAACTTACAAAACCTAAGTGCAGGCAGCTATATAGAATCTGCGGGAAAATTCATTCACTCGCTTGAAAACAAAAGCAATATTCCTGCAACTATTTACATTCGTAGTAATGAAACATATCAAGTAAATTAGGAAGTGCTAATTGCCTAAAGCAACATAAACAATTAAGCGCACCTCTTAGTGCGCTCAATTAACTGCTGGTGATTAAAAGCTGTAACGTGCAGTTAAGCTAATATAATCTAAATCATCTATTGTGGTGTAGCTAGTACCTACAGAAAAGTTTGTATTTATATAATAACGAGCACCTAACGTAATAGCTGTTTCACTGTCATCTGCAATATCAATGTAACCTAAGCGGCCATCAATTTCGATGCTATCAGTTAGCATTGATCTAACACCCACAGATAATCCATAGCCATTTTCATCATCCGACAAATCACTACCGCTGTACGATACTTCAGTTTCAATGTTTTCGTACGTTACTAAACCATAAAAGTCAGTGCTTTCACTCATTGCAGTGCGGTAACCTACGCCTGCGCTCAACCAATTTAGATCTACATCCAAACCATCTTCTGAGTCGCCTACAGTCTTATATTGACCAGAAACAAAAAAGTTATCGCCTAGTAATTTACTACCATCAAGCGTCCAACCATTTGCATCATCGCCATCAAGATCTGCATTTAAGTAACCGCCAGACACATAATTAAAGTTAGGTGTTTCTGCAAATGCAGCTGGGGTGGCAAAAACTGAGCTTAATAATAAGAGTGCTACTTTATTCATTTTCATGGTACTTCCTTTTAGATATATTTAAACAACACATTGTTGTACCCAATAAAATACACATCTATATTATTGATTGCAATAAGAAAGTTAATAGATTAATTAAGAATCAAGATATAAGTTAAGCAAAATAAATAATATAGAAATTAGCGTTTTGAGTGTGTAATAAATTGGTATTTACTAGAATATACTTATGAAGATTTGAAAAGTGGTGGCCCCTCCCAGACTCGAACTGGGGACCTAACGATTATGAGTCGTGTGCTCTAACCAACTGAGCTAAGGGGCCAACTTTATATAACTGCAAGGCAGTTAATTTTTAAAGCGTTTAGCCACAGAGCGACTAAAGCGGGTTGCAGTATAAAAACTTTTTTAGGGCTTGTCACTACCAAAAACCTTTATTTTAACAATCAGTAAGCTAACTGCTTAAATTGTAATCTTTTAAAGGGGCAGAGTGGTTAAATTTGGGAAAATTTTGAGTGGGTACGGTAAAAACCATTAAAAATAATATTTATTAATTGAATGCGCTGAGCGATATTTACTTACAACTAGCATAAACATAACTCAGCAACGCATTATTTTTTAGCAATAATATAAATTGCATGTATTAACCCAGGGAAGTAACCCAATAGCGTTAATAAAATATTAATCCAAAAATGCATGCCTAAGCCCACTTGTAAAAAAACACCCAGTGGTGGCAGCAAAACAGACAGTATTATACGAATGATATCCATTATTTAGCTCCTTCAAACAATTAAAAACAAAAAGCCCAGCAATGCTGGGCTTTGAGTATAACGTTATTCAGCTACGATAGATAAGTTATCTACCACATCACGAACGTCTTCAGCATTTTTAGCAATTTCGATTGCCAACTGCTTCTCCGCTGATGATTCAACCGAACCGTTTAATGTAACAACACCATTATCGGTATCTACATCAATATCGGTTCCACCTACTTCTGAATCAAATAGGAAACGTGTTGTAATAACGGTGGTGATTTTAGCGTCCGTTAGGTCGTTATCATCATCCATCATTTTAGAATCTGTATGTTTAGCGCTCATGTTTTTAACAACGGTTAGGCTGTTTTCAACGTCCATGACGCCATCTAGACTAAGTACAAGTTCTTCTGCTAGCTCTTTTTCTACTTCGCTATCAACTTTACCTGTAAGTACTACCTTGCCATTTGTTACATCAGTGTTTATGTCAAAGTTGTTTAGGTCTGTGTTCATAAGAAGCACAGTTTCTGCCTTGCCATCAATCCAAGCATCTTTACTTTCGTTTTCCCAGCTGTTTGCATGTGCACCCATTGCTGTTGTACCAAGAACTAACGCGGCGATAATAGATTTGTTAAATGTTTTCATAATCTTTCTCCTTTTGATTAAAGACACTTTAACTAATGCGAACATCAAGCCAACTTTATTTAACATTAAAAATCAATCACTTAATGATAAATTTGTATTGTTACAGCTTTGGCGTATTCCCCCTATTTACAGGGAAGTGAGTAAAACTTTCTCAAAGTGTGAAAATTACTAGATTATTGCTATTTTGGTTAATGTATCGTTAATATAACAACTAACAATTCAGCACTATAAAACTAAATCATTGATTATAAATAAAATTAATTGTGGTATACGGTTTGCTATCTAGTTAGCTAATAGCAAATACAATAAGGAATTACTCATGTCAGTTAAAGTTGAAGACCGCCCAATAGAGCAAGTACGCGAACAGGTGATTGATCAGTTAATTTATAACTATAGCCATGGCGTTATATCGGTTGAGGCATTTGAAAGACGATTAGATCAAGCAATGGACGCCAAAGACAATTTAGTGCTGCTAACGTTAGTAGAAGACCTAACACTTAATACCGACAAGCAATACAAAGCTGAAAAACAATCGCAGTTTACGCCAAATTACAGTGCACAACAGCATAGTGATGACGATATTACACTTCGTAGTATTTTGGGCTCAAACGAGAGAAGCGGACAATGGGTAGTGCCTAAAAATATTTACCTAAATAATTATATGGGCTCTGTGGTACTCGATTTCACCGACGCTATATTTACACATCAAAACGTGACAATTCATGTTAATTGTATTTTTGGTAGCGACGAAATTTATGTACCCGAGCATGTTAATGTAGTGTCTAAAATGTTTTGTATTTTAAGCACCTTAGAAAACAAATCAGTCACATTAAATAAGCGCCAAGGCCCTACCATTCATATTGAAGGCAAAGCAATATTAGGGTCGGTTGAAGTAAAGGTAAAGCGTACCATAAAAGAAAAGTTTATTAGCTTTGCAAACGATTTGAAGGCACAGCTAGGGGTAAGTAACAAATAAGTACAACCGTATTTGCTTTAATATGGCTGCTTTTTAGCAGCCATATTATAATTGCAGGCTTATAAATCATTATTTCGCTCAGCAGGAACATCGGACAAATACTCTACAAACTCAACCTCAAAACCCGAAGGGTCTCTGAAGTAGATGTTTTTTCTAAATGGATTTTTAGTACCGTGCTTATATGCTGCAAAACCCGCTTTATTTAAACGTGATACCGTATTATCTAAATTAGCCGTTACGTAAGCAAAGTGAGCAAAACCAACTTGATGTCCTGAAAGCGCTCTGTTTTCACCCTCACCATGATCGCTCATTGCTATATATTGCGTGTCGTCACCAAAGTGGATCCAACGCCTTGGTTTTCCATACCAATCACCCCGTCCTTCGCTTCGTATTACCCAATGCGGGAAAATAGCTTGGTAAAAACGAATCATGGTATCGATGTTTTTAACAACTAAGTTTACGTGTTCTAAATACATACTGTGTCCTTGTGAGTTAATTTAAACGCATCATAAAACCTCAAGCTAACTTTAGGTAAAGTGCTTTTTTATAGTTTTTATATGTAATAGAGCAGATACACGATGATTTAAATTAAATGTGCAACACTTTCAATGCTGTACAAAAAACACTCACAAGTATTTAGGGTTTATTGTTTACTTTATGTCAAAAGTAGCTAAAATACGCCGGCTGAAATATACAAACGTTCTTTTACAACCCAAAGGTAACTCCATGCATCCAATGTTAAACATTGCGGTTCGCGCTGCGCGTAACGCAGGCAAAATTTTACTTCGCGCTAGCGAAGACTTATCAAAAGTTGAAGTGCAACAAAAAGGCGCTAACGACTTAGTAACTAATATTGATAAAGAAGCCGAAGCCGTAATCCGTGACACTATTTTACAGTCTTACCCTACTCACTCTGTTGTGGGCGAAGAACTAGGTGAACATAAAGGCAAGGATGATGATTACCAATGGATTGTAGATCCTATCGATGGAACAACAAACTTCATCAAAGGTATCCCACATTACGCAATCTCTATTGCACTTAAAGTTAAAGGTCGTTTAGACCAAGCCGTTATTTATGATCCAATCCGTGGTGAGCTTTTCACTGCATCTAAAGGTCAAGGCGCACAACTTAACAGCAAACGTTTACGCGTAAGCAAAACAACCGTTCTTGCTGGTACAGTTTTAGCAACGGGCTTCCCTTTTAAGCATAAACAACATACAGACGCATACACTGAAGCGTTTAAAGCGTTATTTGTTCATACTGCTGATATTCGTCGTGCAGGTTGTTCTGCATTAGACATGGCGTATGTTGCAGCTGGCCGTGTTGATGGCTTTTTTGAAATTGGCTTAAAACCTTGGCACTCTGCTGCAGGCGAGCTAATGGTTAAAGAAGCGGGTGGTATGGTTGTCGATTTTGCTGGTGGTAATAACTATAACCACAGTGGCAATATCATTTGTGGCGCACCAAAACTGACTCAAGCTATTATTCGTGAAATTCGTCCAGTGTTAACTGAGTCGTTACTTCGCTAATAAATTGCTTTTACCAATATAATTGGTACAACTAAAAAAGGAGCCTAGGCTCCTTTTTTGTTTTTAAAAGTAAGGGTTTACCAATTTAATTTCAATAGTTTCCCCTTTTGTATAAGGAAGGGAGTTTAAATCTGTTGCAAAGTATTCATAAAATAGCGCATCAAACTCGCCATTTTGCTGCATTATTTTTATTCCCTGCTCAACCGCTTTCGCTAATTCGGGTTTATCCTTAGAGACAAAATAATACAACGCTGTTGGGTAGCTAATATATAAATTAGGCACAACACGTAAATTTTTATGCTGTGGCTCTAAAAGCTCAGAATTTACTTCAATAAATGAGCGCGGAAAATAATCTATGCGGCCTTGGCTAGTAAGCGCAAACATGGCTTTTAGGTTTGATAATGGCCTCACATTTAAACCGTTATTAACCAATATGCGCATATCAGGCCAGTCGTGCCCCTGTACCGAACTAAGCTTTGATAATTGCTCAAGCGTTTTTATGTCTTTAAATTTATCTAAATTTTCTTTATTAGTAACTAGCGCTCTTTTACCTATATACCCTTTAAACAATGGAATTTTAATAGCCGTGGCTAATGACTCTCGTTCAGGACTGCTCATGCTCCAATATAAATCAAGCGAGCCGTCATCAAGTGACATTAAGTTACGCTGCTGATGCGGGTGTACGTCAACAAGTTCTATTTCGGCAGGATATTGGGCTCTTATCAATGCCTTGGTTAGCATATCATAGAGGTAATCATCACGAGCAAAATGCGCATGTTGATCTTTCGGAATTTTTACACTATTTACTTCGCTTGCTACAGCATTTCCAATCAACAAGCTAACTACGCATACGATACACTTTAATGGCAACATCATGATCACCTATTAGTAAATTACCTTTTTACTAGTTGCTAATCGCACTACTGCAGGCGCTGGGCGCCTTCGCTTGCATGTAAAAAGATAGCTATGACGAAATCGTTTGGCTTCTTTCTTTGCATCCGTTGCTAATGCTGCAACCTGATGGCTATTTTTACACTGCTGTAAATCGGGTTCAACTAATCCTATTGATAAGGTAAGTAACGGTACAAACTGCTTTTCACCTTCACGATTTGTAGCCCAATAACCTTTACTGGCTATATGGTTGGGCGTAAAAAAGGTACGAGAACGATATTCAAACTGTTCAATAATACGGTTACAAATACTTACCGCATCATTTTGATCAAAAACAACCATAAAATCGTCACCACCAATATGCCCTACAAAGTTAGCACTATTTACACAGGCTTGCACTGTTACATCAGCCAATAATTTAATGACACTGTCGCCACTAGCGTAGCCATAAAGATCGTTAAACTGTTTAAAGTGATTCAGATCAATATAAGCTAGGTGAAATTTATTTTTATTGCGTAACCTTTGCTCTATAGCCTCGTTAATAGCGACATTACCTGGCAGCATTGTTAGCGGATTAGCGTGCTGTGCGTGGCGAATTTTTTCTTCTGTTATGTGTTTTAAAATATCTCTTAGTGGCGCGAGCCCTAAATAATTGCTATCTCTAGTAATAACAATATGGCGCCTAATATCGAAGTCTTGCTCAGTTATTTGCTTACTCACCGTATCTAGCTTTTGGTCTTCATCAACAATTAGGGGTTGTTTATCCATTAACTCTATAACAGGGCGCTTATCATAAAGGGCATGACCGTAGGGTGCTGCAAACACCTCGGTAAGTTGGTCTTTATGTAGTAAGCCAACAGGCCGCCCCTGTTGATTGATTACTGGTATGCTAATAATTGTTTTATCTTGCTCAAAAAGTAAATGCGCGTTTTTGCAACGGGTATCACTTGCAATAGCTTTTTGTGGCTGGCTTAGCGCACCAATTGCCATTGATTGGTCAAACTGATCACATAATTTAAATGTAAGGGCTTGTATTTGCGCAGAGCTAAAATCACGGCTTGGTTTCAAGTTAGGTCGTTCAAATAAAAAACCTTGTACGTTATTAATGCCTAAACTTTCAACCAATGCTAGCTCTTCAGAGCGTTCAATGCCCTCTGCAATCACTAAGGTGTTTGTTGCTTTAGCTAAAACAATAATTGATTTTAAAAACTCTTTTTTTACCTCACTTTGATCGCAATGATCGATAAAATAGCGGTCTATTTTTACATAGTCGGGACGTAGTGCCGACCACTGTTTCAAGCCAGAGTAGCCAGCCCCTAAATCATCAATCGCAATGGTAAAGCCCAGTTCTCGGTAATGCGCAATGGTTTTAATTAATAAGTCGTCGTTATCTACTTTGTCTTGCTCTGTCACTTCTATAACAACACGATTAGTCGCTAAACCAAAATGCTCGGTTAGGTGTCGTGTTTCGCCTTTTGGGTGGCAAGGATCGAGTAACGTTTTTGGGCTTACATTTAAAAAAAGCTTACCTTGCAGATTTAGCTTAACAAAGTTTTCTATTGCTTTTGAGCGGCACAGCAGCTCTAACTCAGAAATAAGGCCTTCTTGATGCGCAGCTTTAAATAACGTGTTGGGCATTTCTAATGGGCTACTTTGAGGACCGCGACTAAGTGCCTCATAACCAAGAATGAGCTGACCAGATATATCTAAAATAGGCTGAAATAACGTGGCTACTTCCCCGCTATATAAAATAGCCTCTAAGGCTTGTCGTTGAAGGGTCACTACTGGGCTCAATTATCATTTTGATTAGAGCAATAAAATAGCAACTGTGTATGACATATTTATTTCAAATTCTTATATTTCAGGCAACAAAAAACCGCTCATTGAGCGGTTTTTTTAATGCATTTAAGATTATGGCATTGCCATTGGATCTTGATCTGCACCTTCTTTTTCTATTACTTCTGGTATTAAATCTTCTTTACTCACCCCCATTGCAAGCGCAACTGAGCTTGCAACATATACAGATGAATACGTACCAATAAATACACCAAACAATAATGCAGTAGCAAAACCATGAATAGTTTGTCCGCCCCATACAAACAATGCAATCAATACCAAAATAGTGGTGATTGATGTAACAAGAGTACGGTTAAGTGTTTGCGTAAGTGAAATATCGATAATTTCAACGGTATCGTCGATGCGTACTTTACGGAAGTTTTCACGAATACGGTCAGATACAACAATAGTATCATTAAGTGAGTAACCTATTACCGCCAATATTGCCGCTAATATAGTTAAATCGAACTCTAAACCCAAAATTGAAAACAAACCTAACGTAATAATTACATCGTGTAATAGCGCGCCTACAGCACCAACAGCAAATCGCCACTCAAAGCGAAATGCAACGTAGATTAAGATACAAATAAGTGCAGTTAACATGGCTAGGCCACCCTGCTCTTTTAAGTCTTCACCGACACTTGGGCCAACAAACTCAATACGGCGCATTACTACGCTGTCGTCCGCTTTCTTTAGTGCATCAATTACTTGGTTACCAATAACTTCAGCTTTTACGTCGCTACCACGTGGCGCTAAGCGCACTAATATATCTTGGCTCGAACCAAATAGCTGTACTGATGCATCAGCAAAGCCATTATCACCAAGTACATTACGCACTTTTTTAAGGTCTGCCGGCTGAGAAAAACCCACTTCTACCGCTGTGCCGCCAGTAAAATCAAGACCAAAATTCAAGCCCTTCGTGAACATTGAAACTATCGACGCAACAATTAATAGCGTAGAAAAGCCCATTGCTACTTTTCGAAGAGACATGAAACGAAGGGTTCTACTACCCAAACTTAAAATTTGCATGTCTGCTCCTTAAATAGAAAGTTTATCAATGCGTTTACCACCAATAAATAAGTTGATCACCGCTCGGGTACCAACAATGGCTGTAAACATTGAAGTTAAAATACCAATAGCCAATGTAACGGCAAAGCCTGCAATTGGGCCTGTGCCCACAGCAAACAATATAATTGCCGCAATTAGCGTAGTGATATTGGCATCAAATATAGTGCTAAATGCGCTATCGTAACCAAAATGAACGGCTTGTTGCGGGCTACGACCATCGGCCAGCTCTTCACGAATACGTTCAAAAATAAGTACGTTAGCGTCAACCGCCATACCGACTGTAAGTACAATACCTGCAATACCCGGTAGGGTTAACGTAGCACCCGGAATAAGTGACATTATTCCAACAATAAGCACTAAGTTAGCAGCAAGCGCTAAGTTAGCTACTAAACCAAAGCCCTTGTAGTAGATAAGCATAAAGGCAAGTACAAACGCAAAACCAAGTGCAACCGCGGTCATACCCGCTTCAATGTTTTCTTGGCCTAGGCTTGGGCCTACTGTGCGCTCTTCAACAATCTGAATTGGTGCAACAAGCGCACCGGCACGAAGCAGTAAACTTAAGTTATGTGCTTCTGCTGGGTTATCGATACCGGTAATACGAAAAGAGCGATCTAAACGAGCTTGAATCGTTGCCACGTTAATAACCTCTTCGACCTTAATAGGCGGAAGTGCTTTTCCGTTTTCGTCTTTTTTACCTGATGGTTTGTATTCAATAAATACCGTTGCCATACGTTTGCCAATAGCACGCTTAGTAAAGGCATTCATTTTTGAACCGCCTTTGCTGTCGAGTGAAATACTTACCTGTGGACGTTGGTATTCATCTGCGCCAGATTGCGCGCCAGTGATATGGCTACCTTCAAGAATAATACGTTTTTTAAGTACTACAGGGTAACCGTCGCGGCTCATGATCATTTCAGTACCCGCTGGGATACGGCCTTGAGCTGCTGCGCTTGGGTCAGCGTTTTCGTCTACTTCACGAAATTCAAGTGTCGCCGTAGCGCCTAAAATTTCTTTAGCACGAGCGGTATCTTGCACACCAGGTAATTGCACAATAATACGTTCAGCACCTTGGCGTTGTACGTTGGGCTCTGCAACACCAATTTGATTAATACGGTTACGAATAATTGTTTCGTTTTGCTTGATGGCGTAATCACGAATCTCTTTTAGCTTTTGCTCACTCATGGTGGCAAAAAATGCATTATCGTTACTGCTGTCATCAATGTATACGTTAAGTGGATAACGAGATTCTAAAAAGCGCTCTGCGGCGTCTTTATCTTCTTCGTTACGCATTTCAACACGCATGCGGTCAGAGCCGGCTACACGACGAACGCTGCGATAGCGAAGTTTTTCTTCACGCAGATCGCTACGGAAATCTTGTTCCATTTGCTCAAGCTGGTTATCAACCGCTGTTGCCATGTCGATTTCCATGGTGAAATGTACACCACCACTTAAATCTAGACCCAGCTTCATTGGGTTTCCGCCAAGGGATTTTAACCAAAGAGGTTGAGCAGGCGCCATATTAATGGCTGAAATGTAATCGTCACTTAGCGAGTCACGCAATAAGTCTTGCGCTTTTAATTGTTCTTCAACATTTTTGAAACGAACAAGTATTTGCCCGCCTTCAAGCTTGGTTGATTTAACCGCTACGTTATGTTTTTTAAGGGTTTCATTTACTTTGTCTACAACACTGAGATCAACATCAGCACCTTTAGCACCCGAAACTTGTATAGCCGGATCACGGCCATACAAGTTTGGAGAAGCATATAAAAGGCCAATGGCAACCACAGCTAAAACAAGTAAATACTTCCACACTGGAAACTTGTTTAACACGGGGTCGTCCTTATTATTTTTATAGCGACTTCATTGTGCCTTTTGGCAATACAGCAGATACAGATGCTTTTTGTACTGTCACTTCTGCTTGCTCATTTAAAGAGATAACGATAAAGTCTTTATCTTCAGCAATTTTAACAATCTTACCAACTAAACCACCTTGGGTTAGTACTTCATCGCCTTTAGCCATCGCATTCATTAAGCCTTTATGCTCTTTAACGCGCTTAGCTTGTGGGCGGTAAATTAAAAAGTAAAAAACTAAACCGAAAATAGCTAACATAATTAGCATTTCCATACCGCCACCGGCTGCAGGAGCGCCAACTGATGCGTGTGCGTTTGAAATAAATAAACTCATAATACTTCCTCTTTAAATTTAAAGTTTAATTTTTTATATCTGCAAGCTCTGGCACGTCTTGGCCGCGGCGAGCGTAAAAATCTTTTACAAATTCTTCTAGTTTACCTTCGCTAATTGCATTGCGCAGGCCTTCCATAACACGTTGATAGTAACGTAAGTTATGTATTGTGTTTAGTCGTGCACCTAAAATTTCGTTACATTTATCAAGGTGATGTAAATAAGCGCGCGAGTAATTTTTACACGTATGGCAATCACAATCAGGGTCAAGTGGACCGGTATCTGTTTTATGCACAGCGTTACGGATTTTAATAATACCCGTAGTAATAAATAAGTGACCGTTACGCGCATTGCGCGTTGGCATAACACAGTCAAACATATCTATGCCGCGACGTACCGATTCAACTAAGTCTTCTGGTTTACCCACACCCATTAAGTATCGTGGTTTATCTTCAGGCATTTTGTAAGCACAATGATCAAGAATATTCATCATTTCGTTTTTAGGTTCACCAACTGATAAACCACCTAACGCATAACCATCAAAGCCAATTTCTTCTAGACCAGCTTGCGATTGTGCACGTAATTCTGGGTACATGCCACCTTGAATAATACCAAATAACGCAGATGGGTTATCGCCATGCCCTTCTTTTGAGCGTTTTGCCCAACGAAGAGACAGCTCCATTGAATCTTTAGCTTCTTTTTCAGTTGCTGGATACGGCGTACATTCGTCAAATATCATTACAATATCCGAACCTAAATCACGCTGTACTTCCATTGACTTTTCTGGCGACATCATTATT
The DNA here is from genome assembly GCF_057547735.1 of Pseudoalteromonas sp. NH0006-46. NCBI lineage: Bacteria > Pseudomonadati > Pseudomonadota > Gammaproteobacteria > Alteromonadales > Pseudoalteromonadaceae > Pseudoalteromonas > Pseudoalteromonas sp. NH0006-46. The sequence goes on along the minus strand of NZ_BAAJML010000002.1, from coordinate 231,352 downwards.
TGATCACCGTTTACTGGTGATTGAAATAAAACACCTTCTTCGGTAATTTTACGCATTGCGCCAAGGCTAAATACTTGGAAACCGCCTGAGTCAGTTAAAATTGGGAAATCCCAATTCATAAAGTCGTGCAAATCGCCGTGCTGCTTAATAATTTCAGTACCAGGGCGAAGCATTAAGTGAAAGGTATTACCTAAACAAATTTGTGCACCTGTTGCTTTTACTTCGTCAGGTGTCATACCTTTAACAGTACCGTAAGTACCTACAGGCATAAATGCGGGCGTTTCTATTACACCACGGTCAAAAATCAAGCGGCCGCGGCGCGCTTTACCGTCGGTGCGGTCTAATTCAAATTTCATATCATCCTCAATGTCGGAAAAACAGTCCAACAAGCTATAATTTAACCGCTCGATTCTACCCTTTTTGCACTGCTAATACTATTAGCTGCGGTAAATTCGATCGTGATAATCATCTACAACTAAAAACCCCAGCAAGTATGCTGGGGTTGAGTGTTACTTTTATTTAATAATAAATAAAACAGTGCTATTTACGTGTTAAAAACATAGCATCGCCATAACTAAAAAAGCGATATTTTTGTTCTATTGCAGTGTTATAAGCACCCATAATATTATCTTGCCCGCTAAACGCGCTCACTAACATAATTAACGTTGACTCAGGTAAATGGAAATTAGTGACCATGGCATCGACGACGTTAAATTGGTAACCCGGAAAAATAAAGATATCGGTATCGCCAAAGTAAGTGTCTAGCTTGCCGCCATGTATTTTGGCAGCCGACTCTAGTGAACGCATTGATGTGGTGCCAACAGCGATAACACGCCCGCCATTTGCTTTAGTTTGTGCAACGGCGTCTACCACATCTTGTGGAACTTCAATATATTCTGAATGCATTACGTGTTCGTCAATCGTCTCTACACGCACGGGCTGAAATGTACCTGCACCTACGTGTAACGTAACGAACGCCATTTTTACACCTTTATTTTTAAGCGCAGCCATAAGCGACTCGTCAAAGTGCAAGCCTGCTGTAGGCGCTGCCACAGCCCCAGGCTTTTCACCGTAGACTGTTTGATACCGTTCGCGATCAGCTTCATTATCTGGTCGGTCTATATAAGGCGGTAATGGCATGTGACCAATATCGTTAAGTGTATCGAGTACATTTTTGCTGTGATCAAATTCAAGTTCAAATAAAGTATCGTGACGGGCAATCATAGTGGCTTTAGCTTTGCCTTCTAAAATAACCTCATTACCTGGTTTTAATGATTTACTTGCACGAACATGGGCAAGTACGCGGTGCTCATCCAATACCCGTTCTACAAGGACCTCAACCTTACCGCCCGATGCTTTTTGACCAAACATACGCGCAGGTATTACTCGCGTATTATTAAAGATGAGTAAGTCGTTTTCGTTAACTAGCTCAAGAATATCACTAAATACTTTATGGCTTATCTCACCTGTTGGACCATCAAGGCTTAATAAGCGGCTGCTCGTACGATCTTTTTTTGGAAAGCGAGCAATTAATTCATCGGGTAAGTCAAAACTAAAGTCAGCTACGCGCATAGTTGGTAATCCACATCATTAAAAATCGCGCCAAGTGTATATCTATCGTCAATTAAGCTCAAGAAGCCAGCTCAACTTCTGTAAACCTAAGCGTCCTTCTATTCAAAGTGATTATTCAAATCTACTTGTTCTTGCTAACAAAACTCATTACCCTTAGGAATGGTAGTAAGTTACGATTTTTAGGACCTCCTGCGTGGCAGAACAATTAAATTTGCTAATTTTAAATGCAAGCCGTGCTGAGCGCAGGGTAATTAAAGATACTTTAAAAAAGCTTAACGTATTTAGTTTTATTGAAGCAAACGATAGCCAGGAAGCCCTTAAAACTCTAAAGCAACAACCTGTTGATATTATTATCACGGGGCTGAATGTGGGGAAAATAGACGGTTGGCGTTTTTCTCGTATGATTCGCTCCGGGCTATTAAAAACCCCTAAAAACACCCCTATTTTGCTTATGCCACCGACTTACTGCGAACGAATTGCAGAAACAACCGCCCGTAGTTATGGAATCGATGCTGTTTTACCTTTTGAAAACCAAGACATGCTACCGCAAGTTTTGGCTAATGTTTTATCTACACATTTAGAAAAAAGCAGTCGACTCAACCTCCTTTTACTAGAGCCTCACGCCAATAAAGTTGAGTCTATAAGTGAAGAACTAAAACTCAACTTTGCTATTACACATGTTACAACGTGTAAAGCCGCACTTAACCAATACAATCAGCAAAAATTCTCTATTGTGTTACTTGATACCACGCAAGAAAAAGCCGATGAATCTAGCTTACTCGTTGAAAATATTTTACAGCACAACCCTAAGCAAGCCATTGTAACTATTATAGATAATGCTGATGCAGACTATGCCGAGCAGCTTTTGTTATCGGGCGTAACCGATTTTATTCGTGCACCTTACGAACCTTCATTTTTAAATAAAGTATGTGATCATGCCGCTCGCCGAGAAGACTTTATGGTGAGCTACGCCGAATTTGCACAAAAAGTAGAGCAGTTAAGCGTAAGCGAAGTAAGGTATAAAGAACTATTTTCAGCTCATCAGCGCATATTATTGCATCTTAATACTGTTGTACTTGAGCTCGACCAGTTAGGAAAAATTCGCTTTATAAACCCAGCTTGGGAAACCTTAAGTGGATTTGGCGTTAAATCGAGCCTACAAAAAAGCCTTACTCAATTTTATACTGGCGAATGCCAAATAAAGCTAAAAGCAACCATCGACGATATACTCGGAGGTGGAACCGATCATCAACAAATAGAAATAAAACTCCAACATAAAAAGGGAGGCCAAATTTGGGTTGAATGTCGGTTGCAGCTAATTAAAAACAGACGTAATAATGCAACGATCACTGTCACTATTGATAACATTCACGAACGTAAGCAAGCCGAACTTCAATTACGCCACCTTGCGCTACATGATCCATTAACTGGCCTACACAACCGATACCACTTTGACCAAGAGCTAAGTCGTATTTGTAAACCCAAACATACTCACAGCGATGTTGAGCATGCCTTGATTTACATTGACCTTGATCATTTTAAAATTATTAATGATAGCCAAGGCCATCATCAAGGCGACCTGGTCTTAAAAGATGTGGCACAGCTGTTTAAAGACAACATTGAAAAAGAACATTTAGTGTGTCGTATTGGTGGCGATGAATTTGCCGTCATTCTAAAAAATATGAACCTACTTGATGCGCACCTTATTGCAGAAGGTGTTTGTAGTGCCATAGAGCAGCATACCTTTAAGTCTAAAGAGCAAAGCTACACAATAAGCTGCTCTATCGGCTTAACGCAAATTACAGTAAACAATAACGACCCAAATGAGTGCTTAAAGCAAGCCGATATTGCTTTGTATATTGCAAAAAACTTAGGCCGTAATTTAGTTCATTGCTACTCAAAAGAAGATGCGCAAAACAACACGCTTCAAACAGGTCTTGAGTGGGGGCACGAAATCCGCCAAGCACTTCAACAAAATAATATTGAATTACATTACCAGCCTATATGGGATTTTAAAGCAGAAAAAGTTGCGTACTTTGAGGCGCTATTGCGGTTAAAACTTAAAGGCACTCTCATTTACCCTAATCAGTTTATTCCGTCACTAGAAATGCTGAACGACACTTTTTTAATGGACCAGTGCGTAATTAGAAATGCGATTGAAAGTGTTGCAAAATACCCTCAACTTAGCCAAGTTGCTATTAATCTATCTGCGCAATCATTCTTAGATGAGCGACTGCTACCACTCATTGAGTCGAACCTTGAAAAGTACAATGTTCCCGCCACTCGGATAATTTTTGAGATCACCGAATCCGCAAGCATAAATAACATACAAGCTACACGTAAGATGATTGAAAAACTCAACTCTTTAGGTTGCCACTTTTCAATAGACGATTTTGGGACCGGCTTTAGTACTTTTAGTTACCTAAAACAGCTGCCTGCTCAACATGTAAAAATAGATGGCTCGTTTGTTCGCGACATGCTTAATGACCCTATTGACCTTGCTTTAGTAAAAGCAATTAACGATATTAGCCGCTCACTTGATAAGTACTCTGTTGCAGAGTATGTTGAAAATAAAGAAATATTTTCTACTTTAAAAGATATTGGTGTGGACTACGGGCAAGGTTACTTTATTGCTCGCCCAGTGCCCGTTGAAAAAATAAATGATGAGCTTGAAAAAATTTATCAAAATAAAAGTATTACCAACAATAGCCTAGATTAAAACTAACAAATTCGAACAATTTCACGTCACTTTTTTCTTCCATTATCTTCTTTCTTGCCTATACTTTCTTTATCAGATAAAGAGGATGTCATGTAATTTAAAGGATTACACTGCATAAACATGACATTACCCACTAGCAACACATCGTTAATTTTAAGCTACAAGGGTTTTAGGGAGGAAGGTATGGCGCAACTAGTTATATTATTACTGATCATTCACTTTATTATTGCTTACCAATGTTACAGGTATGCAAGTTTAAAAGGTTACCCCGTTAAGGTGTTTACTGCATTAGGGTGCATACCCTACTTTAATGTAGTGGTATGGATTTACTTACTTTTTTTACCTGAACTGGAACCATTTGAAAGCCACGTTGAACGTCAAAAGCAGCCATTGTAGGCTGCTTTAACTTTTTAATAGCGGTTAATTTTATTTGTCTGGCTCATTAAAGTTTAAACTACATTGGTGCTGTAAAAACACCTCAAGCTGCTGGCTAAACAATTTAAAATCGCGAATACGTCCTGTTGTTTTTCGCCAGAGAATACCAATATCGCGATAGGCATCGCTTTGTGAAGGCGTGGCTACCATCTGTTTATTATCTAAAATACCGGCATTAATTGCCATTTGTGGTAAAAAGGTCACCCCGAGCTGGTGTTCAACCATACTGAGTAACGTATGCAAGCTTGCCGCTTCAAATGGGTTAATACAACTAGAGCGGTTTAAATGGCACGCACTCAGCGCGTGACCCGTCATACAGTGCTCTCGCTCTAACAAAAACACACTGGCATCTGGTAATAAATTAAAGTCTTCTACGCCCTTTGCTGGCATATAATCTTTATGGTGCACCAGACTAAAATGATCTTTCGCTAAAATTTGAGTATGAAACTTATCGGTTGCATACGGTAGTGCCAATAACGCTAAATCAATGTGTCCATGCTCTAACTTATCCAATAACTTATCGCTGGTATCTTCAATTAATACCAACTCTAATTCACAAAAAGTTTGCTGGCAAAAATGATACAAAGGCGCAGCAATAAAGCTAGCAATAGTCGGGATCACGCCAACGGTTAATTTCCCGCTAAGCGGCGTTAAAAAACTTTTTGTAAGCTCTTTTAGGCTGATAGTGTCATTGATTATTTTTCGTGAACGCTCAACAACCTCTTCTCCTATGCTTGTAAACATAAGGCTTCGGTTTTCACGCTCAATAAGTTGACAACCTAGCGTTTCTTCAAGGTTTTGAATGGCACTGCTTAGTGTCGACTGGCCAATAAAACAGGCACTGGCTGCGCGGCCAAAGTGCTGGTGCTGATGAACAGCAAGTAAATACTGAAGCTGTTTAATACTCGGAAGATTGGTCATTTTTTCTTTCCACAAATAAAAAGACCCCAATACCTAGGGCATTGAGATCTTTTCAAGCTAAAAGTCTTTTAGTACTTTTTTGTTAAACCCCAAATGCGGTTCTCAGTACGTAGAAGATAACAATAGCAAGGGCAGCACCAACTGGCAACGTTATTACCCAAGAAACTACAATGTTTCTGATAACGCTCATGTTAAGTGCACCAATACCACGCGCCATACCTACACCTAATACCGCACCCACTAAGGTTTGAGTAGTAGATATTGGCATACCAGTTCCTGATGCAATAACAACAGTAGAGGCAGCGGCAAGTTCTGCAGCAAAACCACGGCTAGGCGTTAAATGTGTAATGCCTTCACCAATTGTTTTAATTACTTTTTTACCTAAAATAGCAAGACCTGCAACAATACCAAAACCACCTAGAGGAAGAATCCACCAAGCAATCGCTGCTTTCTTAGCAATTTCACCATTGTTTTCAACAATGTTTACAACAGCAGCTAGTGGACCAATTGCATTAGCAACGTCGTTAGACCCGTGAGCAAATGCCATACAACAAGCCGTTAATACCATTAATACCGCAAACACTTTTTCTACGTTATTAAATTGCATTTGCTTGTCAGCTTTAGGGTCGATGTTTAAGCGAGAGATAGCAATTTTACCAATAATGGCAACAACCACTGCAACACCAATTGAAAGCGCGTAGCCTTCAACAGAACCTAGGTTAATACCAACGTGCTTTAAACCTTTTTTGATCGTAACTAAAGCCATGATAAAACCGGCTAAACCCATGTAGATTGGTACGTAGCGCTTAGCGTTCTTTAATGGTGCATCGGTATCAAATATAAGCTTTTGTGCGCTCATGAATATTAGGTACGCAATAAAGCCGGATATCGCTGGTGTAATGATCCAGCTTCCCACAATACCGCCTACTTTATTCCACTGGATTGCTTCTGTACCCACTGCAACTAGCGCAAAACCAATGATTGCACCAATAATAGAGTGAGTTGTTGATACTGGCCAACCTAAGAATGAAGCGATTAATAGCCATGAACCCGCAGCAAATAATGCGGCAATCATACCTAGTACCATCAGTTCTGGGATGTTTGCAAACGGTGCAGCATCAATTATTCCTTTACGAATAGTTGATGTAACTTCACCCCCTGCTAAATAAGCACCAGCAAACTCAAAAACCATGGCTATTAAAATAGCTTGTTTAATTGTTAATGCTTTTGAACCTACAGATGTACCCATGGCGTTCGCAACATCGTTCGCGCCAATACCATAAGCCATGAAAAAACCAACAGCCGCGGCAATTAAAACTAATACCGTGCCGTAAGATGCAATGATATCCATTGTATAACCTTAATCTTTCGTGTTTGAACTGATTTTAAATTAACGAGCTAACATCAGCTCAAGACGTGATCCTACGCGCTCTGCAATATCTGCAAGCTCGCCAACCCATTCAATAATGCTGTATAAAAACATTACATCTACAGGGTTAAGCTCACCTTCTACTTCACGTAGTTGGCGGCGTACTTTAATTTGCATGTCATCCGTGTCTTGTTCTATTGCATCCAATTCAACGAGCATTTTTTCTACTAAGGTCACTTCGCGACCTTTAAAGCCTGTTTCTAATAGCTCTTCTAACTCGTTTATTGCTTTAGATGCTTGTTTAGTTGCATCTACACAACGAGTTAAGTAAGCCAAGAAATCAGCTTGCATGACTGCTGGTATGGTCATTTCACGACCGATTACACGTCCAGCAATGTCTTTTGCTTTATTTGCAATTTTGTCTTGTTGAGTTACTAATTCGAGCAGATCTGTACGTTCTACCGGCATAAATAAACCGCGTGGTAACTGTAAACGTATGTCTCTTTTCATGTCATCGGCTTCACGCTCTAAATTACGAATAGTAATACGAAGCTCTTCTGCTTGTGTCCACTCTTCTTTAAAAACGTGATTAAAAAAAGGTATCAAAGCTTTACTTGCTTGATGAACTTTTTTGATGTGATCTTCCATTGGTTTGAAAGGAGATTTTGCAAAAACTCCTAAAAACGCGTTTGTAGGCATAACTGACCCTTTAATCAAATTACATGCGTGCAGCATGCGATTTTACAGTATTCACAACAATTGTGAACGGTTTTTATTATTTAACTTATAGCTAAATAAACAAAGCGGCCTATAGCCGCTTTGTTAAAAATGCGCTAATGAACTTTAAAGCGATTTTTCAATATCTTCCTGTGATATATGGCGAATATCTTTACCATTTACAAAGTAGATAATGTACTCGGCAATGTTCTGACAGCGGTCACCAATTCGCTCTAATGAACGCACTGACCAAACTAAATCCATAATTTTTGGAATTGAACGTGGATCTTCCATCATGTATGTCATAATTTGACGTGTTATTGCTTCATATTCACGATCAACTTTAGCATCTTCTTTGTGTACTTCAAATGCGCGTTGCACATCCATGCGTGCAAACGCATCAAGTACATCATGCAACATTTTTAGAACCTGACGACCCATATTTTCAATATTCACCAACAAATCTTGTTGATCTTTAGTGAAGGAATCAAGAGCCACTTTTGCAATACGCTCAGCTTCATCACCAATACGCTCTAAGTCAGCAATGGTTTTTGCAATAGCAATCACCAAACGTAAATCGCTAGCCGCGGGCTGGCGACGCGCAATAATACGCGTACATTCTTCGTCAATACTCACTTCCATGGCATTAACTTTGTAGTCGTTTTGACGCACTTTTTCTGCAAGTTCTGCATCGTTTGTGCTTACCGCATCAAGTGCACTACTTAGTTGCTGTTCAACTAATCCACCCATGCTTAGTACATGGTTACGAACATTTTCAAGCTCTTGATTAAAGCGGCCAGAAATATGCTTATTAATATTATGTTCCATAATTACCTTCTCTCTAAATCTTGTACAACACAGTACTGTTAATTATTTAGCCGTAACGACCTGTAATATAATCTTCAGTCTTTTTCTTCGTTGGTGTTGTAAATAAGGTATTTGTATCTGAGTACTCAATCAGCTCACCCATGTACATAAAGGCTGTTTGGTCAGATACCCGCGCTGCTTGTTGCATGTTATGCGTAACAATAACAACGGTAAATTTGTTCTTTAAATCGTTAATTAACTCTTCAATAACTAAAGTAGAAATTGGATCAAGTGCCGACGTTGGTTCATCTAGCAATAAAACCTCAGGCTCTATCGCAATAGAACGAGCAATCACTAAACGCTGTTGCTGACCGCCTGATAAACCAAAGGCACTGTCGTGTAATCTATCTTTTACTTCATCCCATAAAGCTGCGCCACGTAATGACTGCTCTACTACTTCGTCTAACTTACGCTTTTCTTTAATGCCCTGTAAGCGTAGACCATAGACTACGTTTTCATAAATCGATTTTGGAAATGGGTTTGGACGCTGAAACACCATTCCCACATTACGGCGAAGCGCCGCAACATCTACATTTTTATCGTAAATATTTTGCCCATGAAGGAGTATTTCACCTTCAATTCGACAAATATCAACTAAGTCATTCATTCGGTTAATACAACGCAGTAATGTTGATTTACCACAACCAGATGGGCCGATAAACGCCGTTACTTGGCCTTTTGGAATGTTCATATTAACTTTACTAAGCGCTTGTTTATCACCGTAGTAAAGATCGAGATCTTTAATCTCTAACGCTTTTTGCTCGTCTGTTAAATTGTCTAAATCTAACTTCATGCCCAAATTGGCTTGGTTTACTTTTGGAGCGACTGTAATCATGTTTGTTACCTATTAAATCTTTACTAATTAGTGTTCAAGCGATCTGAATTTTTCACGTAAATGGTTACGTATACCAATGGCCGTTATATTGAGTGTAATGATAACCGACACAAGTAAAAATGCCGTTGCATATACCAGCGGACGTGCCGCTTCAACATTCGGGCTTTGGAAGCCAACATCGTAAATATGAAAGCCTAAGTGCATGAACTTTCTGTCTAAGTGAAAATACGGAAAGTTGCCGTCTAGTGGTAACGTGGGTGCCATTTTAACAACACCTACCAACATCAGTGGCGCAACTTCGCCTGCTGCACGTGCAACAGCCAGTATTAAACCCGTCATAATTGCAGGGCTTGCCATTGGAATTACAATACGCCATAGGGTTTCAACTTTAGTTGCACCCAATGCCAACGAACCGTCACGCACAGTGCTTGGAATACGTGATAAACCTTCTTCCGTAGATACAATAACCACGGGTAACGTTAGTATTGCCAATGTTAATGCAGACCACATTACACCCGGTGTGCCAAATACTGGCGTTGGTGAAGACTCTGGGTAAAACAACTGGTCAATACTGCCACCAAGCATGTATACAAAAAAGCCTAAACCGAATACACCATAAACAATGGAAGGTACACCCGCTAAGTTGATTACCGCGATACGAATCATTTTTGTGACCGCATTTTTAGCCGCGTATTCGTGCAAGTAAATAGCAGCAACAACACCAAACGGCGTAACTATCACGGCCATCAACATAACCATAAATACAGTACCAAATATAGCAGGGAATACGCCCCCTTCAGTATTTGCTTCGCGTGGATCGTCAGATACAAACTTGCCTAATTGACCAAAGTAATGACCTAGCTTTGCAAAAAAGCCCATGTCGTTCGGAAACCACACATCCAGTACTTGATACATTGGGATCGTGACTATTTCGCCGCGCATATCTTTAACTGTAACATGGTCGCGCTTAGCCTGTTTACGCAGTGCAAATAACTCTTTTTCAAGTTCGCCGTACTCTGCACGTAATTCTGCGCGCATTTTTGCAAGCTCTGCAACACGTTCATCTGTTAACTGGTTGTCAAGTAGGTAGCTTTTCTCTTTTAAACGTAGACGCTCAAGTTCATAGTTAATATGACCTATATCGCCATTTTGTAAATCTAATGCTTCATCGTTTAAATCTACAGCACGCTCAACAAGGTCATATAAAGCATCAACCTTATCACCCTCTACTGGTTTACCATCTTTAAATACACTTTCTACATAGCCGTAAAAGTTACCATTTTTGCTACGTTCAAATACTGCAAGCGTAGCGGGTGTAGACTTTGCTTTTATGTCGGTTTCAAGTATCCAACGAAAATCTAAATCTACGTATTCACGGTTACCTGTTTTAATAAGTAAGCGTTCAAATTCTTCTTTATCAAATGCTGAAACATCAACACCTGTTGCTGCCAAACGCTCTTTAGGTACGAGTTCACGGTCGTAAACTTCACCAATAACGGTTTGCTTTGCAATTGAGCCTTCAAGCTCAAACTGTACAACTTGAGAAGGCCAGAAAAAACTCAATCCCTTCCAGGCTATCATTGCTAATATACCTAAAACCGAAATCAAGCTGATGCTCACTGCACCGCCGGTCATCCAAATCCAAGGAGAACCAGACTTAAACCACTGCTTTACCATGTCGTGTCTCCCCACTTACATTGAGCTGTATTTTTCACGTAACTGCTGACGAACAAACTCAGCTAACGTGTTAAATACAAAGGTGAATATGAATAGTACAAAGGCTGCTAAAAACAATATTCTGTAATGCGAGCTACCTACTTCTGATTCAGGCATTTCTACCGCAATATTAGCCGCCAGCGTTCTCATGCCTTGGAAAATACTCCAGTCCATAATCGGTGTGTTACCTGTTGCCATGAGTACAATCATGGTTTCGCCCACGGCACGGCCAAGGCCCATCATTACCGCAGAAAATATACCAGGGCTTGCAGTTAACAGCACAACACGAACTAGTGTTTGCCATTGAGTTGCACCCAATGCTAGTGAACCATTTGATAAGTGCTTAGGTACGCTAAATACAGCGTCTTCCGCAATAGAGAAGATAGTAGGAACCACTGCAAAACCCATTGCTATACCGACTACCAATGAATTACGTTGGTCAAATGTCATGCCTAACTCGTTTGTTAGATACTGACGTACATTCCCGTCAAACATCCACAGTTCTACTGTTTCGCTCATCGCAAACGATAACCAACCAACCACTAATACAACAGGAATTAAAATAATTGAATGAGACCCTTCAGGTATTTTATGGCGAATACTCGCTGGTAATTTTGTCCAAGCAAGTGCTGAACCTAAAATACCCACAGGTAATAAAATGAGTAAGCCAACAATTGCAGGTAAGTGCTCTTCAATTAATGGGGCTAACCAAAGACCCGCCAAAAAGCCTAAAATAACAGTAGGAAGTGCTTCCATTATTTCAACGGTTGGCTTTACAACCTTACGTAATCCACTCGACATAAAGTACGCAGTGTAAATTGCCGACGAAATCGCAATAGGTACTGCAAATAACATGGCGTAAAAAGCCGCTTTAATTGTACCGAACGAAATAGGCACAAGCGAAAATTTAGATTCAAAGTCATCACTTGCAGAAGTTGATTGCCAAATATATGCAGGCTCTGGGTAACCTTCGTACCATACTTCTTGCCATAACGCAGACCAAGTTACTTCAGGGTGTTCGTTGTGAACCTCTAATACCGTTAGCTTGCCATCCGCTAAAATTAACGCTGCATTTGAGCGCGGTGCAATTGCAAAGTGTTTAATTTCGCCTTCACTTACTTTACCTTGCCACAACTTAGCTTCGCTTGTTGTGTAGTAAACACCCAGCTCACCGTTACTACTGGTAGTGAAAAAAGTACGACGATAAAATTCTGTAAATATATTTAATTTACTTTGTTTAGTTGTTTCAAACGCACGAATTTTTTGAAACTGACGGCCAGTATCTGTGTTTACTTCAAACCACTGCGATACTTCGCCGTTATCGTTAGCAAGCATTAATGAGTTTGCACCCGCTAGTAACTGAGCCGACACTATATTAGCGCTTTCTTCATTAGCTGATAATAATTGAATTTGCTCTACTTCACTTGGGTCGCGCGTGTCATAAACGTAAATTTGATTAGCTGAACGAATAAACGTACGTGTTGTATCTGGCGAAATTAAAAGCTCATCTACACGGCCTTCAATATCAAGCTCTGTTCTCTCAACAACCCACTCAACTTCACCCGTAAACATGTTTTCTTCGGCAACAAAACTGCTAAATAAAACACGCTTATCTGCGGTTAATGCAACAACCGCCGTTTTATCTTCATAGTGAGTAAACGCAAAACGTTTAATTGCAGCGCCTTGAGCGTCAACTTCTAACGCCATTTCACCAAGCGGGTAATCAACTCGGGGCGTTAATTTACGTTCGTTATTTGGAAAGGTAACTAAAAACTTAGGTACAACCACCATCACAGTGCCGTTTTCTAAACCATATGCGTATTGGCCTTGAAACGGTGCGCTAGTTGCAAAGCTTGTTACTTCACTTGGAAGAGCAACATTAAGTGTTTTAAGTTTTTTACCAAAACGTGCTTTTTCTACATTGTAAAAATCAACTTGGCCTTGCTGGCTAAGCAAATAAGCAACTTCGGTTTGCTCTTCAACACCTAAGCCAACGATTTGATCTGCGTTACTTACAGTGAAACTGTCGCGCTTTTCAACTTTAGCCGACTCAAAAATTGGCTGTACTACATAAAGAAGGTAGAAAAATATTAACAACAGCGCTATTAATACCATTACTCCACCGGCGGTTATGCCAAATTTGGCAAACCTGTCTTTAAATAGACGGCTTCGATCCGTATTAAAAGACGGTTTATTCGGATTGGAAGTCATCAAAACACCTTTAAATCTTAACGTTCCATAAATTATATTTCATCAAGATGACAGTAATGTTACAACGGTCATAATAAGCACTTTAATTAAAGGTATATCTAAGGTGGCATATATTATTGTATTAATTAAGATGAAAATAAGGTGTTTAACAGAGGAACTAAATAACAAAAATAATTGGACAAAGCATTTAACGAGGTTAATACTCAAATGGTACATTAAGGAATGCGCTTACCTTTTTCATTCACGTTAAATTAATCATTAGTACAATAAAATCATAAATTTATAATAGCGCAACAGCATCAAAACATAACTTTATTTAATGCCTACGCATTTACATTCTTCAGGCTAAAGAGAGGCACAATTTATGAAGCAGTTGGTAATAACTATTTTAGGAAAGGATCGTCCAGGCTTAGTAGAAGATATTTCATCAGTAGTTTTAAAAAATCATGGCAACTGGTTATGTAGTAATCTTAGCCATTTATTAGGTCATTTTGCAGGCATTATTCAGCTAGAAGTTGCCGAAGAGCATTTTCAGGAACTGCAAAATGCGCTGAGCGCTTTACCAAAACTTGAAGTACGTATTGAAGCTGGCAATACTGAAATCGAACCTTCACCACGTGAACAAATCAATTTAGTTATCACAGGGAATGATCGCCCTGGTATTGTCCAAGAGCTTGCAAGCGTAATACGACACAAAGGGGCAAGCATTACTCATTTAAATTCAAGACAACAAAGCGCTCCCAACTGGGGAGTCCCTATTTTTAGCGCTGTTGCAACTGTTACCTTACCTAACGGAATGGATAAAGACGAAGTTATTGATGCACTTGAATCAATAACCAGCGATTTGATAGTAGATACAGAAGAAGCGTAATTCTTATATTGCGTGTCATACAAGTGACACGCATGTCATTTTAATGTCATTAAATTGTTTTATATTTCATTTAGCGTTAGATAATGGAATATACGATGAATGCCCACATAGAACACACTCAAACTATTGAATACTTTGCCAAAGAGCTTAGTTGGCTGTCATTTAACGAGCGCGTACTGCAAGAGGCTAAAGACAAAAACAATCCAATAATTGAACGCATGCGCTTTTTAGGTATATTTTCTAATAACCTTGATGAATTTTTTAGAGTGCGTGTTGCCGATGTTAAACGCCGTATTTTATTAAACAAACTCCCCGATGCTAACTTTGAAGAAGACGAAGCTTTATTAAGTCAAATTCAGCAAAAAGTGTTGCAACTAGGCAAAAAATTTAACCTAATACATCAACAAATTTTAAATGATTTAACCACTCATAATATCCATGTTGACCGCCCCGAAAAATTAACAGAATTTCACCTCAATTGGCTCAAAACGTATTTTCATGACACAGTTTTACAGCATATATCGCCTATTTTACTTAATGAAAATAAAGATTACTCCGATTACATAAACGACACCATGACCTACTTGTTTATTGAAATGAGTGACGAAAAAAGCCACTACGCTATGCTTGAAGTACCCACAGACCGTGTTCCTCGTTTTATTATATTACCGCCTGAAAAAACACGTCGCCGTAAAACTATTGTCATGCTTGATGATGTTATTTCTTACTTTTTAAATGATGTTTTTAGTAACTTTTTTCATTTTGATAAAATTCAAGGCCATGCAATAAAACTCACCCGAGATGCCGAATACAACTTAGACGACGAACTAGAAGAAGGCCTGCTCGATAAAATGTCAAAAGGACTCAAGCAACGTATTTATGCAGAGCCTGTTCGCCTTGTTTACGACGAAAGCATGCCCGAAAGTATGTTAAAAGTGATGAAAAAACGTTTAAATGTGAGTCATCATGATGCGTTGATACCTGCAGGTCGCTACCGCAACTTTAGAGATTTTATTGCTTTTCCTAATGTCGGTCGCCAATACCTTGAAAACAAACCACTCCCAGCGATACAAAGTACTGCTTTTAATAAACATAGCAGTGTATTTGACGCAATAAGCGAGCAGGATATATTACTTTACTACCCATACCACACGTTTAATCATTTATTAGAATATGTTCGCCAAGCCGCATTTGATCCTATGGTAACGCAAATAAAAGTAAATATTTATCGTGTTGCGAGCAAGTCCCGGCTTATTTCTTTACTCATTAATGCCGCTAAAAACGACAAAAGCGTAACCGTAATGGTTGAGCTCAAAGCACGCTTTGATGAACAGAACAATATTGAATGGGCTAAAGTACTGAGCAGCGCGGGAATAAAAGTTATTTTTGGCATACCTGCACTAAAAGTACACAGCAAACTGTGTGTTATTCACCGTAAAGAAAAAAACAAAATTGTTAAATATGCTCATATTGGTACCGGAAACTTTCATGAAAAAACAGCTAAAATTTATACCGACTTTAGCCTTTTCACTAAACATAACGGCATTTGTGAAGAGTGCGATAGCGTATTTAAATTTATAGAAAGCAGCTATAAGCCCTTTAATTTTGAATATTTAATGATCTCCCCTGTCAATGCCCGCGACACATTACTTGATCTGATTGATAAAGAAATAAAGCATGTTGAAGATGGTTTTGCAGGGAGAATAACAATTAAAGTAAATAACTTAGTTGATAAGCAACTTGTAGATAAGCTTTATTATGCTGGTCGTCGTGGTGTAAAGATTCGAATTATTGTACGGGGTATGTGCTCATTAATATCTGGGGTGCCTCGCTTCAGCGAAAACATAAAGGTGATCAGTATTGTTGATCGCTTTTTAGAGCACCCTAGAGTCATGGTGTTTGGTAATAATGGTGACGATAAAGTATATATTTCGTCTGCCGATTGGATGACACGTAACCTTGATCAACGTGTTGAAGTAGGCGTG
Organism: Pseudoalteromonas sp. NH0006-46; assembly: GCF_057547735.1. Classification (NCBI taxonomy): domain Bacteria; kingdom Pseudomonadati; phylum Pseudomonadota; class Gammaproteobacteria; order Alteromonadales; family Pseudoalteromonadaceae; genus Pseudoalteromonas; species Pseudoalteromonas sp. NH0006-46. The sequence continues at coordinate 215,134 of NZ_BAAJML010000002.1, read as the reverse complement.
CCAATTTTAAATAATAAATTAAAACAACTCATTATCGATATTTTAGAGCTACAATTTAAAGACCGTACCAAAGCTCGGCTAATCGATAGCGAGCAAAAAAACACCTATGTTAGGCGCGGTAACAGAAGAAAAATTCGCTCACAGATTGCAATTTACGACCACCTAAAAAAATGGGAAAGTAACTATAATAATGAATAATCATCCATCAATAGCAGCCGTCGATCTAGGTTCGAATAGCTTTCACTTGGTCGTTGCGCGCGAAGTGGATGGCACATTGCAAATTTTGCATAAAGAGAAACAACGTGTTTATTTAGCTGATGGCCTAGACGATAAATTAAGGCTAAACCAAGATGCGATAGACCGTGCGCTACGTGTACTTAAACAGTTTGCAAATACACTTGAAGACTTTCCTTCTAGTAATGTAAAAGTAGCTGCGACTTACACTTTTAGGCGCGCCAAAAATATTCATGCCTTTTTAACCCAAGCAAGTAACGTTTTTCCATTTCATATTGACGTGATCCCCGGGCAAGAAGAAGCTAGGCTTATTTATCAGGGTGTGGCTCATTATATTCATAATGAAGAAAACCGCCTTATTATCGATATTGGCGGAGGCAGTACCGAACTTATTATTGGCAAACACTTTAAGCATAAGCTGCTTACTAGTCGAAATATGGGTTGTGTTAGCTACACAAAACAATTTTTTAGTGACGGAGCTATTACAGCCAAGCGCTTTAATCGAGCTGAAACAAAAGCAGAACAAGAAATCGAAGTTATTTATGCTAACTACATTCGCGAGGGTTGGCAAAATGTAATTGGTACGTCGGGCACTATAAAGTCAATATTAACCATGGTGAATGCACAAAATCCACAACAATCATTTATAAATATTGAGGATTTACTTACTCTTAAACAACAATGTATTGCTGCTAAACACATCGATAATATCTGTATTGAAGGGTTAACCCCTGAGCGTCAGCAAAGCCTATGTGGAGGGCTTGCCATTCTTATTGCTATTTTTAAAGAATTTTCGATTAACGAACTTACGTATAGTGACTTCTCTTTAAGAGAGGGATTACTTCACGAAATGCAGCAGAAGCTGGCTGATAAAGATATTCGTAGCAACACAATTAATAACTTAAGTGAACGATATACAGTTGATAAACCGCATGCTTTACAGGTTGCAAACACAGCACTTTGGATTTACGAGCGAGTTGGTAAGGCATGGCAACTTAATGATAATGACGACACAGCACTTTTAACCTGGGCGGCAAAATTACATGAGATTGGATTATCTATAAACTCTTCAGGAATTAATAAGCACAGTGCCTATATTGTGGCAAACAGTCAACTTCCTGGTTTTACTCAGCAGGAACAGCTCATTTTAAGTTCGCTAATTCGATTTTACCGTAAAAAAATTAAATTAGATGAACTACCAGAGTTTACAACTATCGCACAGCAACATGTCATTAAGCTTGTTACTATTTTGCGATTAGCCATTTTATTTAATCAAAAGCGACAAACAAGCCAGCAGCCTAATATGGATATTAGCGCCAATAGCACGGGGCTTTTCATTAAGTTTCATGATAACTATTTGCAAGAACATACATTGCTAGACGCTGACTTAGCACTAGAACAACGTTATTTAAAAAAGGTCGGAATAAGTCTTAGCTGCTCATAATAGAATTTAAAAAAGTGTATGGCAGGGCATTTATACCCTGCTTGTTTTTACTTCCCCTGATGTAACTACATATCCATATGACGATTTGTACTTTGCATCATTTGTTTAAGCCTTTGCTTTTCAAGCTCTAGTAGCTGCGCTAGCTTCTCTTGAGCATGTTCCGTTTCTGAACGTTCAAGCAGGTAACCGTAAAGCGCAATCACTTTTTGATGCTGGCCCGATAAGTAATTTTGAATTGCTTTTTCATCTAACTGTTTATCTTTGCTGATATCGTTAAACGTAATAAGTTCAGGGTTGCTGGCGAAGTACTCATAGCAAAATGTGTCGAGCGTGTTAATTTCGGTAATCGCTTTAAACCCCACTAAATCTTCAGCGAGTTTTTTTTCGTAATTAAGGTAATAATCCACCAGCATGGCATTACGCTCATCAAGTATTGGTTTCACGCTATAAAAATTAGCCGCCATTTGCGTATGAAATAATACAGTCCAGTCGTATACCTCTTTAATTGTTTTAACTTGCATGTGCATTCCTTACTTAGTTAACTGATAAGTTACGGGTTGCTTGAATCATACCAACAAAAAATACACTTTAAAACAATGGGTTAAACCTTATAGACAAATTAAAATGTAAATTAGTAGAATAACTTACAAACGATAGGTAATTTTTATAGGGCAATGATAAGTCATTACCCTATCACTGTTACTTAATAGCCTTTTTTCTCCATAATAAGTAAACCGCAGGAATAACCAATAAGGTCAATACTATCGCGCTCGCCATTCCACCCACCATAGGCGCTGCAATTCGGCTCATTACTTCACTACCGGTACCCGTTCCATAAAGCACAGGTAATAAACCAATAACAATAGTAGCCACCGTCATCATTACAGGGCGTACACGTAAGCCGGCACCTTCAATAATTGCTTGCTGTAACTGAGCTAACGAAAGTGCTTTATCAGCTCGCTTAGCTGTTAAGCACATGTTTTGATATGCCTGATTTAAGTAAACCAGCATAATCACCCCAATCTCTACCGCGACACCAGCCAGTGCAATAAAACCGACCCCTACGGCGACTGAAAAGTTAAAGCCTTCAAGGTACATGAGCCATACACCCCCTATCATAGCCAATGGCAGTGTGCACATAATAATAGTTACCTCAGCAAAGCTTTTAAAATTAAGATAGAGCAGCACAACAATAATGGCCAAGGTAAGAGGCACTACGTAGGTGAGCTTCTCTTTTGCACGTTGCATATATTCATACTGCCCAGCCCATGAAATAGAATACCCTGAAGGCAATATCAAGCGTTCATTTAGCACGGCTCTCGCGCTTTCAACATAGCGACCAATATCTACGCCATCTATATCAATATAAACCCAACCATTTAAACGTGCATTTTCACTTTTAATGCCAGAGGGGCCATTTTCAACAAATACATCGGCAACATCTCCAAGAAGAATGTGCTGCCCCTGCGGCGTCACAATGGGTAATAACATAAGGGCTTCAGGTGAATCTCTAAAAACTTGCGGATAACGTAAATTAACCGAATAACGAGCCTGCCCCTCTATTGTTTGTGTTACATTTTTACCGCCAACAGCCGTTGCTATAACTTGCTGTATATTGCTTATGTTTAAATTATAACGCGCTGCTTTTTCACGATTTATATCAATTTTTACGTAGCGTCCACCTGCAACTCGTTCAGAGTAAACAGAGACGGTTCCTTTAATATCAGCAAGTAGTGTTTCTATTTGCTCGCCAATTTTTTGGATTTCACTTAACTGCGGACCTGCCACTTTAATACCTACAGGGGTTTTAATACCGGTTGCCAACATGTCTATGCGTGTTTTAATCGGCATAACCCACGCATTAGTTAAACCAGGAAACGTAACTAATGCATCAAGTTCGGCTTTGAGTTTTTCAAGCGTCATTCCCTCTCGCCATTCGTCTTTGGGTTTGAGTTGAATAAACGTTTCAATCATTGTTAGTGGGGCCGGATCGGTGGCTGTTTCGGCTCTTCCAACTTTACCAAATACTGTTTTAACCTCCGGCACGGTTGCGATTAATTTATCTGTTTGCTGCAACACCTCTCGAGCTTTAGCTATTGATATACTGGGGTATGTAGTGGGCATATACATTAAATCCCCCTCATCAAGTGGTGGAATAAACTCGCTACCTATTTTGTTCAGTGGGTAAAAACCTACCAAGGTCATAACTAAAGCAAATATTAAGGTCGTTTTTGGGTAATTAAGCACCCAGCTAAGCAAAGGGCGATAAGCTGCTACAAGCAACCGGTTAACGGGATTTTTATTTTCAGGTATTACTTTGCCTCTTATAAAATAACCCATTAATACAGGCACTAAGGTGATCGCTACCCCTGCTGAGGCCGCCATAGCATAAGTTTTAGTGTAAGCGAGAGGTGAAAACATTCGCCCTTCTTGCGCCTCTAAAATAAAGACAGGCAAAAAACTGACGGTAATAATTAATAAACTAAAAAACAGCGCAGGGCCTACTTCGCTTGTCGCTTTGATAACGACTTGCCAACGGTTTTGATCAGTCAGTGGTGTTTTTTCCATATGCTTATGCATATTTTCAATCATAACTATGGCGCCATCGGTCATTGCCCCTATGGCAATCGCAATCCCGCCCAAAGACATAATGTTAGCGTTAATTCCTTGCCAATACATTACAATAAACGCCGTTAATATACCCAGCGGTAAAGTAATAATAGCCACCAAAGATGAGCGTACATGAAACAAAAACACAACACACACAAGCGCTACAACAACAAGTTCTTCAACAAGTTTGCTAGTCAGATTATTTATTGCGTTGTTAATTAAGTTTGAGCGATCGTAAACAGGAATAATCTCAACGCCCTCGGGCAGTCCCTTTTTGAGCGATTCGAGCTTGGCCTTAACCAGTTCAATGGTTTTTTGTGCATTTTCACCATAACGCATAACAACAATGCCACCGGTAGCTTCGCCTTCACCGTTAAGATCACTTAAGCCACGCCGTATCTGGGGACCAAGTCGAATATTTGCGACATCGCGTAACTGCAAAGCGGTACCGTTTGCATTAGTACCTAATGGAATAGCCTCTAAATCGGCAACACTTTTAATGTAACCTGTGCTGGTAACCATATATTCCGCTTCGGCCATTTCAATAACAGAGGCGCCTGTTTCTTGGTTTCCTTGCTCTATTGCAGTTTGAATAAGGCTCAACGGAATGCCGTAAGCACGTAACTTATTAGGATCGACATTTACTTGATACTGCTTAACCATCCCCCCTACAGAGGCAACCTCAGAAACACCCGGTACGGTTTGTAATTCAAATTTTAAAAACCAATCTTGTAAGCTTCTTAGCTGACTTATGTCATGCTTATTTGTTTTATCAACCAATGCATATAAATAAATCCAACCTACGCCCGATGCATCGGGTCCAAGTTCTGGCGTTGCGCCTTCAGGCAGACGGTTTGCAGCTTGTGTTAGGTATTCTTGCACTCGGCTACGTGCCCAATATAAATCGGTGCTGTCGTCAAAAATAATATAAACATACGAGTCGCCAAAAAATGAAAAACCTCTTACGGTTTTTGCCCCTGGTACCGATAACATTGCAGTAGTAAGCACAAAGGTTACTTGGTCTTGTACCACCTGCGGTGCTTGCCCCGGATACGATGTTTTTACAATAACTTGCACATCCGATAAATCGGGCAAGGCATCTACTGCCGTATTTTTAACGGCAAACACACCACCACCCACTAAAATTAATGTAAGCAATAATATAAATAACCGGTTATAGACAGACCAGCGAATAACAGCAGCAATCATTTTACTTCCTCGTCCATCATATGTTGCATTGAGGAGTGATCCATTATTTCAACATGGTTTAAAGCGGTGATCACAAAATCATCATTCATAATGCTAAATGTGAAATTAATGGTTTGGCCTTTCACAAGAGAGCTAGCCTCTATATGCGATGCTAATACAAAGTTCATTGTTGCTGGACCTCTGTTCCATTTTTGAATAGCTTCGCGGCTAATATTTACAACTCGCGTTTGTGCATCTATTGCATTTATAACGCCATTTACAGTTGCATTTTGAGAGGTAACATCGTTACTCGCATGAGCTGCTGGCATCTCCATTCGCTTAAAGTCTGAACGTTTGCTCGACTCAGAATCTATTAAAAATTGTGCCGATGTGACCACACTCTCGTTTGCCATCACACCTGACAAAATAACCGTTTCATCAAGGTTTGTTTGCCCTACTTGTACTTCAACAGATTTAAAGCGCCCTTCACCTAATGCGACAACTACACGGTTTTGATGTTGCGTACGAATTACAGCTTCTTTTGGTACTACAAGCTGAGGCTTACTCACCTTTGTATGAATAACTACCTGAACAAACATATTCGGTTTTAGCTCAAGGTCTTTATTTTCAAACCGGAGCCTGACCCGAAGTGTTCTATTTTGAGCATCGAGCGCAGGATAAATATAATCAACCTGCCCTTGCCATTCTTTTCCCTTTAAATAATCAAGAGTCATGGTTACCGGCAAGCCAACACTAATAAGCGACGATTGGCGCTCAAATATTTCAGCTTCTACCCATACCTCATCAAGTTGAGCAATGCTCATCATTGATGTACCTGGCTTTACATAAAAACCTTCTCGCACATTCAGCTCATCAACAATTCCACTTTGACGCGCATAAAAGGTAATATTTTGCATTATTTGCTTATTTTTTTGTAAGCGCTCGATAAATTCAGCAGATACATTTAACGACTCTAATCGTGCTTTTGCAGCACGAATTAGCACATTGTTATTTCTATTTACTGCCAATAAAAACTCTTCTTGTGCGTTAACCAGCTGCGGTGAGTACAAGGTATACAAAGGTTCGCCTGCGCTGATTTTATCGCCTTGCGCTTTTACGTATAAATTTTCAAGCCACCCTTCTACACGAGGATGAATATGCGTCATTTCATCTTGGTTATATTGCACATACCCCAGTGTATTAATATTATTTTGCAGTGCTTTTAACTGCACTTTTGTGGTTTTCACCCCTAAATTATTAATTACCACTGGCGAAATAGTAACTACCCCTTTTTCAATTTCGCTATTGCTAGCTTCGTCGTAAACAGGTACTAAATCCATCCCCATAGGAGAGAGGCCTGGAGCGTCACGCCTATAATTACTGTCCATGGGTGCGACCCAATACAAGGGGTGTTTTTCGGTAGTTGCCGGTTTTTCATTAAATGTAATTTGCGTAAGACCAGCCCAAAAGCCTGCTCCCACAACAGCGGCAATTAATAGTTTTAAATTAGCGTTCATCAGGCTGAATCCCCTACTAGTTCGCCCATAACTTGGGAGTCTAAGCTGCTTATATAATAATTTAGCCGTGCAATAATAATGTGTTTATCTACTTGAATATTAAGCGCGTCAATTTTGGCATTTAACTCACCAATACGCGCTTGCATTACATCAGAAAAGTCACCGTCATCACGCGTATAAGCATTTAAGGTTGCTTGTGATTGCTCAGCCATTTGTACTAATAACGTATTTTGATATAGTGTATTTCGCTTTTGTAACTGAGATAGCTGGCTATATTCTTTAAAATACATGCCTTTGAGTTTTTGCAAAGCGACTCTTTTTTGTGTTTTAGTCGCCTCCGCAATCGATATAGCCGATTTAACTTGTTGGTCTTGCCTATTATCTGTAAACAAAGGTAGATCAATGCTAACCCCCACAGAAAGTAAGTCAGCCCTTGATTGGCCCATTGGTGTGTCTGCTCGATAGCCATACCCTACATTAACCCCTATCTGTGGCTGGTAGCTTTGTTTAGCTAGGCGCACTTGTGTTTGCTTGGCCAATACACTTTGCTCTATGGCTACAATGGCTGGGTGAGCCATAAGTAATTGTATAAGTTGACCAAATTCAAGTGTATTAAAATTAGTAAGCGCGGGAGGGGTTATAAATTTACCATCTAAAGGTTTTTCTAACATTGTTATGGGCAACCATTGCGCTAGCCGATTTTTAGCACTGTGAAGTTGTTGCTCAAGTGTGAGTAGCTTATCTTCTAAGCGGGTAAGCTCTAACTGGGCCCGAATAATATCTTGCTGGCGTGTCTTACCCTGTGTACTTGCGTAGCTGGCCTCAGTTATTTGAATAAGCTGAGTAAATAACTCTCTGTCTTTCTCTATTAAGTTAATACTGCGCTGTGCCCTATAAGCATTTAGCCAAAACTCGGTAACTATCGCTTTTACCTGAGCTAACCTATCAGCTCGCTGCCATGGGTATTGCTGCGATGACTGCAAAAGTGACGCTTGCTTGAGTGCTAGGCTATCACCGCGGCTAAACTTTTGACTTACACTTACCTTAAATTGAGTCATCCCTTCTTGATCAAACGCATAACCATTTGTTGGTAAGTTCATCAGACCAAGCGTGAGTGTTGGGTCGGGTAAAGTGCCCGCCATAATACTCTGCGCCATAACGGCTTGCTCTTGGTGGCGGCTTGCAGATAACCACGGATCATTTTCAAGTGCATAACTAAGGGCGTGAGATAAGTTTAGCGTTCTCTGTGAGTTATACTTATCCGTTGCGCCTGTCGTGTTTTCTTCTTGGGTATTCGCCGCACTGCTGAACAAAGTCAAACAACATAGCACTGCGTTTATTTTCAAAGCGTAATTCATCGCTTGCTCCATTTAAAAATTAATAAAAATTTAAATTGGCAAGAAAGGTGTTTATATCAGCCGCACCGAATAAGAAAACTAATCACGTTTTCAAAGGGTCAAAGTCAGCTAGAAGTTCATAAAATTTAGACACACCTATCCTGCTATTTAAGCAAACATAGGAGGGCGGTAAAGTGATTTGGGAGAGGTTGTTTGAGCACTTAATTCGGGCGTATTCACTTTTTCAGTAATAATAACTGCAGTAACCAATAAAATATCAACATTAAGCATTGAGTTAGCGGTACAGCCATTAACGGGGCAACTGCATTCGTTTTGAGCCGTCGCCTCGTCATCGCAGCAATCCATTTGCATCATGGTATGGTGAGCGCTGTTATTCCCTTCGCTGGTATTACCCAAGTGCATATTAACGTGAGCATTAGACTGATGAGGCATTTCACATTCACTTGCTACAGACGCAAAAGACTGACCCACAAACGTGAGCAGTAAAGTAAGCGTAAGTAAAATAGTGTACATGCGTTGCAAAATGATACCCCAATCAAAAAAAGAGAGTTTAAAGTAACTTATAAACGACTACAAATAATTTAGGGCGTGTTATGTAGTTTGGTTTGAGTTTTAATTAAATAGCTGGCAGTAACTGCAAATAGACAATAGGCACTAAAGTACCAAAACCCTTCACCAAACTGTGCATTCATAACAAGCAATTCACCACTTTTAGCATGTGCATTGCCTGCTAAATACGTAACAATTAACGCTATTACAAATACATCAACCATACTCCATTTGCTGAGCGCACACACAATATTGCCACAAACTTGCTTAAGCTTATTCACTGGTAAGCAGCAATACAGTAGCTGTAATAATAACTTTAGGCTTGGCACCACCACTGAAAAAAGACCAACCAAGATAGCAACAAGCAAATTATTATTATTTGCTAGGTCTTTAATAGTGCCGTAAATACTTTGCGTTTTGCTATAGGCGCTAATCTCGCCTTCTAACTTATCTAGCCCCAACATGTTTGAAAACATCATTAGCATACTGCGCGTTCGGCCATCGCCTTCTTCTGCTAACATTTCAATACCCGCTTGAGCAAGTTTTGATTTATCAATATTTCCCTCAATTGTTAGCACTGGTTTTGTAATACCCGGAAATAACAAACATAAAGCAATAACAACACTTACAACAGATAAAAAATTACGCATCTTATTCGCTCATAACTTCTATTACATCATCACTATAAAGCATTGACTCTAATATAAAACTGTATACTTTTTCTATTTCTATCTCTGGGTTAACCAGCTTAAGTTGTGTTTCAACCATTGGCCAATTTTTAGTTTCAATCGCTTTTGTAAGCAATAAACAATCACCCAACAAACCGGTTTGCATTAGCAAAGCATCTGTAATGCTTTTATCAAGCGTAAACTCTTTTACAATAGTTGCTAGCTCAATATCTAATATTGCATCAAGCATCGAAAACAATCCCACCAAGTAACCTTGCTGAGATAAATTTTTGTTTGTTTCTGTTAATATAAGTTCCATTAACCGAGCGCGTACAAGAGCAAATTTAGTTAACTCTGTGGGTTTATCTATTCCTAAATCGCTAACAGCTAATACGCGCACAAATTGGCGAATTACGTCTTCACCTAAATAAACAACAGCTTGCGATATAGACGTGATAACTAAATTACTATTACCAGAGCGCGCATTTGCTAAACGTAAAATTCGCGCCGTTATTCCTACATCTTTAGCTACACGCTGATGAATTTCTTCAAAGCATAACGATTCTTTTGCTATTGCTTTAAGGAGTTCGAAAACGGTAACTTTTGAAGGGTCGACTCCACTGTAAGTGAGCATTTCTGGGCGAGCAAAAAAGAACCCCTGAAAATAATCACACCCTGCATCGCGTAAGTTTATAAACTGATCGTAGGTTTCTATTCGCTCTACAATTATTTTGCAATGAGGGTAGCTACGTTTTAACTTTTTAACCCGCATGTTAGTTTTAATAATAGGCTCTTCAGCTTCAATTTTTATGTAGTTAACAAGGGCGAGTAGCGGCTCCCATTTTTCATCGCCGTCATAATCGTCCAGTGCAAATATATACCCCTGACCTTTTAGTGTTTTAATACGACTGGCAACCGCTGCAATATTTACCGTACGCTCTACAATCTCAATGACAGTATGCTCTGGGTTTAATAATTTAGGGAATTCATCTAACAAGGCATCTGTAGAAAGATTCACAAAAGCAAGTTGGTGGGCAGTGAGCTTTTCTGCGCCAACCAGCATCAGCGTATTAAAAAACAAACGGCTGGTTGCGTGCTCATCACTCGTACCGACAGGAAACGCATTATTTGCTGAGTTTCGGTAAAGTAGCTCGTAAGCAAACACTGCTTTTTCGGCATTAAATATTGGTTGCCGAGCAACATATTGTGTCAAAGTAGGTGTTAGCGATGGAGTATCAGACACGTTCAATATAATTCGCCTATAAGGTTATATAAGATTAAGCTTACTCCTTTGAGTCTAATCTATGTTGGATACTAAAAGTATAGTAAAAATATCTTAATCGTTGCAATACTATGCAAAGTAAATAAAACTAGTAAAAATTTCTTAGCGAAGGAGGAAGTTTGACTTGTTTGAAATGGTTACTAATAACGTGCTGTGCAATATGCTCGCTTTTTACTTTGGCAACAGAAAAACAGAATACGTTAAAATACAATATTAGCTCATCTGGGAGTCACTACCCTTATTACACAAATAACCCAGATCACCCTGGCGTATTACCTGAAATCATTGAAAAAGTCCTTGTTGATGCCAACATATCTGCTTATCACGAACCTCTACCTACAAAACGAATCACCAAATATCTTAATGAAGGCATTATAGACTTTGATGTTATTTCGCTTAATTGGTTACCCCAAAGCGAGCGCAATAACACCATGTATGTGTTTTCAGACCCTTTAATTACGGTCACCGAAATGCTTGTAACCTTGCCCGAAAACTCAAGCAAATGGAAAAACATCTCAAATCTAACAGGTAAAAATGTAGGCACCGTATTAGGGTATTATTACCATAGTGATGATTCATTTAATCGAGTGGATTTCCCCTCAGAAAAAGAACTCATGGAAGCGCTTGTTCGTAAAAGAGTCGATGTTGCCATTATAAGTAAACTACCTGCCTTATATTGGTCACAACAGCTAAATTTGAGTATGGGTTTTGGTGCTCAATATTCTCATGGCTTTTTAAGAATTCGCTTATTGAGTAAACACAAACACTTATTACCGGTTATTAATAAAACAATAAAAAATCTACATGGCAACGGCTACATAACAAATGCAGCTAAAAAATACATGCAAGATATACCCACACAAAATTAAGGGATTTATAACACACACTCATTGTGCTGAGTTATACTACGCAAAAATATCAACTCGACCAAAAAAGTAGTCCCTATGAGTATTGAAAAAGCTTTAATTGAACGCAGCAATAACCAATGTGAATTATGTACAGCTACTAATGACTTATCTGTTTATGAAGTTCCGCCGATTACGGATACCCATTCAGATAAATGCATTTACACTTGCCAAGCATGCAAAGAACAAATTGAAAACACAGTCGATATAACGCCAACACATTGGCACTGTTTAAACGACAGCATGTGGAGCCAAACACCTGCAGTTCAAGTTGTTGCGTATAGAATGCTATCTCGCTTAGCGCCAGATAATGGCTGGGCACAAGACGCTCTAGACATGATATACCTTGAAGAAGAGACCTTGGCTTGGGCTAAAAAAGCACTTGCAGAAGATGACGACGTTAAGCATATCGATAGTAATGGCGTGGTTCTTCAAGCTGGCGATACCGTGACACTCATAAAAGACTTGGATGTAAAAGGCAGTAGTCTTACAGCAAAACGCGGCACTGCGGTACGCAATATTGGTTTAACCAGTAACCCAGAGCACATTGAAGGGCGTGTTGATGGCCAGCGAATTGTGATTCTTACTAAATTTGTAAAAAAGTAAGTGCAAAATAATTCACACTATTTTCGCTTTTAACCGAAAGTAATACAGTAGTACAAAAATGCCCAGCAATGCTGGGCATTTTTATGAATAGTCGTTATTCGTCGACGAGTTGCTCGCACCTATAAAAGCCGCTTGGTTTACTTAGTAACGAAACTAACTCAGGTAATACCGCATCCATAGTTTGTTTAAGCTTCCATGGCGGATTAATCACTATCATACCGGATGCAGTCATACCATGGACGTCAGTATCGGCCTCTGTTCCCAGCTCGAATAACTGAATATTTCGCATACCGGAGTCAATTAAACCCTGCTCCATGTTGTTAATGCGCTCTCGGTCAACAACCGGATACCAAATCATGTATGTACCCGTTGCAAATCGTTGATGCGCTTTAACTAATGTTTTTACAACGCACTCATAATCATCTTTTACTTCGTATGGCGGGTCGATTAATACACATGCCCTGCGTGATGCAGGTGGCAATAACCCAACTAAACCGGTAAACCCGTTTTCGCCGCGCACTCGAATAGAACGCTTACCCTGCATATTATCCTCTAAAAGCAATAAGTCTCGCGGGTGCAATTCAAAAAACCAGCCTTTATCTTGGCGGCGTAAATAATGTTCAGCAATTTTTGGCGAGCCCGGATAAAAATCGAGGTCACTCGTATTATTGAACGATTTAATTAGCTCAATGTATTCGTTAAGTGCTTCATGCTGGCTTGTGTGAGTCCACAACTTTTCAATACCGTCTTGGTACTCTTGCGTTTTTTGGGCATCAGCTGCAGCAAGTTCAAAAAAACCGGCGCCAGAATGCGTATCAATGTAATCAAGCGGCTTATCTTTAATTGTTTGATATTTAAGGACCTGAGCCAACACAAGGTGTTTAAGAACATCGGCCGGATTACCCGCATGAAATGAGTGTCTGTAACTAAGCATTATTTTATTTTCGCCATACGCAATTTAATATCGCAAGTGAACCATAAGCACTGGGCTTTAGCAACTTGCACTAGGGTCTGTTAACCTTCCAAGGTAAAACTTTCAGCAGCTTATTGGATTTTCAGGCAAGGTAGAACCTACATAGTGTGGTTATTCTTACATGAATGTAACTCAGAGAGTAACGCAGGAGCAGTTATCGAGTCCACTGGGTTACAAACCTCGCGCCACGATTAAATAGCCCCTAATTTAAACAAATTTCAATTCGCAAAGTCCAATAACGCCTCGGATAAGGGGCGCTTAAATGAACCGTTTCTGAACAAAAAAGCACGTTGTATGAATTATCCCTTAACAAAGAAGAAAAATCAGCTAAAACTGGCGTAAATGCTAGTAAATCAATGCACTTTGCTTTACATTTGCAAGACATTAATTACAGTTATATGAGCGCCTTATGGACAACACTACTCTTCAACAACTCGAACAACTGATCGATTCACTTATTGAACGCAATAATCAATTACAAACTGATGTTGCTAGCTTAAAAGAGCAAAATAGTAAACTCGCTGATGATAACGAACTTTTACAACTAGAAGCGCTTGAAAACGAAGAAAAGCAAAAAGATGCCAGCACAACGTTATCTGGCTTACTAGATAAATTACAAAGCGCACAACAGGCTAGCTAATGTCTGAGCTGCAAAACCAGCGGGTCACTGTTGAGTTGCTAGGTAAAGAGCAGCAATTTGCTTGTCCGCAAGGGCAAGAAGAGGCATTGATAGCAGCAGCTAAAAATCTAAACGACTTAGTTGAACAAATGAAACAGCGTTCAACCGTTCGAAACGATCAAAAAGCATTGCTTATGGCAGCACTTAATTTAAGCCACGATTTGCTTGAAGCAAAAACACAAGCAACTGTTGAGCAGCAACATCAAGACCAGCTTGTTGATAAACTGAGTCAACATTTGGCAAGTGACCCAAAACAAAAAAAATAAAAAGCGCAACCTGCGCTTTTTGTTTATCATTAGGGTAATAATTGGCCTGCAAGAGATAGTTAATGAAGTACTCCTTACCTGGTATTCACTCATCGTTAAAATATACATTCCTAATAATAGGTTTACTTTTTGTCACAGCCAATTCAAATGCAGCCATTAGCTGGCAAACCATTAACAACAACATCCAATTTTTAAAACAACAAGACGCTCTACGTTTTTACGACTCTAACCAAGTATTAATTGAGGGTGATGAATGCGCTTTACTAGTAGATACCAGTGGAAATTTTGCAAGTGTTGAACAACTTGTTGTTGAACTAAAAAAACGCCTTAAAACGCCTCTTTGTTATTTGGTTGCAACCCATTATCATGACGATCACTTACTGGGCATGGCAGTTATTCAACACTTTTATCCTAATGCCAAACTTATCACCCACCAGCAAGTAAGCGCAGACTTTAAAACCTATCAAAAAGCCTACACTGATAAACTCGACAGCTATGAAAAAAGCATTGAACTGAGCTATCAGCGTTTAGCATCAATCCCCAAAGAAGAACAAACAGCATGGCGAGAAAAGCTAGAACTGGCTAAAGCACGACTTTTTCGTTGGCGCAAATATAAGCTTAGCCCTCCAGACATAGCATTGGCAGTAAGTAAAACACTTGACCTAGGCAGTTTTGAATTAAATATTACCCCCCATATAGCGCACACTAATGGCGATTTAACCGTTACTACAAACAATGAAAGCATACTTATTGGTGGCGACATTGTTGATTGGCTTCCCTATCCGGGACACGGTGAACTTAAAAGTTGGCAAACTTTATTAAAGCAATATATTGACAATGAAAAGCTATCACTAATTATACCCGGGCATGGCGGGATACTTAACAAGCAACAACTCAAGCAGCCTCTGGCATTTTTAAATGCACTAACTGAGCATGTCAAAAGTAATCAAAATCTTGCGACTGAATCACTCATAGAAACGTTTCCACAAAAAGTGCTTGCTCCCTACCAGCAAGACACGCTTAACAAAAAGTCGAGTCAGTTATTTTTACAAGCGGGACTTAACCGCGCTAAAAGCTCAAAATAACCCAACACAACGGATTGTGTTAAAATAATAAAAGGAATTGACTAAAGTGATCATTATGCGCAGTTTGATATTATGCTTTTTAGGACTCTTTTTGTTTGGTTGTGAATCAACCGAGCAAAAGCAGGCGGAAACGCCTCAAATATTTACTCATTTTGAGCCTGATTACGCAAATCACGAAAACGTAACTGCCACAGTAAACCCAGAGCAACAAACCAGTCTTATTGAAAAAAACACTCCCCCACTCAAAGTTAAAAATAGAGTTGTAAAAAAGCGCCCACCAAAAACAACTGATTTGTGGGTGCATATTGCCAACAACTTACATTTTACGGTTTATCAAAATCGAGCTTTAAAAAAACGCATTAACTGGTATTTAAAACAGCCTAAATACCTAACCACGGTAAGTAAACGTGCAGCGCCTTATTTGTATCACATAGTAAAAAAAATAGAGCAAAGAAACCTACCCATGGAAATAGCACTGCTACCTTTTGTAGAAAGTGACTTTAGGCCCACGGTTGCCTCATCGCAACAAGCCGTTGGGGTATGGCAACTTGTAGGTGCGACAGCATATCACTTTGGTATTAAGTCAGATCAATGGTACGACGGTCGCCAAGATGTATTAGCCTCTACTGATGCGGCGCTTGATTACTTGAGCTATTTACATAAGCGTTTTAACGGCAATTGGCTACATGCATTGGCAGCCTATAATAGCGGTGAAGGACGCGTAAAACGGGCCATAGAGAAAAACACTAAACGAGGAAAAAGCACTGACTTTTGGTCGCTAAGCTTGCCAAAAGAGACCGCCGATTACGTGCCAAAATTGCTCGCTTTAAGTTATTTAGTTAAACATCCACAAAAAGGTATGAGGCAGCCAAAACTTGCCTATAAACCACTCACCACACAAATGAATATAGGCCAGCAATTCGATTTTTCGGTTATTGCCAAGCTGTCAGGTATTGGTTCAAAGCAGCTGCATGCGATAAACCAAGGGTATTTAAAAAATCAAAGCTCGCCAAACGGACCACATACCTTATTGCTACCAATAGGCCAAGAAGCATTATTAAAAAGTCAGTTTTTTAAATCTAATTTTGCAGGTGAATACAGAGTAAAACAAAACGACACACTTTATGCTATTGCCAAACGCTTTAGCATGTCGGTAAAAATGCTAAAACAACTCAATAACAAAACCAACAACTTTATTGGCGTAGGCGAAAAGCTACTGGTTGGGCAACCCAAAACCCTACCAAACTCCTTAACTATAGATTACAAAATAAGCCCTTATTTAGAACACCAAGAAGACATTGCTATCCCAACCATAGAAATAGACTACACCGTAAAAACCGGTGATAGCCTGTGGAGCATTAGCCAACTTTACGATGTACCACATAGCGATTTGGCCAAATGGAATAAACTGTCGGCATCCAGCATTTTAAAACCCGGCCGTCAGTTAGTGCTTTATATCCCTCAAGCAGAAAAACCACAAGCGCAGCCAATCAAACAAGATTTACTACACGATTTGCAAAAAACACTAAATCAACCACGTTAAGTTTATAAACCAATCTATTTCGCGTAAAATCACGCCCCAACATAGTTATTTTAAAGAGAACAGCATGCAAATTAGTAAAAATTCGGCAGTAGAGTTTCACTACACGCTTAGTGAAGCGGGTGAACAAATTGAAAGCAGTGTAAATGATGCGCCACTTAGCTACATTCATGGCAGCGAAGGTATGTTACCTGGTTTAGAAAAAGCCCTTGAGGGTAAAAACGCTGGCGAAAAATTTAGTGTAACGCTTGAGCCAAGTGAATCTTATGGTGAGCGTGTTGATGACTTAATTCAACGTATACCACTTAAGCACTTACAAGGCGATGTTAAAGTATGGAAGCCAGGCATGACTGCAATGGTTCAGTCTAACCAAGGCCGTCATCAGGTGACGATTGTTAAAGTAGGTCGTTTTAATGCCGATTGTGACTTGAATCACCCATTTGCAGGTAAAACACTGACATTTGATGTAGAAGTTGTATCGGTACGCGAAGCAACTAGCGAAGAAATTTCGCATGGCCATGTTCATGCTGAAGGCGGCTGTGGCCACGCTCACTAATTAGCTAAAAAGGAACCCGTATGTCAAAAGTTGCAATTGTAACAGGTGGAACGAAAGGGATTGGCCTAGCGGTAATAAAACGCCTGCTAAGTAGTGGCTATGAGGTTCACAACCTTGATATCACACCGAGCGATGTGGGCGTTTTTCATCATTGCGATGTAAGTGATGTGGATGCTGTTCGACGCTCTATCAAAGCGGTATATAAACAATCTCAACGTATTGATGTACTGGTTTCTAATGCTGGAAAACACCTAAGCGCAAATATAGAAAGCACTGATGAGCAAACGCTCGATGCGCTATTTGCGCTTAATGTAAAAGGTGCCTACGCGGCTGTACAAAGTGTACTACCCTGTATGAAAGCAAATAATGCGGGTTCTATTATATTAATAGCGTCTGACCAAGCATTAATTGCTAAGCACAATTCATTTGCCTACAACCTTACTAAGCATGCTCTCGCCTCTATGGCAAAAACCACGGCACTTGATTACGCACGCTTTAACATTCGTGCTAATGCAGTGTGCCCAGGCACAATTGAAACCCCTTTATTTCATAACGCAATTGACGCTTACTGCGATAAAAGTGGTGCAAACAAAGCCGATATAGTGGTAGAAGAAGCAAGCCTGCAACCGCTAAACCGATTAGGCCAAGCCGATGAAGTAGCCGCTCTTGTGAGTTTTTTAGCAAGTGACGACGCAAGCTTTATTACTGGTAGCTTACAAAGTATTGATGGCGGCTATACAGCCCAATGAGTACCAAGATAATTGACCCGCATGTTCATTTTTTTAATTTACTTGATGGTCAGTACACTTGGTTACAAGGCAAAAACCCACCAGCATGGCCCAATTTAGACAAAATAAAACAACCAATAAGTGCAGAGCAACTTGTTAAAAGTACTGATTTTGAACTTGCGGGTATTGTACACATAGAAGCGGGCTTTGATAATTCGGCCCCTATCAATGAACTTAATTGGCTAAGTAAGCATTTAAGTGAAGTGCCATTTAAAGCCATTAGTTTTAACCAAATAGATGCGCTTGCTGAGCAATTTAGTGACGCGCTCGATGCGCTGGCGCATTCGAGCCTATGTGGCATTAGAGATATAACAGAAGGCGATGATGCTATAAGGCTAAAAAGCCCTCGTTGTATTCATAATCTTGATTTATTAGCGACAAATAAACTGCATTTTGAAGCGCAATTTGAACTACACAACGTTAGCGTAGCTAATCATATTGCTCACTGTGCAAAGCAATTACCTCATCTACAAATTATTCTTAATCATGCAGGGTTGCCTGATGACTTAGCCTCTTGGCAACAAAGCGTTGAATTACTCGCCCAACATAAAAACATTGCTATTAAATTTTCTGGCTTTGAGTTATTAAGCCTGACACAAGCACAACAAGAAGCATGCTTTAAATGGCTTTTACAACACTTTGGCGAGCAGCGTATTATGTTTGCTAGTAACTTTCCGGTATGCCAAATAAACACTCATTACAATGCGCTATGGCATCAGCATTACGCGCTGTGTAAAAGCCATAGCCTATGGCATAAGCTCAGCTATGCAAATGCAATGCACTACTACCAAGTGTAAGTAAAAGTCGTTATATTTAAATTCTATTATGCTTAAAATGGCGTAGGTTTTATGAAAAATACATTATTCATTGTGAGCTTAGCCTGGTGCGCCTTATTAAGTGGCTGTGTGTCGCAACGCGCTGAACCAACCCCCAAATTACAACATGCACTACTTTTAGCGCCTAATCAAAGCGCGGTTAACAAAGTAATTAGTACCATTACGAATATGCAAAACATAACGTTAGCTGACGATGTATTTACAAAAAATAGTGTGGTTACGCTGGGGAATCTAAACAAAAATAACATTATAAAAAGTCATCAGCTTAATCCGCCCGACCAATTTGAACTGATGATAAAAAATAAACAATGCTTTATACGCCACGTAGATAGCAAAGCCACGCGAGAGCTCAAAGGCGTTAAGTGCGTAATGAACGAATTACCTTAATGTTGCTAATAAAAAGCCGGTAAGTGAATAGTCACTTACCGGCTTTTTAAATTAAGACAAAGCTTAGTTATTATTTTATTTCTACTCGTTGTGAACGCATCACAATTTCATCGTTTAACTCAATACCTAAACCTGGCTCCTCAGACACTTCAAAGAAACCATTTTTAGGTTGTGGATCTTGTAAACACAATTCACGGTTCCACTTTTTAATCGCATAAGTATGATGCTCATGTATCAAAAAGTTAGGAATAGCGGTTTCTAGGTGTAACGATGCAGCTGTCGCAACAGGTCCACCACACACGTGCGCCTGAATACGTACATCAAAAATATCGGCGTAATCACATACTTTTTTAGTTTCAGTAAAACCACCACATAACCCTATATCTGGCTGAAGCACGTCAATACTCTGATCTTCTAAATAAGGACGAACCCCCCAGCGGTTGTACAAGCGCTCACCGCCCGCAATGGGTACGTTAACTTTATCCGCTACTTTGGCATGCAACGAGTGATTTAAGTAGTTCACAGGCTCTTCAAAATACATACAATCAAATTCTTCGGCTATTTCACCAATTTGAATAGCTGATGTGGCACCCGGTAAACTATGACATTCAAAAATAATATCGACTTCATCGCCCACAGCTTCACGAATAGCTTGCATACGCGCGCGGTATAACTTCATTTCTGGGCGTAAAATAATATTAGTGCGATCGTAATACGTATTACCGTCTTTATCGTATTGAATTGGATCTACTTTTACTGCATCGTAACCCTCTGCTATGGCTTTTAATGCCGCCTCTGCATACTCTTGTGGCTGTACTAGTGCTTTAAATTCGCTATCCCAGTCAAACTGCAGTTGCGATGCATAAGTACGAAGTTTATCGTTAACCTTACCACCCAGTAATTGATAGACCGGTAACCCAAGCGCTTTACCTTTAATATCCCAAAGCGCGGTATCAATAGCACTCATTGCAGCGTACACAACGGGTCCACCGCCTAAACCCCAAAAGCTTTCTCGTAACATACGAGACCACAGCTTTTCTGTTTGAAACGGGTCGTGACCAATTAAAAAGGCATCTGCCATTTCTTTGATCATGGCGGCGGCCGCGCTATGGCCTAAATCGTAAGCAAGACCGGCTTCACCCACACCACTAATGCCCTCATCAGTATGGATGCGAACAAATACAGGTGTCCACGCTGGGCGCTCTGGACAGTGAATATCAAATACTTCTACGCGATTTACCTTCATAAAAATTCCTTATTAACCTGTTCGGGTTATTTTGCAAAACTGGGATCAAGCCGATATGCTTTTCGTAGCATCGCAGGCCAAGCAAGCTGGCCTCCAGTGCTGCCGCTGTGTACCACGTTGGCTTGGTTATAAATATTGTCGATAATTGGTTGAGGTACAGGAATAACTTCTTGCGAGCTAGCTTGCAGCGCTAATTGTATTTCGCAGGCGCGTTGTAAGTCGTAAAAACGCATAAACGCATCGCCTACGGTCGGGCCTACCGTTAAGCCACCATGGTTGACTAATAACATATGATTATTTGAACCTAAGTCATCCTGTAGTACTTTGCGCTCATCATCATTAACTGCAAGGCCTTCGTAACCATGATATGAAAGCGACGGTAACGAAAACATTGAATACTGGCTCAATGGCAATAAACCCTTTTTTTGGGTAGCCACAGCAATGGTTTCTTTGGTGTGTAAATGAATAACGCAATGCGCGTCTTCTCTGACCTCGTGTATTGCACTGTGAATAGTAAAGCCAGCAGGGTTAATGCTAAAGGGAGTGTCGTCAATTATATTCCCGTTTAGGTCAACCTTAACTAAGTTTGACGCGGTTACTTCGTCAAATGTTAACCCAAAAGCGTTAACTAGATAATGGTCAGTCCCGGGCAAACGAGCCGATAAATGCGTATAAATTAAGTCTCCCCAACGAAAATGCTCCACTAGCCGGTAACATGCCGCAAGATCGACACGTAGTTGCCACTCTTGAGCAGACACTTTATTTTTTAAATCAAGTTGGGGTAAATCAAACATAATAAACCTTTTAAAATACGCAGATAATGAATGCGAATAGATGTTTAGAAGTCTAAAACACTCTGCGTTTTATAGCAATCAACAAACAAAAACAGCCACACATTTGTGTGGCTGTTTTTTAAAGGGTTAATAACTACTTTGAGTTATTTTACTTTAGATAAGTAGTCTGCAATAGCTTCAAACTCTTCGTCAGTTACTGTAGCAACCATTGCCTTCATAGCCATAGACATACCATTATTACGTGCACCCGACTTAATATCTTTCATTTGTGCAACTAAATAATCTTTGTTTTGACCATTAAGTTTAGGATACATACCCATGATTGGTGCTTTACCATCTGCACCATGACAGGTTTGACAATTTTTTGCAGTGTATAATGCGGCACCATCAGCGGCAGCTGCATTAAACGAGAAACTTGCGGCTAAGCTAATGCCCGCGCCTAGTAGTAGTGTTTTCATCTTGCTCATTGTATTTACTCTTCTTTTTGACGGTTAGAAAAAACTGTTCAATTGATTGTAGTCAATAATCAAATAAAAAGCATACGTTAGAAACGATGCTAGACGATCAACTTAACCCTGCACTGCTAGCTCGTTTCTATTTACCTAAAACTAGTTTAGCAAACAAAAATGAGCAGGCGCTTAATTGATTGTTACCAAACTAAATCGTCTGGTACCTCAAAATCTGCGTATGGGTCGTCTTCATCTTTAGGCTTGTTTTCAGGTTCAACATGAAAAACAATGTATTTTTCGTCTACTTCAGCCACTTTACGTGCTGGCTCGTCTTCTAATACGTAAAACTGCCCCTCTAGAACACAGATCGCTAAACGACCACCCGACAAAGCTTTTTGAGTTTTTTCATTCACTTCAATACTTTTTACTTTTTTATCGTAAGTAAAATTAAAGGTTCGCTCACCACGAATAGCATCTTGATTGTTGTGTTCTAAAATTTGCTTAACACGCGCTTCTTGCTCACGCTGTTTTAAAGTCACTTGGCGGGCTTGGTTTAACTCTTCCGCCTTTTTTTGCTGCTCAAGCTTAGTTTGTTGAATATGCTTTTGCAGATCATTAGGGTTACTTGTTGCCCCTTTTTTCTGTTTTTTTTGTTGCTTACGTTTTTCTGATTTAGCAACTTTAGCTTTATGCGATGTTGTTAACCCTGCTTGCAGCAATTGGTCTTGTAATGAACCCATGGCATTGTTCCAATAAAAACTAGTATTAGCGTTATTTTAATCACCTACGAGTTTAAATAACAGCGCTATCGACATTAATCTAATAAACTCCTTTATACTTAGCATGATATGGGACAACAGCGTACTTTTTAATTATCAATTCTGGGGGATTTTTAATACAATAAAAAAGCCAACTAGTTACCTAAAAGCAAAATAATGCGCTTAATTCATCTACTTGCTTGCTCTGTTGTTACATTTTTCGTGCTTTACGCACCTCAGCCTCTACTCGGCTTATTTGCTAGTGAGTTTGGCGTATCGCCTGCCACAGCAGGCAGCTTAATGACGGCAACAATGCTGCCCTTAGCTATTGCACCATTAGTGTATGGCCTGTTTCTAGCCAAACAAAATCCTTTAAAAATACTTCGTATTGCAATGATAGTACTGGGCTTTAGCTGCTTAGTATTTATTTGGGTACCAAGTTTTGAGCTCTTACTATTAGTACGATTTTTACAAGGCCTTACCCTTCCTGCAGCATTAACCGCCATGACCAGCTTTATAGGAATAAGTTTCACCGCTGATACACTTCAAAAAAATATGACTCTTTATATAGGAAGCAGTATTGCAGGTGGTTATTTTGGAAGGGTACTTGCTGCGCTATTTAGCGACTTATGGCATTGGCAAAGCTTTTATTACTTAATTGCTTTTATGCTTGTTTTTTTAGCTATGCTAATTAAGCCCCATAAATTCAACAACATTGGTACTCACGCTCAAAAATCGCCTCTAGATTACATCAAACAACTTAAGGAGGGCCCTGTTTTAAAAGTTTATGGCGCTGTATTTTGTATGTTTTTTTGTTTTGCAGCCTTACTTAATTATTTGCCATTTATACTGCAAAGTACATTTTTAATTACAAACACGCGTGATATTGGTTTGGTTTACAGTGGCTACTTAATTGGAGCCTTGGCTTCTATTGCCACGCCTTGGCTATTAAAAAAAGCGCCCTCAGCTTGGCACGCATTAGGGGCGACCTTCATTTTTTACAGCCTTAGTATTGTTGTGCTCATGAGCCACCAGCTTAGCGTCTTTTTAACTGCATTCACGCTATTTTGTGCGGCTATGTTTATTATTCATTCAACCGCAGCCCCACTGGTTAATAAAATAAGTGAGGCACCACCAAGCGTGACAAATGGAGGGTATGTTTCATTTTACTACAGTGGAGGTGCCATTGGCTCGTTATTACCAGGTGTGGTATACCAAAAATACGGACAAACACCCTTTATGCTAACCCTGCTTATTATGTGTTTGTGCGGATTATTGCTTGTGATTTGGGCTCACTTTGACGGTAAAAACATAACTCGCGGTTGATGTGCTGTGTATTCAAAAAAAGCTTCTAAGTCTGGTTTGCTCAAAATCCACGTTTGTGTATTTTCAAATGGGTGGCAATGAAATAGATCTCCAAACCAAATATCTTGATCTAACCATACGGTTACCGCACTTTGTTTGTCGTTAAGTAAGGCAAGCATTGATACGCACCCTGGCGCAACTTTTAAATAGGTTGCTAAACGCTCGCTTGAAGCAAACCCTAAACGCGACAACCCTTGCTGTTTTGAAAGCGCTTTTAGATCTAACTGCTTATTGTGAGCTGTAATAACTAAAAAATGACGTTTACCTTCGTTATCACGCAAAAATAAATTTTTTAAACGTGTACCTGGACGTTCAAGCAATAATTCATCAGCTGCTAAACTAGTATGCAAAGGTGGATGTTCAATAACGTCGTAATTGATATCTAAATGCGCTAAACACGCCTCTAGCTTTGTTTTGTCAGCTAACATAGTTACAAACAACGCCCTCTTAGTTGCACACTGAGATCTCGCCATAGAACTTCTGTTATTTCATGTTTGTTAGCGCAATACTCACGCGTTTTAAGCTCTTGCTTTAATAATTCGACGGCCCTGTCTTCTAACTTAAGCTTTAACACACTCGACTCTTCAAAGTGTTCTTGCTCAATATATTCTTTAACCTCACTGCGAGAAGGCCTGTTATTGCGCCCACGATCAAGGTTAAAGTTTTCACGGTGCTTAGCTTTAACCGATACAACATAAGCAAATACATTATTCCCTTGCTCGTCTTGTTTTTCAAAAAACTGCTTAGTGTTTATTTCAAAAGGCGGCTCTTCATTTGATGCACACCCCGAAAGTAAAACTACCAGTGCAAAAAAACTTTTTTTCATTATTTTCTGTCGTTTTAATGAGTAATTAAGCCGAGTCTATCAAAAATTCATCTAAACAGTGAAAATTAGCGAAAAAATACTTGACCAAATTTATAAAAAAACTTAAAGTTCGTCCCGCTTGGAACTCAGCAGCCAAGCGTTTATGTTTTACATAAACTAGGAATGTGGGGCTATAGCTCAGCTGGGAGAGCGCCTGCCTTGCACGCAGGAGGTCAGCAGTTCGATCCTGCTTAGCTCCACCACTTTCCTACTCCTTTCTTAGATATAATCTTTACTTCGAAATACCCTAATTCATTAATTTTATTTTGTTTTTCATTTATCTCTATTAGCTTGAGTGTTTATCAATTATTAGCTATACATACTTGTATATCTATTAATGCCTTAGGTTAATCATGGACTCTCCAAAACGCTCAACACTCAAAAAACTTGCAGCTATAGGCTTAACTGCAGGAGCAATAACGCACGCTCCTTATGTATTTGCTCGTAATAAAACAACGATAAGAGTGCTAGGGACGCATGTAACATTACAAGATGCGATTCGTAAGCAAGCCATGAGTGATTTAGGCATTAATATTGAATTTACGCCCGCTGGCAGTGCCGCAGTTTTACAAAGAGCATCAATGGACCCTAGTTCATTTGATTTATACGAACAGTGGTCAAACAGTATTAATGTATTGTGGAACGCAGGCTCCATACAGCCTATAGAAAAAAAACGCCTTACCTATTTTAACGAAATAAATAGCCTCACAAAAACAGGTAAGCTGTCAGAAAACGCCAGTATTGGCGCCGGCGACGCTCCCTTTAAAATATTAAATGTACAACCTGATGGCACGCTCAGTGAGCAAGAAAGCGACTTAATAAGCTTTTTACCCTACGTGCACAATGTAGACTCCTTTGGTTATAACACTAAATTTATTAAACCCGGAATTGCCTATGAAACTGAAAGTTGGGGATGGTTACTGGATGAGCAACACAGAGGAAAAGTAGGTATTGTGAATGCGCCTACTATTGGTTTATTTGACTTAGCGCTTGCTGCTAAAGCAAAAGGGCTTGTGAAAATTAACAATATAGGGGCAATGACTCGTATTGAATTGGATAACTTATTTAAGGTACTGCTTGAGCTCAAACGCCAAGGCCACTTTAGCGGTTATTGGAACTCAGCACCTGAATCTGTTCAGTTTATGAAAGATGAACGCGTTCATATTGAAAGTATGTTTTCTCCTGCGGTATCTGCGCTAAATGGCCAAGGCATAAATGTGCGCTTTGCAGCACCTAAAGAAGGCTACAGAGGCTGGCATGGTGTAATGTGCTTGTCGTCACAAACCCATGATAGTGTAAAGGATGCATCTTACGATTATATGAATTGGTGGTTATCTGGATGGCCCGGTGCTTTTATTGCTCGTCAAGGTTATTACATAAGTAACCCACAACGCTCTAAACCACTACTTTCACAGGATGAATGGGACTATTGGTATGACGGCAAAATCGCAAACACTGATTTACTCGAAACAAATGGCAATATTGCGGTTAGAAAAGGCGAGCAAAGAAATGGCGGAAGCTATACTAAACGCTTCAGTAATGTTGCAGTATGGAATACCGTTATGCCAACCTACGACTACAGTTTACAAAAGTGGTATGAGTTGATAAGCCGATAATGCGTTCTATTAAATCAAAAATAATTGCGACCTTAGCGGTACTAGCTGGACTGCTTCTTTTACAAAGTTATTTATTTAACCACTTGCAAAAATCGTTAACCAGCCTGCAAAACATTCAAAACAATGCAGTTAGTAAAAGTGAAGCTGTCGTAAAGCTAGAAAGAGATGTCATCGCCTTACAAAGTCATGCAGTTTCATTTATTGATGACGCTAATAAAAATAATATTGCAAAGTTTAAAACATATTTAGACCAAGCAAATAGTCATTTAGGGCAATTAACATTAAACACACTAGACAAAACCCCTGAATATAAAAATATGCTTACCCGCCTCAGCGAGCACCTAAAAAACTATGAAACTACATTTGAAAAAGTAGTTATTAACAGACAAAAGCGCGAGCAAATATACTCATCTGGATTTAAACAGCCCATTGAAGAGCTACAAAAAAAGGTAATGGCACTTGAGTCACTATCAAATGAAGATAAAAAAATTCTCTACAATGATATTTTACTAACCATTAGTAACCTTAAGCATGCAGCTGTCAGCTACCTTTATAAACCTAATTTTGATGAAGCTCAAAATGTGAAGCAAAATCTAGAGTTTTTGCACACAAAAATTAACCGTATGTCGGCTATTAATGACTCCTTGCTTGATAAAACAATTAATTTAAAAAAAACACATAACCAACTAATACTTCTAACTCGCAGTTATACGTACTCTGTAAATGTAGTGCTTACAGGGATCGAAAACGAACTTTTATACCTATCTAATAAAATTAAAAGCGCTGAAGAAGAAAAGCTAAACTTGGCTAAATTACAATTTAATAGCGAATTGACAAAAAAAACTAAGCAAAGCAGCCTGTTTACCTTTTTAATTTTAATTATCCTTTTACTCCTTTGTTATTTTATTTTTACCTTTGTTATCAAGCCTATTTCACAGCTTACCCTGTTACTTAATAGTATGAATGAAGGTGAGCCGATTAAACTAAAAAATAAGCATGCAAAGCTAACCGAAATTGCATCTGTGTTAAAAGCAGCTAATACGCTTTATTTAAAAAGTGAGGAAACGAAGCAATTACTTGATGAAACACGCGCTTTAAATGTAAAAATGGCAGAAATGAATACGGACCTTACACGTGCAATAGAAGAAACAAACAGAGCAAATAAAACAAAAATAGATTTTGTAGCCAATATGAGCCATGAACTTCGCACTCCTATGAACGGAATATTGGGTATGCTTCAACTCTTACAAAGTAGTGAAATGCCCGCTAAGCAGGAGCAATATGCTAAAAAAGCATTTTCTAGTGCGCAGAGCCTGCTGCAAGTTTTAAACAATATTTTAGACTTTTCAAAACTCGATTCTGATAACGTCAAACTTGAGAAAATTCCTTTTACACTTGATACGATCGTATCTAACGTTGAAGATTTATTTTCGATTAATGCACAACAAAAAGGACTAGCATTAAATTGTGTTGTGCATGCCGACAGACATATGACTCTGTTGGGCGATCCTATACAGCTAAATCAAATAATTAATAATTGCATTGGTAATGCCATTAAGTTTACCGATAAGGGTGAGGTGTCATTAACCATAGAAGTCATTTTTCAAAAAGAAAACAAAGTACAGTTGCGCTTTAGCATTAGTGATACCGGAATTGGTATGACGCAAGCCCAATCTGATAGGGTGTTTGAATCATTTGCTCAAGGCGACTCAAGTACAACAAGAAAGTACGGAGGCACAGGGCTTGGCCTAACGATTAGCAAACAGTTAACCAAATTATTAGGTGGTGACATACAAGTAAAAAGCGAACTTGGCAAAGGAAGTGAGTTTTTATTTACTCTTCCATTCACCATTGCAGAACAGCAATTAATTAATGATACTGCTGGCAAAAATGACCCATTACCTGCAAAGGTAGCCCTGCCAAAACTAACGGATTATAAAGCACTTGTTGTGGACGATAACAAACTTAACCAAGAAATAACCTCTGCAATGCTAGGTAAATTTGACCTTAATACAACAATTGCAAACGATGGGCTAGACGCTATAGATAAAGTATCAGCTCAACACTTTGACATTGTATTTATGGATATACAAATGCCCCATATGGACGGCCTTGAAGCCACTAAACAACTAAGAGCTAAAGGTTACAATATGCCTATTATTGCTTTAAGTGCTGCTGTAGAGCCCAGAGATAAAAAAGCAGCCGCTGATGCAGGCATGGATGACTTTTTGGTTAAACCCATTGTATTTGACGCGCTTTACGAAAGCTTAGATAAACACCTAAAAAGTAGAGATAATTTGCAAACAATAAATTTAGTAAAAGCAAAGCAAAACGTTGATAACAATGAAACCTTACTCATGACATTGCTTACTCGGTTTATAGATGGTAATAATAACTTTTCAGCGAAGGCTGATTTATTAATAAACAATAATGATGTTGCTACTTTAAAGCGAACGGTGCATACACTGAAGGGGTTAGCGGGTACATTAGGGCTAGAAAAGCTGCAAAAATGTGCATTAGAGACTGAAAAAGCACTACTTGAGGAAAACTCGCTGAATATAGATTTATTAAAAGAAAATTTGGCAGCAACGCTTTTTTCTATTAAAGAATTATTAGCGACACTCAATTTGGAAAAAATAGAGCCGAAACGACACAATCTCGAAGATGAGCTGGTAGTGATAAATGAGATTCACTCACTAGCATTAGCGTCTCGTCCTATCCCAAACGACCTAAAAAGGCATTTAGAAGCGAATAGCTATGATACTGAACACGGCTTATCTAAATTAATAGAGGCGATTAATAATTTCGACTACCCGTCTGTAATTTCGATTATTGAAACATATAAAGCAGACACAAAGCATTAATGATTGAGCGATACAGAGCTTAAATACTATGTAAAAAGGATTAATAGTGCATTTAACTTATTCCACCACAAATAAAAGTGAACAAAAAGCGCAGCGACAAAAACCTTTAATTCTAATTGTTGATGACGAACCAAGTAACTTACATGTTTTGGTAGAAGGACTTTCAACCGACTACGATGTTCGAATATCGACAGGTGGGGAGCAGGCACTAACTTTTATTGAGTCTACCCGCCCAGATTTAATTTTACTCGACATAATGATGCCGGGAATGAATGGTTATGAAGTATGTAATATTTTAAAGGGCAAACCAAGCACTAAAGGGATCCCCATTATATTTGTTACCGCACTGACAGAAGAAGAGTCCGAAGAAAAAGGCTTTGCTATGGGGGCCATAGACTATATTCACAAGCCTTATAAATTAGCCTTGGTAAGAGCTCGCATTCGTACACATATAACAGCACAAGGTATGCTAGACCGATTAATAGAGAAAAACTTTGACCTACATGACAAGCTGCTTGAAATAGAATCTTTAGCGATGGAGCTCGATGTTAGAGAAAAAGAATTACAACAACTATCATCTAAACATCAACTCTTTTTTCACGCACTAACAAGTACAGCTGACGGTGTTGTGATAACCAACAGTGCAGGCAAAATAATCGCGGTTAACCCTTCATTTTGCCGCATCACGGGTTACGATGAAGCTGATTCGTTAAATATGCACATTCACGATATCAAACAAAATAATCAGCCAAATATAAACTTTGAACAAGTATGGCAACACGCAAGTGAAGCCGGCTACTGGAGTGGTGAGTTAGTTACCCGACGCAAAAGTGGTGAGTTATATCCTGAACTGCTAACGTTAAGCCTTGTAAAAAATGAACACGATACCAACGATCACTACATCGGTGTATTTAGCGATATATCAAGCCTAAAAGTGACTCAGGAGCGAATAGATTACTTAACTTGGCATGACGAATTAACCGCCCTACCTAATCGTAACAGCTTCTTAAAGCAGTTAGAACAGCAATTACAAAACTGTTCCACTGACAAAAATTTTGCCTATATTTTTATTATCGATGTAGATGGGTTTCACTCGTTTAATGATGGAATGGGCCTGCTAGCCGGTGACCATGTCCTAAAAGAACTAACGAAGCGTATCCATGAAAATACTGATAATAGTGATATTATTGCCCGCTTGGGAAGCGATGCCTTTGCAACGTTGTCAGTCCTAGATAAAGGCATTGGCAGAGCTAGGGCTCAAATTATTGCAGAGAAAAAAGCACAAGAAATTCTTACATCCGTAAGACTACCTTTTTTTGTTGATTTGCAAGAGGTTAGCCTAACAGTAAGTATTGGTATGTATATATTCCCGCAACATGGGCAATGGGAAAGCGCTATTGAGACTATCAGAAATTGTGAAGCTGCCTGCTATAAAGCAAAAGAGAAAGGGGGTAACCGAGTTACATTTTTTGACACCTCATTTGGTGAACAAGCAAAAAGACGTTTTGAAATTGAGCAAGACCTACGTAAAGCAATCGCTTATAACGAGTTATCACTTTATTTACAGTCCCAATATGATAGTAATCAAATTTTAAAAGGAGCTGAGGTTTTACTTCGTTGGAAACACACAACGAAAGGCTTTATTAGCCCCAGTGAGTTTATTTCTATTGCAGAAGAGTCTGACGTTATTTATGACTTAGACTGCTGGGTATGTGAAAATGCTTTAAAAACATTAGCTAAGATTAATCAAACGCACCCTCACTTAAGTTTATCAATAAACATAAGTGGTCGACATTTCCATGAGCCACGCTTTTTAGCCTTTTTAGTTGAACAGCTAACAATTAATAATGTTATTGCGTCGCAACTCACTATAGAGATTATTGAAGGTACGCTACTAAATAATATGGACTCTGCTATTGAAGCTGTGCATAACCTCAAAAAATTGGGTGTAAAAGTATCAATTGATGATTTTGGAACTGGCTATTCAAGCCTCACATATTTAAAGCAATTACCGATTCAAGAACTTAAAATAGACCGTTCTTTTGTGCTCGAAGCGCCAACAAATAAAAATGATAAACTAATAATAGATATGATTGTGAGTTTGGGACGTTTATTTGAATTAGACGTTGTTGCAGAGGGTGTCGAAAACCAATCGCACTTCGATTTACTACAGGAATATCCGGAGGTGATACTACAGGGTTATCATTTGCATAAACCTGAGCCAGTAAACGATTGGCTAGCTAAATTAAAATGATTTTTGTCATTAAAATAAAAAGCCGAGCTATGCTCGGCTTTTTGCTAAATTAATATAAAATTTATTCGCGAACTTGACCTTCGCCATTCACTAAATACTTTTCTGTAGTAAGTGATTCAAGTCCCATAGGACCGTACGCATGAAGCTTAGACGTTGCAATGCCAATTTCTGCGCCTAACCCCAACTGCGAACCATCAGAAAAACGAGATGATGCATTTACCATCACGACTGACGCATCTACGCTGCGTTGAAACAACTCAGCTGCGGCTTGGTTCTTAGTACAAATAACTTCTGTATGATTTGAGCCAAATTGAGCAATGTGCTCAACAGCGGCTGAAAATGTAGGCACTACGCGTATCGCAATCTCTAATTCAAGGTATTCTTCACCGAATTCATTGTCAGCCAACACCGTTGCATTATCAAAGTATTTAGCCGCAAAACTATCTGCGTTGATCTTTACACCTTCCTGACGAAGCACTACAGCACACAGGTTTAAGAATTCATCGGCGATATCTTCGTGTACAACCAAGCCTTCAAGTGCATTACATACACCCGTTCGTTGTGTTTTACCGTTAAGTAATAAATTAATCGCAACCTCTAGATCAGCATCTTTATCTACGTACAGGTGACAAACGCCCTTGTAATGCTGAATAACAGGAATCGTACTGTTCTCGGTAACAAAGTTAATCAACCCTTCACCGCCGCGAGGAATGATTAAATCGATGCTATCACGTTGTTGCATTAACTCCATAAGAAGTCCACGATCGGGATCTGGAATAACTGAGATTAATGAAACAGGTAAGTTGTGCTTTTCAAGTACAGTGTGCATTACACTTGCAATAGCTTGTGAGCTTTTAAGTGCCTCTTTACCACCGCGTAAAATAACCCCATTACCCGATTTAAAGCACAAAGCACCGGCATCTGCTGTAACATTAGGGCGTGCTTCATAAATCATACAAACAACACCTAGCGGAACGCGCATTTTACGAATTTTTATACCATTAGGTCGTTCCGTAATTTCACGAAGTTGGCCCACTGGATCATCAAGGCTCACTATTACTTCGATACCTTCAGCCATCGATTCAATGCGTTCATCGTTCAGTGTTAAACGATCAACCATTGCCGCGGGTAGATTGTTGTCGCGAGCAGCGCTTAAGTCACTTTCGTTTTCTTGAATTATAAATGCTTTTTGCTCTCTTAATGCCGCAGCCATCTCTGTTAATACTTGATTTTTTGTCTCGGTGTCGAGTAAAGCAAGTGTGTTTGCAGCTTTAGCTGCTTGACGCGAAATATCCGTAATTAAACTCATGACTTCTCCAATAATGCGATATCTTTTTCTGAAATGACAGGACCAATAGAGTCCTGCATTTTTTCACTAAATTCACTTTGTTCGTTGTCCGCAATAAAATTCAACAAACAACTACTGTAATTTGCGGTCGCTTTAGCTAAACGCGTACCATCTTCACTTCTAACCAGTATGGTGTCACCAATTGCAAACTCACCATGTACTTCAACAATTTCATCACCGCGAATAATGCCTGTTTCACCTTCAATTGACTCATCAAACGATCCATCAACCACAACTTCACCCTGCTCATTTGCAGTATGTGTCATCCAGTGCACCGAGTCTTGCATTGGTTTTTCGTATGGTGAAAATATCGTGCCTGGATTGTCGCCCGCGAGTAAGCGATTAAATGTTTCTTCTTTAAAACCATTGATAATGTACGTTGCAATACCATGCGATGTTGCCTTTTCTGCAGCTTCAATCTTAGTCTTCATTCCGCCAGTACCTACAGAGCTTGTAGCACATCCTGCCATGGCATAAATAGACTCATCAATTGATTTTATTTCAGGTAATAAAACAGCATCGTCATGAAGATTCGGATTTTTATCGTATAAACCATCAACATCTGAAAAAATAAGTAAAGCGTCTGCATCGGCAGCAGCTGCCACCATTGCTGATAAATTATCGTTATCACCCACTTTTAGATCATCAGTTGTTACTGCATCATTTTCGTTAATAATTGGCAGTACACCATGTTCAAGCAAAGTAAATACGGTTTCACGAATGCTCTGATAGCGCTCACGGTCACGCAAATCGCCATGAGTTAACAAAAGCTGGGCAGATGGAAAATCAAAGAAGCGGTCCCACATAGCAATCATTTCAGTTTGACCCGCTGCGGCCATTGCCTTTTTCAATACAACTGAACGAGGCTGGTCTGATGGAAATAGATGCGAGCCCGCTGCGACCGAACCTGATGAAACCAAAATTACTTCAATCCCGCGAGCACGACAACGAACAATAAACTGTGCGATAGTAAGTATGTAACGAGAACGACAACCGTCTTGATCTGGTGCAATTAGTGCACTACCTACTTTTAATACAATGCGTCGCCAATTTAACTTTTGCATAAGTCTTCTACTTTCCATTTTATCTGTGCTCAGTGTTAATGAGCTAAACTAAATAGCTACCCGTAAATGCAGCTTCGAATTTGTTTTTTTTAGCAACACTTTTAAACGCACACAAGAAAGCCAAAATCTAAAAGTAATGTTTTAAATTTAAGCTCAGATATAAAAAAGCAGATACCTTGCAATGAAAGTAGTGCCTATAAGAAAGTTTAAAAAGTGTTGTTTATGCATCGCTGTAAAAAGCCTTGGTGGCTTTTCTATTAACAACATACATAGAGCCTCTAAAGTCTGGTACACCAACAGATAGGGTGAAGACTATAGGACCGAGATTTAACCGCCACGATGGGGATTAAACATTGAAAGATATCAATTCAACTCAAACTTTATATAGCTGAGATAAACCGTATCAAGTAATCGAATAAATTAAATTTTAGATGTTCAAATACTCAACTAGCTTCTAAATAACGATTATACCTAGCAAATATGACCGTAACATTAACGGTAAATTTATTCCCTAAATAATTTAATTAGATACCTAATTATTCGAACTCGAAGTATAATACGCCAAATAAGGGAGTAAGATCAAGGCTAAAATTCAAACGACCACATTATAAAACATTTAAAATTAGAGATTTTTAATTTTAAAACAATGAGATAGCAACAATTATTGATAATTTATAAAATATTTAGTTACGCTAACCATAATTAATACGTACTAATATTGTATAAGCGGCTAAAATTAATTAGCAATAGTTGATTTTCCCGTGTATACCCCTTTAATAACAATTAATAACGTTATACTTTAGATAAAATCATAATAAGGAATTCTTAATCTATGTCAGCAATTTACATAGCCGGTATCGCACTTTGCTCTGTGCTTGCCCAATGGGTAGCCTGGGCATTTAGAGTACCCGCTATTCTTTTTTTATTGCTTACTGGCTTGTTACTTGGGCCATTTAGTGGTGTTTTAGACCCGGATGCACTTTTAGGCGACTTACTTTTTCCAGTCGTGTCATTGAGTGTGGCTGTTATTTTATTTGAAGGTGCTCTTACTCTTCACTTTAGAGAGCTAAAAGGGATTGGTAAAGTAGTCAGAAATCTTTGCTCCATTGGTATGATTGCAACCTGTGTTGTTATTAGCCTAAGTGCTTATTGGTTACTTGAGCTCAATTGGCGAGTTGCTGCGGTGCTCGGCGCTGTTTTGGTTGTAACGGGCCCTACAGTAATAGCACCGTTATTAAATTCCATGCGCCCTACTCAAGACATAGACCGCATTTTACGCTGGGAAGGAATTGTTATTGACCCTATCGGGGCATTATTTGCTGTACTGGTTTTTGAAGCTGTCATGCTTGTTGGGCAAGGTGAAGTATTAAGCCATACTGTTATCGCCTTAGTTAAAACAGTAGGTGTTGGCTTAACAATAGGTGTTGTAGCTGGCTGGGTGACAACCCAATTAATGCGCCGTGAGTGGCTACCGTTTGAATTACATAAATTTGGTATTTTAGCGCTGGTATTAATCAGTTTTTCTGTGTCAAATTACTTAAGCCACGAGTCAGGTTTACTGGCAGTTACTGTGTTTGGCATTTGGCTTGCTAATCAAGACGACTTAGAAATAGATTCTGTTTTAGAGTTTAAAGAAGACTTGTCGATGATACTTATCTCAACATTGTTTATCTTACTCGCAGCCCGTCTACAGCTTTCCGATTTAATGATGTTAGACAGTGATGTATTTATATTTTTAGCAATTGTGTTATTCGTAGCACGCCCTTTATGTATTGCTATCTCAACGTTTGGCACAGACCTTCCAATTAAGTCTCGCTTAGTGCTCGCCTGGATTGCACCAAGGGGTATTGTAGCCGCAGCAGTTGGCTCGGTGTTTGCGCTTAGTATGATGGAAGCAGGTGTGGCCGATGCAGAAAAAATAGTCCCGCTTATATTTACCGTTATTATTATCACTGTGGTACTACAAAGCCTAACAGCTATACCTGTGGCTAAGCTACTCGGTGTGCGCCAACCATCGCCTAATACTATATTAATCATTGGGGCTAACCATGTGTCACGTGCAATAGGACGTGGTTTGAAAGAGCAAAATATTCCTGTACACCTTTCAGACCCAGCCTGGGAGAACTGCAAAATGGCGCGCATGGATGGCTTACCTTGCTATTACGGTAACCCACAATCAGAGCACGCTGAACGATACTTACCGCTCACCACTATTCGAAGTGTTTTAGCGCTTTCACCAAACCGTCACCATAATGCGTTAGGTGTACAATACTTTTCTCATTTACTCAATGAAAAAAACGTGTTTTCGCTACGCTCATCGACAACACATGCTAAAGCCAACAAAGACAGTGCAACTTTTTTATCGCGTCAAATTTTATTTGGTGATGAAGGCTCATATGCTCGTTTAAGCAGCGTGATTGCTAAAGGCGGAAAAGTGAGCGCTACCCGTATTTCAGATGAGTTTAGTTGGGAGCAATACCAAGAAATGAACCCTGAGGCTATTCCTTTGTTTATTCTTAAAGGGGATAAAGACAGCGATGACGATACACCAGCTAAAGTAACACCATTTACAATTAACATGGAAAAACCACCACAAGAAGGTGAGCGAATTGTTGCATTGCAACCACCAAAAATGTCTTTGTTAAAAGATCCGCAGCCTAAAGACAAAGAACAAAGTTAAATAAAGTAATGTCCACAAAAAAAGCCCTAATTATGTTAGGGCTTTTTTTTGTTAAATTTACAGTAAGGCTTAATTAAGGTTTACTGTAGATTGCTATTACATAGGTAACCGCGCACGCTCTACGACACTATTTGGCATTTTTTGAGCCAGCTTTGTTAAGGCGCTTTCAATTTTCTTATGCGTTGCTTTATCTGCCACCATAGAATTAAATAACCAGCGGTACGCATCTTCAAAATCGCGTGGACTACCATAGCCATCATTAAACAACTTCACTAATCGTAACTGCGCTTTTAAATTACCTTGCGCTGAAGCCTCGCGTAAATAGGTAATTGCCATTGCTTTATCTTGCTGCACTAACCTTCCAGTATCGTAATAGCGACCTAACTGCTCAAGCGCTGCCGCTAAACCTTGCTCAGCAGACTTTCTCATATAATACACACCTAGCTCTACGTTTCGCTCAACACACACATTATAAGCAAGCATATCGCCATATAAAAACTGATACGAAGGCAATGCCATTTTATTGGCTCGCGCTTCAATATCTTGAACTAGCTGGCAATCATCTGCCTTTACTCGCTGCAAATGTGCATTTTGATTTATAAGCGCAATAAGCTCTGATTCAGTGTATAACGGCACTGCGGCAGGCGATTCATCCGCTAACGTATTGGAAGATATAAATAAAGATACTGACACTAACGATACAGCTAATACTGAATTTCTTAAAAATAGACGCATATTCACCACGTGCAAAAATAATCTTACCAAATAATATACAAAGATCGTTCCAAGGTGAATTTTAGACACAAAAAAAGCTGCATTAAGCAGCTTTTTTTACATTTTAGGTTATTACGCAAATGGGTTGCGAAGTACCATAGTTTCTACACGATCTGGACCGGTAGAAATAATATCAATTGGAACACCTGTGATTTCTTCAATACGTTTGATGTAATCAATTGCAGCTTTTGGTAAGCCTTCAAGTGAAGTTACACCTACGGTATTCTCAGACCAACCTGGCATTTCTTCATATACTGGTGTTACTTTCTCGTAACCTTCAGCAGCTAATGGTGTTACGTTTGTAACCGTACCATCTTCAAGCTGGTAGCCAGTACAGATTTTAAGTGTTTCTAAGCCATCTAAAACATCAAGCTTAGTTAAACAAAAACCCGAAATACTATTGATTTGAACCGCACGACGCATTGCTACAGCATCTAACCAACCAGTACGACGAAGACGACCTGTTGTTGCGCCAAACTCATGGCCTTTATCACCTAAGTGCTTACCAACCGGATCTTGCTTATCAAGACCATCGTAAAGCTCTGTAGGGAAAGGACCTGAACCAACACGTGTTGTGTATGCTTTAATAATACCTAACACGTAATCAAGGTTTAATGGACCAAAACCAGCACCAGTAGCAACGCCACCAGCTGTCGTGTTTGAAGATGTTACGTAAGGGTAAGTACCATGATCAATATCAAGTAATGTACCTTGCGCACCTTCAAATAAAATGTGCTCACCTGCTAAACGTGTTTGGTCTAAAAGCTCAGTTACATCAACAACCATTGCTTTTAAGATATCTGCAACAGCCATTGCATCATCAAACGTTTTTTGGAAATCTACAGCATCTACTTTGTAGTAATTAACTAATGTGAAGTTATGGTATTCAAGTACTTCTTTTAGTTTAGCTGCAAATAATTCTGGATTAAATAAGTCGCCTACGCGTAAACCACGACGTGCTACTTTATCTTCGTACGCAGGACCGATACCACGCCCAGTTGTACCAATTGGCTTATCGCCACGAGCAGTTTCACGGGCTACATCTAATGCTACATGGAAAGGTAAAATTAGCGGACATGCTTCACTTATTAAAAGACGCTCGCGTACTGGAACGCCACGTTCTTCAAGCATGCCAATTTCTTTCATTAGCGCTTCTGGTGATAAAACAACACCATTACCAATCACACATTTAACATTGTCACGTAATACACCCGATGGAATAAGGTGTAGAACCGTCTTTTTACCTTCGATAACTAAAGTATGACCTGCATTGTGGCCACCTTGATAACGAACTACTAAAGATGCTTTGTCCGTAAGGAGGTCAACTACCTTACCCTTACCTTCGTCACCCCATTGGGTGCCTAATACAACAACGTTTTTACCCATTGTAAATTCACTTAGAGAAAATTAGGACGAGATTTTACCAGAAAACCCAAGTAAAGATCACCCCTGTTCAGCTTATTTTTTCTGCGAAGAATTATTAAATTAAAATATGAGTAAATAACCACATATATAACAGTGATTTAAAGTTCTAGATTGTATTTAACAAAAAGCCCCGCATGTGCGGGGCTTTATAATTTAAAAGTAAAAATATAGTCTACTGCGCTTTAGCGCCTTTCATATACTGGAAGAAGTCACTGTCTGGTGAAAGCACCATAACGTCTTGCTTACCTTTAAATGTTTTCTTATACGCTTCTAAAGAACGTACAAAGCTAAAAAACTCTGGGTCTTTGTTATACGCATTTGCATAAATAGCCGCGGCATCTGCATCACCTTGACCACGCACTGAACGAGAATTACGCTCAGCGTCTGCAAGCATAACCGTTACTCGGCGGTCAACACTTGCACGAATAGTCTCTGCTTTTTCCTGACCTTCAGAGCGGTGTTCTTTAGCAACAGCAGTACGCTCAGCACGCATACGTTGATAAATTGAACTACTTACTTCTTGAGGTAAATTAATTTGCTTAACACGTACATCAAGCACCTCAATACCTAACTCGCGAGCACTCTCAGATGCTTGAACTAATGCCTCTTCCATAAGCTCACTTCGCTCACCCGATACAATTTCACGAATTGTACGTGTACCAAAGTTAGTACGAAGGCCATTATTAACCTTTTGCTCAAGTAGCGTTTCAGCATATTGCTTATCGCCACGGGCACGCAGGTAAAAAGCACTAAAGTCATTAACGCGCCATTTAACAAACGAATCAACAATTAAGTCTTTTTTCTCACTCGTAACAAAGCGATCCGGCGTACCATCTAGCGTTTGTATACGCGCATCAATACGACGTACTTGGCTAAAAAATGGGACTTTCAAATGCAAGCCCGGGCCATAAACAACCGCTTGATCATCGTTATCTTTTTGTACTTTACTAAACAATAGCACAATTGCTTTTTGCCCTTCAGGTACAACAAATACCGACGAGAAAGACATCACAATGGCAACTAGTAATATTACTAAACTAAAATTTTTCATTATGCTTATCTCCCCTAGTTAAAGCGATCGTTGTTAAAGCGGTCATTGCTGCTATTAACGGTGCTATTACGAGATGTATTTACTTTGTTTCTTAAGTCTTGAATGTCACTTGAGCTTGGTAGTGCAACACGTGTTGCTGTGCCTTGCTTTTCCATGATTTTATCAAGAGGTAAGTACATCATGTTATTACCACCCTTCACATCAACTAACACCTTTGAACTACTGCCTAACACTTCTTCCATTGCATCAATGTATAAGCGTTCGCGGGTTACTTCTTTAGCCGCTAGATACTCCGGTAATAGTTTCTCAAAACGAGCAACCTCACCTTGTGCTTCTAATGTAATGCGCTCTTGGTAACCTTCAGCTTCTTGCGTCATACGTGTTACTTGACCACGTGCACGCGGTTCAATTTCACGCGCATATGCTTCTGCTTCACGGATGAAACGTTCTTCATCTTCTTGTGCTGCAATCGCATCATCAAACGCATCTTTAACTTCAGTTGGTGGACGAGAATCTTTAAAGTTAACATCAGTAACAATTAAACCAAGATTGTATGGTTCGATTACCTTGTTAAGCTCATCCCATGTATTTTGACGCACCACTTCACGGCCGTTGGTTAAAACTTGGTCCATTTTTGCATGACCAACAACATAACGCAGTGCACTATCTAACGCTTCTTCTAAGCTGCTATCAGCATTCGTTACGCTAAACTTGTAAAGGTATGGGTCAATAACACGGTATTGCACCTGAAACTCAACGCTTACCACGTTTTCATCTTCAGTAAGCATAAAACCAGACGCCGACAGTGAACGAACGGCTTCAATATCAACTGGGATAACCGTTTCAATAAATGTCATTTTCCAACGCAGGCCTGGTTCAGCAATTCGGTCATACTTACCAAATTGTAAAACAACACCACGTTCGGCTTCTTTAACCGTGTAAATACCACTTAACGCCCACACAATAGCAGCGATAATGAGGATAAATGAAATACCGGCTCCGCCAAGTCCGCCACCGCTTCCATTGCCGGATTTTTTACCGCCAAATAAGCCGCCGAACTTGTTACTAAACTTGCGGAACACCTCGTCTAAATCAGGTGGGCCTTGATCACGTCCGCCTTTATTGTTCCACGGATCTTTGTCATTGCCATTATTACCCGGTTCATTCCAGGCCATAGCTATACTCCATTGTTATCTAAATAAATTAGGAAATTGTGTTAAATCTATCAAATCTACCGCGTTTCTCATACAAAAACCGACATTTAAACGTCAATTTTTAGTCTTAGTTGATAAAACCAACAATTTCAGGACCAAATTCTTTAATTAAGCGATTCCATTCAACCATTGGCATCCTAACATCTAGCAGCCAATTACCTTGTTCATCAAATCGCTCTTCATGCACCGCATTTAAGCTAAACAGTGAAGCCCTTAAACGCCCGTATAAAGGGGTTAATAAAAGCGTTTCACTAAACATTTTTTTAGCAAGTAACTCACTAATGGCTTCGCTTAGTAATTCACACCCTTCACCTGTTTGTGCAGACAACCATACTCTTATAGGTTGGCCTTCACTATCTCGATCAATACGCGGAGCAACATTATCAAGCGCATCAATTTTATTATAAATCAATAGCTGCGGGACGTCATCGGCTTCAATCTCTTTAAGCACCGATTGCACTTGCTCAATATTTTCTTTAATTCGCGAATCAGCAGCATCTATTACATGTAGCTGTAAATCGGCTTCACGTGTTTCGGTTAATGTAGCTTTAAATGCAGCCACTAAATCATGAGGTAAATGACGAATAAAGCCCACAGTATCAGCTAAAATCACTTGGCCAACATCACCCAACTCAAGTTTACGTAAAGTTGGATCAAGCGTCGCGAAAAGCTGGTCGGCAGCATATACCTCAGAGTCTGTTATACGATTAAATAATGTAGATTTGCCCGCATTGGTGTAACCAACTAACGATACCGTTGGAATTTCATTACGATTACGCGCACGTCTGCCTTGCTCACGTTGAACAGCCACTTTTTGTAATCGCGCTCGAATACTTTGAATACGTACACGTAATAAACGTCTATCTGTTTCTAGTTGAGTTTCACCTGGTCCACGTAAACCAATACCGCCCTTTTGACGTTCAAGGTGGGTCCAACCTCGGATCAGCCGAGTAGACATGTGACGAAGTTGTGCCAATTCAACCTGCAGTTTACCCTCATGGGTACGTGCACGCTGAGCAAAAATATCAAGAATAAGGGTCGTTCTATCAAGCACACGACACTGACAAACACGCTCTAAATTGCGTTCTTGTGACGGTCTGAGTTGATGATTAAAAATAACGACATCTGCATTGTGGATTTTGACAATCTCAGCTATTTCTTCTGCTTTACCGGTACCGACGAATAGTTTCGGATGTGGTGCTTGACGGCTGCCTTGCACAACCGCCAA
This sequence comes from Pseudoalteromonas sp. NH0006-46, assembly GCF_057547735.1. NCBI lineage: Bacteria > Pseudomonadati > Pseudomonadota > Gammaproteobacteria > Alteromonadales > Pseudoalteromonadaceae > Pseudoalteromonas > Pseudoalteromonas sp. NH0006-46. Next base: position 172,668 of record NZ_BAAJML010000002.1, on the reverse strand, counting down.
ACTACTAACACCAGCAGAAGATACCAACATTTCTAATTCATGAAGATCTTCACGATCCCCTTCTTTAGGTAAGTCGATATGAACTAAAATTGCCTGTTCGCCGGATTCATAGCGGTCAAACAAGCATTACGCTCCTAATTAAAAGTTTCCAGCTTCTGGTTCTTCAGTGTCATCGCTCCCTTGAACACCTTGGAAGTTGACTGCGCGAGCAGGTACAACTGTTGAAATTGCGTGTTTGTAAACCATTTGGTTTACCGTATTTTCAAGTAAAATAACAAATTGATCAAATGACTGGATTTTACCTTGTAATTTTATGCCATTAACCAAAAAGATTGATACCGGAATGCGCTCACGACGTAGTGCATTCAAAAATGGGTCTTGTAACGATTGGCCTTTTGCCATGTTATTCTTCCTTCGTTCTAGGTGTTATTATAATTAAGTGGCTGAACTCATTTAATAAAGCTAAATCATATCCAACTACTACTAGCTTAGCGAACTTACTACATGATGCAAGTTTTCTTCATCGTCGGTTGTTAACCATGTAACATCAGGCCAACTTCTCAACCAGGTCAATTGACGCTTAGCCAATTGCCGAGTTGCTGCAATACCTCGAAATACCATTTCATCATGACTTACTTCACCCGCAAGGTAATCCCACATCTGTCTATAGCCCACACAACGAATAGAAGGCATATTGTGGTGTAAATCTTTACGTAGATATAAGGCCGAAACTTCATTTTCAAACCCCTGATCTATCATTATTTTAAACCTTTCTTCAATTCGCTGGTGTAATTCACTTCGCTCTTGCGGCGCAATGGCAAATTGATGAAAAGTATACGGTAAAGGCGGCTGCTTTTGCTTTTGCAGTTCAGTCATTGTTTTACCGGTTAATCGATATACCTCTAGCGCACGGTTAATTCTTTGCGAGTCGTTTTCACTCATTTTTTGTGCCGCTTGTGGATCTATCTTTACTAGTTCTTGGTACAAATGTGGCCAGCCAAACTCACTAGCCTCTGACTCAAGTTGAGCCCTGATAGCCGGGTTTGCCTCAGGTAAAGGCGATAAACCATCTATAAGTGCTTTGAAGTACAACATTGTACCTCCAACTAATACAGGTACTTTACCTTGTTGATGAAATTCATCAATTTTTTTTATAGCATCGCGTCTAAAATCTGCAACAGAATACGTTTCACTCGGGTCAAGCAGATCAATAAGATGATGTGGGGCGCGAGCTAATTCTTCTGCGTCAGGTTTTGCGGTGCCAATATCCATACCTTTATACACTAATGCTGAATCGACGCTGATTATCTCTGTATTTAAGTGTTCACACAAAGAAATAGCCAATGCTGTTTTACCTGCAGCAGTGGGACCCATTAAAAATATAACTGGTAATTGACTCAACACGAACACCCTAATTTAATTGCGCTAAATACTGACTTAGCTCTATTTTAACTGCTTTTTCACGCAAGCGTTCAATAGTTTGCGGATTATTTTGTAAGCGCATTTGTTGAGTTATAAATACATTGCTTGCATAAAAGCGCGGCGGTATACATTCAGCCTGCCATTTTAACCAGCTCTCTATGTTTTCAAGCGATTTTTTACATGCACTGAGCAGTTCGTCAACGGCATTACTTACATCAAGTAAATACAAGCATGAAGGCAACTTTTTAACCATAACAAATTGCTTTTCAATTACTAATTCAAAGCCTAACAGCGTGAACCACGATTGCTGTGCTTCTATTAGTAAACAATCCTCTTTTGATAAATTAACCCGTACAGGCAATAACAATGCTTTACCTTCAAGGCTCCCCAGCTCCTTAATTTGTTCATGCCAATCATCAACCAAGACGTATTTAAAATGTGAGCAATAAAGTTGCTGCTGGGCACCAAAAACGCAATTTCCATCATTCAGGCTAATAATAGACACCCTATTCATAGTACTTTGCTTAGGTGCTAATGAATCTTGCTGAGTGGTTTGCGCCACCGCATCAAAGTGTGCTGCGTGTTGTTCACTCACTCCCTGATAAAACGCATTCACGTCTTGATGGTTTGCACTGGATGGAGCCCTGTACTCACCACCACTATTTTTAGCCCCAGGAGCACCTGATGAGCCCGAACTAGCTGAGTAACTTGGTTGTAACTGAGACTTAGGATAGTCGAAATTGCCTCTGGCTTCGTCTTTAAATGTTGACGAATGCACAGCATGAATAAAGGGAGGAAAATGCTCATCCGTTGTCATTACTGCTTCATTGTTAAACTCACCTTGTAATGGCACTACAACTTGCTTAATAGCTTGCAATATAAAGTCGTGAACTAAACGGCCTTGGTGAAAGCGTACCTCGTGTTTTGCTGGGTGCACATTTACATCAACTTGGCGTGGGTCAATATCAATATAAATCACAAACCCAGGCAACTCTTGTACCCCACTCACTTCTTCAAACGCCTGACGAATAGCGTGTAATATTAGCTTATCGCGCATCATACGGTTATTTACGTACGTGTACTGCGTCGTATTAGCTGAGCCAACCGGTAAAACCCAGCCATGCAGTTGTAAACCAGCTTCTCCAGATTGGATATGGAGTCCTTGCTCTGCAAACGCTTTACCTGCAACTTGTGCAACACGCGTTATTGCTTGAGCGGGATCTGTTTTTGCACGGTATTGCCTAACTACTTTTTCGTTATGGGTCAACGTAATCGATACATCAAACCGGCTCAGCGCTATGCGCTTAATAAGCTCATCTATATGGGTAAACTCTGTTTTTTCGGTACGTAAAAATTTACGCCGTGCAGGGGTATTAAAAAATAAATCTTTCACCTCAATCGTAGTGCCATCGGGGTGAGCAATCGGCTTAACTTGCACAGCCATATCACGACCCTCTGCAAATGCTTGCCACGCAGCGTCTTGAGTTTTAGGTTTGGAGCTGAGTGTTAATCGCGATACTGAGCTAATTGAGGCCAACGCCTCGCCTCTAAAGCCAAGTGAGCAAATGTTTTCTAAATCATCAAGTGATTTTAGCTTGCTTGTTGCATGACGGGAAAGCGCCAGTGTGAGTTCTTCTTTACCTATGCCAGAGCCATTATCACGTATACGAATTAGCTTATGACCACCACGCTCTATATCAATTTGAATACGCGTTGCACCTGCATCAAGGCTATTTTCAACAAGCTCTTTTACTACCGACGCTGGGCGCTCAACCACTTCACCTGCGGCAATTTGGTTGGCTAAACGAGCGGGTAGTATTTCAATATTCATGATATTTCCTAGCAAACTGCATGCTGATTTATGTGATTAACTTTGCGGTATGTCGAGCTCTTGACCAATAAAAAGCGTGTTTGAGCTCAGCTTATTTACTTTTTTTATTTTACTAATGCTCACCCCATAGCGATTTGCCAACATGCTTAAAGACTCACCCGGACGTACTTTATGTTTGGTGGGGTATTGCGATTTTAGTTTTGCAAACAACGAATCATCCGGTGGATTTTTCAAATAGTAATTTTTAATGGACGTGAATATCGCTTTTGCTAACCGCTCTTGATGATTTGGGCTTTTTAGTAATTTTTCTTCTCGAGGGTTAGATATGAACCCAGTTTCGACCAAAATAGACGGAATGTCAGGCGACTTAAGTACAGACAAACTAGCATGCTGCGGGTCTTTTTTATGAAGTTTAGCAACTTTACGAAGTTCTTTAACCACTTCTTCGGCAACGTTTAAGCCGGTTTTCATTGAATGATCCATCGACATATCAAGCAATGCTTGCGCTAAGTATTTTTCGTTAGCGGCATCTTTGATTACATCAGCCGCACCACCCAGTAACTCAGAGTGTTTTTCCTTATCCTCTATCCATTTGGCCGTTTCAGAGTTGGCTCTACGCAGTGATAAAACCCAAACGGATGCACCATTAGGGCCTGGGCTTGTAAATGCATCAGCATGAATAGATACAAAAAAATCTGCTTTTTTCTGACGAGCTCGATGTGTACGTGTATTAAGTTTTACAAAGTAATCGCCGCTTCGTACCATTCGCGAAATCATGCCTTGTTCCGCGTCGATCATTCGCTCAAGGCGTTTAGCAATTTGCAATGTAATCGTCTTTTCATACGTACCAGATGGCCCTATTGAGCCAGGATCTTCACCGCCATGCCCTGCATCAATAGCAATTACAATATCTCGCTCTTGGCTAAGTTGGCGTTTTTTAGCAGCTTTTTGTGCAGGTGAAGGAACCACCTTAGGTTCACTCTTATTATACAAATCTACCACAAGCCTATTTTTGTAAGGCCCTGTAGGCGCAAGTGCAAAGAGTACCGGTTTTACAGGCTCGCTTAGTTCAAACACTAAGCGAACACTTTGTTTATTTTTAGGCTTTGAGTAACGTAATTTGCTAACAATCTGGTGCTTAGGTGGTACACCCGGTAGTATTTTAAGCTCTTTGGTATTTTCTAAATCGACCACTAATCGGCTTGGGTTTTTAAGCATAAAGTAACTAAAATCAGGTTTATCGTCTAAATCAAAGACGACGCGTGTACTATCAGGAGATGGCCAAACACGTACACTATTTATTGTGTTTTGTGCCCACAAAGAAAAGCTCATGGTAAAAACCATGAGGTAAACTAATCGTTTAATTACACCTCGATTCATTTGATAATTACTGCCTTCACTATTTTATTATTTGTTTTTTAGTTTATCGACAATTGCTGCACCACGCTCACTGGCACTATTGATTACAATTTTACGCTCGTCACCTACATAGCTTAGCGTTATATCTAAATCAGGCACAGGAATAAATTCCCCCCCCTTTTCCGGCCACTCTACAATACAAATAGCCTGTGGTGAAAAATAATCGCGTATTCCCATAAATTCGAGTTCTTCTGGATCACCTAAACGATACAAGTCAAAGTGATATACGTTCGCACGCTCAAGTTCGTAAGGTTCAACCAGTGTATAAGTTGGACTCTTAACTTTGCCTGTATGGCCAAAGCCTTGCACTACACCACGTGTAAACGTTGTTTTGCCAGCGCCTAAATCACCATGTAAATAAATCACAGCACCTTGCTCAATAATCGCTGCTACTTGGTTACCCATTGCAACAGTTGCAAGTTCATCATTTAAGTGAAATTCAAAACTACGGGTCATTACTACCTCAAAATTAACTTAAAAGCGCATATTGGCTAATCATACCAGATTATTTATTTATGGCGATAAATTGAAGTTTCAGGCATAAAAAAACCGGCCTAAGCCGGTTTTTATATTTTAGGAAGATTACAAACCTAACTTTTTCTCAAGGTAGTGAATATTAGTTCCACCATTTTGAAAATTCTCATCTGCAAGAATACGCTTATGCAAAGGCGTGTTTGTTTTAATCCCATCGATTACTAATTCGTTTAGTGCATTGCGTGCACGGGCAATAGCCACATCACGGTTTTCGCCGTAAGTAATTAGCTTGCCAATCATCGAATCATAGTGCGGTGGTACTGTGTAGTCAGCATAAATATGGCTGTCCCAACGAATACCTAACCCACCAGCTGGGTGAAAACGTGTAATTTTACCCGGTGACGGAATAAACGTTTCAGGGTCTTCAGCATTAATTCGACACTCAATGGCATGGCCACGAATAACGACGTCGTCTTGCGTGAACGATAATGGCTGACCCGCTGCTATTTTTAGCTGCTCTTTGATCAAGTCGATACCTGTAACCATTTCTGTTACTGGGTGCTCAACTTGAATACGGGTATTCATTTCAATGAAATAAAACTCGCCGTTTTCGTATAAAAACTCAAACGTGCCCGCACCGCGGTAACCAATTTCAATACATGCACGTGTACAGCGTTCGCCAATAAACTTGCGTGTTTCAGCTGTTATGCCTGGTGCAGGAGCCTCTTCAACAACCTTTTGATGACGACGCTGCATTGAACAGTCGCGCTCACCTAAGTGAACCGCATTACCTTGTCCGTCGGCTAGTACTTGTACTTCGATATGACGTGGGTTTTCAAGGTATTTCTCCATGTAAACCATACCATTACCAAAAAACTGTTTAGCTTCTTGCTGCGTTAACGAAATTGAATTTACTAATTCAGCTTCATTACGCACTACACGCATACCACGGCCACCACCGCCACCAGCGGCTTTAATAATAACCGGATAACCAATGCGCTTAGCAATTTGCATGTTGCGTTCGTTATCATCTGTTACAGGACCATCAGAACCCGGTACACAGGGAACGCCGGCTTTACGCATTGCGGCAATAGCAGATACTTTATCGCCCATTAGGCGAATTGTGTCGCCTTTTGGCCCAATAAATACAAAACCACTTTGCTCAACTTGGTCTGCAAAATCTGCGTTTTCTGCAAGAAAACCATAACCTGGGTGAATCGCTACCGCATCAGTTATTTCGGCCGCAGCAATAATGCGCGGTATATCTAAATAACTTTCTGTTGCTGATGGCTTACCAATACAGATGGTTTCATCTGCAAGCAATACATGCTTAAGATCGCGATCCGCCGTTGAATGAACAGCAACCGTTTTGATCCCAAGCTCTTTGCAGGCGCGCAATATACGAAGTGCTATTTCACCTCGGTTTGCTATGACTACTTTATCTAACATTAGAGTTGGCCTTTTACGTTATGCTATTAGTCAATGATGAATAGAGGTTGGTCAAATTCAATTGGCTCGCCGTTTTCAGCTAAAATTGCGCGTACAGTACCCGCTTTATCAGCTTCAATTTGGTTCATCATTTTCATGGCTTCAATGATACATAAAGTATCGCCTACATTAACTTTAGAGCCCACTTCTACGTAAGCAGGTGCTTCTGGAGAAGATGCTGAGTAAAATGAGCCAACCATAGGTGATTTAACCTGATGACCCGTTGGTGCAGCAGGTGCTGCTTCTGCTTCAACTGCTACAGGTGCTGCTGGAGCTGGAGCCTGCTGTGCAGGAGCTGGTGCATATTGTTGTGGAGCAAATTGTGGGTAAGCTGGACCCGCACTCATGTTATTACGGTTTATGCGTACTGACTCTTCACCTTCAGTGATTTCTAGCTCAGCAATGCCCGATTCTTCTACTAATTCGATCAGTTTTTTTATCTTGCGAATATCCATTACACGACCCGCCTGTTAGTTTGTTAGTGTGTTAATTTTTAAAATTAAATTGCGTTTTGCGACCGGTTAACTGCTGCATTTAATGCTGCGTGGTAACCCATTGCACCTAATCCACATATAACGCCTTGTGCCACATCTGAAAAATAAGAATGATGGCGAAAAGCTTCACGTGCGTGCACATTACTCAAGTGCACCTCATAAAACGGAATATCAACACTTAACAATGCATCACGTAATGCAACGCTTGTATGCGTAAATGCTGCGGGGTTAATAATAATAAAATCAACCGCTTGCCAAGCATTATGAATTCGTTCTATGAGCGCTTGCTCACCATTACTTTGAAAGTGCGTAAGTTCAACATTCAGACTATTAGCGGTATCTGTTAGTTCGCTCATAATCTCGCTAAGTGTTTGCGTACCGTACTTTTCTGGTTCGCGCTTTCCTAGCATGTTTAAATTTGGACCATTAACAACTAAAATCTTTAATTTTGCAGCCATAATACGCGATATACCCTCTAAGTAATGAGTTAAGCCATTGCCAGCTATTTTTTCACTTTAAACTAAGCATAAAAAAGCTAAATTGCAACATTTTCTCACGTTAGCTGGGTATTATAGTGATTTCGACGTAAATAACAGCAAAATACTGGTCCAATCACTATTATGGGTACATTTTAAAAGGTATGAAGAACAAAGCCACTTAGTAAACTTAAGTGGCTTTATTGCACTATTATTGTGCGCTGGCACGCACTGTAGCAAGATGTTTAGCAAAATCGTCAGCATTTAAAAAGCCCGTCACACGCAACGCACTTAGCTCTTGTCCTTGAGTATTAAAAAATAAAATACTCGGTAAACCGAATACGTCATACTCTTCCATTAGCGCTATGGTTTTACTGTCACTTTCAGTTAAATCGATTTGGATTAACTGATAATGACTAAACTCTTTTTGCACTCTTTCATCAGGAAAGGTGTAATGTTCAAACTCTTTACATGCCACACACCAGTCGGCGTACAAGTCGACCATAACAAGTCGGTCTTGTTTATTTGCGTCAGCAATCGCGACTTTTAGCTCGGCTAAATTGGCAACGTGTTTAAACTCATTGTTTTGTGAACTTGCTTGAATTTGTACAGGCCAAAAATAGTCTTTTGCTAAGCTAAAGCCAGTAAATACCAACAACATGGCCGCGAACCATAGCGCTGTTTTTAATTTACTTTGCTGCTGATTACTTTGCCAATGGTGTAAGTACAAAGCAGCAGCTAACGCCAATATACCTGCCATAAGTAATATAATGTTGGCACTGACCAAGCGCTCTAATAATATTAGCGGAACTACCAACATCACAAAGCCAAACAGCGTTTTAACTTGCTCCATCCAACCACCCGCTTTAGGCAGTAATTTACCGCCTGATGTGCCAAGCAATAATAAAGGTAGCCCCATCCCTAAACTCAATACATACAACGTTAAGCCGCCCACTAAGTAGTCACCACTTTGCGCAACATATAATAAAGCAGCTGATAGCGGCGCCGTGGTACAAGGGGATGCAATTAAACCCGATAATACCCCCATCAAAAATACGCCAACATAATTGCCGCCTTTTTGATTATTACTTACCTGCGTGAGCTTACTCATCATGCTGCTAGGGAGTTTTATTTCGTACCACCCAAACATCGACATAGCCAGTAATACAAATAATAAGCTAAAGCTAATAAGTACGTAGGGATGCTGTATATACCCCTGTACTTGCCCACCTAATGCTGCAACAACTAATCCAAGCGCCGCATAAGTCACCGCCATACCTTGTATATATATGAACGAAAGTGCAAAGGCTTTTTTAGTTGATAAGTTTTTTTGCCCTGCAATTAAACTCGACAATATAGGAAACATCGGGAACACACACGGCGTAAAAGCAAGCCCAACCCCCACTGCAAAAAATACGAATAAATTAATCGCTAAACTTTGTCTAGCTAGTTGCTCTGTAAAAGTAAGGTCTTTTTTGAGTGCTGCGGCATCTGGTTGCGATGTTGAGTCGGTTAAGGCACTTGCGGTACTAGACGTTGCTGCACTTTGCGGTTGCTCGCCCGCAATAACACTTAATGGGATTGAGATAACTTCTGGGGGGTAGCATAGCCCAGCCTCAGCGCAGCCTTGATAACGCACCTTTACTACAGCGCCTTCATTGACGTTACTCAGTTTGCTGATAATACTAACGCTTTGAAAAAACACCTCTGTTTTACCAAAAAATTCATCTTCGATAATTTCGCCATCACCTAAGTTTCCTACTTCAATGCTGGCGTCTTTAGCGAGTATTTCTATTTTTTGTTTATATAAATAGTAACCAGGCGCAATATCCCACCCAATAAACAAGGTGCGGCCTTGCTGATCAAAGTCAAACTCAAACGCTTGTGTTACCGGTAAAAAGGTTTGCTGCGTGGGCGCTAATAAATCGTTAAGCACATTATTTGGTGTAGCCTTCGCAGGGGCTATTAATAATGTCACTAATAGCAAAAACAAAAAGCGCATTAATGTAATACCTCATCCATCCAATTAAAATAGGCTAAGTTTCCGGTTGTTATGTCAATAACTTGTATTTCGGGTACTTCGTAACTATGCATCGCTTTTATCGTTAAAAACACATCGTTCATTTTCTCTGTTTTGGTTTTCACTAGCATTTTAACTTCTGTCATTTCTTTCACCTCGCCTTCCCACATATAAATAGAAGACATTTCGGGTAAAATATTTACACACGCAGCCAGCTTTTTTTCTACCAAGGCTTTGCCAAGCATGCGTGCTTCAGCTTCGTTTTTACAGGTAGTAAAAATTAATTTAAATTGTGTATTCATTATGAACCTTTACTTGTTGAACGATGTCTAGCTTCATAGTATCTGATAGGTAAGCCAATGTGTAGAAATCCAGTTAAATGACACTACCTACTCATTAACCTTGAAAAGAGACCTATCAACCCTCACTTATATTTCATCAACTCTTACGAGTACCCTATTTAGAGAGCATTATGTTTAGATTTTTATTTGTGTTGTTTATTATCATTCCTATTATCGAAATCGCATTGTTAATTCAAGTCAGCGACGTAATAGGCGGTGTAGCGACTATTGCATTGGTTGTTATTACTGCAGTTTTAGGCGCTAAAATGGTTAAGCAACAAGGCATGGGCGCACTACAAAATGCGCAAACGCAAATGGCGCAAGGCCAAATGCCTGCTAAAGAATTATTTACGGGAATATGCGTTATTATTGCCGGTGTACTACTGTTAACGCCAGGCATTATGACAGACGTTTTTGGCTTACTTTTATTAACCCCTGCAATTCGTAATAAATTAGCTGCAGGCCTTGCAAGTCAAGCAACTGTACGAATGAGTGCGGGTATGCAACAAGGCGCTTCACCTTATACTCAACAACCACATTCAATGCGTGACCAACATCAAACCGAACAACCAACAACCATTGATGGTGAGTTTGAACGAAAAGATTAAAAAATTATCATTTTTTCTCTTGGAATTTTTCACTCTACCCCCATTAATGAATGCAAATTAGAAAAGCTTTTTTCTGTATTGTTCAGAAACTGTTAGGAGAACTAAAAAACATGAACATTCGTCCTTTACAAGATCGCGTAATCGTTAAACGTCTAGAAGAAGAAACAAAATCTGCTGGCGGTATTGTATTAACTGGCTCTGCAGCTGAAAAATCAACTCGCGGAGAAGTAGTAGCCGTAGGTAATGGTCGTATTTTAGATAACGGTGACGTTAGAGCTTTAGAAGTAAAAGCCGGTGACACTGTGTTATTTGGCTCATATGTTGAGAAAACTGAAAAGATCGAAGGTCAAGAGTACCTGATCATGCGTGAAGACAACATTTTAGGCATTGTGGGCTAAGCCTACTTTTCGTTTAACACATATTTAAGAATTTAGAGGAATTTAAAACATGGCAGCTAAAGAAGTACTTTTTGCAGGCGACGCACGCGCTAAAATGCTAACGGGCGTAAACATCCTAGCAAACGCAGTAAAAGTTACATTAGGTCCTAAAGGCCGTAACGTTATACTAGATAAATCGTTTGGCTCTCCAGTGATCACCAAAGATGGTGTATCTGTAGCAAAAGAAATCGAACTTGAAGACAAGTTTGAAAACATGGGCGCGCAAATGGTTAAAGAAGTTGCATCTAAAGCAAATGATGCAGCAGGCGATGGTACAACTACCGCTACAGTACTTGCACAATCTATTGTTAATGAAGGCCTTAAAGCGGTTGCTGCAGGCATGAACCCAATGGATCTTAAGCGCGGTATCGACAAAGCAGTCATTGCGGCTGTTGCAGAACTTAAAGCGCTTTCAGTTCCTTGTGCTGATACTAAAGCTATCGCTCAAGTAGGTACTATTTCAGCTAACTCTGATAAAGAAATTGGCGACATCATTGCAGAGGCAATGGAAAAAGTAGGCCGTAATACAGGTGTTATTACCGTTGAAGAAGGTCAATCACTTGAAAACGAACTAGATGTTGTAGAAGGCATGCAGTTTGACCGTGGTTACCTATCTCCTTACTTCATCAACAACGCTGAAAAAGGCGCCGTTGAGTTAGATAACCCATTTATTCTACTTGTAGATAAAAAAGTATCTAACATCCGTGAGTTACTACCAACACTTGAAGCCGTTGCTAAAGCAAGCAAGCCACTACTTATCATCGCAGAAGACCTTGAAGGCGAAGCACTTGCAACACTAGTAGTGAACAACATGCGCGGCATTGTTAAAGTATCAGCGGTTAAAGCACCTGGCTTTGGTGACCGTCGTAAAGCAATGTTACAAGATATTGCTGTATTAACTGGCGGTACTGTTATTTCAGAAGAAATTGGCCTTGAGCTTGAAAAAGCAACGGTTGAAGACCTAGGTACAGCTAAGCGCGTTGTTATCACTAAAGACGATACAACTATTATCGATGGTGCTGGCGAAGAAGAAGGCATTTCCGGTCGTGTTGCTCAAATTAAAGCACAAATTGAAGAAGCAACATCAGACTACGATAAAGAAAAACTACAAGAGCGTATGGCTAAACTTGCCGGCGGTGTTGCAGTAATTAAAGTAGGCGCTGCGACTGAAATTGAAATGAAAGAGAAAAAAGACCGTGTTGAAGATGCATTACATGCAACGCGTGCAGCGGTTGAAGAAGGCGTAGTACCGGGTGGTGGTGTTGCCCTAGTACGTGCAGCTAGCAAGCTAGTTGAACTACTTGGCGACAACGAAGATCAAAACCACGGTATTAAAGTTGCACTTCGTGCAATGGAAGCCCCACTTCGTCAAATCGTAACTAACGCGGGTGATGAAGCATCTGTTGTTATTAACGCAGTTAAAGGCGGCGAAGGTAACTACGGTTACAATGCAGCAACTGGCGAATACAACGACATGATTGAAATGGGTATCTTAGATCCAACTAAAGTAACGCGCTCTGCACTACAGTTTGCAGGTTCTATTGCGGGTCTAATGATCACAACCGAAGCTATGGTTGCTGAAATCCCTAAAGATGAATCTGCTGGTGCACCTGATATGGGTGGCATGGGCGGAATGGGTGGTATGGGCGGAATGATGTAAAAATAGAGTTTCGACTCTATTTTTCGTAGTCCAAACACCATATAAGCGAAAGCCCGAATAGCAATATTCGGGCTTTTTTGGCTATTACTACCGGTGGCATGTTAGCTTGTGTTATTTTTACTATTGAGAAATAGTGTAGCGTGCAATTAGTCTATCCATTTCTGTAGCAGAAGTAGCAATTTTTGATGCTGATATTGATATTTGCTCTGCCCCTGCAACATTTTCTGTCGCGGTATTAAATATATCGGTAATATTGCGACTAACGTCATCAATAGCGTTACTTTGTTGACGAGTATTTTCTGATACGGACTCCGTAACCTTTTCAACTTGGTTGGCCAAATCAACAATGCTTCCTAAAGAAACTTGAATTTCTTCAGCTTTTGAGGCCGCTAAAGTTGCATTTTCTTTACCATGCATAATGACCTGAGAAGCCTCTGTCGAGCTTTGCTGCAGCTCAGTGACTAGTGAAGATATCTGCAGGGTAGATTGTTGAGTTCTTTGTGCAAGATTACGCACTTCGTCTGCAACTACGGCGAATCCTCTTCCTTGTTCACCTGCTCTTGCCGCTTCAATAGCCGCGTTAAGTGCGAGCAAATTAGTTTGTTCTGCAATACTTTGAATCATGTCTACCATGCCTGAAATATTGCCCACTCGTTCATTAAGCGTATTTACAGAGGTAGCAGATTTTTCCATATCATCTGAAGCTGTTTTAATAACAACAACGGCCTCTCTAACCACTTCTTGACCTTTTATCGACTGTTCAGATACTAGCTTAGCCGCGTGGGCATTATCATTCATAGATTCAGCAATGTGTTGAATATTAACATTCATTTTCTCCGTTGCAGAGGCAATGGTTTGAATACCTTTTTCTTGCTCAATAAGGTTGTTTTGGCTCTGATTGATAGCGGCCGCTGTTTCATGCGTTGCATGAGAAATATGGTTTGATAAATGATGAAATTCAACCAAGTCTTCATCAAACTGTAGTGTAAGAATATTAATATTAGTGGCTGCCTTGCCGAGTTCATCAAAGGTAACTACTTCAATTTGATCGGTTAAGTTACGTTCCTTCACGGCAATATTTATACCTTTCACTATTTTGTCTGATTGTTGATGACGAACTCTTAAGGAGATAAATAATGCTAATGTAATGGTTAAACCTGCAATTAATATTAATGACTCAACAACTAATAAGGTAATAGATTCTTCTCTGGTTATTTTTGCTGTTTTATCCACAAGCACTAGTGCACTTTCTTCGGCTTCTTTTAATTTGTTTATTCGCTGGGTTGCTGCTTGAAACCATTCTGTAGAACTAATATTAAAACCACTGTTTTTATCTTTAACACGGTCTCTATATTTATTAACGAGTTTAAATTCAGGTGCTTTTAAGGCTTGTTCAAAAATATTATGCATTTCAGGTGGGGAAGCATCTAATGCCTCATGAATATAAACATCTTGCTCTGTTAATAATCTGATATGTAAATTTCTTAAATCAAGAGTAAAATTATCAGAAGCAAGCACATTTGATAAAACAGCACGCTCTATGCCCGAGGCTTCTTTAGTACTTGAAAAACTGTAAATTGAAAACAGTTCTTTTGAAATTAAAGCATCTCTCGTTAAGCGACCTGCTTCAATAACCATTGATAAACCATCTTTATTAATATCGCTGTAAAACTTTATGGCTTCCGCTGTAGGTATTGATAGGCTTGTTACAGAGCTTCTAATTGACTGAATATCACTAAATGATGTCACAAATTGATTGATGTGTTTTTCTATTGAACTTGATGCCCCGTATTCTTTAATTGTTTTACGTAATTCATTCAGTTTATTGTCACTACTCTTGTGCTGATTACTTAAATCTTGTTTGAACAATTGTCCTTTAGAACCTATGTATCCAGCTGAAATTCCACGTTCTTTTTGGGTTTCATGAACTAAATTTAATACCTTATGTACTAAAAAGGCGTTGGCTTCGACTTGTGTTGCATCAGACATTTTTTTTAGAGCAGTAGATACGTCATAAAAAATAACACCAGCCAAAAGAAAACATGGAAGTAATACAACTGCAGTCAAATGACTAGAAATATATTTGATAAGCCATTTTTTCATATAATAACCTTTTTATTTTTAATTAGTATCTAATAACATCAAATGGTATACGTATTAATATCAATTGTAGTACATAATGCGTAATTAATATTTTCTAGTTTCTTGCACTATCGAAGCTGCATTATTGCAATTAATTCAATATTCTGACTTTGGTTGTGAAAGAAGTGAACATAATTTAGTCAGGGGTACAATGTGGGGTATCCCATTTTGTGTTTTTTACTTTTTAATTAATTATCAGTCGTTTAGGGTGTGAGTGGGCAGTATGATGTAATCGTCACCGTTTAAGCACCTTGCTTATATAAAAACCCAGCTTCGGCTGGTTTTTTGCTTTTTAATACTTTTGTTATTGATATTGATATTGATATTGATATTGATATTGATATTGTTCAATTTACCCCCAAAGTAGTAATAACGTATAAGTTAAAAAGCGACACCATGGACATACTTAATAGTAATGGAATTACTTTTTTTGCGGTGCTTGTGACCCTAGTCTCGACATTGCTGCTTTTAATAGTTTGGCTTTTGTTAAAAATGATTACTTGGGGTAAAAGTATGTCGAAGGGGGCATATTTATTTTTAGCGTTTTTCCCGCTTATCTCATTGATGCCTATTCCGCCACCTACCTACGAAAATGTTCAAAAAGCTAAACAAGAGCAGCGTAAACGTAAAGAAGACTCAGGCGACCCGCCGGATGAAGAAATATAACCTACAAATATCCTACAACCCTACACAAACCACACACTGATATGTAAAAATGCGCAGCAACACTAACTGGGAGTTATTTATGTCAGCTATAAAACAGCATATTGGTAGTATTGCCTTAGTCGTAAAAGATTATGATGACGCTATTGAATTTTACACTAAAAAGTTAAGCTTTGAATTAGTGGAAGACACCAATTTAGGCGAAGGTAAACGCTGGGTTTTGATCACTCCGCCTAACAGTAATGGAACACATATACTACTCGCTCAAGCCACAGAGCCAGAGCAACTTGATGCTGTAGGTAACCAAGCAGGTGGGCGTGTTTGGCTATTTTTAAATACCAACGACTTTTGGCGTGATTATGAAAACATGTTAGCTAACAGTGTTGTCTTTAATGAACAACCTCGTAATGAACCTTACGGAACGGTTGCTGTTTTTGAGGATTTATACGGTAATAAGTGGGATTTAATTCAACAAAATTAGAAAGTTTAATTTATTAACGCTCTAACTATTTTAAATAAATCTGAGGGGAGCATACCCCGCTGCCCGTCTCGCTCACTGGCGATATCACCGGCTTTAGCGTGCAGTGTTACACCATAACGCGCTGCTTCATCAATATTTAAACCCTGAGCCAATAAAGCACCAATAATACCTGTGAGTACATCGCCACTACCACCCACGGCCAGTGCCGGATTGCCGTCTTCACACACCCACGTGTTCTCAGCATTATCAATTAAGGTGCCAGCACCTTTTAATACGCAAGTCGCATTATAGCGCTTTGCACACAGTCGGGCATTTTCAAATCTATTAGATTCAATCTCCTGAGTCGTTACACTTAATAGCCTTGATGCTTCTCCTGGGTGTGGTGTAAGTACGCATTGCTTTAACGTGTAAGATGAGGTTTGTTTAGCTAATAAATTTAGGGCATCGGCATCAATAACCAGTGGTATGCTATTAGTTTGGCAATAATATATGACCTCTTCAAACGTGTGTTGTGCCCATTTATTTTTCCCAAGGCCGGGCCCTATTACCACACTACTAGCCCATTCAAGCGCTTGTTGTAGGTTGCCACTGCTTACCATCAATTCTGGCCTATCAATGCTTACAGGCACTACAGAACTTGAATGCGTATATACTTTTACCATACCCGCTCCTGCTCTAAGTGCAGCTTCACTGGTTAATCGGATTGCACCGGCCGTTCCCTCATTGCCGCCTACACAGAGGAGTTTACCATGAGTTCCTTTATGGCTATTTAGGTTACGCGCACCAAGCTTTTTAAAGCTCTTAATATTTATAAGTGTGCCGCTTGAAGAAGCGAGCTCAAGAAATGCAGTTCCAATATTTAGATCGTCAAATATTAACTCCCCGCAATGTTGTTTACCTGTAGCCGTTGTAAGCCCCTGCTTGATACCTACAAAGGTTATTGTTTTACTTGCTTGTATAGCAATACCTAAAGGTTGGCCAGTATCTGCGCTGATACCTGAGGGTACATCTATACTCAATACACGTTTATTACTGACGTTAATTTCATTAATAATTTTAGCAAAATTATCGCGAACCGAGCTTGTGACTCCTGTACCTAGCATTGCATCTATAATTAAATCACTTCGGTTTAATAACTCACTCGTATAAGCATTAACTTCACCGCCTTCATCACGCCACAATTTAAACGCTTTTGCAGCATCTCCTGTGAGTGCTTTTTCAGGGTTAACGGCACACAAAGTTACTCGCTTACCCGCTTGCTTAATTAGTCTCGCGGTAATATAACCGTCCCCAGCGTTATTACCATGACCCACAACGACTAAGGTATGCTTTGCATTAAAGTTTTTCCACGCGTTGAATGCAGCCTCCCCTGCGCGCTGCATGAGTGTAAATAACTCACAATCGCTATTTTTGGCTGCCAGTGCCTCGTTATCCCTAACTTCTTTTGCAGTAAATATTAGTTTATTTAGCATGAAGACCCCTCAAATAAGTGACACCCTACCTTATCAAATACACATATCAAGCGGCTAGTTTTGTGAGCTTTTAATCGAGGTAAGTTCGTTTCTTAAAACGCACTAAAGATCACATATTTATCCGGGTCACATAACTGAAAACTAATCACTTTTGTTCAGGTATTAAAAGCTTAAACGCTAAATATTACTCATTGAACGTTACTACAAAGCACCTACGCCTAAGGTAAGAGCGCCACCTTCACATGACATAAATTACAGGCATTAAAAAACCCGAGACTAAGCTCGGGTTTTTTTGTATTAATTAACTTAAATGTTAATTATTACTCTACGATAGTTGCTACAACACCAGCACCTACAGTACGGCCACCTTCACGGATAGCAAAACGAAGACCTTCATCCATCGCGATTGGTGCGATTAGAGTTACTGTCATCTTGATGTTATCACCAGGCATTACCATTTCTACGCCTTCTGGTAACTGTACGTCACCTGTTACGTCAGTTGTACGGAAGTAGAACTGTGGACGGTAACCTTTGAAGAATGGAGTATGACGACCACCTTCATCTTTAGAAAGTACGTATACTTCTGAAGTGAATGTAGTGTGTGGGTTGATTGAACCAGGCTTAGCTAGTACTTGACCACGTTCAACGTCTTCACGCTTAGTACCACGTAATAGTGCACCAATGTTCTCACCAGCACGACCTTCGTCAAGAAGCTTACGGAACATTTCAACACCAGTACAAGTAGACTTAGTAGTCTCTTTGATACCAACGATTTCAACTTCGTCATTCACGTTGATGATACCCGCTTCAACACGACCAGTTACAACAGTACCACGACCTTGGATTGAGAAAACGTCTTCGATAGGCATGATGAATGGCTTATCGATGTCACGCTCTGGCTCTGGAATGTAAGAATCTAGTGCTTCTGCAAGCTCTACAATCTTGTCTTCCCATTGCTTCTCGCCTTCAAGTGCTTTAAGAGCTGAACCTTGAATTAGTGGTAAGTCGTCACCTGGGAAATCGTACTCAGAAAGAAGTTCACGAACTTCCATTTCTACTAGCTCAAGTAGCTCTTCGTCATCAACCATGTCACATTTGTTCATGAATACGATGATGTAAGGTACGCCAACCTGACGAGAAAGTAGGATGTGCTCACGTGTTTGTGGCATAGGGCCGTCAGTTGCAGCTACTACTAAGATAGCGCCGTCCATTTGTGCAGCACCAGTGATCATGTTTTTAACATAATCGGCGTGACCAGGACAATCTACGTGTGCGTAGTGACGAGTTGGTGTGTCGTACTCAACGTGTGACGTTGAGATAGTGATACCACGCTCGCGCTCTTCTGGAGCGTTATCGATTGATGCGAAATCTTTAGCAACACCGCCGTATACTTTTGCAAGTACGTTAGTGATTGCTGCAGTTAGTGTAGTTTTACCGTGGTCAACGTGGCCGATTGTACCAACGTTTACGTGCGGTTTTACGCGTTCAAACTTTTCTTTTGCCATCTTAAAAAATTCCTAATTAAGAAATTAAAGCCTGACTCACTATTGAGCCAGACAAGCTAAAATCATATTACAGCGCGAGCTGAAATTATTGTATCTGCAACCTGCTTTGAGGCTTCAGCGTACTTCAAAAACTCCATAGAGTAAGAAGCACGACCCTGAGTTGCAGAACGTAAAGCAGTCGCATAACCGAACATTTCAGACAGTGGAACCTGCGCATTTATTTGCTTAAGTCCACCAAGTGCATCTTCCATGCCTTCGATCATGCCGCGACGACGGTTTAAGTCGCCAACTACATCACCCATGTTTGAGTCAGGAGTGATTACCTCAACCTTCATTAGTGGTTCTAAAAGAACCGGATTTGCTTTAAGCGCACCGTCTCTCATAGCTAATGAACCTGCAATTTTAAATGCCATTTCATTCGAATCTACATCATGGAATGAACCATCATATAAAGTCGCTTTAACGCCAAGTAAAGGATAGCCTGCCAGTACACCTTGAGACATTTGCTCTTGGATACCTTTGTCTACCGCTGGGATGTATTCTTTAGGAACTGATCCACCTACGGTTTCGTTAACGAATTCGTAAATTGGAGAATCATCATCCGAAATATCCATCGGTTCAAGCTTCAACCAAACGTGACCATATTGACCACGACCACCTGATTGACGAATGAACTTTCCTTCAACTTCAACAGTTGAACGAATAGCTTCACGGTATGAAACCTGCGGCTTACCAACGTTACATTCAACACTGAATTCACGTTTCATACGGTCGACGATAATATCTAGGTGAAGTTCACCCATACCAGAAATAATTGTCTGGCCTGATTCTTCGTCGGTTTGTACGCGGAAAGACGGATCTTCAGCCGCTAGTTTACCTAGCGCGATACCCATCTTATCCTGGTCAGCGATTGTGCGAGGCTCAACCGCAACAGAGATAACTGGTTCTGGGAATTCCATACGCTCAAGCGTAATAATTGAATTCGGAGCACACAGCGTCTCACCTGTTGTAACGTCTTTAAGACCAATAGCCGCCGCGATGTCGCCTGCGTAGACTTCTTTGATCTCTTCACGAGAGTTTGAATGCATCTGTACGATACGGCCAAGTCGCTCACGCTTACTTTTAACTGGGTTGTATACCGCGTCACCCTGTTTAACAGTACCAGAGTAAACGCGGAAAAAGGTTAAAGTACCAACAAACGGGTCTGTTGCAATTTTAAATGCAAGTGCAGCAAACGGCGCTTTATCATCAGCTGGACGTTCCTCTTCGGTACCATCTTCTAAGATACCTTGGATTTGTTTAACTTGTTCTGGTGAAGGCATGTATTCAACAACGCCGTCAAGCACCGCTTGAACACCTTTGTTTTTAAATGCGCTTCCACAAGTTACTGGAACAATCTCATTGGCTAATGTGCGTTGGCGTAAAGCATTTTTAATTTCTGCTTCACTTAACTCTTCACCTTCTAAGTATTTGTCCATTAGTTCTTCTGAGGCTTCAGCAGCGCTTTCAACTAAATGAGAGCGCCATTCTTCAGCTGACTCAAGAAGATCTGCCGGTATTGCCTCATATGTGAAAGTCATACCCTGGTCCGCTTCGTTCCAGTTAATCACTTTCATTTTTATAAGGTCAATAACACCTTTAAAGTCGTCCTCAGCGCCTACTGGCAACTGAATTGGAACAGGCGTTGCTCCAAGACGAGATTTCACCTGGCTAACAACAGCTAAAAAGTCAGCGCCCGTGCGATCCATTTTATTTACGAAGATCATTCTCGGAACTTCGTATTTGTTCGCTTGACGCCAAACTGTTTCAGTTTGCGGCTGTACACCAGAAGAAGCACAAAGCACAACTACCGCACCATCAAGTACGCGTAAAGAACGCTCTACTTCGATGGTGAAATCTACGTGTCCTGGAGTATCAATAATATTGATACGATGGGCGTCAAATTGAGCGTCCATCCCTTTCCAAAAACACGTTGTTGCAGCAGAAGTGATTGTGATACCACGCTCTTGTTCCTGCTCCATCCAGTCCATAGTTGCAGCGCCATCATGTACTTCACCGATCTTATGAGAAAGACCTGTGTAGAACAGAACACGTTCTGTTGTGGTGGTTTTGCCTGCATCTACGTGAGCTACTATGCCGATATTACGGTAGCGCTCAAGTGGAGTTGTACGTGCCATATGATCCTCTTAAAGGTTAAGGACAGATTACCAACGGTAATGAGCGAATGCTTTATTCGCTTCAGCCATACGGTGAACGTCTTCACGTTTCTTAACCGCAGTGCCTTTATTATCAGCAGCGTCAACGATTTCTTGAGCTAAACGTAAGCCCATAGATTTTTCGCCACGCTTACGTGCAGCGTCTACTAACCAACGCATACCTAATGCGTTGCGACGAACTGGACGTACTTCAACTGGTACTTGATAAGTTGAACCACCAACACGGCGAGATTTAACCTCAACTTGTGGACGGATGTTATCAAGTGCAGATTCAAAGATTTCTAGGTGCGACTTGCCTGATTTCTCAGCAGCCACGTCTAGCGCACCATAAACAATTTTTTCAGCAGTAGATTTCTTGCCGTCTAACATTACGATGTTAACGAATTTAGCAAGAAGTTCCGATCCGAACTTAGGATCTGGAAGAATTTTACGTTGACCTATTACGCGTCTTCTAGGCATTTTGTATCTCCGGTTTATTCAGGTTTGCTCTTTCGAGTCAATCACCCAAAACAATAATTAATGATATTTAGTGCTTGGCCTTACTAACGGAATACAATTACCCTTTAGGGCGTTTTGCACCGTATTTAGAACGAGCTTGACGACGGTCGCTAACGCCTGCACAGTCAAGTGCACCACGTACAGTGTGAAAACGCACACCTGGTAAATCTTTAACACGACCACCACGGATTAGGATTACACTGTGCTCTTGAAGGTTATGACCTTCACCACCGATGTAAGATGTTACTTCGAAACCGTTAGTTAAACGTACACGAGCTACTTTACGTAACGCTGAGTTTGGTTTCTTAGGTGTAGTTGTATATACACGAGTACATACACCGCGCTTTTGCGGACACGCTTTTAGTGCAGCTGAGTTACTTTTCGTAACCTTGCTACGGCGTGGCTTACGCACTAGCTGGTTAATAGTTGCCATTTAAATAGCTCCTGAAATTAAAATTACTACTGAAAAAAATAAAAAAATCCGCCCTTTATTACTTGCCTGCAATTAGCACACAAGTAAATGGGTGGCGGAATTTTAATGAGCAAAGTTTAACCTGTCAACCTAAACTAATCGTAAGACAGCACTTAACTGCCTTACGATCTCTTAATGCATTGATTAAGAACAGTTTATTGATTTCCAGACAAATCAGCATTTAGTGCATCAGTTAGTGCTTGAGTTGCCTCTTCAGCGCTTACTGTTTGCTCTTCTACTACTTCTTTGCTTTGTTTACGGCGAGCCATACGATCTTGATGATACGCAAAACCGGTACCGGCTGGGATCAAACGACCCACAATTACGTTTTCTTTCAGACCGCGAAGCTCATCGCTCTTACCATTCACTGCTGCATCTGTAAGAACACGTGTTGTTTCTTGGAAAGACGCTGCAGAGATGAAAGATTCTGTCGCTAGTGATGCTTTCGTGATACCCATAAGTTGTATTTCAAACTTCGCTGGGATTTTACCTTGTTTTTCAAGGTCACGATTAGCGATATTAACGCGAGCTACTTCAATTTGCTCACCCGCTAAGAACTCAGTATCACCACCGTGTATAATTGTACATTTACGAATCATCTGACGGATAATTGTTTCAATGTGCTTGTCATTGATCTTAACGCCTTGCAAACGGTAAACCTCTTGCACTTCGTTAACGATGTAGTTAGCAACATGAGTCACACCACGTAAGCGTAAGATGTCATGTGGTGATTCAGGACCATCGGCGATAACTTCACCTTTAGACACTTGCTCACCTTCAAACACGTTAAGTTGACGCCACTTAGGAATCATTTCTTCGTAATGATCGCCTTCTGGTGGAGTAATAACTAAACGCTTCTTACCTTTAGTTTCTTTACCGAAGCTAATAGTACCTGTGATCTCAGCTAAGATAGCTGGCTCTTTAGGTTTACGCGCTTCAAATAAGTCGGCTACGCGTGGTAGACCACCCGTGATATCACGAGTTTTAGAACCTTCTTGCGGGATACGTGCTAACACGTCACCAGGGTTTGCAGTCGCACCATCTGTTACTTCAATCGTTGTGAATGAAGGAAGACGTGTTTCTTGCAGACCACGCTCATCACTTTCGATGATAAGTTTAGGCTCTTTAGCATTCGCTTTAGCAAGGTCTTTAACTACGATACGAGTTAAACCGGTTAGTTCATCGGTTTGTGTCTCTGTATTCGAGTCATCGATATCGCTAAACGATACTTTTGATTTGTGCTCAAGAACGATTGGGTGACTATGCGGGTCCCAAGTAGCAACAATGTCGTTACCTTGAACTTCTGCATTGTCTTGAACTGTTAATACTGCACCATAAGGTACTTTATAACGCTCTTTCTCACGGCCATGACTATCGATGATAGTGATTTCCGTTGAACGAGAAGTAATAACAATCTTACCGTCTGTGTTTAACACATACTTAGCATTGTGAAGTTTTAATGTACCGTTAGTTTTAACTTGTACATTATTTTCAGCTGACGCTCTTGATGCTGCACCACCGATGTGGAAGGTACGCATCGTAAGCTGTGTACCCGGCTCACCGATTGACTGCGCCGCGATAACACCTACAGATTCACCCGCGTTGATGATATGACCACGTGCAAGGTCACGACCATAACACTTAGCACATACACCAAAGTCGTTATCACATGTAATAACTGAGCGTACGCGAACTTCATCTACTGAGTGCTCTTCTAAAAGGTCACACAGTTTTTCGTCAAGCATGATATTACGTTCTACAAGTACTGTGTTAGTACCTGGAATAACGATATCTTCAGCAACAACACGACCAAGAACACGTTCACGAAGTGCTTCTACAACATCACCACCTTCAATAAGCGGTTTCATTGTTAAGCCATCTTCTGTGCCACAGTCGTCTTCGTTGATTACCAAATCTTGCGCAACGTCTACTAAACGACGCGTTAGGTAACCCGAGTTCGCAGTTTTCAGTGCAGTATCGGCTAGACCTTTACGCGCACCGTGCGTTGAGATGAAGTACTGAAGTACGTTTAGACCTTCACGGAAGTTAGCCGTGATTGGTGTCTCGATGATTGAACCATCTGGACGTGCCATTAGACCACGCATACCTGCTAGCTGACGGATCTGAGCGGCACTACCACGAGCACCTGAGTCTGCCATCATAAACACTGAGTTAAATGACGGTTGCTCTACTTCTTCACCTTTCGCGTTTATAACGGTGTCTTTCGACAAGTTAGCCATCATCTCGCGTGATAAGTTTTCATTTACACGTGACCAGATATCGATAACTTTGTTGTACTTCTCACCAGCCGTTACAAGACCTGATTGGAATTGTTGGTTGATTTCAGTTACTTCAGCTTCTGCTGATTCAATGATCTGCGCTTTAACCGGTGGGATAACTAAGTCATCGATACCGATAGAAACACCAGACTTCATTGCGTAATGGAAACCGGTGTACATAACTTGGTCAGCAAACACAACGGTGTCTTTAAGGCCTAAGCGACGGTAACATTCATTCAACAAGCTAGAAATCTGTTTTTTACCTAGTGGCTGGTTGATTGACTCAAACGGCATACCAGTTGGTAAAATTAGAGACAGAATTGCACGACCTACGGTTGTTTCGATAACCGTTGTAGTATCTTCTACTACACCGTGTTCGTTAGCAACTGACTGGCTAATACGTACTTTCACAATAGCGTGAAGGTCTGCATTGCCACTGCGGTATGCTTTTTCTGCTTCTTTTGGATCTTTAAATATTGCGCCTTCGCCTTTTGCGTTGATGCAATCACGGGTCATGTAGTAAAGACCCAATACAACATCCTGTGAAGGAACGATGATTGGCTCACCATTCGCAGGAGATAGAATGTTGTTTGTAGACATCATCAATGCACGTGCTTCAAGCTGTGCCTCGATTGTTAACGGTACGTGTACCGCCATTTGGTCACCATCGAAATCGGCGTTGTACGCCGCACATACTAATGGATGCAAATGAATCGCTTTACCTTCGATAAGCACAGGCTCAAACGCTTGGATACCCAAACGGTGAAGTGTTGGTGCACGGTTAAGTAATACTGGATGTTCACGAATTACTTCGTCTAATACATCCCATACTTCCGCAACTTCACGCTCTACCATTTTCTTAGCAGCTTTAATTGTCGTAGCCATGCCGCGACGCTCTAATTTGCCATAGATAAACGGTTTGAATAACTCAAGTGCCATCTTCTTAGGAAGACCACATTGGTGAAGCTTAAGCGTAGGGCCTACTGTGATTACAGAACGGCCAGAGTAATCTACACGCTTACCAAGTAAGTTCTGACGGAAACGACCTTGCTTACCCTTGATCATATCAGCAAGAGATTTAAGCGGACGCTTGTTAGAACCTGTAATTGCACGACCACGACGACCGTTATCAAGTAGCGCATCTACCGCTTCTTGTAACATACGTTTTTCGTTGCGTACGATAATATCTGGTGCAGCTAAATCTAATAGACGCTTAAGACGGTTATTACGGTTAATAACACGACGGTAAAGGTCATTTAGATCAGATGTTGCAAAACGACCACCGTCTAGTGGTACTAATGGGCGTAGATCAGGTGGCAATACTGGAAGTACTGTCATGATCATCCACTCAGGGTTATTACCTGATTGGTGGAACGATTCCATTAATTTAAGACGTTTAGTGATTTTTTTACGCTTAGTTTCAGAGTTAATTGTTGGTAACTCTTCACGCATCTCAGCAATTAATTGGCCAAGATCAAGTTCACGAAGCAAGTCTAAAACTGCTTCAGCACCCATCTTCGCTTCAAACTCATCACCGTGCTCTTCTAATGCATCTAGGTATTCTTCTTCACCTAGTAACTGACCACGCTCAAGCGTTGTCATACCTGGCTCAGTTACTACGAATGATTCGAAGTAAAGAACACGTTCAATATCACGAAGCGTCATATCTAGCATTAAGCCGATACGTGACGGTAATGATTTTAAAAACCATATATGTGCTACTGGGCTCGCAAGGTCAATATGACCCATACGATCACGACGCACTTTGGTCAGTGTAACTTCAACGCCACACTTCTCACAGATCACACCACGGTGTTTAAGGCGTTTATATTTACCACATAAACACTCATAATCTTTCACTGGGCCGAAAATACGGGCACAGAATAAGCCATCGCGCTCAGGCTTGAAAGTACGGTAGTTAATAGTCTCAGGTTTCTTTACTTCACCGTATGACCATGAACGAACCATGTCTGGTGAAGCAAGACCAATGCGAATTGCATCGAATTCTTCGGTCTTATTTTGTTGCTTCAGAAACTTAAGTAAGTCTTTCACCTTAGCTCTCCTGTCGGAGTTAATCTTGAGGACGGGTAATCTCGTCCCTACATTCTATTCAGCCGTAACAGATGCTGCAGCGTTAACTGCAGCATCTAATTGGCTTAATTTTCTTCCAACTCGATGTTGATACCCAGTGAGCGGATTTCTTTCAACAATACGTTGAACGATTCTGGCATACCTGGTTCCATCTTGTGGTTACCATCAACGATGTTTTTATACATCTTAGTACGACCATTCACGTCATCCGACTTCACTGTTAGCATTTCTTGTAGAGTGTAAGCAGCACCGTAAGCTTCAAGCGCCCATACTTCCATCTCACCAAAACGCTGGCCACCGAACTGTGCTTTACCACCCAGCGGCTGCTGAGTAACAAGGCTGTAAGAACCAGTAGAACGCGCGTGCATCTTATCATCAACCAAGTGGTTAAGTTTAAGCATGTACATGTAACCAACGGTTACTTGACGTTCAAACTGATCACCAGTACGGCCATCATAAAGTGTAACCTGACCACTTCTAGGGTATCCACCAAGCTCTAGCATGTCTTTGATTTCGCTTTCTTTAGCGCCATCAAATGCAGGAGTAGCGATTGGTAAACCACCTTTTAAGTTTTCAGCTAGGCGACGAATTTCGTCATCAGAGAAACTTGCAATGTCTACAACTTGGCGAGATTCACCAATTTCGTAAGCTTGCTTGATGAATTCACGTAGCTCATGAAGCTCACGTTGCTCTTTCATCATTTCTTCTAAACGCTCACCGATACCACGTGCAGCAAGACCCATATGTGTTTCAAGGATCTGACCGATGTTCATACGCGATGGTACACCTAGTGGATTTAGTACGATATCTACCGTACGACCTTTGTCATCGTATGGCATATCTTCTACTGGTACGATAGTCGAGATAACACCTTTGTTACCATGACGACCCGCCATCTTATCACCCGGTTGGATACGACGTTTAACAGCTAGGTATACTTTAACAATTTTAAGTACGCCTGGTGCTAGGTCATCACCTTGAGTAATTTTACGACGTTTGTTTTCAAACTTCTTATCGTATTCAGCTTTAAGTTCATCGTACTGTGCAGCTAGTTGCTCAAGTTCAGCTTGCTTATCTTCTTCAGCAAGGCTTTGAGTTAATAGTTTTTCAGCATTTAATGACACTAAGTTGTTTTCATCAAAGCCAGCAGCTACAAGTAGCTTGCGAGCGCGTTCTAAAACGCCAGCTTCAAGAATACGGAACTCTTCGTTGAAGTCTTTCTTCGCTTCGCGAAGCTGCATGTCTTCAACTTCTAACGCACGCTTATCTTTTTCAACACCATCACGGGTGAAAACTTGCACGTCAATTACGGTACCAGTTACAGAATTTGGTACACGTAAAGAGCTGTCTTTAACGTCAGATGCTTTTTCGCCGAAGATAGCACGCAGTAGCTTCTCTTCAGGTGTAAGCTGTGTTTCGCCTTTCGGAGTCACTTTACCTACTAAGATATCGCCGCCTTTAACTTCAGCACCAATATAAACAACACCTGATTCATCAAGCTTGCCTAGTGCAGATTCACCCACATTCGGGATATCTGCAGTGATCTCTTCTGGACCTAATTTAGTGTCACGGGCAACACACTGTAGTTCTTGAATGTGGATAGTCGTAAGACGATCTTCTTCAACTACGCGCTCTGATAGTAAGATTGAATCTTCGAAGTTGTAACCGTTCCATGGCATAAATGCCACGCGAAGGTTTTGACCAAGGGCTAAGTCACCTAAGTCAGTCGAAGGACCATCTGCTAACACGTCACCACGAGTAACCGGTTCACCAACCATGCACGTTGGTTTTTGGTTAATACATGTATTTTGGTTAGAACGTGTGTATTTGGTTAAGTTGTAGATGTCGATGCCCGCTTCACCAGGGATGCGTTCTTCTTCATGTACGTTTACAACGATGCGACTTGCGTCGGCATACATTACTTCACCACCACGTTTTGCAACAATCGTTACACCAGAGTCTTTCGCTAGTGTTAACTCAATACCTGTACCTACTAACGGTTTATCCGCTTTCAATGTTGGTACTGCTTGACGTTGCATGTTTGAACCCATCAATGCGCGGTTAGCATCATCGTGTTCTAGGAACGGGATAAGTGCTGCTGCTACAGAGATCACCTGTTGTGGTGATACATCCATATATTGCTGGTCCATGCGACCCATAAAGGTTGATTCACCTTTGTGACGACATGGAATAAGTTCATCTACAAACTCATTGGTTTCAGTTAAGTTTGAGTTCGCCTGTGCGATAACAAACTGACCTTCTTCAATGGCTGATAAGTAATCAACTTCATCAGTTACTACACCGTCTACCACTTTGCGGTAAGGTGTTTCTAAGAAACCATAGTCATTTGTACGTGCGTACGTAGACAATGAGTTAATTAGACCGATGTTTGGACCCTCTGGCGTCTCGATTGGACATACGCGACCGTAGTGAGTTACGTGAACGTCACGTACTTCAAAGCCAGCGCGTTCACGAGTTAGACCGCCCGGACCTAATGCAGAAATACGACGCTTATGCGTAACTTCTGATAGCGGGTTATTTTGGTCCATAAACTGTGATAACTGAGACGAGCCGAAGAACTCTTTAACCGCTGCCGAAATAGGCTTAGCGTTAATAAGATCTTGTGGCATTATCGCGTCAAGGTCACCCAAGCTTAAACGCTCACGTACAGCACGTTCTACACGTACTAGACCAACACGGAATTGGTTCTCAGCCATTTCGCCAACACTACGTATACGACGGTTGCCTAAGTGGTCGATATCATCAACATCGCCTTGACCGTTACGAATAGCAATTAATACCTTCATAACAGACACGATGTCTTCTTTGCTTAATGTGCCTGGGCCTGTGTCAGAATCGTAACCAACACGGCTATTAAACTTCATACGACCAACAGTTGAAAGGTCGTAACGTTCTTCAGAGAAGAACAAGTTTTGGAATAAGGCTTCAGCCGCGTCTTTCGTCGGTGGCTCGCCTGGGCGCATCATGCGATAAATTTCTACTAGTGCTTCTAAACGGTTGCTTGAAGAGTCAATGTTCAATGTATTTGACATGTAAGCACCGCTGTCCACTTCATTGATATACAATGTATCAATGGTAGTGTGACCGGCTTTAACTAATTCAGCCATAAGCTCAAGAGTTAATTCATCATTCGCATTTGCAATAACTTCACCCGTTGATTCATCAACGTAGTTTTTAGAAATAATACGGCCAATGATGTACTCATGAGGTACTTCTAACTGAGTAATGCCTTTTTTCTCGATACTCTTGATGTGACGAGCCGTAACACGACGCCCACTTTCAACAAGTACTTCACCGTCTTCGCCTTTGATATCAAAAGCGGCAGTTTCACCACGTAAACGCGAAGGTACAAGTTCCATAAGAACTTTACCGTCAGCTACTTCAAACGCAGTTGTATCGAAGAAGATATCTAGGATTTCTTCACTAGAGTACTCAAGTGCACGTAATATGATAGACGCCGGTAATTTACGACGACGGTCAATACGTACATATAAGTTATCTTTTGCATCAAATTCGAAGTCTAACCATGAACCACGGTAAGGAATAACGCGTGCGTTATATAATACTTTACCTGATGAATGAGTTTTACCGCGGTCGTTATCAAAGAATACACCAGGGCTACGGTGTAGCTGAGAAACGATAACACGCTCTGTACCATTGATTACAAAGGTACCGGTATCGGTCATGAGCGGAATTTCGCCCATGTAAACTTCTTGCTCTTTAATGTCTTTAACTGTGCCTGGAGCTTCTTTGTCCATAACAACAAGACGCAGTTTCACGCGAAGTGGAGCAGAATAAGTCACACCGCGAATTTGACATTCTTTTACATCGAAAACTGGCTCACCAATACGGTAACTTACGTATTGAAGCTCAGAATTTCCCGAGTAGCTTTTTATAGGGAACACAGAACGGAAGGCAGCTTCCAAACCATGATCGCCATCAGCGTCCGGCACTAAGAATTTTTTAAACGATTCTAACTGTGTAGACAGTAAAAAAGGTATATCCAAAACTTGTGGACGTTTACCAAAATCCTTACGGATACGTTTCTTTTCAGAATAAGAGTAAGCCATGGGGTTCCTCAGCTTGCTGATCTTTGACCCGACCTGTTCTTGTAAGAACAGACTTAACTGGCAGCTATGCCAAGATTTACAACATTTTATTGTTGTTCTAATTAAATCCCTTCTCAACACTAGCAAACTATAAAGCGTTGAAAGTAAAGAAATAATTAGATTTTATTTGCGCTATAAGAGTGCATCACTCCATAGCGCAAAAAGGCCGGTGATTAAATAATCACCAGCCCTTGCCTGATTTCTCAGGCAGCGAACTTAGCGTAAGCTAAATTACTTAACCTCAACTTCAGCACCAGCTTCAGTAAGGTCTTTTGCAAGTGCTTCAGCTTCTTCTTTAGATACACCTTCTTTAACAGGTGTAGGAGCAGCTTCAACAAGTGCTTTAGCTTCTTTAAGGCCAAGGCCTGTAGCGCTACGAACAGCTTTGATTGCAGCAACCTTGTTAGCGCCAGCGCCAGTAAGGATTACGTCAAATTCTGTTTTCTCTTCAGCAGCTTCAGCAGCAGGACCTGCTACCATAGCAGCTGCAGCAGTTACGCCGAATTTTTCTTCCATTGCTTCAACAAGAGCAACAACGTCCATTACTGACATTTCAGCAATTGCGTCAAGGATTTGGTCTTTAGATACAGACATTACAAATTTCCTAATAATTAACGGACTCTAGGTCCAAATAAATTTTACACCGAAAGGATTAAACAACTTAAAATTAAGCAGCTTGCTCTTCTTTCTGTACACGTACTGCTTCAATTGTTTTACACAATTTGCCAGCAGACGCTTCTTTCATAGCACTCATTAAGCGTGCAACAGCTTCGTCGTATGTAGGTAGAGTTGCAAGCATAGCTGCATCTACTACGTTACCTTCAAAAGCGGCCGTTTTAAGCTCAAATTTCTCATTCTTTTTCGCGAAATCTGAAAAGATACGCGCAGCAGCACCAGGGTGCTCTGATGAGAAAGCGATTAAGCTTGGACCAACAAATGAATCAGAAAGACACTCAAAATCTGTTCCTTCAAGAGCACGTTTTGCTAAAGTGTTACGAACAACTTTCATCCATACACCAGCTTCACGAGCTTCTTTACGAAGGGCAGTGATTGCGCCAACTGTTACACCACGAGAATCTGCAACAACTGCAGATAGAGCACCATTGGCTGCTTCGTTGACTTCAGCAACTATTGCTTTTTTGCCTTGAAGATTTAAAGCCATGGGTGTTACTCCTGGTTTAATGGGGTTACCGACAATCGGTTTCCCCTGTTCTACTCTTCCCTACCAAACAAAGGTAGAGATGCTTTTTACGGCGAGAGCCAGAAGGATTAGGAAAAATCTATCTGGGGTCTACACCGTCTACGTAGGTAAAATTAAGGCCTAAGCCGCCTACGGTCTTGGACGGAAGCCCAATTTATCGATTTGCCAAAGGCGCACCGAAATTATGGACTTCAACCCGAATTCTTTACTTTGCTAATTAATAAATTAATCAACAAAATGGCGCGAAATTATAGTACAAATTTCGTGCCATGTAAACACTAAATTAAGCAACTACTGTGTTTAAAGTAGCTTGGTCAACAGAAACACCTGCGCCCATTGTTGTAGAGATAGTTACTTTTTTCAAGTAAACACCTTTAGCTTGAGAAGGTTTAGCCTTCTTAAGTGCAACAATTAGAGCTTCAAGGTTTTGTTGAAGTTGCTCAGCTGTGAAATCAACCTTACCAATAGTAGTATGGATGATACCATTTTTGTCATTGCGGTAACGCACTTGACCAGCTTTCGCATTTTTAACTGCTTCTGCAACGTTAGGTGTTACAGTACCAGTTTTAGGGTTTGGCATTAGACCACGTGGACCTAAAATTTGACCTAGTTGACCAACAACACGCATAGCGTCTGGAGATGCAACAACAACGTCAAAATCCATCTCGCCTTTTTTAACTAGCTCAGCAAGATCTTCCATACCAACTAATTCAGCACCGGCTTCTTTCGCAGCTTCTGCGTTAGCGCCTTGTGTGAATACTGCAACGCGAACGTCACGACCAGTACCGTTAGGTAGTACAGTTGCACCACGAACGTTTTGATCAGATTTACGAGCATCGATACCAAGGTTAACAGCAACGTCAACACTTTCTACGAATTTAGCTGTTGCTAACTCTTTTAAAAGAGCAACTGCTTCATTGATTTCGTAATCTTTAGTTACTTCCACTTTTTCGCGGATAGTACGCATACGTTTAGTTAATTTAGCCATTTCTTAGTCCTCTACGTTCAAGCCCATCGCACGCGCAGAACCTGCGATAGTGCGAACCGCTGCGTCCATATCGGCAGCTGTAAGGTCAGTTCGTTTTGTCTCAACAATCTCTTCAAGTTGAGCACGAGTTACTGTGCCTACTTTATCAGTGTTAGGACGGCCTGAGCCTGACTTGATACCAGCAGCTTTCTTAAGTAAGTAAGCAGCAGGTGGCGTTTTCATGTCGAACGTAAATGAACGGTCACCGTAAACAGAGATCACTACAGGAACTGGAGCGCCTTTTTCGATAGATTCTGTACGTGCGTTGAACGCTTTACAGAATTCCATGATGTTTACACCGTGTTGACCTAGTGCAGGACCTACTGGAGGACTAGGGTTAGCCATACCAGCGGCAACTTGTAGCTTGATTAGAGCTTCAACTTTTTTAGCCATTATAAATACCTCATTTGGTGGGTCTTAGCCTTGTGCGCGCGAGGACGCGTACTCTAACGGCTTCCCAGTTTAAAAATTGGTTTCGTACTTTTTGTATAGTAAAAATAAATTTTTACCTTAATACAAAAAGGCCGCTGATTATAAGTTAATCAGCGGCCTTTTTCAAGCTTCGTGCCAAAATTTATAAAAACTCTAGCGAAGCTTTTTTAATCAATTACTTATCTTGTTCAACTTGACCAAACTCAAGTTCAACTGGCGTAGAACGACCAAAAATAAGTACAGATACTTTTACGCGGCTTTTTTCGTAGTCAACTTCTTCAACCACACCACTAAAGTCGGCAAATGGGCCATCAGTAACACGAACAACTTCACCTGGTTCAAATAATGTAGCAGGTTTAGGTGCTTCAGCATTTTCTTGTAAACGGTTAAGAATACGGTCAGCTTCTTTAGAGCTAATTGGCGCTGGACGGTCAGATGTACCACCAATGAAGCCCATTACACGCTCTGTGCTGTTCACTAAGTGCCAGCTAGCGTCATTCATATCCATTTGTACTAATACGTAACCTGGGAAGAATTTACGCTCAGATTTACGCTTTTGGCCAGCGCGCATCTCAACAACTTCTTCAGTTGGTACTAATATTTCACCAAAGCTCTCTTCAAGACCTTCAATTTTAATGTGTTCAGTTAACGTTTGAGCTACACGCTTTTCATAACCAGAAAATGCTTGTACTACGTACCAACGTAATTTAATTTCTTTGTTCTCATCCGACATGGGATCAGATCTCCAATCCAGTTAAAAAGCCAACAGCGCGGAATAAAATGCCATCTAATCCCCAAAGGATAAGTGCCATAATCACGGTTGCAACCATTACAATTAATGTCGTGTGGGTAGTTTCTTGACGCGTTGGCCAAATAACTTTGCGTACTTCAATACGAGCTTCTTTAGCAAAAGCAAGGAAGGTACGTCCCTTAAAAGTTTGTGAGGCAATGGCTAATCCGGCCGCTATTGCAACCACAACGCCGATAGCACGTAGTAATACAGACTGATCTGCATACACATGGTTACCAACAACTGCGCCTGCAAGTAGCGCGATTGCTACTAACCACTTTACTGACTCCATCCCACTTGATGGTGTTTCTACATTCGTGCTCATAATATTATTACCTTAACTACAGACACAACAACCCTACGCGTCGGCAGGGTTAATCCATTAAAATCTAAACTTAAAAACAGACTTATTTAAACCGATTTTTAACCCCAGACTTACTCATATTAGTGAGTAAAGTGGCAGGGGCGGAGAGATTCGAACTCCCAACCGTCGGTTTTGGAGACCGCTGTTCTACCAATTGGAACTACGCCCCTGCAAAGTGGATGCCTATTATACTTACGCAAATCATTTACACAAGCCTAAAAGATACACGCAATGCAAAATCTCGATAAACAATTAAGTCCTTAATAATAAAAAGGCTTAATTAGCCCCTTTAACGAGTGGCACGCCATTATTACCCACAGGAATATAAACCGTTGTATGGTTTGGCGACTCAGCCATTTTTATTTGCGCATTTATGGCTTCATGTTGTAAATAATTAGCCGTAAGCGTAGCGTTAATAATTTTTTGTGCCTGCGCAATCCCCTTCGCTTCTTCGACGCGTATTTCTGCATCTTTTCGCGCAATTTCTTTTTGTGTTTCTTTTTCAGCGAGCAATTGTTGCGCAGCAAGCTTTTTCTCAACCGCATTAGCAACAATGTCGGGATAGTTAATATTACCTACAACCACATTAGCAAGCTTAAAGGGGGTGGTTGATAAATAATTTTGCAAACGTTGGGTGACCTCTAGTGCTATTTTTTCGCGGTTTGTTTTAAGTTCACCACTGTCGTACTTTTGCACGGTATCTCTTACGTAAGTTCTAAACGTTTCACGCACAAAACGTTTGTACCAATTTTCTGCACCATATTGTTCAACAACGGTTCGCACTGAGCCACTTTGAATGGCAATAACAGCGTGAAAATCAAATTTAATGTTCAAATCATCATTAGCTAATATTCTAAATGTTTCGGTATACGTATTAGGCCGCATATCTATGTTCACCACTTCATTACGCAACAGTGACATACCATAATTAGCAGGCCCTATCATGGTACCTTGGTAACCACCTTCGCCAAATACCCGTGGTTTTTCGTAAACATAACCTTCTTCGCCTGCGGGAGTACTCGGGTTAGTACACGCGGTTAAACCAAATCCAATTACACCGACAACAAAGGCACCTTTAATTAAATTATTAACCAAACTTTGCATCCCTGAATTTCTTGCTCTCATTATTTATCCTTTATTATTTTTCTAATTCTTTATATACATCGCTTAATAGGCTTGAAGCACCAAACCTAAATGTGCTGGCTTGTAGGTAGTCATCGCTCATTATTGAACGGGCTAGTGCTAAATATTCACTGGCATCAGCCACCGTTTTAACACCACCTGCCGCTTTAAAACCCACTCGTTTACCTGAGTTTTTAATGGCCGTTAAAATTACTTTAGTTGACTCAAGCGTCGCGTTTATAGCCACTTTACCGGTACTGGTTTTTACAAAATCAGCACCGCCTTTAATAGCCAGTTCGGTCGCTTGGGCAATCAACGCCTCGGTTTTTAGTTCACCGCTTTCTATAATTACTTTTAGCTGAGCTTTAGTGCCGCATGCTTTTTTACTTTCACTTACGTAGTTAAGCGCGGTTTGCGTATCCCCTGCAGTTAATTTTTTATAGGGGATAACAAGGTCGATTTCATCGGCACCGCGTTCAATGGCTATGAGAGTTTCGTTAATTACATCGCTTAATGGGGCATCACCTGTCGGAAAGTTAGTCACCGTTGCAACTTTAACGTGGCTAAGCTCTCGTGCAGCAAGCGCTATTTTTGCATCGTCAACAAAATCGCTATATACACATACTGCCGCCGGTGTGCCTAATGTTGGCCTAATGCTATTGATCAAAGTTTCAATATCTTTTGTAGTATCGCTTTTGTTTAAGCTAGTTAAATCCATAAGCTTTGCCGCGAGTAATGCGTCTTGTTGTTTTGTCATACGAACTCCCTTGCCCTACTTGGGTCAAATTAATATGCTTCATATTAACAAATTAAAAAAAACTCGCTATAGCTCATAACCAAACACTCTAAGCTTATTATTTTACTTGTAACTGGTCGCAATCCCTTGTTAACTCAGCCTTAGGCTTAAAACCGCCACCCAATATAACTTTTGGTTATATAAACTTGGTTTTAATTATTTTTTACTTACATATAACCGCTATATTCTGCGCAACAGATTAGAGCGTTTTTATAAAATTGTTTAGAGGTGTTACAAACGTGCAATATTTACCTATCTTTACCAAACTCGACAACAAACCTGTATTGGTTGTTGGCGGTGGAGAGGTCGCATTACGCAAGTGCCGCGCGTTTTTAAAAGCCCGTGCAGATGTCACTTTAGTGGCACCTTGGTTTTGTGACGAGTTAAAAGAACACGCACAACACAACGAAGTTACCCTAATAGACGCCTACTTTGACGAGTCGCACCTAAACGGAAAAATGCTAGTTATTGCTGCAACCGACCGAGACGAAGTGAACAACACTGTGTTTGAGCTTGCCAATGCACGCAATGTGTTTGTAAACGTGGTTGATGACCAACCTAAATGCACGTTTATATTCCCTTCAATTGTTGACCGTAACCCTATTACAATTGCTATTTCGAGTGCAGGCACAGCTCCTGTACTGGCACGCCGTTTACGCGAAAAGTTAGAAACATTAATACCACAACATATTGGCCCACTTGCCACACTGGTGGGTGGCTTTAGAGATAAAGTAAAACAGCGCTTTAAGCACTTTTCAGACCGCCGCCAATTTTGGGAAGGCGTGTTCGACTCATCGGTTGTAAGTAAAGTACAAACCGGCGACACCCAAGGCGCAGAGCAACAACTTGAACAAATGCTAGATGCAAAAGCCGAGCCCGAAGGCGAAGTTTATGTGGTAGGTGCCGGCCCTGGCGACCCAGAACTTTTAACCCTTAAAGCGCTTCAACTTATGCAACAGGCCGATGTCGTTGTATATGACTTTTTAGTGTCTGACGAAATTATGGAGCTGGTTCGCCGTGATGCCGACCTAATTTGTGTAGGTAAACGCTTAGGCGATCACAGTGTTGTTCAAGAAGATACTAACCAAATGTTGGTTGACCTCGCTAAACAAGGTAAAAAAGTGTGCCGAATTAAAGGTGGTGACCCGTTTATTTATGGCCGCGGCGGTGAAGAAGTTCAAGTATTGGCTGCCAACAACGTAAATTACCAAATAGTACCGGGAATTACAGCTGCAGCAGGGTGTAGCGCGTATGCAGGTATTCCGCTTACGCATCGCGATCATGCTCAGGCTATTCAATTTGTAACTGGGCATTGTAAAAAAGACGGCCAAGAACTTGATTGGCAATCGCTCGCTAAGCCAAATCAAACGCTTGCTATATACATGGGCGTTATTAAGTCACCGCACATTCAAGCTGAGCTATTGCAACATGGCCGTAAAGCCGACACGCCAGTTGCCGTAATCGAAAATGGTACGCGCAAAAATCAACGTGTAGTAACAGGCCAATTAGATGACCTTGCCGATTTAATTGAACGCAACAGCATTGTATCGCCAGCATTACTTATTATTGGTGAAGTAGCCGCCTTGCACTCGCAACTTGCATGGTTTGGGCAAAACAACCAAACAAGTAGCTATGCGCAACCGTTAACCGATATAGCAAATTAGTAACCAAATTTAACTTTATAACTTTTAATCATTTTAGTAGGACGACTAACAATGGCTTTAACTCATCTTCAGCAACTTGAAGCTGAAAGTATCAAAATCATGCGCGAAGTCGCCGCTGAGTTTGAGAACCCAGTAATGCTTTACTCAATTGGTAAAGACTCGTCGGTACTTTTGCATTTAGCGCGTAAAGCGTTTTACCCTGCAAAAATTCCGTTTCCGTTATTACACGTAGACACCGACTGGAAGTTTCGTGAAATGATTGAATTTCGCGACCGAATAGCAAAAGAGTACGACTTTGATCTACTGGTACACAAAAACCCAGAAGGCTTAGCAATGGGCGTTGGCCCCTTTACTCATGGCTCGGGTAAACATACCGACATAATGAAAACCCAAGGGTTAAAGCAAGCACTTAATAAATACGGTTTTGATGCCGCCTTTGGTGGCGCACGCCGCGACGAAGAAAAATCGCGTGCAAAAGAACGTGTGTACTCGTTCCGCGACAAGCACCACCGTTGGGATCCAAAAAATCAGCGTCCAGAGCTTTGGAACACCTACAACAGCCAAGTAAACCCTGGCGAAAGCATTCGTGTATTCCCACTTTCTAACTGGACTGAGCTTGATATTTGGCAATACATTTATCAAGAAAACATCGAAATGGTACCACTTTACTTAGCTAAAGAGCGCCCAGTAGTTGAACGTGACGGCACACTCATTATGGTTGATGACGAACGTATGCCACTTGAAGAAGGCGAAGTACCACAAATGAAATCGGTCCGTTTTCGTACTTTAGGCTGTTACCCACTAACCGGTGCCGTTGAATCTACAGCCAGTACATTAACCGAAATTATTGAAGAAATGCTGCTATCTACGTCATCAGAACGCGAAGGCCGTGTGATTGACCATGACTCAGCAGGCTCAATGGAGAAGAAAAAACGTGAGGGGTATTTCTAATGTCTAGCCAAAATAACGATACATTTAACGAAGTAAAAGAAATAGGCATAGACGCCTACCTAGCACGCCAACAAGACAAAAGCTTATTACGCATGCTTACCTGTGGCAGCGTAGACGACGGTAAATCAACACTGATTGGCCGCCTGTTACACGACAGCCACCAAATTTATGAAGATCAGTTAGCTGCACTTCACAAAGACAACGAAAAAGTAGGTAATGCAGGTGAAGATCTTGACCTTGCACTACTCGTTGATGGCCTTCAAGCTGAACGCGAACAAGGCATTACCATTGACGTAGCGTACCGCTATTTTTCAACGGCTAAACGTAAATTTATTATTGCCGACACCCCTGGGCATGAGCAATACACACGCAACATGGTAACGGGTGCATCAACAAGCGATGTTGCCATTATTTTGGTTGATGCGCGTTACGGCGTGCAAGTACAAACTAAGCGCCATAGCTTTATTTGTGACTCGCTAGGCATTAAACAGTTTGTTGTAGCCATTAACAAAATGGATATTGTTGATTTTGACGAAACCGTATATGAACGCATTAAAGCCGATTACCTTAAATTTGCCGAACAGCTAAACGTATCAAACATTAAGTTTGTACCTATGTCGGCGCTTAAAGGCGACAACGTAGTAACGCGTTCTGCGCATACACCTTACTACACCGACAAGCCACTGCTTGAGCTTTTAGAAGACTCACCAGCAGCCGAAACCGATACTGGTTTTGAAGCACGTTTACCTGTGCAATATGTAATACGCCCTAACCTAAACTTTCGTGGTTTTCAGGGCACATTAGCATCGGGCAAACTACAAGTAGGCGACGCTGTAAAAGTATTACCGTCAGGTAAAAATTCAAGCATTAAAGAAATTGTCACCTTTAATGGCAACCTAGACACAGCAGAAGCAGGCCAAGCAATTACTATCACGCTAAATAGCGAAATAGATATTAGCCGCGGCGACGTAATCGTGCCGGCAAGCTCAACCGCCGCCGTTACTAATCAGCTTCAAGCTAAAATTGTATGGATGCATGAGTCGCCATTAGTGTTAGGTAAAAACTACAACCTAAAACTAGGCAGCAAAAACACGTCAGCGGTAGTTAAAAAGATTGATCACACCATCGATGTGAACACGCTTGAACACGGCACAGCCGATTCACTGCAGCTAAACGAAATAGCAATTGTAACACTTGAACTAACCGAAACTATTTTGGCCGACGAGTACCACAATAACCACGAAACAGGCTCATTCATTCTAATCGATCGTTTGTCTAACCTAACGGTTGCAGCAGGTATGATTGAACACGTACTGCAAAGCGAGCAAAGCAAAGGCGAGTTTAGTGACTTTGAAGTTGAGTTTAATAGCTTAGTACGCAAGCACTTCCCGCATTGGCAAGCGCTTGATATTTCAAAACTGTAAGTTTATTAATGTCTGTTAGGAATAATAAAGCATGGTAGAGCAGCTCGTTTTAACAGGCATAATGCTTACCTTAGTCGGGTGCCTTTTTGGCACCCGCATTAATCCAGCATGGTTATTTGTAAGCGCCATTGGCACCAGCTACTTAGCGGGGCTAATTGACCTAGAAAGCATGCTCGTTAATTACGCAAATCCGTCACTTATTACATTAGTACTATTGGTATTAGTGTCGATTGCAATCGAAAAAACCACATTAATTCAAAAGCTATCCATGTCGTTATCTAAAGGTAGCTTAGTTAAGTCGGTAACAAAGCTGGGGCTTTCCAGCGCATTTTTATCGTCGTTTACTAATAACACGGCAGTTGTTGCCTCGCTTATTAGTGCAATAAAAGATAACCCCAATCATTCACCCTCAAAGCTATTATTACCGCTGTCGTACACGGCTATTTTAGGCGGCACCATTACCCTAATTGGTACTTCAACAAACCTAATAGTTAACGGTTTTGCGGTAGATGCCGGCATGCAGCCTTTGGGCTTTTTCGACTTTACCTTAGTCGGTTTGGGGGCG
Organism: Pseudoalteromonas sp. NH0006-46; assembly: GCF_057547735.1. Classification (NCBI taxonomy): domain Bacteria; kingdom Pseudomonadati; phylum Pseudomonadota; class Gammaproteobacteria; order Alteromonadales; family Pseudoalteromonadaceae; genus Pseudoalteromonas; species Pseudoalteromonas sp. NH0006-46. The sequence goes on along the minus strand of NZ_BAAJML010000002.1, from coordinate 131,713 downwards.
CTTAGTGTTGGCCTTATTACTATTTTGGTCATGCTTAAATACTTACCCGACAACGGCAAGAGCGATCAAGAAGTCGTTCCTTTTTACCTTGAGGGTAAAATACAAACAGGCTCTAAATTAATAGGCCGCACAGTAGAAGAAAACGGCCTACGCGATTTAAAAGACTTGTTCCTCGCTGAAATAATTCGGAATAACGAACGTATATGCGCAGTAACGCCTCAGCAAATTATCCAACAAAACGACGTACTATTGTTTGTGGGGGATATAAAGTCGGTGCCGCTATTAACCCGTTTTGATGGTTTAAAAGTAGTGCACGACAATCATGAAAAAGACATCGAACATTTAGTTGAAGTGGTCGTAAGCCAGTCGTCTAAATTTATAGGCAAAACAGTAAAAGAAATCCGTTTTCGCGAGCAGTTTCACGCCGCTGTTATTGCTATTCGCCGTGGGCACGACCGCCTTCAAGGCGGCCTTGGCCAAGTGCAATTACAAGCCGGCGATTCACTCATTTTGGCACCCGGTAAAAACTTTTACAGCCTGCCTAATTTAAAGCGCGAGTTTGTGTATATTTCAGGCCTTGATTTACAAACCCACCTCGCACCCAAACAATCTAACATTGTATTGCTCAGCTTTGTCGGTGTACTGGGTTTAAGTATTTTTGGGGTCGTGCCGTTAGTCAAAGGCTTATTGGTATTACTTATTGGCTTAATGCTCAGCGGCACCATAAAACTTAACGAAATAAAACGTCGCTTTCCGCTTGAGTTACTTGTTGTAGTAGGTAGCGCCATTGGCCTTGCAAAATTAATGATAGGCACAGGGCTTGCTGGGCAAATATCGAGTGCGCTATTTATGGTGCTTGGCGACTTTGGCCCGTACGGCGCATTTATAGCCATATTTTTAATGACCGTACTATTTACCGAACTGATTACAAATAATGCCGCCGCTGCGTTGTCGTTTCCGGTTGCGTATTCACTTGCCGTTGGCTTTAATGTAGACCCGCTCCCCTTTATTATGGCAGTTGCTTTTGGCGCATCGGCAAGTTTTATATCACCATTTGGGTATCAAACAAATTTAATGGTGTATAGCGCGGGTAATTATCGTTTAAAAGATTACATTGTTATGGGCTTGCCCCTTTCTATTATTTATTCAATCACGGTATTAACCCTGATCCCGCTAGTATTTCCGTTTTAATACTGGCGCAAACAGCATAAGAGACACATCACTATGGATGAAAATATAGTTTGGCATAACTACGCAACCACTAAAGCACAACGTAGCGAGCAAAAAAAACATAAGCCGGCTATTTTATGGTTTACCGGTTTTTCAGGCTCAGGTAAAAGCACCGTAGCCAACGCACTCGAAGCGGCGCTTAATCAGCAAGGTGTACACACTTACCTGCTCGATGGCGACAACGTACGCCACGGTTTATGCAAAGACCTAGGCTTTAGCGACGAAGACCGCATAGAAAACATTCGCCGTGTAGGCGAAACCGCAAAACTAATGACCGACGCAGGCTTGTTAGTGCTTACTGCGTTTATATCGCCTTTTAGATCTGAACGCGACATGGTGCGTAACTTAGTAGACGACGGTGAGTTTATTGAAGTATTTATAGATACCCCACTTGATGTATGTGAAAGCCGCGATCCAAAAGGGCTATACAAAAAAGCACGCGCAGGTGAAATAAAACACTTTACTGGGATCGACTCAAACTACGAAGTCCCCACCCAACCTGAAATAATTTTAGATACAAGTAAAAACTCCCTAGACCAATCGGTTGCCCAACTGATAACGTATCTAAAACAAACGCATATAATAGGTTAACCCCAATGAACCAAACCGAACTGCTAGAAGAAACCCTCATCCTTGCCCGCACCGCAGGAAAAGCCATTATGGGGATTTACGAAAAGGACTTTAACGTTGAATACAAAGCCGATGAAAGCCCAGTAACCGACGCCGATTTAGCAGCTCATAAGATCATTGTAGCGGGGCTACTACAGCTTACGCCCGGCATACCCATTCTTAGTGAAGAAAACGCCGACATAAACTGGGCTATTCGCCAAACGTGGAAAAGCTACTGGCTAGTAGACCCAATCGACGGCACTAAAGAGTTTATTAAAAAGAACGGCGAATTTACCGTAAACATAGCCCTAATCGAAAACGGAAAACCGGTACTCGCAGTTGTCGATGCCCCTGCACTTGGCGTATCGTACCTAGCTGCTGACGCCATTGGCGCTTTTAAAGACAAAGGCGATGAGCGTATAGAGCTAAAAGTAACCACTAAGCCTAATAAAGGGCTAATACGCGTTGTAGGTAGCCGCTCGCACCCATCTCCCGATTTAGCTGAATTTGTAAAACGCTTTGACGACGTTGAAATGGTATCAAAAGGCAGCTCACTAAAGTTATGCTTAGTGGCCGAAGGCAGTGCCGATATTTACCCGCGCCTAGGCCCAACGTGTGAATGGGATACAGGTGCAGGCCATGCAGTTGCTGAAATAGCCGGTGCTAAAGTGACTAAGCTTGATGGCAGCCCACTTATTTACAACACCAAAGATGAATACTTGAATCCGTATTTTGTGGTGAGTGCGATAGAATAGTAAGCGCAGTTTTGAGTGGTTAGCTATCAGTTGTCAGCTAGGCAAGTGATAGCTTTTACTATGAAAGTTGCTCAGTGAGCATAAAGTAAAATGCTTAGTAACGCTTAAGTTATTTATTATGTAAAAGTTAACTCAATAAGCGCACTAAAGCACAGCAAAGTTATAAACAAACCAAGCGATAAAATAACCTTTTCCTTTCGGGTTTGCTCAGGTTTTTGGGAAAATACAAAAACAGTTCGGTAAAGCGTACTAGGCACTATTAAAACCAAGCCAATAAACGCAGGAAACACACCTAATATAAAACCAAATGCAAAACCTGAATTTTCCATTTGGCCAAATATAGCGCTAAACCCAAACCAAATAATAGCAACTGCAAAAAACGCAACGCCCACTGAAATCGATAAAAGTGCCATTTATTAAATTCCTTTTATTTCATCTCGAAAGAAAAATTAGTTTAACGATTCTGAAACAGCTATCTCTGCATCTATAATCGCTCGATGCGCCTTTAAACCAATATTACTAGAATAAAAGTCAGCAGCAATTTTTAACTCTTGTGCAGTTAATAATGAAGTAAGTTTGCTTTTAAAAATAATTTTAGCTGCGTTGACATTAATTGGGTCAGCCATAACTGTTGAAGGCATTGACTCAATGAAGGCCCGCTTTTGGCTTTCGGGTAAATCCCTTAGTATTTCTGAAAGTATCTTTTCAGGACTAATATTCACTTCTCCCCCAAATGAACTTAAGATCTCTTCCATTTTTAGTGCTGCATAGAGTCGTTCAAATTCAACGTTTGAATCTATCTTATGAGTTGAAGTGCAAGCACAGGCTAGAAAAATAAATAATAATAACAATACGTTGTTCATAATAACCTTATAATTTATAGCTTTGAGTGGAAGTAAAACACTGATCCTAACTCTTTTTTAATAGAATACACTTAATTTATATTCAGCAATAAAAGCACTATCCCTCCAACAAACAGCACAAAATAAATCTTAACGTGCCAGTTTTTTGAATAGTTTTCTTTATACTCTCTGAGCATTTTATCAATATCGCTAGATGTGAATTCATAGCCACATCTATAACAGGTTGCCATGCCTTTTTCAATATGAGCTTTGCACTTAACACATTTATAAATATACGTAAGTCGGTCTATATTGAGATAAGGATATCCGTTATCTTTATTTTTCATCCTGCTGACACCTAATAATATAAAGAGCTACTGGGCAAATATGCTTTTTAAGGGATAAAGAAAGTAAAATAGGTGCACGCACCAATACCTATAATCAGCATAAAGAGCCGCTTTATTAAATTACCTTCAGTAGGAGGAATTTCCTCACCGGTGTATGGTGCATAAATACTTCTATTTAATATAAATGCATAGATATATCTATAACAAAAGAAAAATACAAACACACAAAACAACAACTTTTCTACTGACTCAAAACCTATGAAAAAAGCAGCTCCTAACATAAACCATACTATGCCGAGCAATATAACAATGGCTTTCTTTTTATCCATACTGACTGCCTTTATTTTTTCTTTAAGTTCTTTATTTATAAAATTTAATAGGCGTTTTAGTTAACATATTTGGACGTGTTGAAGCCTGTGAAAATCTAAGTAAGGTTTTTAACCTTTATTAAATTGCGGTTTTAACGCTGGAATTTATAGTCGGTAACCCTAATTTTTTGGCTATTGCTGCAAATTGAGCTTTTGTGTATGGCCCATAAACAAACTCCTTGTGTTCAGCAAACTTGTTATCTTTGATTTTATCAATATAGTAAAAAGCACAAGTTTTATGCGGACAAGCATAAACCGAAATATATTGCTCGTTTGACTTAATATTTATTGGTTCATCCAGTCGCCCAATATATGCGCCCTGACCAAGGCTGTAACCTAACCTTTTGGTACCGTCAATGTAATACACTTTATAAGGTTGCTCCTTCCAAATTGGAGAACACCCACTAAGAAGTAATGATATTAAAACTAAAAATGTTCTCACACACTTCCCTGCATTCTAGTAACTTGCTCAAATTACACCCTTATAGTTAACATGAGCGTGTTCTTATTTTGTGTACATCTATTAGTAACAAACTGTGTAAGTGATTGCCAATTATAAAATTATATTAATCGAGGTATTTTACTATGTGTAAAAGAGTGCGGCATGAAGCAATACAGTGTTTTTAGCTAAAGGATAAAGGCAAAAGAATGACCGTTTCCAATCAACAAGTGATGGCTATTATACGTTTTTAAGACTTGCCATTAATTGAACGCTTTTTAAGAGCTACGACCTTTATCGGTTTTGCTGGGCGATAAACGCAAGCGAGTGCTGGTTGAATAAGTCTGGGCGCTCTACGTTACAAACATGGCCGCAATGGTGAATAGTTTGCAGTACGCTATTTTTGTGGCGCTTTACCATTTCTTTAACCGGGCCAAGGAACATATGATCTTCTTTACCCATAATATAAAGAATGGGTATATCGATGTCTTTTTCTTTGAAATACTGCATTAAGGGGTTTACGTCCATGGCTAATTTAAACCACTTTATAAACTCTTTTTGGCACAAGCGTTTTGCTTCACGAACAAACAAAAGCCGAGACTCTTTATGGCGCTTTTTCGGCATCATAATAAAAGCAAATAAACGATACAGCCACATATACGGCAAGAAGTGTTTAAACGTATTACCTAAATAAACCAAAGTGTTGCTGCGAGTATTAAAGCGAGTCACCGCGCCACCTAGCACCATGCTACAAACATATTGCGGCGCAATTTCAGCAATATTACGAATAAGAATGGTGCCCAATGAAATACCAACAAAATGTGCGCTAGGGATATTGTTATGATCTAACACATCGATGATGTCTTTAGAGACCTTATTAAACGAATAATTATTATCTACAAAGTTTTGCACTAAGTTGTTCGATTTACCGTGACCACGAAGATCGAGCAGCAATACATTATATTCTTTTTTATAGGCTTTAAGCTGACGGAACCAAATTGCCGAACTCCCCCCTGCACCATGGACAAATACAACCCATGTTTTACTGGTTTCATGCGGAAAAATAGTATGAAAAAGAATATCTGTGCTCATTGCAGTTAGCGGCCTATTTACTTCATTTGCCATATTTAATTGTTAGAAGTATAACGGAGTTTAATAAAAATCGCTTATGAAGTTCAGAACAATCACTCCTACTTAACAACTTTTCGGGGCAGGTTTTGGTTTTTAAAGAAAAACAAATAATAACGCCCTACTCTTACTGACAGCGTATTTGAGGCGCTTGGCCATGAAAATTTAAGTATAGCTTTTTTAGTTTGTCGGGAACGAGTGACCAGCCCATTTCAATTCCAATAGGGGTCGCTTTCCAAAACAAGTGTTCAACATAATAGGTATCTATGTAATCAAACTCGGTAGGACTTGCAGTGTCTAGTTTTAGACTCATGTATGACAAATGCTTTAGGGCGTCGGCGTTTTTATGTTCGTTGAATGCAAACGTTGTTAAATTTGCGAACTCCTCCATACGAAAAGCGAACTCACATTCTTCGTGCTTATCCATTAGCGGTATGACGTCTGGAAACTTAGATTGTATATCCTCAATAAATTGTCTTATTTCTTGGTCTGCCATATATTTCCTGTTAATAAGTAGTCATTCAGATGCCGATGAAAATTATAAACTGTTATTTATCTTCATCTTGAATAAAAATGAATTCTGAGCTTATTATTTTACTTTTCTACTTCCTCTGCCCTTAAAGAATAAAACCGCTTCAAGTGCAAAAATACAGGCCATACCAATGGCTAATACTTTACCAATGTAAACAAACCCAGGAGCACCACAGGAGCCTGAATAAGGTGATACACCTGCTATTTCCAGCATATACAGATACATTGGAAAATACCCAAAAATAACCAGCAATAAAATTGGAATCCAAATTTTTTGTATATTATATGAAGCCCTAATAAATATAGCTGCAGTCATTAGAACACCAGCAAAAATTAAGTAATTAATTAATTGAGTTTCATGTTGTTCTGTTAACCCTTCTGGTTGAACAAAACAAGCGAAGGAATTAAAAGAGGTTATTAAACATATTAATACAATAATCATTTTCAAATTTGATTCCAACTTAAGTCTAGCCAACCAGTTAGTGAAGCAGCGCATTAATGATTGTTGCCTATAAACATGATAAAACCTCTAAATAAATTGCAAAGCTGCAATTCATATATGTATCAAAGTGAGTTAATTTATTGAGTTATTAGGTTTATGCCTTATCGCAAAAAGTAAGTACAATTTCTTTGTGCCCACTCGATTTAAGCTTTTTTAATTGGTCGCTAGTATTCGGTACTAAATTTGAATACTCAAAATTTAGATAATCAATAACTTCACACTCTGTCCAAGGGCCAAGTGACGCTTTGAAGTCACAAAAATCATTTTGCATTTCCCTGAATGATTTATATTCGACTTTCGTTAATATTACTGCTGTTTCAGTAAAAACTATATTGATTAACACGATGAAAACCCTGATAATTTAACAAAAAACACTTTCATTACTTCCAGATGAAAACATCCTTATTTTATGAACATCTATTAATAACAAACCGTGTAAGTGTTTGCCAATTATAAATATTATATTTTAGAGAGTTATTTTATCGTGTAGAAAAAAGTAAAGGGTGTCATTAATGCGCTTTTAACACCTTGTGGTGGCTTTGTTTACTTTTACACCGCTGTTTCGTATTCATGACACTTGGGGGCTATTTTAACGCAGTTAATTGCGGCTCTAGGGCGCTAAAAACATGAAAAAGTGGGCTAAAAACTATATCCTTCGGCGCGGTTATTATTATAAATAATGGACGGGCACACACACATGACAACACCTTTAGATGCAACGCATTCAAATGCATCAACACACACGCATTCAAGTGCAAATTCAAGCGCTAAATCTAAATGGAACCTGCACGATACGCAGTGGACCTTAAGCCTTTTTGGTACCGCCGTTGGTGCGGGTATTTTATTTTTACCTATTAACATTGGAATTGGCGGTTTTTGGCCGCTGATCATTATGGCGTGTTTAGCGTTTCCGATGACCTTTTTAGCCCACCGTGGTTTAGCTCGTTTTGTATTATCGTCTAAAAATAAGCATGCCGATTTTACCGATGTAGTTGAAGAACACTTTGGCGTTAATGCTGGGCGATTAATTTCGTTGTTGTACTTTTTATCTATATTCCCTATTTTGCTTATTTACGGTGTGGGCTTAACCAACACGGTAGACAGCTTTATGGTAAACCAGCTGGGTATGGAATCGCCGTCGCGCGTGGTACTTTCGGGTATTTTGGTAGCCGGTATGATAAGCCTTATGATGGGTGGCGAGCGCTTAATGCTGCGCGCGTTTTCTATTTTGGTGTACCCGCTTGTAGGTATTTTGTTTTTTTTATCGTTGTATTTAATTCCTAGCTGGCAAATGCCTGACATGAGCCTACCTGAAGTGGGCAGCTTTGGTAAAACGCTGTGGTTATCTATTCCTATTATTGTGTTTTCGTTTAGCCATGCAGCGGCTATTTCAAGCTTTGTGCATGTACAACGCGAACACTATGACGACCTTGCTACACGCAAATCTGAAGCCATTTTAAAACGCACAAGCTTACTGTTAATTGTGTTTGTATTGCTGTTTGTATTTTCGTGCGTACTGTCGTTAACAAGTGAGCAAATGGCACAAGCAAAAGCTGATAACGTCTCAGTTTTATCGTACCTTGCTAACATTACCCATAACTCGTTTATTGCAACGCTTGGGCCTTTAGTTGCCTTTATTGCCATTACGTCGTCGTTTTTAGGTCACTTTTTAGGGGCCCGCGAAAGCTTTACAGGCTTGGTAACTAAGCAAACACAGCTTGGTGCTAAAACGGTAGATAAAATTGGCGTAGTTATTATGTTTTTTGCTATTTGGTTTTGTGCAGTTAAAAACCCAAGCATACTCGATATGATGGATCAGCTGTCGGGCCCTATTATTGCCATGATATTATTTATCATGCCTATGATTGCGGTTTATAAAGTACCGGCTCTGCATAAGTATCGTAACCGTTTAAGCACATTGTTTGTATTAGCGGTGGGTGCGCTTGCGGTATTTGCACTTATTTACAGCATGATTAAATAGCACACCTATTCGAGCAAAGCCCAGCTAGTTAGCTGGGCTTTTTTATGTGCTGTTTATCTCAAAATGTTTTTTTATGGCTGCCATTAAGGCATGTTATAAATTAACTAGCCTAAAAATAAAACAATTATGCACCTTACAAAACAACTCCTACTTTGCGTAAGCTTACTTACCACGCTTGTTTTAAGTCCCTTAGCTAAAGCCGATGGCGTGCCTGCTATTTTATCAATGAAAGAACGCGCAGCGTTTATAGATAATATAACCGAGCTTAGGGTAAACACATTAATGCCCAGCCTAATGAAGCAACACAACATCGATATGTGGCTGCTTATTAGCCGCGAATACAACGAAGATCCCATACTAAAAACAATGCTGCCAGCAACCTGGTTATCGGCAAGGCGTACCACTATTTTACTCTTTGCCTTAAATGAGCAAGGCAAAGTTGATGCTTACGCTATTGCCCCCTATAAAATAGGCAATGTATTTACAAAAGGGTGGGATAAAAAGGCGCAGCCAAACCAGTGGCAAGCATTGAACGACATTATTGAGCGCTACAAACCAAGTAATATTGCACTTAATACGTCTACCGATTGGGGGCATGCCGACGGTTTAGTGCTGGGCGATTACAATACCTTAATGGCCAACTTACCCAGTACTTATAAAAATAAAATAATCTCGGCCGAGCCTTTGGCAGTTGCCTGGTTAGAGCAGCGTATTCCTCAAGAAATAGACATGTATAAACACATTGTTGCTATTGCGCACGCTATTATTGCTGAGGGTTTTTCAAGCAATATAATTACGGTAGGAAAAACAACCAGCGACGATTTAGTGTGGTGGTTTAGAGAGCGTGTAAAAGAGCTAAAACTACAAACATGGTTTCACCCAAGTATTGCAATACAACGCGCCGACAGCCAATCGTTCGATCACGAAGACAGCTTTACGAATGGCTACGCCGATAACGTTATTCAAGCGGGTGACTTACTGCATGTCGATTTTGGTATTACGTACTTACGCTTAAATACCGACACCCAACAACATGCCTATGTTTTAAAACCTGGCGAAACAGACGCGCCCGCTTACCTTGTTGATGCGCTTAAAAAAGGCAATAAACTCCAAGACATTTTTACCTCTGAATTTAGCGAAGGTAAAACGGGTAATCAGGTATTAAAAGCCGCTCGCGAAAAAGCCATTGCCCAAGGTTTAAAACCCACTATTTATACGCACCCGCTTGGCTATCATGGTCATGCTGCGGGTACCACACTGGGTATGTGGGATTCACAACAAGGTGTGCCCGGCGATGGCGACTACCCATTGCATTTAAATACCGCTTATTCTATTGAGCTTAACAATGCGGTGTTTATAAAACCATGGAATAAAGAAATACGCATAATGCTAGAAGAAGACGCCATTTTTGATAAAACCGGCGTGTGGTACTTAAACGGCCGACAAACCGAGTTGTTACTTGTTAAATAACCTGAACTCTGATGTAAGTAATTTATAGGTATTTTTATTAACGCATACAAAAACGGCGCTCAATGAGCGCCGTTTTTATTTAACTAACGTGACTGTTATTCAGTTTCTGGCAGGTTACGACCATAGAATATTTCTTGCATTTCACGGTTTAGCTTAGAACGAATTTCTTCTTCTTCATCATCCGATAAATCAGTTGTAGAAAGACCAAACAAGTAAGTGTTTAGATCGGTTTCTTTTAACATCATTTTGGTATGAAACAGATTTTCTTGATACACGTTTACGTCCATCATTTGGTACGCTTCTTTGGTATCGTCTGTCATGAAGTTTTGGATAGAGTTAATTGCGTGGTCAATGTAGTGCTTAACGCCGTTTACGTCGCGAGTAAAACCACGAACACGGTAGTCAATTGTTACCACGTCAGACTCTAAACTATGAATTAAAAAGTTTAGCGCTTTAAGTGGCGAAATAATGCCACACGTAGATACTTCAATATCAGCACGGAATGTACAAATACCATCATCAGGGTGAGCTTCTGGGTATGTGTGTACACAAATGTGGCTTTTATCTAGGTGCGCAACCACTGAATCAGGGAGTGGCCCTGGCGCTTCGTCAGCATCGTAATTTTGCTGCTCTTCTACTGGCTCTTCCGAAACCAAAATAGTCACACTGGCGCCTTGCGGTTCATAATCTTGGCGTGCAACATTTAAAATATTGGCACCAATAATATCAACAACTTCACCTAAAATGTCGGTTAGTCTATCTGCACTGTACTGCTCATCGATATATTCAATATATTCTTTACGTTGTTGCTCGGTTTTTGCGTAGCAAATATCGTAAATACTAAAGCTTAAACTTTTGGTTAAATTGTTAAAGCCATGAAGTTTAAGTTTATCGAAGGGTTTGTTCATAATAAACCAACCTATAAATTAGTGAAATCTGCACCTGCAGAATGAAAAGTTCGCGGATTTTATACGAATTTTCCTCGTGGAAAAAGCGTTATTTTACCTGTTCTTGCACAACTTCATGGCTGTGAGTAATTTCTACTGTTTTATCAAGCATTAATGCAACAGAACAATACTTTTCAGCAGACAAAGTAACAGCGCGTGCAAGGTGCTTTTCAGACACGTTTTTGCCTGTAACAACAAAATGTAAATTGATTTTAGTAAATACGCGAGGAGCCGTTTCGGCGCGTTCAGCACTCAATTGTACTTGAACGTCTGAAAAGTCTTGTTTAGCTTTTTTTAAAATACCCACAACGTCAACCGATGAACAACAGCCAACCGACATCAACACCATTTCCATTGGGCTAGGTGCCGCACTATCGTTACCGGTATCAAATACTACGTTGTGATTAGAATTAGAACGACCTACGAACGTGTCGCCTTCGACCCACTTTACATTTGCTTGCATGTTTTTATCTCAAAAATATTTTTGTTGATTGTAAGCAAGTTGGCCGCAGTTGCAAACGAAAATGCGATACGCGGCACTATAAATTGGGGCTTAATACTGCTGCGAAACAGCGCTGTCGAAGAGGTTTTTAATTAAGCTGGCAAATTCGTCAATAAACTCATGTTGCTCAACCGTAACAGGCTGTGACGTAATGCTGCTAAGTACTTCTTGTAAGTCGTAAACAATGCCATCAACCTCGCGTACAATTAAGCTGCGCTGTTCTGTGTTGAGGTTTGTGTGCTGTTCACAAATTAGCATAACGTTTTCGGCAATAACATCTTCTATGAGTTCCATTACCGTTGGAGCGCCTGGTTTTATTACACCTGGCTTCTCAAACAATGCTAAATTTTGAGTTAGATACATGATTAAATCATCGTACCCTTGCCTATCTAAAACCATGATATTCACCACCTAATAATATTACTTACGCTGATTTAAGCAGAAAGCGCTGTTGATTGCTAGCTTTGTGATTTAAGCATATAAAAAAAGCAGCCGAAGCTGCTTTTATACTCATTAAGGAGTGCTTAATCTATTTTTAAGCCTGGGCTTAATGTTGCTGGCATGGCTACTTTTTCAAGCTCTACTGAAGCTACAGGGTATGCACAGTAGTCGGCTGCGTAGTACGCGCTTGCTCTGTGATTGCCTGATGCGCCAATACCACCAAATGGTGCAGCGCTAGACGCACCCGTAATTGGGCGATTCCAGTTAACAATACCAGCACGAATACGACGTAAAAAGTGGTCGTAATCAGCTTGGCTGTCACTGAGTAAGCCTGCTGATAAACCAAAGCTTGTGTCGTTTGCTTTATCAATTGCGCTGTCAAAGTCGTCAAAGCGAAATACTTTTAAAAGTGGGCCAAAATGCTCTTCGTCTGGGAAGTCGCCAATTGCTGAACACTCAATAATACCTGGCGTTACAAAGCCCGTATTCGCTGTGTGCTCAAGCTCTACAAGTACCTTACCGCCAAGTTCAACTAGCTCGCTTTGTGCTTTAACCATGCCTGCTGCCGCCGCTGATGAGATCATAGAGCCCATAAATGGCTGATCTGCATCATCGTAGTTACCTACTTTAATGGCTTTTGTTGCAGTGATAAGGCGCTCTAAAATTGCATCGCCTTTGCTACCTTTAGGTAAAAATAACTTACGAGCACAGGTACAACGCTGGCCGCTTGAAATAAACGCTGATTGAATAATATCGTGTACAACTGCTTTGGTATCTTCAACGTCGGTGATAATAAGTGGGTTATTGCCACCCATTTCAAGCGCTAAAATTTTACCCGGCTGACCTGCAAACTGTTCATGTAAAATATGACCAGTGCGTGAAGAACCAGTAAAGAATAAACCATCAATACCTTTGTGAGCAGCAAGGGCTTTACCCGTTTCTACTTCACCTTGAACAAGGTTAATAACGCCAGCTGGTAAACCCGCTTTTTCCCATAGTTTAAGCGTAAGCTCGGCAACTTTTGGTGTTAGCTCTGATGGTTTAAACACAACCGTGTTACCCGCTAATAACGCTGGCACAATATGGCCGTTTGGTAAGTGACCCGGAAAATTATATGGGCCAAATACCGCTACAACACCGTGCGGCTTATGACGGATCATGGCGCGCCCTAGTGGCATTGCGTTTTCTACGTCGCCTGTGCGCTCTAAAAATGCTTTTTCAGAAATGGCAATTTTACCAACCATAGCGCCCGCTTCAGTGCGCGTTTCCCATAGTGGCTTACCAGTTTCTTGAGCAATAGTGATTGCAAGCTCTTCGCTGTTTTCTTTTAATTGTGCTGCGAACGCTTTTACTATTTCTAGGCGCTCAGTAAAGCTTTTGTCTGCCCATGCATAAAACGCTTCACGCGCAGCGCTAACGGCGGCATCAACTTGCTCAGCAGTCGCTGACGATGCTTTCCAAATAACGTCGTTATTTGCTGGGTTTACTGAGTTAAATTCTGTGCCTTGGCCTTGTGACCATTGACCATTAATAAATTGTGCAGGATGAGTCATATACTTTCTCCTAAATTAAACTGGGGTTGCGCTAACAGTATCGCCTGTTTGTAGCTGCAGGGCGTCGGCGACTTGCTGCGATAACACAACGGTTTTAGCGCGTTCGTCGAAACTCATTGGTGTAACGGTCGCTCTAAAGTTTTCAAGCTTGTCGTTTGCTAACAACACCATGGTGTCGCCCGTTTGCTCACCAATTTCAACAATAAAATCGTGTGAGTTACGTACTGTAGCAATATTATCTACTTTTGCTTCAACTGTTGGGCCTGCGTCAAAAATATCAACGTAGCCGTTAAACGTGAAGCCTTCACTTTTTAATAATTCAATCGCTGGGCGTGTATTGTTGTGAACTTGACCGATTACCGCTTGCGCATCTTTACTGAGTAAATTGACGTAAATTGGGTATTTAGGCATAAGTTCAGCAATAAACACTTTTTGGCCTATACCGGTTAAGTAGTCAGCTGTTGGAAAGTCCATTGAGAAAAAATGTTCTTCTAACCATTTCCAAAACGGGCTATTACCGTTTTCGTCAGACACACCGCGCATTTCTGCAATAACGGTTTCTGCAAAACGCGCTTGGTGTTGTTTAATAAACATAAAGCGTGCTTTAGACAGTAGTTTGCCATTACAGTTTTTGCGATAGCCGTCTTTTAAAAATAGCGTACATAATTCTGTTGCACCGGTGTAGTCGTTACATAGCGTTAAAATATCGACTGCTTTGTAAACGTCTAGTGTACGCGAAGAATGAATCACTTTACTTAAATGGTAATGATAGAACGCATCATCTAGGCCTACAGCAGCTTCTATTGCCGAAGTACCTACTACTTCACCTGTTTCGCTATCTTCAAGAACAAACAAGTAGCCTTCGTCACCGGGTTGTGACGTTTGTTTAGCAAATGAGCTTACTGAATGGTCAATCTTCTTTTGTAATAGCTCTTCGTTTAAAGGCAAAGATGTAAAACCATGGCCCGATTCATGGGCAATTGTCAGTAATGCTGAATAATCATTTTGCTGGATTGGGCGAAGGATCATCATGAGTCCGCTTGCTCCCTTATCAATAACGGTAAATAGGATTCATAGGGCAAACAATGTTTGCCCTCGATAGATTGGCTAAAACAGCTTATGCGTTTACTACGCTTGCTACTGCTTTTTCAAAACGTGCCATACCTTCACGAATATCCGCTTCTGGGATAACAAGAGAGGGTGTAAAACGAACAACATCAGCACCTGCTACTAACGACATGAGGCCTTGTTCAGTACCGGCTACTAAAAACTCTTTAGCACGGCCTTTGTATTGCTCATTTACTACGGCGCCAATTAATAAACCTTTACCGCGAATTTCGCTAAATACGTTGTATTTTTCGTTTACCGCTGCAAGTAGCTCGTTAAATAGGGCTGCTTTTTCTTTTACACCAGCAAGTACTTCGGGTGTGTTAACAGTATCAAATGCGGCTTCTGCAACAGCACATGCAAGCGGGTTTCCGCCGTAAGTAGAACCATGAGTACCTACTTTAAGGTGCTGTGCAATATCAGTAGTTGTGATCATAGCGCCAATTGGAAAACCGCCACCTAATGCTTTAGCTGAAGTTAAAATATCAGGTACTACGTTTAAACCTTGGTATGCGTATAAGTCGCCTGTACGGCCAACACCGGTTTGCACTTCATCAAAAATAAGCAGGGCGTTGTGTTTAGTACATAAATCGCGAACTTGTTGAGCAAACTCGTCAGTTGGCGAAACAATACCGCCTTCACCTTGCAGTGGTTCCATCATTACTGCACACGTTTGGTCGCTAATTAGCGCTTCAAATGCTGCTAAGTCATTGTAATCACAATGTACGATATCGCCCGGCTTAGGACCAAAACCATCTGAGTATGCTGCTTGGCCGCCAACCGTTACAGTAAAGAATGTGCGGCCGTGGAAGCCTTTATTAAATGCGATAATTTGTGACTTTTCTGGGCCAAATTTATCAAGTGCGAAACGACGCGCTAATTTAAGTGCAGCTTCGTTTGCTTCTGCACCCGAGTTGGCAAAGTAAACTTTTTCACCAAAGGTTGCATCAACCATTTTTTTAGCTAAGCGAAGCGCCGGCTCATTGGTCATTACATTTGATAGGTGCCAAATTTTTTCGCCCTGTTCTTTTAATGCGCCTACTAATGCAGGGTGACAGTGGCCAAGACAGTTAACAGCAATACCACCAGCAAAGTCGATAAACTCTTTACCTTGTTGATCCCATACGCGAGAGCCTTCGCCTCGAACAGGAATTACGCTTGAAGGTGCGTAGTTAGGAACCATTACGTGATCAAATAATTCGCGATTGACTGTCATTTTATTTCCTCTTAATTGTGATCGACACAAAGCATAAAATAGGTGTTTGGCTAATAATATTAACCAAGCTTTTTAGTACGTTCAGGTGTCTGTTTGGTACAAAAAATTGCTTTGTGGTTCAATTTTCAGACGCCCATTATTTCAGAATTACTGTTAGCTGTCTCGTTAAAAACTTTCATGTAACCCTTGAAAATAAAGGGCTTAAGATATTATTTCATAGATAGTGAATAACTATTTGCATACCCAATTACACAAAATTTTTCACAATTAACCGCATGAGCACTAAGACGTATGGGCTTTTAAGGCTAAATAACAAGGTGAATAAAAAAATAGAAATGAATGAATAGTCGTAAAAAAATTAACAAAAAATTTAATTTTTTAGTCAATTTGAATAGCAAGATTAGTAAAATTGCTTGTTTGGAGTGCTTTTAGTTCCGTTTTAGTGAACTGAAAATACGAAAACCACGATGCGGTTTCGTCAGGCTCAATGAGTTGGTGCTCTTTTAAAATTAAGTACTGAGAGTAACAACGCGCTTTTAACATGACCTGCGTTAACGGTAAGGCAGTATCGCCCTTATTTACGCCATTTTGCAGTTGCTCCATCACACCTTTAAATGGCAAATATTTAAAGGCCATTTTGTCGATGACTCGCGCACTGACCTGAATTGACTTATTACATAGCAACGTAGTTAAAAACAAAGGATCGGGCTTTAGCTCCAATAACGCTGTGTGTAGGTCTTTTTGGTTTTCTTGGCGCGCTATTTGTACTTTTCGTTGCCATACCTGCTCAAAGGTTTTTAAATATAAACGTACCAGCGTAATACGCCCTACATCTAATAACATACCCAGAGTAAAAGCATGAATGTCGTTTACGTCGTTTAGCTCTGCAATTTTTTGGGCTGCAATAGCGTTGGCCATAGCGCTGTCACGTAGCCGGCGTTTTAGTAACGAAAAAGGCTCGGTGCTGTGTGGCATCCAGTGGCGAACTGCAAACGTGGGAATAACTAACTGTAAGTTATCAAGCCCTATGTAACGCAGAGCAAGTGCTGGGCTATCTACTTTTACCGCGGTATTTTTTTTACTACGCTGGTTTCGGTAATAAGGTAAGTTAACGAGCGTAACCAGCTCTCGTCCAAGCCAACTTAAATCGTTTACTAACGGCTCCAAGCGGCCAACTGAGGCAGACTTTACCGCTAATATATCTAAAATAGTGGCGACACTGTCTTCAATCCCTATCGTGGTTTGAATTACTGCGTCTATATCTTCGAGCTGTTTAAATATGGCTGTTTCTATTACTTTATGAAGCTGTTCGCTGGCTTGTGCACGATACTTATGATGCGCGGTGCTAGTTTGCTTACGCTTTTGTTGCGCTGATACTTCAACCTGCAACAAGGTACGCTGCTTCATAGGCTCGCCGTAATCAATATCTAATGTATGAATAAACCCAATTTGCTGGTGCGCAAAGCTATGACCCAACAGCAAATCGTGTGCTCGTTGGTCAAGTATTTTTGCTGTACGCTGTTGTAATGCAAGTTCGGTCATAATGCTCATTAAATAGTAAGTATTGAATACGTTTAGTATTATTAGACTAGAAGCGAGTTAAAAAGTTATCAAGCAGTTCTAATCCCTGCTCTGTTAAAATAGCCTCAGGATGAAACTGCACCCCTTCAATTGCTAATTCTTTGTGTTGCATTCCCATTATTTCGTCAAACTCACCTTGCGGTGTTTGTGTCCACGCTGTTATTTCAAGCTCGTTGGGTAACGACTGCGCTTTAACCACCAGCGAGTGATAACGACAAACCGTTAACGGATTAGCTAACCCTTTAAAAACACCTTTGTTGGTATGCATTATGGCAGATGTTTTTCCGTGCATTACTTTTTTGGCGCGTACTACATCCCCCCCTAGCGCTTGCGCAATAGTTTGATGCCCCAAACAAATTCCTAAAATAGGGTATTGGCCTTTTAACTGCTCAACAACACTTAACGATATACCAGCTTCATTCGGTGAGCAAGGACCCGGCGAGATAACTATATGTTCTGGATTAAGTTGCTTAATTTGTGCAATGCTCAGCTCGTCATTGCGCTTGACTAATACGTCTTGATCTAATCGCTGAAAGTACTGCACTAAGTTATAAGTAAACGAATCGTAGTTATCGATCATTAAAAGCATGTAATAGAGTACTCAAAAAAGGAGTTATTGGGAGTATTTAAGCCTTTGCATTCTAACCTAAGCCGCGTTAGGTGTCAGTGGTTTGCGGCTATATAAACCGTAATTCCCTCTTTAGGATGAAGTAACGGCTCTTTTTTTGTCCCGTTAAATTTATATTTATAGGGTTGAATTACGATCGACCTAGCCCAAGGTTATACTATGAAATGGCTTATTTTCTGTAAGCGTATTTATTTTTATTAAGGAGCGACTATGTTAGGCGAAGACCATTCATTAACAAACGACTTTCCTGAGCACACAAGCACGATTAACACGTTAAATAAAAGTGATGCTGACTTTGCTGATAAAGCTAAACAGTACAATAAGCTAGATAAAGAAATAAGAGTATTAGAATTGGACGGTGCGCCTATTAGCGACGAGCAAATGCACCAGCTAAAACACGACCGCTCTGAATTAAAAGATTGGTTATATCAGCGCTTAATAAGCGCATAGTAAATCTAAAACTCCAAAACAAAAAAGAGTTCGCCCTTTTAAAGTAGTGAACTCTTTGTTTGTCTTCAATGAAACTCTATAGGTTGTATAGCTTAGTGATACACCCTTTAACTCACGCTCATATTGCGTTAGCTATATTGCAAGCTGCAATAACTTTAAATCGAGCGCATCTATTAATTGCTGATTTTTAGTGTCATTTAATGCATCAGCATGAGGGGCTGCAAAACACTCAGCGTCATTATCAAAATACAGCCCTGTTGAATTGCTAAATTCATCGCTTAGCGCAGCACGGCAAAATATATCGGCACCTAACTTTAAATCGCCGCCATTGAGGCCGTATGCGTCTTTAACCATTTGACTACCCAGTAATGACTTAGGATTAACCGATACCACTAATGGACCGCTCTCCTTAAGCTTTAAGCCCATATGACGCGACCACATTGTAATTGCCAATTTGCTTTGTGCGTATGCTGCGTTGTCAGACAAAGCGCTTTGTCCAATCAGCGCATCTAAGTTGACCGTTGCTTGCGCCGCTGACGACACATTCACTATTCGCCCTTGGGTATTAAAAAGCGGCAATAATAAAGTTGTTAATAAATAAGGAGCAAATGTGTTTACTGCAAATCGTGCATCAAGACCGTCTGCAGTTTCTGGGTTCTCAAGTTTAAACACACCGGCATTATTAATCAGTACATCTAAGCGTTTATGATCAGCTGTAATTTGTTTAGCCAAGTTTTGCACCTGCGCCATTTCGCTTAAATCAGCTACGTAGGTTTGTGTACGCGCTTGCGGGTAGTCGTTATCAAGCAAAGTGTGTACGTTTTTAAGCTTTTGCGCGTTACGCCCATGAAGAAGCACAGTATGGCCTTGCGCTAACAGCATTTTAGCTGTTTCAAACCCAATACCATCTGTTGCACCTGTTACTAAAATTGTTTTATTCATACCTGTCTCCATGTTGTGTAGAACATAGCCTACACATTCAACGCTTAATGATGGGGTTATAATAGCATTGCCACTTGTGAGTGATAATTAGGCAGTCATTGAATCTGTATATAGAAAATATTAATAAAGCGATTCAAAACAAATGTGTGTTTTTTAGCCATTTATTTGAATTTTGAACAATTCATAACTATTGTTTTTAAACTTCCTTAATAGTAGTATTTATCATATAAATATATTTTCGAGAAAACACATGAAAGTTTTAGTGACTGGCGGCATGGGTTACATAGGTAGCCATACATGTATTGCATTACATGAGGCGGGGATTACACCTATTATTTACGATAATTTGTCTAATGCGAGCCCTCGTGTGCTTGATCAACTCGAAAAGATTACAGGCACTCGCTTTGAATTCATTTTAGGTGACATTCAAGACGAGCAGCAGTTTAAACTTGCGCTTAAACACACCCAAGCTGAGGCTGTATTTCACTTTGCAGCACTAAAAGCGGTAGGTGAATCAACCGAGCAACCGCTGCGTTATTATCAAAATAATGTATCGGGCACGCTTAGCATGCTTGAAAATATGCAAGATGAAGGTGTTAACCATATTATATTTAGCTCATCGGCCACTGTGTATGGTGAGCCCGACTACTTACCAATAGACGAAAAACACCCAATTCGCGCGACCAACCCTTATGGTTGGACTAAAGTCATGGTTGAACAAGCCATGCAAGACGTATGTAATGCCAACAGCAACTTTATGGGCATAGCACTTCGTTACTTTAACCCTGTAGGCGCACACCCTAGTGGCTTATTAGGCGAAAGCCCAAATGGTATTCCAAATAATTTAATGCCCTTTATTGCCCAAACTGCAGTAGGTAAACGTGAGGTCGTTAATATTTTTGGTGACGACTACGACACTGAAGATGGCACAGGCGTGCGCGACTATATTCACGTTTTAGATTTAGCAAAAGGCCATGTTGCCGCATTTATGCAACACAAAACAGATACCGCCTTTCACGCATATAACTTAGGCACGGGCCAAGGTTATTCAGTGCTTGATATGATCAATGCGTTTAGCGCATCAGCGGGTAAAACAATTCCCTATAAAATTGCACCGCGTCGTGCAGGCGATATTGCATGTAATTACGCCGATGCCACAAAAGCGCAAACCACCCTTAACTGGCACGCAGAACTAACACTTAGCGACATGACCAACGATACATGGCGCTGGCAAACTAATTACCCAAGTGGGTTGGAGAGTTAATATGGCTTTATTAGAAAGCACTCACAGACGTAAAAACCCGCTAACGGGGCGTTGGGTATTAGTATCACCGCATCGGAATAACCGCCCATGGTTAGGCGCAACCGAAGCCGTTAACGAAACGGTTTTGCCAAAGCATGACGAAAGCTGCCCACTTTGCCCAGGTAACACCCGTGCAAATGGCGATAGCAACCCAGATTACAAATACACACATGTATTTAGAAATGATTTTGGTGCGCTGACGCCTAATGCCAGCGAGCAACCACAAAACTTAGAGTCAGACAGCGATTTATTTATTGCTGACGAAGCAAGCGGCGAATGCCGTGTCATTTGTTTTTCGCCAGAGCATAACAAAACACTGCCTGAGCTGGAGCACGATGCTCTGCATGAAGTAGTAAAAACCTGGAAAGACAACTACACAGAACTTGCACAGCAATACGAGTGTGTTCAGGTATTTGAGAATAAAGGTGAGATCATGGGGTGCTCGCAGCCCCACCCGCATGGCCAAGTATGGGCGCATTCGCACCTATCTACCGAAATAGAAGCCGAAGATACACAACAACGCGCTTATTTTGATAAACACGGCACAGCCATGCTTGCCGACTATGTACAAAAAGAACAAGCCGACCAAACTCGTGTCGTATTTGAGAATGAACACTGGCTTGTTCTGGTGCCTTTTTGGGCCGCATGGCCATTTGAAACCTTACTAGTAACTAAAGACAACATTCAAAACTTTAGTCAGTTAACTGATGCACAAACCGATTCACTCGCTCAGGCATTAAAAGTATTAACGACTAAATACGATAATGTATTTAACTGTAGCTTCCCGTACTCTATGGGTTGGCACAATGCACCCGCAAATCGTGGTTCAGATGAGCAACATTGGCGCTTGCATGCACACTTTTACCCGCCACTTCTTCGTTCTGCCACCGTGAAAAAACATATGGTAGGCTACGAAATGTTAGGCGAAAGTCAGCGTGACTTAAGCGCAGAAACAGCCGCTTCTATTTTAAAAGCAGCAAGCACAACATACTATAAAAACACAGCAGGACACACAGATGACGCTTAATGAATTTCAACACCACTTTTTATCACTGTACGGTGCCCCTGCTCAAGGTATTGCGGCTGCACCAGGACGTGTAAACCTAATAGGTGAGTTTACTGACTACAACGATGGTTTTGTATTTCCGTGCTCATTAGAGTTTCGTACTCAAGTGATGTTTAAAGAGCGCGACGATAGCACGATTACCGTGCAGTCATTAAATTACCCAGGCGAGCAAGATCGTTTTAACGTTGACGAACCGATTAGCGAAGGTCAATCGCAATGGGGGAATTATATTCGCGCGGTTGCATTTGTATTAAAACGCGCAGGTCACACTTTACGTGGTGCCGATTTACTTATTGATAGTAACTTACCGCAAGGCAGTGGCTTGTCATCGTCGGCTGCATTGGAAGTTGCCGTAGGGGGAATGTTTAACCATATTGCGCAACTTGGTTTAACCGAAGAAAAAATTGCACTACTGGGCCAAGAAGCTGAAAACGACTTTATGCATTGTCAATGTGGCATTATGGATCAGCTTATTTCGGCAAAAGGCGAAAACGGTCATGCTCTTTTAATTGACTGTGAAAACCTAGCAACGAAGTCAGTGAAAGTACCTGATGACTTAAATATTGTTATAGTGAACTCTAACTACCCACGTAAATTAGTAGACAGCGAATACAATCAACGCCGTATTGATTGCGAACAAGCCGCTGAAAAAATGGGAGTTAAAACACTTCGCCAAGCAACAATGGCTAAACTAGATGCTGTTAAAGCACAGCTTAGCGATAACGAATACAAACGTGCACACCATGTAATTAGCGAAAACGACCGCGTTATTGCAGCAACTAAAGCATTGCAAGCCAATGATATGCAGCAACTTCGGCAATTGATGGCTGCATCACACCAATCACTTAAACACGACTTTGAAGTAACCGTACCTGCAACAGATGGCTTAGTTGAAATTTGTAAAGAAGCCATGGGTGAGCGCGGCGCAGTGCGCATGACTGGTGGTGGTTTTGGGGGGGCAATTGTGTGTTTATGTCGCGATGCAGAAGTACCGTTAATTAAAGCAGCCGTTGAAAAACATTACTTTGAACGCTTTAACTTATACGCAGATATTTATGTGTGCTCAGCGGGTTCAGGGTTACAAATAACGTCTTTTTAAAAAATAGGTATCAATATGGCAAAGGTTAACTGGGGTATTATTGGGTGTGGCAATATTGCTCACACCTTTGCTAAAAGCATTGCGCATTCCGCTGATGCTAAGCTTATTGGCGCAGCATCAACTAGCAAGCAGCGCGCAAGCGAGTTTGCCACACACTATTCAATTAAAGGCTATGAGAGCTACCAAGCCCTTATGCAATGCCCAAACATTGACGCAATTTATATTGCAAACACCCACGACCAACACTTTCAAAGTATAGCCCAATGCTTAATGCATAATAAGCACGTACTAAGCGAAAAACCCATTACCGTTAATGCACAGCAACTCATTACATTAAAAGAGCTAGCGCAGCAGCAAAATCGCTTTTTAATGGAAGGAGTGTGGATGCGCTTTTTACCCGCCATTGTAAAATTAGAAGAATTATTGAACGAAGCGGTTATTGGCAAAGTACACAGTGTTAATGCCAACTTTAGCTTAGCGGGTGAATTTGATTCATCACATCGCTTAATGAACCCAAATACAGCCGGTGGTGCATTACTTGATTTAGGGATTTACCCTTTATCTATTGCTGATGTGGTTTTTAATAAAGCCCCAGAAAAAATCAGCTCATTTGTGCATAAAGCAGATACAGGCGTGGATGCTCGAAATATTGCCATGCTTGATTATGGTAATGGGCAGTTTGCACAACTTAGTAGTGCACTTGAGCAAAACGGTCCAACTGAAGCCTATATTACAGGTGATCATGGCTTTATACGCATACCTTGGTTTGTAGGTGCGAAAAGTATTGAGATTCATATTAATGGGCAAGCTACCCAACATTTTGACTACTCATTTAATGATGATGAAAACTTTAAATTTGAAATTGATCACGTCACTGAGTGCATACTAAATAAACAAATACAAAGCTCTGTATTACCACTAAGCACTAGCTTACGGGTTATGACGATGATGGATAACCTGAGAGCCCAATGGCAGCTTGAATATAGCGCGACAGTCGAATCTCATAACATAAATTTATAAAAATACACGCAACAAGGATCCACAATGACAACAACACACCGATTAAAAACGCTTTCAAAAGCAATGCTGTTAGCCACGGCTAGTTTAACTACCGGTGCAGTACTTGCTGAATCGAATAAACCTGAGCAACTTTACCCACCAATAACCAGCGAAGTGCTTCCAGAATTAGCCACTAAAGGCGCCTATAAAGTAGGCGTAAAAACCCTCGATTTAGTTAATCCAGCGCAATTTGATCCTGCAACGCAAAGCCAAAAAGATCGCCCTTTAAAAGTTGAGGTTTGGTATCCGGCGGATAGTAAAGCAAACAAAGCACTAACCAGCTACACAGATATAACACGCTCGGGTAAACAGTTTACTTTACAAGCCGATGCTATGCGCGATGTAGGTGTAAGTAACGCAGAAAACTACCCTGTTATTGTACTTTCGCATGGTTATACCGGCTACCGTACAATTATGTACTACCTTGGTGAGCACTTAGCTTCGCATGGGTACATTGTTGCTGCGCTTGATCATACAGACTCAACAAACGCCCATGTAGATTTTAAAAACGCGCCATTTGCGGGCTTTTTTAGCACCTTGATTAATCGCTCACGCGATCAGCAGTTTGTGATTAATTATTTTAACGAACAAAGCAACTTTGCAAGCGAGCAAGTAGATACAGCTAGCGCAGGTGTTATTGGCTACTCTATGGGCGGATTTGGCGCAGTTAATACGATTGGTGGTTGCTATGCCTTTAACGAACAAACAACCGCAATGTTTACGGGGATGACTGACCCTGCCCAAATTAAACAAGTGCAGCAATTACTTAATAGCTGTGCAGGTGGACAATATCAAAACCCACAGGTAGACCCTCGTATAAAAACAATGGTTGCTATCGCACCTTGGGGTGGGCAACATAACTTATTTGATGCCAAAGCAATGAAAAATATCAAAGTACCTTCACTCTATATTGCAGGTGACTTAGATGATATTTCTGGTTTTGAAGGTATTAAAAACCTTTACAACCAAACTGGCAGCGCCGACAAATACATGCTTACTTATAAAAACGCCCGCCACAATATTGCGCCACACCCAGCCCCTGCAATTGCCCAAAGCAGCAGTGAATTAGACTTAGGTCATTACTACGAGCCATCGTGGTCGTTGCGCACCATTAACGAAATAAATAAGCACTTTGTACTTGCGATGATGGATTGCCACGTAAAAGGCGTAAGCAGCCAATGTAAATACCTAGATTTACCTCAAAATGGCGATCAAGCCATTGTTGATGGTAAACCGTTACCGCAATGGTACGGCTTTGATAACCGCTTTTCTTCAGGTATGGATTGGCAACAAAGTAAACCACGCAGTAAGTAATGCTTAATTTAAGCGGCTATAAAACTTGATAGCCGCCTTCCCCTTAAAATAATGCCAAATAAAATACCTTTTACATAAATGAGTTAACTAAAAAATGAGAATGTTTGTTTTTTAATCGGCTATTTTAAGAAAAAAACCATTGCCATTAACCTTAGTTAAAGGCAATCTAGTCATATATAAGATAAGATAAATAACACAAATATCATGTCAAAATACATACTCTCAATTGATCAAGGGACCACAAGCTCTAGGGCCATCTTGTTTACAAAAGATGCAAACGTTTTTGGGTCAGCACAGCAAGAATTTTCACAACATTTTCCAAAAAATGGTTGGGTAGAACATGACCCTAACGATATTTGGCAAACAGTGCTCAGCACCAGCCGTGAAGTGATGGCTAAAAAAGATGTAAAGCCTGAAGAAATTATTGCTATTGGTATCACCAACCAACGTGAAACCACGCTGGTATGGAACAAGAAAACCGGTAAGCCAGTGTATAACGCCATTGTTTGGCAAGACCGCCGCACCAGTGCTTACTGCGAAAGCCTAAGTACAGAAGAGCTTTGCCAAACGATTAGCGACAAAACAGGCTTACTACTCGACCCTTACTTTTCAGCCACTAAAGTACGCTGGATTTTAGACAACGTAGAAGGCGCCCGCGCACAAGCAGACGCTGGCGAACTAGCCTTTGGTACTGTTGATACTTACTTATTGTGGCACCTAACGGGTGGCAAAGAGCACCGCACCGATGCCACTAACGCATCTCGCACTATGTTATTTAATATTCATACCCAGCAATGGGATCAAGAATTACTCGACCTATTCGACATTCCTAAATCTATGCTGCCACAAGTCATGGATTCAGCAGACGAGTTTGGCTCAACCAGCGACGATATTTTTGGTGCGCCTATTCGTGTTTGTGGGATTGCTGGAGACCAGCAAGCTGCCCTTGTTGGCCATGCGTGTTTTGAACAAGGTATGGCCAAAAGCACCTACGGTACAGGGTGTTTTTTAATGCTTAATACCGGTGAAAAAGCACTCACATCTGAAAACCGCTTACTAACTACGGTCGCTTATAGGCTAAATGGCAAACCTACTTACGCCATTGAGGGAAGCATTTTTATGGCAGGCGCCACTATGCAGTGGATTGTTGAAGGCTTAAAACTATTGAGCCATGCCGGCGAAAGTGAATCATTAGTAAAAGATGTACCGCTTGATCATGGGGTATTTTTAGTGCCCTCATTCACAGGCCTAGGCGCACCGTACTGGGACCCTAACGCACGAGGCGCCATTTTAGGTCTAACACGCGACTCTGGCATTAGCACTATTGTTGCAGCTGCTTTGCAATCGGTGGGATATCAAACCAAAGATTTACAAAAAGCAATGGAACGTGATGGTCTTCGCCCAAGTGTTTTACGTGTAGATGGCGGTATGGTTAAAAATAACTGGGTACTGACCTTTTTATCTAACATTTTAGGTGCAACCGTAGAGCGCCCAACAGTCACCGAAACCACCTCGTTAGGCGTTGCTTATTTAGCTGGCTTACAAACGGGCATTTACGAGTCAACTGAGCAACTCGCTAAAATGTGGACCTGTGACCGTCGTTTTGAGCCAACTATGAGTGCTGATGAACGAAACGATTTATACGCAAAATGGCAGCATTGTGTCGCCCAAGTTCGCCTATCTAGCGACGACTGCTAGCAATAGTACTTTTTATACGCCGTTAAAGACATTTAGCGGCGTATTAAGCCACTTTTATGCTCGTTAAAGAGCGCGTTTTACGAAGTGTGCTTTTAAAAAGATCAGGCTAAAAAATTTAAAATCAAAAAGCGCGGTTAGCTATTGTCAAACACTAACTGTCGCTTTATGATGCTTATGTCTTATTTATATTACAAATAAAAAGGTTAGCTCACAGTGGAATTAGCAGATAACGAATATGACTTACTTGTCGTCGGTGGTGGTGTAAACGGCACTGGAATAGCAGCTGATGCAGCTGGCAGGGGTTTAAAGGTATTATTGTGTGAACAATCGGACCTTGCTTGTGCAACATCGTCAAATAGTTCTAAGTTAATCCACGGTGGTTTACGTTACCTTGAGCATTACGAATTTAGATTAGTAAAAGAGGCCTTAGCTGAACGAGAAGTTCTACTTAAAAATGCCCCTCATATTATGTGGCCACTTACCTTTAGATTACCGCACCAATCGCATTTACGCCCTGCTTGGATGATCCGCATTGGCCTATTTATGTACGACAACCTAGCTAAGCGCGAAACACTGGCCGGTTCCCGTGGTATTAAGTTTGGCGAAAATAGCGTGCTAGAGCCGTCTATTGTAAAAGGTTTTGAATACTCAGATGGCTGGGTTGATGATTCTCGTTTAGTTATTTTAAATGCCCTTGCTGCACAAGAAAAAGGCGCTACCATTGCGACACAAACTAAGTGTGTAAACGCTAAGCGCGAGCAAAATAAGTGGCAAATTACGCTAGAGCAACAAAGCACAAAGAATAAATACACCGTATCAGCTAAAGGTATTGTTAATGCCGCAGGTCCATGGGTTGCAAAGTTATTTGATGAAGCACTAATTGAAAAATCACCGCAAAATATTCGTCTTGTAAAAGGCAGCCATATTGTCGTGCCACGCATTCACAATGAAAAAGAAGCCTACATTTTACAAAATAAAGACCAACGAATTGTATTTGTTATTCCATTTGAAGATGATTATTCGTTAGTTGGAACAACTGATGTAGAGCATAACGGCGCAGCGCAAGATGTAAAAATTAGCGATGAAGAAATCGACTACTTAATTGATATCACTAACAGCTACTTTAAAAACCACATTAAACGCGAAGACATAGTCCATACTTTTTCAGGTGTGCGCCCACTGCTTGATGATGAGTCTATAAATGCACAAGCAGTAACGCGTGACTACAAGCTAGAGCTTTCAAGTGAAGGCAAACATACTCCACTGTTGAGCGTATTTGGTGGAAAAATTACCACTTATCGTAAACTGGCTGAAGCCGCTGTTGATAAGTTAGAAGACTTTTATCCGCAAATGGGTAAAGCATGGACTAAACACAGCGCATTACCTGGGGGCGACTTTAATAACGTTGAAGCGCTGACTCAAGAACTTAAATCTTTGTACCATTGGCTACCCGAAGTGACGTTAAAACGATTTGTACGCACTTATGGCACACGCACAAAAATTATTTTAGGCAATGCGACACAACTCAGTGATTTAGGGCATGACTTTGGCCATGGCTTATTTGCAGCTGAAGTTGATTACTTATTAAAGCAAGAGTGGGCTGGTAATGCTTACAACATTTTATGGCGTCGCAGTAAACTGGGGTTACGTTTTAGCGATGAGCAGATTACAGTTTTAAATAATTATATTGAAACACTCAATTAATAAGCCGTTTCATTATCACTATTTCCCGTTTTCCCCTTTATGGTTAACAAGCTATAAAGGGGCTTTTATTCTTAACTATTCAGCCGACTGGTATAGGTAGTTAAACCCACTAAGCGTTGCCGATTT
This sequence comes from Pseudoalteromonas sp. NH0006-46, assembly GCF_057547735.1. Lineage (NCBI taxonomy): Bacteria > Pseudomonadati > Pseudomonadota > Gammaproteobacteria > Alteromonadales > Pseudoalteromonadaceae > Pseudoalteromonas > Pseudoalteromonas sp. NH0006-46. The sequence continues at coordinate 102,775 of NZ_BAAJML010000002.1, read as the reverse complement.
AATATCAAACTCGCTGCATTGCACGCCTATTTTTGTCAATGCCATAGTAAAGCATTTATTGAGTTGTGATGTACCAATAACAACAACCTGCGTATTACTGAGTAGCTGCCATTCACTTGCATAACGCGCTGCTCTTACATCACTGCCAATTAGTACACCCGATAGGTACGCTTTTGCTTGAACTGGGGTTAGTTCTTTAGACAGTTGGCGTGTTCGCACACTAAAAATACCATGGGCTAAATTTCCGCTATCACTACCCAATGTTAAATCGCAGCCTTGTTCAAACGCTTGCCAATCAAATTCACCCTCAGCGCAATCGTCAGGAATTAATACACTTTGATGGCAAAGTAAGTCGTATAACTCGCCGGTCATGGCGGTTTTAAAACAGATTATTTTACCATTGTTAATTAGCACCCACTTGGTATGTGTGCCCGGCAAACACAGTAAAATTTTACCTGTTTGATACTGCTCATTTTGTTTTAAAAAACCCAGTATTTGTAGTTCTTCACCGCGCATTACGTCTATTAGCGAGTTTTGCAACGTACATTTTGTACCAGGTAGGGCGTTAATCGTGTGGCCTTCGCAATCAAAACTGACAGCTGCATCAAGCAAGCCCTCAGGGTTGATTGGGCACTCTAGATAAGGGGTTTCATGCCAACCAATCGTTGATGTAATTTGGCCTGCAATATAAATAGGTAATACACCATGTTGCACTGTCCAAGGTATAATGGCGTTAATGAGTGTTTGTTGAAAGTCTTGGTTAACTTTTACAACACCAGGGCCATCACATTGATCAATTAAAGTTAATTCATCGCCCTCACCTACTTTACATAAGTAAGCGCGTAAATGGCTTGTGCCCCAGTCAACGGCTATAAACAAAGATGAAGTAGTCAAACTTTAAAGCCTCCCACCGTCAATTTTTATGCCTTGCCCGGTGATCATACTGCTTTCATCGGCGGCTAAAAATAACGCTAAATTAGCCACATCGTCTGGCGTTACTAATTTTTTAAGCGCCATGGCTTCCATCCATTTGACTTGCTCTTCCTCGGTGAACCAGCTTGCTAATTGACGTTCAGTTGCAACCCAGCCCGGTAGTATGGCATTAACGCGAATACCAAACTCACCATAGTCGCGAGCAAGTGCTTTGGTCATACCTATTAAACCCGCTTTAGCGGTTACATAGCCTGCCATTTGCGGCTGACCCATAATGGCATTAATAGAACTAAAATTAATAATACTGCCAGCACCTTCTTGTTGCATAAACGACATAGCAACTTGAGAAGCAAAAAAAGCAGGATTTAAATTAATCTGTAAGCATTGATCCCAATCTTTAACGGTCACATCTTCACTGGCTTGACGACGATCGTTTGCAACGTTATTGATAAGTACATTTACGCTACCAAGGGCGGCACATGCATCGACCAATGATCGTTGCAAAGAATTCGAATCAGTGACATCTACTTGTCTGTACCATAAATTAGCATCGGGTAAATCGCTAATAAGCGCTTGCGCTGCTTCATCATCTATATCAATGAATGCCACTTTGGCCTGCTGTTTAACAAACGACTCAACCATTGCTCTGCCAATGCCTGACGCACCCCCAGTGATAAAAATAACCTTGCCAGAAAGGCTGTGATATTGAGCTTGAGTGTTCAAATTAAATTTCCTTACAACATGTTTTCAGTTCAACTTAAACCTTTTAAAATACGGTTACTTAGAGAAAAAGAGCCAAACCAAGTTGTTATTGCTGCGTTAAAATAACTAGCGATTTAAAAGTTTATACCATATCCTTACGTACATTAATATGATATATGATATATAATTAAGCAATAATGAACTCGGAAATTCGCACGATGAAAACTCAACCTCGCCAAAATTTAACTCACCAATTAACCCATGATTTAGGGTTTGCAATAGTGCGGGGCGTTTACCCAGTAAGCGAAGGGCTGCCTTCAGAAGCCGACCTATGTATTAAATACAACGTAAGCCGCAGTGCAACGCGCGAAGCAGTTAAAATGTTGTCGGCGAAGGGGCTCATTTCATCGCGCCCTAAACAAGGTATTCGTGTTTTACCAGAAAGCAGTTGGAATATGTTTGATACCGATGTACTACGTTGGATTTTAAGCAGTAAGCCGTCACTGTCGTTATTAAAAGAATTTACCCAAGTACGTGTTGCGCTCGAACCACAAGCAGCTGCATTAGCTGCAGTAAGTGCCACACCAGAGCAACTTGCAGAAATTGATAACGCACTTGCGCGCATGGCCGATGCCGATGAAGGATTAGACGATCCGTTAGAAGCCGACATAGCTTTCCACACCAGTATTTTAGTAGCAAGTAACAACCGCTTTTTTGTGCAGCTGACTGAATTTATTAGCACCGCTCTTAGAGTAAGTATTCGTTACACTAATCATATTAAAGGTGTACCGGGTGCAGACGTGAATAAACATGCTGATATTTTAGACACAATTAAATCGGGTAACCCCGAGCGCGCTAAAAAAGCGGTCGAAACAATTTTAGAAGAAGCGCTAGAACTCATTGAATCGAAACTCGATTGATGACCAGAAAACACCATTAAAAAAGGGAGCTAATGAGCTCCCTTTTTACTGCTTAGTATATTTTTATACCAATCCGCTTAATTAAGTGATCTATTTTGAGGATAGATAAACGTGTTGATAGCTAGGCAAAAAATTCGCTGTTTAGTTGTTCTAAATGAGAATTTTTTAACGCAAATAGCAACACTTTTAGCCCCTAAAAATGATTAAGTATTATTGCGGATTGGTATTAGTTAGCTCAAAAATAAGTGATGTTTGCGGGAATGAAATTGGCATTTGTAGGCCAAATTCCATCAACGCTTCACCCGTGAAGGTTTGCCCGTTAACGGCTGCAATAGACGAAGGACGGTATTCTTCAAATTGAACAGGCCACACTAAATTAAGTGTGTACTGTGTATCTGCATCTAAACCAACAAAACGAAGCTTATTAGGCGCGGTACGTGGTGTTTCGCGTACACTGTTATACGCAAATAACGCTTTTGATTTTTGCTCGTTGATTAAACCAAAGTTAATTGATAAATCGTCGCTATCTAGGCGGTATAAATCGGCGCCATGAATAAAGTCACGGTGCTCTTTGTGCAGTGCAATAGCCGCTTTAAGTGCACTGTATTCGTGTTCGGTGAGTTCACGTGGATCCATTTCGATTCCCATGTGGCCAAACATGGATACCGCAGCACGCATTTCAATACTTACATTACGACCAGTGATATGACAATCACGCGGGCCTACGTGTGCCCCCATAACCGACGATGGGAAGAAGAATGAGCAACCGCGTTGAATTTCAAGGCGGTCAAGCGCATCGTTAGAATCCGACGTCCATACACGGTCTGTATGTGCTAGCACACCGTAATCTACACGTGCACCACCTGATGAACAGCTTTCTATTTCAAGGCCTGGGTGCGCTGCTTTAATACGATCAATTAAACGATACAGTGCCAGTGTTTGTTGATGCACTGCTGGTTTTCCATCAAAGTTACCCGCATGGTTAATATCGCGGTTCATATCCCACTTAATGTATTTAATAGTTGGGTATTCAACCAAAATATCGTCAATAGCTTTGTATAAGTATTCAACTACCTCTTTGCGCGTTAAATCAAGCACAAGCTGGTTTCTGAAGCTTAGTTGCTCGTTATTTTCTGAGCCTAATACCCAATCAGGATGAGCACGATATAAATCACTATCTGGGTTTACCATTTCTGGTTCAAACCAAATACCAAACTCCATACCTAAGCTGTTTACATGATCGATAACTGGCGATAAGCCATCTGGATAAATTTCGTAATCTACCGTCCAATCACCTAAGCCGGCATAATCACCACGGCGGCCTTTAAACCAACCATCATCCAGTACAAAGCGTTCGATACCTAAAGGAGCTACTTTGTCGGCTAGCTGACAAAGTGTGTCTACATCGTGATCAAAGTAAATGCCTTCCCATGTGTTGTAGTGTACTGGGCGTGTTTTTTCGCGTTGTGCTTGGCTAAGTAAATTAGCTTTAACAAAGCGGTGGAAATTGCGTGAAAGCGCACTAAAGCCATCGCTTGAAAACGATCCATAAATACTCGGGCTTTGATACGTTTGACCTTTAGCAAGGGTAAGCTCGCCAGGTAATAATAACTCGCCCATTTGCACATAACGTCGCCCTTCAGGTAGGAGCTCTGCTCGTAGTTTATTGTTACCACTCCACCCTAAATGAAAACCGTAACATTCGCCATGCTGCTCACCGGCATTTTCGTTATGTACTATCAAACCTGGGAATACATCATGTGATGTTTTGCCTTTGCGGTTTTCACGAACAAAGCTGCCTAATACTAAATCAACAGATTGACGTTGAAATTCGTTTGACCAGCGCCCTTCAAAACTGACTATTTTGCTGACGCTATCTGGTAATTGAAACGTTGGCGCTGCACAAAAACTTACGCTTAGTGGTGAGTCACCTAAATTAGTTAACACGGTATGTGCACTTAAAACATTAGTGTTGTTATCAAGCGTAATACTATGAACGACTTCAATACCACGAAGCTCATCTACGCTTACAAACTCAAGCGTTGCTGATGATGGCTGACGAACCTCTTTTAGCTTTGGCCCTACAGACCAAGCAATAGAATCGTTTATAAGCTCAAGACCCGGTGCACCAGTAAAGCCCTCACCTAACAGAGGAGAAAGAGAAATAGGCGCTTCTTCAACTACGGCACATTTTACTTCTTGACGGGTAGCAAGTTGAGTAAGCATTAACTCAGTTGTTTGCGCAGATAGACGTTTACCAAAATACAGTAACGCAGGTGTTTTGCTTTGGCAGTTGAAAATAACGGTGCTGTTTACACTGTCTAATCGATAAAATGATTTAGTGTTGGCCATGATTTTCCTATCCTCTTCTTCATTGTGTGAGTTATTAATATACCGAGGTAATGTTTGTGATATGCGTAGCTAGGCCTCAGAGTTTTTAGGCATAAGCTATCAGACAGTAGTCTCATATAGTAGTATATATCATATAAATTAAGTTTTAACAGTTTTAATCTCGAAAATAAAGATGAAACCACGAGCTATAAAATTTATAACTCATACTGATTCACTTATCTGAATTTGAAATAATAAACCTTTGGACAAGAGTTTAGGTTTTCTATGCGGTAATTAAATATTTTAAAATAAAAACCGGCCAAAGCTTAACTTTGGCCGATTATGTCTACGTTAGTTACTTATTGCTGAGTTGTTTATTGTTTTACTGTGTTGTCAATTGCTGAAGATTTACCAGCCCATTGAGCGTTTAATCCAAACACAACTTTATTCACAGTTAATGCAAATGCGACACACACAAACAACGTTACCGGCATTAAGTGAATGTAGTGAATAGTAGTGTGAAGCGGTGAGCTTTCAAATGTCAGCATTCCGTACATCACAACACCTAAAATTACTGCGGCAATACCTGCTCGCGCATCCACATTTTTAAACAACAAGCCAACCACAAAAATTGAAAATATAGGCATACTTAGTAAGCCGTTTAGCTGCTGTAGTAAGTTAATAATACTGTCTGCTTGCTGGTAAATAGGCACAAGCACCAGCGTCAAACTAGTTAATAATAATGTTACATAACCACTTAGCTTTACTACACTTGGTTCTTTATTAAAATATGCTTCGTGAATATCACACACATATAATGCCGTAGATGAGTTTAGTAAACTGTTATAAGTTGAAAGCACTGCGGCGGCCATTGCTGCCGCAAACACACCCGTTAACCATGTAGGCATAACATCACCTACAATACGGCCGTATGCGGCATCACCAATGTCGCCATACAACTTGTAGGAAATAATACCAGGTAATACTACAATTGCCGGAACAATCAAAAGGCGAATGCCTGCTGCCGCAAATATCCCTTTTTGCGCTTCTTTGACATTGGGTGCTGCCATAGCGCGCTGGGTAATCGTTTGATTAGTTCCCCAGTAAAACATCTGAATGAATATCATACCAGTCAGCAGCGTTGGCCAAGGGATAGGCGAATCAGGCCCGCCAATTAAAGTTAAGCGCTCTTGTGGGATACCGCTAAAGTCATAATCGATGGCGTTAAGCGCTAAGAACACTACAAGTATTGCCATACCGAGCACCAGTAACCCGTTGTAAGTATCCGACACCGCAACAGCGCGCAGACCACCAAAAAAGGCATAAATGGCACCTACAATAGCGAATGCGGTCGCGATGTACATGAGTGGAATATCAACTTTAAACATGGTTTGCATAAATAGCGAACCCGAGTAAATAACCGCAGGCATGTAAATGAGTGCATTTCCTGTAAAAAACAAACTACCAATAACGGCACGGATATGCTTGTTATTATAGCGCTTTTCTAATAACTCAGTCGTTGTTGTACAGTTATATTTGTAATAAACAGGAATAAACACTTTAGCCAATAATATTAGACCTATAATCGCCGCAAGCTCCCACCAAACTAACAAAGCCATTTGGTTCCCATTCATGCCAACTAACTGGTCTGTACTTAAATTAGTAAGCGTGATTGAGCCTGCAACAAATATCCAAGTTAAACCGCCTCCTGCTAAAAAATATTCTTTATTTTGAGTTTGCTCACTACGCCCCTGATTGCGGCATTTTAAGTATGTAAATAAACCAATTAGGCCCGTTACAATAGCAAAAACTAACACTTGGATCATACTATCAGACATTTTTACTCTCCTGCATTAGCGCGCATTTGCACACCTAATATCGTATTTTCTGAGCAATGGTTATGGTGTTTAATTAAGCGGTTAACTTGAACTAGCGACGATAACATTGCATGGATAGGTAATAAGTAATTTTGTTTATTAAGCTCAACAATATCAGTGTCTGGCAGTTTTCTTAGGGCTTCTTCGTCGATTGTGTAGATGCCTTTTACTCGTGTTTTCTTTCCATCACTAAAATTAATAACCAATTCTATTTCTTTAAGTAAGCTCAAAGAGAGTAACTTTTGGGTAAATTCATGTGAAACCTGTTCCTGCTGATAGTACTCACTCATTTTATCTTGCACTTGATGCAAAAATTGGCTCGGTTCGCCATTTTGAAATAAAGCTTCGCCCTGTGAATTATTCACATAATCGCTTTGTTCATTTATGTAAATAGTGAGTGTTTTATCTTTTTCTGGATCTGGCCCTAACTCAAAAGGGGCTCTTAAAAACGCTGAAGGAACATGAACTGCTAGCCACTCTTGTTCTGTGAAGAACACATTATGGCCAGCGACTAAACCAAGCAATCCGACAGCGCGAAATTGCCCTTGAGTTGGCTCTTTCATATAAACAACAGGAAAGCTACTCGCAGCTGCGCCAAACTCATGAACAACTAATGATGCGTGGTGCTGATTTTTTGAAAAGCCGAAATTGCTATGTGGTTTTATTTTTATATCCTGATGTTTTACAGGATCAAGTAGTACATAGTTAGACATGTTTATCTCTCATCAAAGGGAATTACAGTTTTGCAAAACCCAATGAATTTACTTTATTAATAAGATCTCTGTGAGTGGGCAAATTATATTTCAGCTGATCTATACGTATTTTTGTCATCTGTAGCTGTTTTTTTGCTAACTCACCTTGATTATAAATATGTTCCATTTGACTAAAGTCAGACTTAAACCCGACACCATATAAGATGTACTGATAGCTAGCAGCACTAAATGCTTCTACATTATCAGTAAAGTCATACTCGCTTGGGGAGCTATAACGCCAAATAGACAATAACTCTTGCAAAGAGTTAGGAATACTCTGTGTATCGCGATGCTCAAGCCAAAACGGCTCAGTACGCTCACTCAAAGCATAATGCAACTTAAGAAAATCAATTACACCGCGCCACTTTTTCAACATGATCGCATTAAAACGTTTTGCAGTAATAGGCATTAACTCTTTATTTGCAGGCAGTTGATCCGCGATATAATTTGCAGACGCTTCAATAAGCATAAGCGCTGATGCCTCTAGTGGTTCTAAAAACCCTGAAGCTAAGCCAACAGCAACACAATTATTCTTCCAGAAAATTTTTCGGTGCCCTGGTTTGAAATTTATTTTTTTCGCTGTTTTTACCTCTTCCAAACCAACGTAATTCGCAAGTGTTTTGCGAGCTTGTTCTTCTGAACAATGTTTACTCGAATACACATAACCAACACCACGGCGTTCTTGTAAGCCAATATCCCATATCCAACCTGCCTCTTGAGCTGTTGAAATAGTATGACAAGCAATAGGATCATGTTCATTGATATAAGGAACTTGGGTGGCTATGGCCGTATCAGCTAAAAAAACATCATCGCAAAGAACAAACGGAACTTTTAGAGTTTCACCAAGCAACAAGCTTCGCATGCCTGAGCAATCTACAAATAAATCAGCTAGTTGTGCGCCATGTTCTTTGGTCTGTAAACAAGTGATATCACCACATGAAGCTTGCTCAATACGCTCAACGGTATCGCTAATGTGCTCAACACCAAGTTCACTAATACAGTGCTTTCGTAATAAAGTGATAAACTTTGCCGCATCTAAATGGTAGCCATAGTTAGCTATCACTTCGTACTCTTTGTTCGCAATAGTTTTCGGGGCTAAACCCTGTTCACATAAATATTGCTGAAAGCTGACGGCTTCAGAAAATGAACAAGTAGGTTCAACTACAGACTGCCAGTAAGGTGCTGGATCAACTTTATTAAACCCTTGTGGCTCTGTAAACGGGTGATAATAGACATCACCTTTTGCATTTACCCAGTTTACAAATTTACTAGCTTGTTTGAAAGTAGCCCCACATTCACGCATAAATTGCGTTTCTGAAACTCCCAACTGTGCTAATGTTTTACGCATTGTTGGCCATGTACCCTCGCCAACGCCAACTACTGAAATTTCAGGCGATTCAATTAGGGTAACTTTAATACCTTGGTTGGAAAGATTGCGAGCGTGTTTCTTTGCAAGAATGCCTGCAGTTATCCACCCTGCTGTACCACCACCCAAGACAATAATTCGATTAATAACACCAGACAAAACGTTTACCTTTTCATTGCATGTTAAACATCAAGAAAAAAGGGGGGTAACCCCCCTTTAAACTTTCATCATAACCTGACTAGAACGAGCCTCGAATACCTAGTGCATAGCGAGAACCTGAACGAACTTGTTCAGTAAAGTGACTTGCTAAGCTACCGTGTTTAGACGTGTACTCATCAGTAATATTAATACCCTCAAGTATAACTGTAAGATTGTCGTTTATGTCATAGCTGGCGCTGATATCCCACTGTCCATAAGTATCTACATACTCAGGCTCACCAGTGTCACCGTTACGAAGAGTTTGTAAAAATGATTCACGATTATTGTAAGCAATACGGGCTTGGAAGCCGTCTTTTTCATAGAAACCAATTAAGTTTTGTGAATCACCTAATCCTTCTAACTGAAAGCCATCTTCACTGTCACTATTAACAATAGTTGCATTTGCTTGGAAACCAAAACCATTTTCAAACGTATGAGTCCAAGCCATTTCTAGACCTTCAACTTGTGCAGTAGCACCATTACGTGGACGACTTACTTCAAAATCATAGCTTCCACTTGCTAAAGAGAAAGACTCTGTAGCCGGTGTTACTGTAATAAAGCCTTCAACGTCTTTGCTGAAAATACCAAAAGATACGGCGCTTGCATCATCGTAGTACCACTCGTATGACATATCCCAGTTTGTTGATAGGAATGGAGTCAAGTTAGGGTTACCACCGCTTGCTAGTAAAATATCTGGGCGAGTTGTACCTATATTTGTCACTGGACGCATTGCTTCTAATGTTGGTCGAGTAATCGTTTCTGAGTAAGCAAAACGTAACAACATGTCATCTTCAACTTCAAACTTAGCGTTTAAGCTAGGAAGTAAATTTGTGTAAGAGTTTTTAAGCGTAATTGGAACAGAAGCTCGTTGACCGTTTGCATCTTCAATGTAAACCTGGTCAAGGATTGTACCGTCTAGTGGATTTTGAGCAATATCAACTAATGTAGCCTGATTACCCGATGCTGTAGTTGTAGTTTCACTGTAGCGAACACCAACATTTACAGTCCATGGTATATCACCTAAATCACCTTGGAATACAAAGTCAGCGTAAGCCGAAAATATTTCTTCTTCTATTTCAAAACTTGTACCTAACTCAACCGGGGTATAACCATTTAACGCTGCAAACGCTGCAATATTTGCATCTGCATCATCACCGCGGTTGGCTGACTGACCAGAAATAGCTGCATCAGATTCTAAGTACGATAAGTAATCATCTACATTGTAACCAAAGAATGAAGATGGAATACCATTAAACCAACCATTTGGTGTAACTAGATATGCTAAGTCATCTGGAACATCTAGACCATAACCACAGTAGAAACAATTTGGTAAACTTGGCGATTGAAATACTTTAGCTTCTTTTGTTCTATCTTGTGTGTATACACCGTAGCGTAACTGAGTAAACGTTTCGCTATTTGGTGTGTAAGTGAAATCTGCACGCATTTCTGTGATTTCATCAGTACGCTCATCACCTCCACGCTCTACGTAGTGCGCACGAAGTTTACTTGAGTCTGCTTGAGTGAATGGGCCGTTAATTCCATCAGAAGATAAACCCGGTAAATCACCACCACCAGTGAAGTCATATGTATAACCGTTTGCGTAACCCATTACGGTGAAAACTCGGCTTTGATCGCCACTTAAATCTTCAGCTTTAGACGTAGAAATATCGATATCTACTTTTAATTGATCTGTTAGTTTCCAATCAGCATTAAAGCCAAAAGATTGAATTTTAACGTTGCGGTCTAAACCTTGTTGAACAAAGTCAGTTGCACCTGAGCCCCCACCATTTGGATCGTCAAACGCATTGTGTGACCAATAAGTCACTGTTTCTGTTGATGGATCTACCTGAAAATCACGGAAGTTACCTGGAGTAAACCAGTTTGCATAGTTACTTACTTGAGACTCAACTTCAAATTTTGAATAAATACCGTCAAACGTTAAAGTTAGATCATCGCTAGCAGCGTATTGAAATACCAGTGTACCACTTGTGCGCGTGCGGTCTTCAACGTTTGAAGTTAAATCTAAATTACGTGGTACCCATACATTAAATGCTTCTTTACCTGTACCTGCAGCAGCATCAAAGTCATTTGTTTGGATACGATCGACACGGTAAAAGCCACGTGTATCAGCTTGGTTAATTTGTGCATCACGCTTTTGTACTGATAAAGAGGCTAGTACGCCTAATTTATCTTCCATAAAAGTGTCACTTATGAGACCTGAAAATGCAGGGGTTGTGCTTTCAGATAAGCTGTCGTAAGTTGCTTTTACATTACCCACAGCTTTGAAACCGTCCAAGTCAAAAGGTTTAGCTGTATTTAAATTAATGTATGAACCAATACCACCTTCTTGATTAGCAGCATTTGATGTTTTGTAGATATCTGCACCTGAAATTAGCTCTGAAGCAAGTGTGTCGAAGCTAAACTCACGGCCAGCTCTTTCCGACGCCATTTGACGGCCATTAACAGTAACCAAGTTAAACTGAGGGCCAAAACCACGCACTGATATAAGCTGACCTTCACCACCGCTACGGTCAATAGCAACACCCGTAATACGTTGTAGTGACTCTGCTACGTTTTGATCAGGAAATTTACCAAGATCTTCCGCCGAAATACCATCAGAAACGATGAGCGCTTCTTTCTTATCAGAAAAAGAACGCTTAAGGCTACTTATTAAGCCACGAACTTCAATGACTTCGATATCTTTTTCTGCTGTAGTCTCTTCAGGCCCTTGAGCTGCAACATGCCCGCTTGCCAGTACACCAGCGATGGCTAAACTGAGCGCGGTTTTCTTGTTGAACGATAAATTATTGTTAATTATCATTTTTTAAAAACTCCTGATTGTGTGTAGTTATTTTGTCGTTGTGTTGGTTGAATAGTTTCAAAACTATCTCAAATACTATTTATATTATAAATACTTTAAAACAAGAAAAAGTGCAACCTTTTCCTTAATATTAGGCATCATTTTGTTACTATGGATTTTCTTTCTGTTTTCTTTTTTTTAACATCAAACCCAACATTAAAGTGTTGAGTTTAATTACGAAAATGCATAAATTATAACCTGACTGTATTCTTCATCAGGAAATAAATTAGCTTTTGGATAATTTTCGCGATTTGGCGCATCAGGCCAATTTTGCGCTTCAAGACACAGTGCTTGGCGTGGCTTGAAAGGGTCACTAACAAAATTAGCTGTGTATAATTGCATACCCGGCTGAGTACTTAAGAGCGTTAAACTAACGCCGCTTTGCTGTGACATTAATGTAGCCATTATATGAAGACGGTTATCATTTTCGAATACATAGCAGTGATCTAACCCATTGGCCGCACCTAATTGTGTATCACTTTGCGACAATGCATCTTTTACTAATTTTGGCTTAATAAAATCAAAGCAGCTATTTGCAACGGGAGCAGGTTCACCTAATGGAATGCTGTGCTCGTTAATGGGTAAGTAGTGGGTTGCATTTACCTGCAGTAAATGATTGGCAATGGTGTCGCTGCCCTCAAGATTAAAATAACAATGGTTGGTAAAGTTAACGAGAGTTTCTTTGTTACAAGTTGCTTTAAACTTAAGTGAAAGTTGCCCATTTTCTGCAGTGATGGTTTGCCATACTTTTAATTGGCCCGGAAATCCCTGCTCGCCATCCTCTGAGCAATAATAAAGTTCAACTTCACTATCAGTTTGCTGAATCACTTGCCACTGCACTTTATTAAAGCCCTTCACACCACCATGCAGACTATTTGGACCATTATTTTTATCGAGTTGGTAATCTGTTCCGGCTAAAGTAAAACGCCCTTCTGCAATGCGGTTTGCATACCGGCCCACTGTTGCACCTAAATAAAACGGGTTTTGAAGATAATAGTGCGGATCGTCGACGCTGAGCGTCATTTCTTGGTTTTTAAATTTAATGCTTTTGATTATTGCGCCAAATGGCAATATTTCGGCAGTTAAATGCTTAGCGTCACTAAGCTGTATAACCTGCATTGGTTCATCAATGGTTGTCATCGTCACGCACATTCCCCAAAAGTTACCTAAATAACTATATTAGTTAGATAAGGCAGCTATATATACTATAAATAATATATAACTCAAATCGGTAACTCAATTAAAAAACGTTAAATTTTTAATAAAATTTACAATTGCGTTATTTATTTAACGTTAATACTGACTACCTTTTAGTCATTGGCACTCAATTATTTATAATGAGCTAAATTGAAATGTGCGTAACCCCGCAATATCGGTTTGTAAATTAAGCCATATGCTGCTCAAGTGCTGCTTTTTCTTCAGTGCTCAATGCGTGCTTAGCTTTTTTAGCAAAGTCATACCTGACCATAACGACCTTGCCAATCGCGCAACATTTATCATGCTGAAATGCCTCTTGCTTAAGTACAAAAGAGCTAGTGCCTATGTGTTCTACAGAGGTTTTAATCGTGATCTCGTGGCCATAAAATAACTCCCCTACAAACGACACCTCTATTTTGGCAATAATTAGCTTCCAATCATGTGGGTTTAAGTCTGGCGTAAAAAATTTAAAAATAGGTACGCGTGCGGCTTCAAACCACACGGGTAGTACGGTATTGTTGATGTGTCCGAGTGCATCTGTTTCGCTAAAGCGCGGTATCACTTTTTCAGTAAACATATTAATCCAAAAATAATTATACAAAGGTAAACCATGACGGACTTTATTCGCGTTTATGAAAACGCATTGAGCGATGATTTTTGTGAAAATTTTATTAATACGTTCACGCAAAGCCCGCATGTAAAACAAGGGGTTACATCAGGCGGTGTTGATTTAAAGAAAAAAGACAGCCACGACCTGCACCTAAATAGTCACCCCGAATATGCAGAGCAATTAAAACACATACAACAAACGACTGCACAGCATGTTTTTAAGTATATTGAAGAACATATTTTTATGATGATTGGCGCCTTTGGCTTAAAGGTTTATCATCCAAAAACGGGGGAGGTCATTGATTTAACTCAAGAGAACTTTGAAGAAGTAGGCAAACCACAGCTCCCTGTCCTTGTGCAGCAAATATTTAGATTAGGCAACATTCAAGCGCAGAAATACGAGGTCAATAAAGGGGGGTACCCGTATTGGCATAGTGAGGTTTACCCGCAGTTACAACACAATGAAGCACTGCATCGTGTACTTTTATTTATGTTTTACTTAAACGATGTAGAAGAAGGCGGGGAAACAGAGTTTTACTATCAAAACCGTAAAATAGCCCCTAAAAAAGGCACCATGGTGATAGCGCCTGGTTACTTTACGCATACACATAGAGGCAATAAGCCAGTATCAAACGATAAGTATATTTTAACCTCGTGGGTGCTATTTAACCGTGCAGAGCAAATATATGGTGCACCTAAAAGCTAAACCAATAAAAAAGCCATAAGTAACACTTATGGCTTTTTATATATTTAATAGACGAACTCTTTAACCAAGTAGCTCGTCAAACATATCAAACAGCTTATCAAGCTCTTCGACTGTGTTGTAATGCATACAACCAATACGTACTACGCCGCCTTTATCAAGCACGTTTAATTGCTTACACAAACCTTGCGCGTAAAAATGTCCATCCCACACACATATATGCTGTTTGCCTAAAAACTCTGAAACGGCGCGAGGCTCAAGCCCTTCAAACGTTAAAGCAAACGTAGGTGTACGTTCGTTTAAGCGATCAAAGTCATCAATACCGTACAATTTTATACGAGGGTAATTAACCAAACGCGTTAAAAAATGCTCACTAAGCGCCATCTCATGCTGTTTGGTTTTAGCAAACGCCACGCTTAGCTTTTCGCGGCGCGTATGGCCATCATCAAGCTCGCTTATTGCAGCAATGTAATCAACAGCAGCAACAAACCCTGCCATTGCTTCAAAGCTTTGGGTACCGGTTTCCCAGCGTCCCGGCGCTACATCTTTAGCGGGTTCGACTTTATAAGGTGTAAAACCTTCTAAGTACTCAGTTTTACCAAAAACCATACCTAAGTGCGGGCCAAAAAACTTATATGCCGAGCACGCTAAAAAGTCACAATCAAGTGCCTGTACGTCAATAAGCTCATGCGGCGCATAATGCACAGCATCAACATACACAAGAGCGCCTACAGCATGAGCAAGCTCTATAATACGTTTAATATCGTTAATTGAGCCTGTGGTATTTGAGGCATAGGTAACAGCCACCAACTTAGTCTTGCTGTTTAATAAGCTTTCAAACTGCGTCATATCTAGGCTGCAATCGGCTTCATTAATCAAGGCAGTATTAACCTTAACGCCTTTATCTTCTGCGGCTTGCTGCCATGACGATACATTTGAAAAGTGATCGGCGTTAGTCACGATAATCTCATCACTTGCCTGCCAATTTCGCGAAATAGCACGGCTAAAACTAAAGGTCAGGCTGGTCATGTTAGGGCCAAACACTATATTTTGAGCACTTGGCGCATTGAGTAAATCTGCTGCAGCTTGGCGAGCATTTGCCATTAACTCAACGGTTTTATCACTTGAAAAAAACGCACCACCTAGGTTTGAGTTGTAGTGCCCTAAATAAGCAGACATTGCATTTAGTACAGGCTGTGGCACTTGAGATCCACCTGGTCCGTCTAAAAATATCGGCGATTTACCATCAACGGTTTGTATTAATGCCGGAAACTGCTCACGTAATTGCGCTATGTTCATGCCCATTCCTTAAGAGGTAAGTACAAAACAATCCAGATAACCTGGCTTGCTGGCATCGACTTTATTCATTGGCGTCGCGTTGTGCCACACTTGACGATCGTTTATTAGTGCAAACATACCGTCTTTAATTTCCATTTTAAAACATGGTTCAGCTTGTTTGTTTTCATATACAAGTAACTCGCCACCTTCGAGGTTTTCGTGCGAAACACCGCATACGCAGACGTGGTCAAAGCCATCTTGGTGAACACCTTCTGGCGCTGCTGGTGTATCGCTATCAATGGCAAGCATTCTAAATTGATGTATTTCAATATCACGCTCTTCATCAATACCTGTAATAGCGCAAAATTCGCTAACAATACTTTTCATGCCATCTGATTCAAGTAAGCTTTGCTCTAAATTTTCGTAAGTACGCTCAACGTTACCTTGAAACGTATTAATTGAATCGTCTTGAACAAATGCTTTGGCAGCTTGTAATTTTAGCTCACCATTTTGAAATTTAATTACTGAATAACGACGCTTACGAAATTCACCATCTGCATAGGGATTTGCAGGTAGGTTGTCAAAAGAAGGCTTAACCAAATCAATATTTGCTTGGTTAATAAAACGAAGTTGCAGTAAATTCTGGTTGTTTAATGCAGTCATGAAATCTCGCCTAAAATAATGAGAATATTAGGAGGGATTTTAATGCATGTAGCGAGGAATTATTGCTTTATTATCTAACTTAAAAGCGAATAATACTTAAATTTAATTCAATATATTATTATTAAAGCATGAATAATCTAAATTACATTTAAACAATAAAAAACCCGCCGAAGCGGGTTTTTTTATTCAAACTCTATAAATTAAACAGCTTGCTGAATAATTACGTTGTCTGCTTTTTTAGTGTACTGAGGCATACGGTGGAAGTTCAAGTAACGGTAAGTATCTGCTGCCGTTGCATTGATTTTCGCTGCATATTCTTGGTACTCAGCTGGGGTAGGTAATTTACCTAAAATTGCCGCCACTGCAGCAAGCTCTGCTGATGCTAAGAATACGTTTGCGCCCGTACCTAAACGGTTAGGGAAGTTACGTGTTGAGGTAGAAACAACCGTTGCTTTATCTGCAACGCGTGCTTGGTTACCCATACATAGCGAACAACCTGGCGTTTCGATACGTGCACCAACACGACCAAAGATACCGTAGTAACCTTCGTCTGTTAGTTGGTCTTTATCCATCTTCGTTGGTGGAGCAACCCAAAGCTGTGTTGGAATACGACCAGTAAAGCCATCTAATAATTTACCTGCGGCACGGAAGTGACCAATATTAGTCATACAAGAACCGATAAATACTTCATCGATTTTCTCGCCTGTAACGTCAGATAGTAAACGCGCATCATCTGGGTCATTTGGCGCACAAAGTACTGGCTCTTTAATCTCTGCTAGGTCAATTTCAAGTACGTGCTTGTATTCAGCATCCGCATCAGCTTCCATAAGCTCTGGGTTAGCCAACCAATCTTGCATTGCAGTAATACGACGCTCGATTGTACGAACATCACCGTAACCTTCAGAAATCATCCACTTAAGCATAACAATGTTAGACTCAAGGTATTCGCTGATAGACTCTTTAGAAAGCTTAACGGTACAACCCGCGGCTGAACGTTCTGCTGATGCATCTGATAACTCAAACGCTTGCTCAACAGTTAAATGCTCAACACCTTCAATTTCTAGTACACGGCCAGAGAATTCGTTGATTTTACCTTTCTTCTCAACCGTTAATAGCCCTTCCTTGATACCGTAGTAAGGAATTGCATGTACAAGGTCACGTAATGTGATACCTGGCTGCATTTCACCTTTAAAGCGAACCAAAATAGACTCAGGCATATCAAGTGGCATAACACCGGTTGCTGCTGCGAATGCAACTGCACCTGAACCCGCTGGGAACGAAATACCTAATGGGAAACGCGTATGTGAGTCACCACCAGTACCTACAGTATCTGGTAATAACATACGGTTTAACCAAGAGTGAATTACACCATCACCTGGGCGAAGTGAAACACCGCCACGGTTCATGATGAAATCAGGAAGCGTATGGTGAGTGTTTACGTCAATTGGTTTAGGGTAAGCAGAAGTATGACAGAATGACTGCATTGTTAAATCTGCAGAGAAACCTAAACATGCTAAATCTTTAAGTTCATCACGTGTCATAGGACCTGTAGTATCTTGCGAACCTACAGTGGTCATTTTAGGCTCACAGTATTGGCCTGGGCGAATACCGGCAACGTTACATGCTTTACCAACCATTTTTTGAGCTAGTGTAAAGCCCTTATCTGACTCTTCAGTCACTGCTGGTACTTTAAATACGTCAGTAGCACCTAAACCTAAAGATGTACGTGCTTTATCTGTTAAACCACGACCAATGATAAGTGGAATACGACCACCAGCACGAACTTCATCAAGAATTACGTCTGATTTAAGTTCAAAAGTAGAGATAACGTCATCAGTACCGTGGCGCTTAACAACACCTTCGTATGGGTAGATGTCGATTTGGTCACCCATGTTGAACTCGTCAACATTTAATTCGATTGGTAACGCGCCAGAATCTTCCATTGTGTTAAAGAAGATAGGTGCAATTTTGTTACCTAAACATACACCACCAACACGTTTGTTTGGTACAAATGGGATATCATCACCCATAAACCAAAGCACAGAGTTAGTCGCAGACTTACGAGAAGAACCCGTACCTACAACATCACCTACGTAAGCAAGTGGTAAACCTTTAGTTTTTAATTCTTCAAGCTGAACGATCGGACCTACTTCACCCGCTTTGTCTGGGTTTATTCCATCACGCTCATTTTTAAGCATTGCTAAAGCATGAAGTGGGATATCAGGGCGTGACCATGCATCTGGCGCTGGTGATAAGTCATCGGTGTTAGTTTCACCCGTTACTTTAAATACAGTAACAGAGATTTTTTCAGCGACTGCAGGCTTATTTGTAAACCATTCAGCTGCAGCCCAAGATTCGATAATTTGCTTAGCAAACGCATTACCCGCTTTAGCTTTTTCTTCTACGTCGTAGAAAGCATCAAACATAAGTAGTGTATTTGAAAGGCCTTTTACTACGATTGGCGCTAATGACTCGTCATCAAGTAGGTCAATCATTGGCGCGATGTTGTATCCGCCTAACATTGTTCCTAATAGTTCAGCTGCTTTTTCTTTAGAAATAAGAGAAGTACTCGCTTCACCTTTAGCAACAGCGGCTAAAAAGCCTGCTTTGATATATGCAGCATCATCCACACCTGGTGGTACACGATTAATTAATAAATCTAAAATGAATTCTTCTTCACCTGCCGGTGGATTTTTTATTAATTCAATAAGATCAGCAGTTTGCTGAGCATCTAATGGCGCTGGTACGATACCTAACGCGGCACGTTCTTCTACGTGTTTACGATATTCTTGTAGCACAATATTGCCCTCTTGGTGACGTGAAAGTATTCGGTAGCGCTTCATGCGCACTTGTTACCCAATACTTATAGTATTCTAACGCGTAATTATAAAGCTTTTATAGATAGATGAAAATCCATCCAGTTACACAACTGATTATACCGGCTATAAATAACATGAATAGTGGTTGCGGTAAATTCTATTTCCATGAATGCTTATTAAGTAATAATCATTACGATTTAAATGGCAACCATAAAAAAACCCAGCATAAGCTGGGTTTCTATCATCAAAATAATCTATTAACGTAAAACTTTTACCGTTTTGATTGTTTTGATGTGTGCCTCAACACGGCGGTTTTCTGCGTGTGCAGCTGCTGTGTTAGCTTCATTTTTAAGGCGCTCTTCACCTAAACCTACCGTAGTAATGCGGTCAGATGCAATACCATCAGCTATCAATTGCTTAGCTACAGCGTCAGCACGCTTTTTAGATAGCATTTTGTTGTAAGTCGCTTTACCTACTGCTGAAGTGTGACCTTCTAAAAGCACTGTTGTATCTGGGTAATCTTTTAAGAAAGATGCAACTTGGTCGATGTCATCTAAGTAACGCTGTGATACAGCAGCTTTGTCGTTAGGGAACGTTACTAATAAACTTACAGTTACTTCTCTATCTTCGTATAAAGTACAACCAGTACCATCGACAGCATCTGTCATTGGTGTGTTAGGACACTTGTCATCAACATCTAAAATATTGTCATTGTCGCTGTCTACTGGCTCAACTATAACTTCAACAACCTCTGGCGCAGGCTGTACCGGCTCAGCAGGCATGGTATTTTGTCCAAAGAAGTAGTTTATACCTAGTTTAGCACCAACATCTGTGTAACCTTTATCAATACCTTGGTATACAGCAGTTTCAACGTTAGCGAATAAGTTGTCAGTGATGAAATGTCTGTAACCAACACCTGCGTTTAAGAACATGTTGTCTTCAACCACGTCCATTGATTTAATACCAACTAAACCGTAGAAAGGACCGCCATCTAAATGGTAAAGCGCATCAATACCAAAACGGCTTCCATCGATATTGTTACGGTTACCAGCAGCTTTGTCGAATGCATTAAAATCAAGATCTGCATACTCTAGACGAGCACTCCAAAAATCACTGAAACGGTAACCCGCTTCAAGACCAAAACCAGTCGACTCATTTACGTCAAGACCAGCCTGTGCGCTCATATTTTCCCAAGACGCATCGTAGTAGTCGCCAAATGCGCCAATATAGAAACCTTCTTGCTTGTCAGCAGCAAATGAAGATACGCTAGTTGCAGCTAACGCAATTGCAATAGTTAGTGATTTTAATTTCATTGTTTTCTTCCCATTTTAACAACTAATAAATTGTGGCTAATTAAGTACTAGCTCACTAAGTTTTATACAGACTAACTCAACTTTTGTTAATCAATACTTAACGAAAAATAAAGTTTATAATTTTTTTCAATGCGATATAACGATATCCAACAAATCAGTTTAGGTGAAATTTAAAACTTTACCTAGCTAGAAACCAACTAGTTGATTATATAAATCGATAATCTGCAGAAGACACAAAGACAACTCAATTAATTGTTCTTGCTCACAATGAAACTAACTTATCTTTATACATTTAGATAGTAACACCAGAATTTGCTTTGCTCAATCAATGAACATCTCTGTTCTAAAATATCGTTATTTATAATCATTAACTTATCTATTTTTACAACACTTAAGTACCACAAAAGGTTTTGTAGTTAGTATCATTTAAAGGCACCTTTTGAAATTCGGTCATATCATCGCTGAATAAGTACGGATTATTAGCCACTTTGATAAAACGACTCATCAGCTTACTTGAACCAAGCTCATTATATTCAGCTAATATTGTTTCAATTATATGATTTCGCGGAATGATACGTGGGTTGGCTGCTCGCATGATTTTGTAGCTATCGTTACTTATTCGGCTTTGCCACTTATTCGCCCACTCAGTTAGTTCTTCAGGAAAAGTTGCGTTGCCATTCACAAACTCCGTCAATGCATCAAAAGTATTGGTGTAATCAAGATGGTACTCTTGCAATAATGTTAACAGCTCAGAAACAAGCTCCTTATCGCCCTCTTTCACGCCAGCCAGGCCTAATTTTTCGCCCCACATTACTGTAAATTGAGTATTAAATTGTTCTGAAAAACGATGTATGACGGGAGTCAGTAATGACACGGCTTTTTCTTCATCATCGCTAATTAATGGGATAAGGCTTTCAGCTAAACGTGCACAATTCCAACTCGCCATATTTGGCTGGTTACCAAAAGCATAACGCCCTTGTTTATCTATAGAGCTAAATACGGTGTCAAAGTCAAAATTATCCATCATCGCACACGGGCCATAATCTATGGTTTCACCGCTGACTAGCGTGTTGTCGGTGTTCATAACACCATGGATAAATCCTACGCGCATCCAATTAATTATTAAGCTTACCTGATTATTAGTCACTGATTCTAAAAAAGCTAGATACCGTTCTGGGCCTTCACTCTTTATTTCAGGGTAATGACGTCCAATAGCTAAATCCGCTAGCTTTTTTAAACCTTCAATATCACCTTGTGTTGCCAAATATTGAAACGAGCCTACCCGAATATGGCTACTTGCTAAGCGAGTAACAACAGCACCAGGCTGAGGCGGGTTGCGGTAAACGCTTTCGCCTGTGCCTACAACAGCTAAACAGCGAGTGGTTGGAATACCTAATGCGTGCATAGCTTCACTCATTACGTATTCACGAATAGCAGGGCCTAGTGCACATTTTCCATCGCCACCTCTAGAATACGGGGTAGCGCCTGAGCCTTTTAATTGAATATCCCATAGCTGGTTTTTATCGTCATTTATAGCGCCAAGCAAATGCGCGCGCCCGTCACCTAAGCGAGGCGAAAAGTGTCCAAATTGATGCCCAGAATAGCCAAGCGCTACCGTCTTTATTTGCTGTGGCTCATTGCCTGCAAAGGTACTTGCACGCAGCTGCGGCTCAATTTCTATATTAAACTGCTTAGCTAACGATGCGTTCCACAGCAGCAATTGCGGTGCAGCAACGCTTGAGGGTTGATCCTCTATCGCGAAGTTATCTGCTATGTCTGTGTATCTCGGCACTAGTTTCATCATTAATCCTCAGCTTGTTGGCTTATACCTACGCGATTGTCACCCACACCGTAGGCCACAATTAAACTTAGCTCTTGCATGCTTAAACCACTTTGCTTTTGCATTTCATTAAAAAATGCCTGCGCAGCAGTGAGTGATTTTTTAGTTTGCAGCCCGCCATCAATTATTTTATGCGCTCTTAAGTAACTTTCTACATCGCGCGAAAGTAAAAATGTATCTTTACCAAGCGCTCTTAAAGCATAGGGGCCTGTATTGCCGCCCAACCGAGCACCGTGTTTTTTTAAATGCGCCCATAAACCAATAATATTATCTGTTGGCCACTGGGCAATAAACTTACTAAAGCTGCCATGTTCCTGTGCTATTTCGTGGATCATGTAAGCATTTTCAGGAATCGTTTTCACTTTTTTATAATTACGAATAATGCGTTCATCCGTTGCTTTTTGCTCTAGCATATCGGGCGGCATCATTAATAACTTATCAACGCTGAACTCCCAAAAAACCTCTCTAAAGCCCGGCCATTTACTATTTATTACCGACCAATAAAAGCCACTTTGAAAAACTTTTCGGGTAAATTCTTCAAGCCAATCGTCGTCACTTAACGTACTTAACGCTTTTTTAGATAAAGGTTTTGCGAGTAATAACTTAAGCATTTTTTCAGAGCCCTTTCGCTCTACCGCTCGCTTATAAATATCACTAAATTTTTCCATACTTATTAAATACCTCGCTGCTCATAGGGTTAGTGTACGAGAAAAGCAGCCAATACGTAACCACCGCTATTTTCGATGAGCTAATCTATATTTAGCAGCTTGACACCTAGACGGCTAAAATGTTTTAATCGCCGCAATTACCCTATTTAAATTGTATTTTGCTAACTCTTTTGCGGTTAAACAAAATACAAAGGGCTAGAAGAGGTGCGTTATTCAGGTAGCGTATGTTAGGAGCGCAAACTCCAGTGAGCATACGCCAGGGGAATACCGCCGAGAGGTAAACGCTTTTGCGAAGCAATTACTTCGGGCGACTAGGTTGAATCCTAGCGACTGTCACCAAGAGCTGTTTTTTAGCAGCTTATTAGTTTGGTGGAGAGCTTCTGGTCTTAAATAATAAGGCCGTGCGCCCTATTATTTTAAGCCCATTCGCTCTTCGAATACTGTTCGAACGACGTTAATGCGGCTCACATCATAAAGCCCCTTTAATATCTCGAACACCTTATAGGTTCGTAAGAGATGATCAACAACTTCAATTTAGACGACTACGCACTGTGGACAGCGCTTGTAACGCCGTTTGATCAACAAGGTAATGTTGACTACGACACACTCACAACTCTCGTTAGTGAACAAGAAGCGGCACACAACGGTATTTTACTCCTTGGTAGTACAGGTGAAGGCTTAGCGCTGACACTTAAAGAGCAACAAGCCATTGTTGAGCACGTGTGCCAACTAAAGCCCAGTGTACCGCTTATGGTTGCTGTAGGCGGTAGCAATTTAGCCCAACAGAAAGAGTGGGTTAACTATTGCAATCAGTTACCTATTCACAGTTACTTACTAGGCTCGCCCCTTTATGCAAAACCAGGGGCTGTAGGTCAAACTCATTGGTACGAAAGCTTATTAAACGAAAGCGCGCACCCGTGTATGTTGTACAACGTACCAGGTAGAAGCGGTGTAAGTATTCCGGTGCAAACCATCGAAAATTTACAGACGCATCCAAAGCTCTGGGCGTTAAAAGAAGCCAGTGGCAACATCAGCCAATTTGAAGCATACCGACAAGCCGCACCTAATTTAGCGCTATACAGTGGCGACGATGCACTTATGCCCTATTTCGCGCAAGCTGGCGCAAAAGGCTTAGTATCGGTTGCAGCAAACGCGTGGCCAACACAAACGCATGAGTTTGTAAAACGCAGCCTAAGTGGCCAACACCCCAATTTATTTGCTCAGTGGACTCGCGCTATTAATAGCCTTTTTGCTGTAGCAAACCCTATTCCCGTTAAAGTGTTAATGCACCAACAAGGCCGCTTAAGTAGCCCGTTGCTACGCCCACCTTTAACGCATCTTGAGTTAACGCAAACCGATTGCATTACTACTGCAAACGACACCATTTTATCTTGGCATTAAATACAGGTTTTTATAATGAGCTGGTTAGAACTACTAAATAATTTAGAATCGGGCGCAGTACGCGCAGCATCACAAAACGAAAGCGGGCAATGGGAAGCTAACGTAGAAGTAAAACAAGGCATTTTAGAAGCCTTTAAAAATGGCACTAACACTGAGTTTGCAGGTGGTTTTGTAGATAAACACAACCTTGCACCGCAAGAGTTTAGTACTGACGACGGCGTGCGTATGGTACCTGGTGGTTCAAGCGTTCGCCGTGGTGCATACGTAGCTAAAGGCACTATTATTATGCCACCAGCGTACGTAAACATTGGCGCATACATCGACGAAGGCACGATGGTTGATAGCCACGCATTAGTAGGCTCGTGTGCACAAGTAGGTAAAAATGTACATTTGAGCGCAGCTGTGCAACTTGGCGGTGTACTTGAGCCAATTGGTGCAAGCCCTGTAGTAGTTGAAGACGATGCCTTTATTGGCGCAGGTTGTGTCATTGTTGAAGGCGTAGTTGTTAAAAAAGGGGCAGTACTAGCGCCAGGCGTACGCTTATCTGCAACCATTCCGGTATACGACTGCGTTAATGAGCGTCAGCTTGATAAAGGCGAACCAATCCCAGAATACGCAATTGTAATACCTGGCTCTCGCCCGGCGTCTAACGAATGGGCACGTGAGCAAGGCTTAAGCATGTCGTGTGCGTTAATTGTTAAATACCGCGACGAACAAAGCGATGCATCATTATTGCTAGAAGAGGTTTTACGATAATGAGCTTTTTGAGCACGCCAATCAAAACCTCTGTTAATACGCTTACACAGCAACTTGATACCCCTTTTTTTGTTTACGACTTAGATAAACTAAACGCACACCTTGCGCGTTTAGTTGCGCAAACCGATGTAAAACTTTGGTATGCAGTAAAAGCGAACCCGCTTTCTAAGATTATTCAAAGCTTAGATAGCGCAGGCTTTAACTTTGACGTTGCAAGTAAAGGTGAACTTGAACAAGTCCTTGCACAAGGTATTAGTTCGCAGCGCGTGCTCAACACAGGGCCTGCAAAGAGCCCTAAACAAATTAAACACTTTATTGAGCGCGGTGTGCGCATATTTGTTGCCGAAAGCCTCAATCAAGTGCGTTGGTTAAACCAACAAGCGCAGCTGCAAAATACGCAGCTGCAAGTTTTATTACGTGTGCAACTACGCTGGCCTGAAGGTGAAAAAAATCCTCTAGGCGGCGACAGCCTAACTCCGTTTGGGCTTGGCTGCGATGAATGGCAAGCACTAAATACCGCCGATTACCCAGCCCTTAGCTTTGATGGCCTACATATATTTCAGTGGGGTAACATGCTTAGCACGCAAAAGCTAAGCGAGCTGTGGTCGCAAATGATTGCACCGCTTACCACCTTGGCTAATAACTTAAATATAAACCTTAAAGTTTTAGACTTAGGCGGCGGTTTAGGTATTCCTTACACACCAAACGATGCAACACTTGAGTGGGATGGATTAATCACCGCGCTGGCAAAAATTAAAAAAGATGCGGGTGTAGACGAGCTATGGATGGAGCTTGGCCGTTACGCTGTAGGCGAATGCGGTCATTACGCTAACCCCGTCGTTGAGTGCAAACAAAACTACGGCCAACAGCAAGTTATTTTAACCGGTGGTATTAACCACTTATTGCGCCCTGCTGTTACAAGCCAAGATTTTCCTGCGGCGTTACTGCGCGAATCAACAGCGCCAGAACAAGCAATGAGCTTATATGGGCCGTTATGTACGGCCCTTGATTGCTTAGGCGAGCATAACTTACCAAGCGATTTAAACGAGCAAGACTGGCTGGTATTTAGCCAATGTGGCGCCTATGGTTTTACCGAAAGCATGCCGTATTTTTTATGCCATGAGCTGGCAGCAGAATATGTGTTACACAATGGTGAGCTCACCTGTGTACGCCAAGCAGAAGATGCCAGCCACTATTTAAGGTAATAAACATGAGCATAACAACACCAATCAGCCAAGAAAACATTGTAGTAGGGGAAGTGGCAAACGGCTTGCCTCTCACTATTCCTGTGTATCGCTTAAAAGGCGATGGCAGCGGGCCAAGTGTTTATATTCAAGCAAATATGCACGGCGCTGAAGTACAAGGTAACGCGGTTATTTTTCAGCTGTTAGAGCAATTAAAACAGCTCAATTTAAAAGGCGACATTACCTTAGTACCTTATGCTAACCCTATTGGGTGTAACCAAAAATCAGGGGAATTTACCCTTGGCCGATTCGACCCGATTACTGGCACTAACTGGAACCGCATGTATCACTACAATAGTGATTTAGTCACCCAGTTTGCCAAAGATCATAGCCAGTACGGCGATGCAGCTTTAAAAAGTAACTTTAAAAAAGCCCTGCTTGATGAAATAGATGCCAAACTTAACGGCCCCGCTTATTTACTCAATACAGGTAAACGCATTGCGCTTAATTTGCAAAAGCTTGCGCACCAAGCCGACATAGTACTCGATTTACACACAGGGCCTATCTCAAGCAAGCACTTATATTGCCCAGCGTATGCAACCGACAGCGCTCGTTATTTTAATATTGAACATATACTGCTCATCCCAAGCGACTTTGATGGCGCCATGGACGAAGCAAGCTTTTGCCCATGGTGGCACCTAAGTGATGCACTTAGCGCGCAAGGGCGATCATTCAACGTACAGGTAGAAGCCTTTACGGTTGAGCTAGGTAGCCAAGAAAAAATAGACCTAAAAGAAGCACTCAACGATGCAAATAGCATTTTAAGTTACCTAAATCATAAAAACGTATTGGTAGACGCACCACACAAACCGAGCAATATAACCCGCTACGCATGCCATTTAGATGACTACTTTGCTTACTACGCCCCTATTGGCGGCATGGTTGAATATGTAGCCCCACTAGGTGGGCATATTAAAGCAGGCGAGCCCATTGCACATGTTTTACGCATGGAGCGCTACTTGAGTGAGCAGCCACTACAAACGCTCAGCCTCGATTTCGATGCCATCGCTATTTTGCACTTTGCCTCGGCAAGCGTAAACCAAGGCACTGAGTTGTATAAATTTTTTACCAACATATTTGAGTTATAGCGCACTGCGCTATCACTCACCCTTCTCATTGCGTGAGAGTACATTAATCTCCTAAGTTAATGTACATTAGACAAAGCGGCTTAGGCCGCTTTTCTTTTGATCTATCAGTACCGCTTTTAACGTAATGTAAACAGTTCAGTAAAAGTTCACTGTACCTAATGTAAAAAGCGTTATAATAAAATAAATCACAACCTACCCAATACTCACAAGGAATTACAATGAGCTGGCGCCACTGGATCACCCTTTCAGCTTTACTAAGTACCGCAGCATTTGCGCAAGACGAAGTACCAACAAACGAGCAAGACAGCAGCATAGAACTCGTCAAGCAATGTATTTTGAATGAAGTGATTGGGGGCGATGGCAAGCAAACACTCGATGAGCTTCGTAAAAAATGCTCTGCACTGGAAGAAAACAAACAACTGACCGCACTTGATAAACGCCAAGCACGTGAAGAGGTAGGCAAAAAAAATCGTAATGTAATCACACCCCATAAACGTAATTACATATTGCCATTATCATATGTATCGCATCCAAACGATCGCCCGTTCGATCGTTTTGACGAGCTCACAGACGAACAAGATGGTGATACACTCGATAACTTAGAAGCTAAATATCAGCTTTCAATCAAGGTCCCCTTGTTTGACGAATTCTCTGACGAAGACCAAGCATTGTATTTTGGCTTTACCCTGCAATCGTATTGGCAAATTTATAACTCGGAAATTTCATCGCCATTTCGTGAAACTAACTACGAGCCAGAAATTTTTTGGATAAATTACCTTGATCCAGAAAACGTACTCTGGGGCGATGAAATGGCTATTGTGCTCGGTATATCGCACCAGTCAAATGGCCGTAGCCAACCAAACTCGCGCTCGTGGAACCGTATTTACGCCGATTTCATTTGGGAAAACCGAGGCTTTGTTTTTAGTTTTAAACCTTGGTACCGCATAGCTGAAGACGAAAAAGAAGATCTGCTAGACGCTAAAGGTGACGATAACCCCGATATTTACAAATACATGGGGTATTTTGAATTTAGTGGTGCGTATCGTTATCACGATCATGAATTTAGCTTTATGACTCGCAACAATTTAAATTCAGACAATCGCGGTGCACTTCAGCTTGATTGGTCATTTCCTTTGTGGGGCCGCGTTCGTGGCTACGCGCAATACTTTAACGGCTACGGTGAAAGCCTAATTGATTACAACGCCGATGTTGAGCGGATTGGCGTGGGTATCTTATTAACCGATTTGTTATAAAATCAGCGCATAAAAAAGCCAAGCATTAATTATTAAGTGCTTGGCTTTTTTAATTAAAAATTACTCGTTATTTTTTTATGGCAAACACACCTTCAAACTCAGCAACTACATTGTCACCATCATAAATGGTTACCGGTACCACATAACTTGATTTACCATCGGCTTCTAAATCGCTTAATTTACCTTTACACGCTTGTAAATCGACACAACCGCGCGGATCTGTATTGAGTGGCTTTAAGTACTTAATATTGGCATCAGCCAGTACAATATTACCTTCAAGCCCCGCTTCTTTGAGCGCCAAATACGTTGCTCCCCAGCCAGTTAATGTGGCTAAGCTATAAATAGAACCAGCAAACATGGTGTTATGTAAATTTAAATTAGCGTCTAAATCAGCGCTGGTTGTAAATTGCCAATCGGTGTAACTTTCTACTTTAATGCCCATTGCATCACTAATAGGAATTGATTCCCGCCAGATATTTTGTAGTACTTGAGTCCAATTAGGATGACGGAACCAACCTGGCTCACTCGGCTTTTGCTTAACCATTTTAAAATGCTGAACATCACCGTAAGCTAAGTGCGCTTTTTCTTTTAATTCGTAGCCGTGGCGCTTATAAAATTCAAGTGCGCGTTCGCGTGCAAATAACACTAGTTCATCGGCATTTTGTGTCCATGCTATTTTTTCTAAATCGTGTAACAGACGACTACCAATATGCTGATTTCGGTTACCTTCAGCCACCGCCATATAACGAACCTGAGCTTGCTCATGGTTATTAAAATGTAATCGAGCCACCCCTAATACTTCACCCTCTTTATTTTTTATAAACCGGTGTTCAGCGTCCTGCTCTAAATCATCTTGTTCAGACC
Source organism: Pseudoalteromonas sp. NH0006-46 (assembly GCF_057547735.1). Classification (NCBI taxonomy): domain Bacteria; kingdom Pseudomonadati; phylum Pseudomonadota; class Gammaproteobacteria; order Alteromonadales; family Pseudoalteromonadaceae; genus Pseudoalteromonas; species Pseudoalteromonas sp. NH0006-46. The sequence goes on along the minus strand of NZ_BAAJML010000002.1, from coordinate 73,140 downwards.
CCCTGGGCTCGCCCCAAGGAGCACGTAATACTTCCCAACGTAATTGATAATAAGCTTGCCAATCTTCGCTACTTTGTGGGGTACTTACTTGAAACATACTTACTCCTGTTGTTGTAAAAGCCGCATGTAGAAATTTAAAAAGGCCTCAACCTGTTGATGGCAAATACCATACTCCATCTTAAAAAAACTGCAAATACGACTTTGGTGAGACTTTATAAATGCGTAAAAAATTAATGACAAATCACATTGCGCTTTAACCAAGCTGGTTTATGCTAAAGATCATGACTACATATATTGATGCCTCAACAGGCCTAATTAATAGCCATTTTATTGAAGGCAGCCAAAATGAAGGAGTCCTACTTTATTGGCACAACGTAAATGGCGAGCACATTCAAGTGCGCGAGCATGGTAATTTACGGTGGCTGCTAATTAATAATACGTTGCAATCCATTATCGATGTCAAAAACCCTGAAGCTCTGTTGTTTCCTCACTTACAATATTTGGCTAAACAATGGCAAACACTTTCACCCCCTAATAACGTGCTTGAACTTGGGCTAGGTGGTGGGGCTATTCGCAACTATTTACTTAACCAATACCCCCAAGTAAATATAACGTCAGTTGAAAAAAACGCAGAAATATTGGCGTGTTATTCACAGTTTTTTGCAATCAAAAGTGATGAGAATTTACTTTGCGCTGACGCGCAGCTGGTATTAAATACTGCCCGAAATATTGATTGGATTATTTTAGATTTGTTTAGCCACATAGATGCACCCCGTTTTTTATTTGAACGCGCATTTTATGAAAAAATCTACTCAGCGCTGAACAACAACGGGACACTCTTTATTAATTTTTTATCGCAACACAGCTCACAGTTAAAGCAACTTCAGCAACAATTACGCAATGTATTTGGCTGTGATATTCACCCTCAAAAAATTAAGGGGTACGTTAACCATATTGTTGTGATTCACAAGCAAACACCTTAAACAGATAAGTTAAACGTAACCGGCCCATCGTTACATAAGCTCACTTGCATATCGGCACCGAACTCCCCAGTTGCTACTTTAATTCCTAACGCTTTGGCTTGGTCAACAAAATACTCATATAACTCATTAGCTTGGCTTGGGGTTGCCGCCGATGAAAAGCTCGGACGCATTCCTTTTTTGGTATCAGCCGCTAATGTAAATTGCGAAACCACTAGTAACTCTCCGCCTATATCTTTTAGGCTTAAGTTCATTTTGTTGTTTTCGTCGGTAAAAATTCGGTAATTACTGACTTTATGTAAAAGCTTATCGGCAGCGTGTTTATCGTCTGCTTTTTCAACACCTAACAAAAGTAAAATACCTTGCGCTACTTGCCCAATTACTTGGTTGTTAACTTCTACCTTTGCGTGTTTTACCCGCTGTATTAACCCTTGCATTTAACTTATATCCTTTGATTTAGGTTCTTCTTCCAGTTCTATTTCTGGGGTATCCTCAATATCATTTGGGCTAATACATGCCGTAAATTCGGCGCCCAAAAGTACAACTACCCACGCTAAATACACCCACACAAATAAAATTGGAATAGTGGCTACTGCACCATAAATCACTTCATACGAAGGAAAGTGGCTAATATAAAGTGCAAACCCTTTTTTTGTTAGCTCAAATAAAAGCGCAGCAAATAATGCCCCTGGCACTGCGGCTTTAAACGATACGCGTGTATTAGGCACTAGGGTATAAAGCATGATGAACCCCATCATCGAAATTCCATAAGGGAGCAATTTTAATAAAAAACCACTAAACCCTGGAATACCTTGGTCAGCAAACGAGACTAACGACACAATGTACGAAGTTACACCAATACTTGCCCCCAGTAACACTGGGCCTAAACTCAGTACCATCCAATACACTGCAAATGAAATCATCATCGGGCGCTTTTTCTTAATACGCCAAATACGATTAAGTGTTGCATCTACATTACGTATTAAAAGTAAGGCAACGGCGGCTAAAAAACCAATACCCACTGCAGTCATTTGATTGGCATTTCCTGCAAAGGAGCTAATATGCTCTCTTATCACATCCGTAGAAGTCGGTACAAAGTTAGTAAACAAAAAGCTTTCTATTTCCATGCGTGTCGATTCAAACCCCGGAAACGCTGAAAATATAGCAACACCCACCGCAATAAGTGGTATTAATGAAAGTAGCGTTACGTAAGCAAGGTAACCGGCATTAACTGTAATTTGATCATCTATACAACGGTTAATATATTGCATCCACCAGCCGGGTTGCTGGCGTATAAAGGACTTAACTTGCTGTTTGTAATGGGAGAGCTTATCATTCATACAATTGACTTGTGCTTATCGAGTTTTGATTATCATAACAATCAGCACCGGAATTTACAGCACTTACACGTAAATAGGGAATCAAATGAAAAAACAAACACTGTTAAGCGCATCAATACTTGCCCTAACGTTAGCATTATCTGGCTGTCAATCAGCTTATTATTCTGCAATGGAAAAAGTAGGCGTTCACAAACGTGACATTCTTATTGATCGCGTAGAAGAAACAAAAGAGTCGCAAGAAGAGTCTCAAGAAGAGTTTCAGTCAGCGCTTGAACGTTTAACTACACTTATTAATTTCGACGGCGGTGAGCTACAAGATGCTTACAACCAACTCAATGACGATTACGAATCAAGCCTTAAAGCCGCAGATGATGTTACTACCAATATTAATAAAGTAGAAGACGTTGCTGAAGCATTGTTTGATGAGTGGAGCGATGAGTTAGAACAATACAAAAGCGCTTCGTTAAAACGCGAAAGCAGTAAAAAACTTAACGCCACTAAGCGCCAGTTTGATCAGCTTCTTCGCTCTATGCGAAGTGCTGAAAGTAAAATGGAACCAGTTCTCTCATCACTAAAAGATAACGTTTTGTACTTAAAGCATAATTTAAATGCACAGGCCGTTGCTGCTATAAAAGGTGAATTTACTAACCTTAAACGCGATATTCAGATACTGATGAACGACATGAACAAGTCAATTGCCGATTCAAACAAATTTATTGAGCAAATGAACAAAGCCTAATAATGCTACTTAATATAGCTCCCCTAAAAGCCTGCTACCCTAACAGGCTTTTTTAAAATTATTTTTTGTTACGATTAACACATTGTTTAATAAATAGCGTTTGTTAAACTTTTACCTAATTGAAGCAATAAAAATAATAAAAATGAAATTACACACACTGTGCTTATTTGTTTCCTCAAGTTTTTTAGCTGCCTGTAGCACAAACAACAATATCAATGTTATTGCAGGGCAAGACAGCGTAACGCCAATTCATGAATCAGGTGAGCGTAAAGATCGCTATCACAATCTCTATATGGGCGAAAAAACCTACCCAGTTACGTGTGAAACCGACTGCTACCCAAAGCACCCCAACGTAATATGCGAAACCACTGCTGAGAATTGCACATATAACGCTGAGCAATTAAACCCGCATCTAAACCTTGGCTTTAATATACGTTGGTTAGGGCATGCTGGTTTTTTGATCCGAACACCTAGCGGCCAACATGTCGTATTTGACCCTGTAAAAGAGCAGTTTGATTCCCCGGTTGATTTAGCATTTAAGCTTGCCTCTGGCTTTTATCGAAAACCAGGTGACTGGCTAAGCAAAACTGAACTCGAAAACGTAGACGCCATTATGTATTCACATATTCATTACGATCACTTTAATAAATCTGATATAGAAGAAATAGGAAGCAAACCACGTTACTTAGCACCATTAGGCATGGCAGATAACTTTCCAAATGCAGGGCTTAATATTAGCGAAATGGCGTGGTTTGCAAAAACTAAAATTGATGATTTAACTATTCATGCACTACCTGCGCATCATTTCAGCAGTCGAATATTAGTGCCCTTTATTTATGAAGATAACGATAAAGACTTATGGAATGGCTGGTTACTTGAGCAAAATGGCAAAACCTTATTTTTTGCAGGCGACACAGGCTACTCAAAGCATTTTAAAGATATTCAACACAACTATGGCGGCATAGACATATGTTTAATGCCCATAGCATCGTACTACAGCGAAGATAACCCTAAATGGTATCGTTATGTTCATACTACACCAGAAGATGCTCTTACAGCCGCACAAGAGCTTAACTGCAAGGTAATGATACCTTGGGGATATGGTAACTCATCATGGAAAATGGGCGATCGGACGAGTCATTCAGCCTTACTGCGTTTATTACACATGCATAAAACAATGAAATCATCAGTGCCGCTTTATATTTTAAACGAAGGTGAGACTATTAAACTTTAATCAGTCACTAACATAATTAGTAATAAACTCCTTGCTGAACTATCTTTAATTAACTAAGCAGGAGGGAATAATATGTTTCTTGTACGACTCATTTACGCAAGCAAAATTACAGACGGCTTTGGGCCTAAAGATATAGAAAATATTTTACAAAGTGCTCGTACCTATAATGTAAAAACACATGTTACCGGCATGCTTTGCTTTAGTAACGAGTACTTTTTACAGTGCCTTGAAGGCTCCAGAACCGCAGTAAATAATACCTATCAACAAATATTAAATGACAAGCGTCACCACAATGTAATTATGCTTAACTATACCCAAATTCCAGAAAGAGAATTTGAAAAGTGGTCTATGGGTTATGTTCCACAATCTAGAGTAACCGAATCACTGAATCTGAAATTTTCAGGCTCTGTTGATTTTAATCCATTTAAAATGTCTGGCGAAAGTGCCCACTTATTAATGCTCGCGTTAAAAGACAGCATTACAGGTGCTATTAGTTAAAATACACATATATATTTGTTTTTAATAGTCACTTAGGCCAAGCTAAGTCATCTTCAATTAGTAAGGCTATTAATGAAAAAAATACTCTTAGCAACAAGCTTATTAATCAGCACCCAAATAATGGCGGCAGACGTAAAATACACATCAACCCCTATTAATATTGACGGCGTATCTGAAAGCGCATGGGATAAGGCTGCTTGGCACGATATGCCACATTTAATGGATGGTACACTACCTTCAAACGATGCCGATTTTAAAGGCCGATATCGCTTATTGTGGGATGAAAAATTCTTATACCTACAAGCCGATATTGTAGATGATGTTTTAATAGATACACACCCAGACCCAACCTATAAATATTGGGATGACGATGCCCTTGAAATATTTATAGATAGCGATGCATCGGGCGGGATTCACCAATTTAACCACTCTGCTTTTGCGTACCATATTGGCCTTGATAACCAAGCCGCCGATTACGGCCCTGATAAAAAAGCGCACTTGTATACCGACCACCTAATAAGCAACTGGAAACGCAACACAAAAGCGCCTTATAACATCACATGGGAAGTAGCCATAAAGCTCTACCCGAATGACTACAAAGAAGGCGCTGTAAATACACCCATTAAACTTAGCGAAAAACAAGTTATTGGTTTTATGCTCGCCTATTGCGATAACGATGGCAGTGATGTACGTGAACACTTTATGGGTTCACACGAAGTACAACCTGTAGACCGCAGTAGAAACCGTGGATTTATAGACGCAGATGTATTTGGCAAAATCACCCTGCAGCCAAAAAATAAGTAACCACTAACAACTGAAAACGGTTGGGTTTGAGCGCAGCACAGCGAAACCCAACAAAAAACATCCTACCAGCGAACACTGATACTTTGCATTATCGATTGTTTCTGCTCTAACTCTTTTACTGCTCACTCCCTTCTCCTTGTGCAAAAGATCTTTAAGTGAATTATTCACAAAGAGGATAAGAGGCGCTGCGCTTATAGAGATAAATACATTGTGGCAGTTTTGTCATAGAACGAACCAGAGTCGTTGACACATTTGGCAAAACCACTCTACTGCCATGAAGTAACGACTAATAAATAGTTGAGACGTAGGTTGGGTTGAGCAAAGCGAAACCCAACGAAAAAATACCCTACCAACAATTATAGATACTTCGCATTGTAGGCTCTTTTAGCTTTCACTCTTTCACTTCTCATGCTCTTCTCCTTGTGCAAAAAATATTTAAGTAAAATATTCACAAAGAGGTTAAGAGGCGCTGCGCTTTTAGAGCTCAATACTGATAACTAAAAACTGAAAGCTTCTCTTGCTTTAAAAATAAAAAAGCCGCTGTATTTTTCAATACAGCGGCTTTTAAATTTTTATTCTAAAAGCAATTAAGCTTTAGGAGCACGACCCGCACGTTTACGCTCATTTTCAGTTAAATGACGTTTACGAATACGAATGTTCTCAGGTGTAACTTCTACTAACTCATCATCAGCAATAAACTCAAGCGCTTGCTCAAGTGAATAGTTAAGTGCTGGTGTCAATGTTTGTGCTTCATCTGTACCAGATGCACGAACGTTAGTAAGTTGCTTACCTTTAAGCGCGTTAACTGTAAGGTCGTTATCACGGCTATGAATACCGATAACCATACCTTCATAAACTTCAACACCGTGACCGATGAATAAACGGCCGCGCTCTTGTAAGTTAAATAATGCGTTAGTAAGTGCTTTACCTGTTGCGTTAGCAATCATTACGCCGTTCTTACGAACACCTAGCTCGCCACCTTTGTGCGGACCGTAGTGATCGAACGTATGGTAAAGTAAGCCAGAACCTGACGTTAATGTCATGAACTCAGTTTGGAAACCAATTAAGCCACGGCTTGGGATCATAAAGTCCATACGCATACGACCTTTACCATCTGGTGCCATGTCAGTTAACTCACCTTTACGAAGACCAATTTGCTCCATGATAGAACCTTGGTGCTCTTCTTCACAGTCAATCGTTAGTGTTTCATACGGTTCTTCTAACACACCATCAACAGTACGTAAGATTACTTCTGGACGAGAAACAGCTAGCTCGTAACCTTCACGACGCATGTTCTCAATTAAGATACCTAGGTGTAATTCACCACGACCCGATACGCGGAAGCTATCTGGGTTATCTGTATCTGCAACACGAAGTGCTACGTTGTGTACTAATTCTTTGTCTAAACGCTCACGAATATTACGTGATGTTACAAACTTACCTTCTTTACCACAGAACGGAGAGTTATTTACAGAGAACGTCATTGTTACTGTTGGCTCATCAACACTTAGTGGTGGTAATGCTTCAACGTTGTTAGGACAACAAAGCGTATCTGAAATCTTAAGCTCGCCTAAACCTGTTACAGTAACGATGTTACCAGCATAAGCTTTATCAGTATCGATACGCTCAAGGCCTAAGTAGCTTTGTACTGAACCAATTTTACCGTTACGAGTCGTGCCGTCAGCGCTGATAACCGTCACTTGTTGGTTAGTCGCAACAGAACCGCGCTTAATACGGCCAATACCAATTACACCTTTGTACGAGTTGTAATCAAGCTGAGAGATTTGCATTTGGAAGTCACCTTCAGGATCTGCATCCGGTGGTGATACTTCATCAACGATCATCTTGAACATAGGTTCCATGTTGTCTGATGGCTCGTCTAAATCTAATGTTGCCCAACCGTTGATAGCTGATGCGTAGATTACTTTAAAGTCTAACTGTTCGTCAGTTGCGCCAAGGTTATCGAATAAATCAAAGATTTGATCCATAACCCAATCAGGGCGTGCACCTGGCTTATCAATTTTATTGATAACGACGATTGGCTTTAAGCCTTGCGCGAATGCCTTTTGCGTTACGAAACGCGTTTGTGGCATTGGACCTTCTTGAGCATCAACAAGTAATAATACTGAGTCAGCCATCGAAAGTACGCGTTCAACTTCACCACCGAAATCGGCGTGTCCCGGGGTATCTACGATATTGATGTGGTAATCATTCCAAGAGATAGCTGTGTTTTTAGCTAAAATGGTAATACCACGCTCTTTCTCAATGTCGTTTGAGTCCATCACGCGCTCTTCGTTACCGCCGCGTGTTTCTAATGTACCTGATTGCTCAAGTAGTTTGTCAACCAGAGTTGTTTTACCGTGGTCAACGTGCGCGATAATCGCTATATTTCTTAACTGTTCGATGCTCATATATTTACTCAGAGAAATTAAATTCTCAATGATCCTGCAAGATCTACGCACTCATCTGCGTTTTCACGAGATGTCCAAGCATAGGATTTAAAAGGGCGCATATTATCCCTCATTAATGACATGGATGAAAGTTTATCCAATACAATTTTCAAAACTTTCTCAATACTTTTACTAAGTATCTGTTTTATATATGACAATTATATGAAATAAATTGTCATTATTTTTTCAAAAATGCAGTTTACACTATTTATACGATATTTTTGGCACTCTTTTACATTTAGGTTATGCTGATTTCGAGCGATTAAATTAACAACAAAATAGAGCGTGCACAGCTTGCACCAAAGTGGAACTTAACCGCACCATGTTGGTGCCATTTTATGCCCCACATTGTAGCAACTAAGTTTTTTTAACCTATAAACATAGAGTTATAAAAATGGCACAAAATCAGCTTAATAAATCCCAAAGCAATTATGCAGCAATAATAAAACCCAATAGTTGGAGGACACATGTCACAATCGGTTTTAGATTTTATTAAAGAAAATGACGTTAAGTTCATTGATTTACGCTTTACTGATACAAAAGGTAAAGAGCAACATGTATCTATTCCTCATCACCAAGTTGATGAAGATTTTTTCGAAGACGGTAAAATGTTTGACGGTTCTTCAATTGCTGGCTGGAAAGGCATTAACGAATCAGACATGGTATTAATGCCTGTTGCTGAATCAGTAAAACTTGACCCATTCACTGAAGAAACGACATTAATTGTACGTTGTGACGTTGTAGAGCCTTCTACACTTCAAGGTTACGAGCGTGACCCACGCTCTGTTGCAAAACGTGCTGAAGAGTACATGAAATCTACAGGTATCGCAGATACTGTGTTATTTGGGCCAGAGCCAGAGTTTTTCCTTTTCGACGATGTTAAATACAAATCAGATATGTCTGGTTCAATGTACAAAGTTGATGCTGTTGAAGCGGCATGGAACTCAGATAAAGATTACGAAGGCGGTAACACTGGTCACCGTCCAGGTGTTAAAGGCGGTTACTTCCCTTGTTCACCTGTTGATTCTTCACAAGATTGGCGTTCAGCCACGTGTTTAGTGCTTGAAGAACTAGGTCAAGTGGTAGAGGCACATCACCACGAAGTAGCAACAGCTGGCCAAAACGAAATTGCAACGCGTTTTAACAGCATGGTTTTAAAAGCGGATGAAATCCAAGAGATGAAATATGTTATTCATAACATGGCTCATTTATACGGAAAAACAGCTACATTTATGCCTAAGCCAATTGTTGGTGATAACGGTTCTGGTATGCACTGTCACCAGTCTTTAGCTAAAGACGGTGTAAACTTGTTTGCAGGCGATAAGTACGGCGGCCTATCTGAAGAGGCGCTTTACTACATTGGCGGCATTATCAAGCATGCTAAAGCTATTAACGCATTTGCTAACGCATCAACTAACTCGTACAAACGTTTAGTACCGGGCTTTGAAGCGCCAGTAATGCTTGCATACTCTGCACGTAACCGTTCTGCTTCAATTCGTATCCCAGTGGTACCATCTGCGAAAGGTCGTCGTATTGAAGTACGTTTCCCAGATCCAACAGCTAACCCATACCTTGCTTTCTCAGCAATGCTTATGGCTGGCCTTGATGGTATCAAAAACAAGATCCACCCTGGCGATGCAATGGATAAAGATTTATATGACTTACCAGCAGAAGAAGCAGCAGAAATTCCACAAGTTGCATCTTCACTTGGTGAAGCACTCGATGCACTAAGTGCTGACCGTGAGTTCTTAACTCAAGGCGGTGTATTCACTGATGACCTAATTGATGCTTACATTGCACTTAAGGGTCAAGAAGTTGAAAAGCTTAACATGACAACTCACCCAGTTGAGTTTGAAATGTACTACAGCTGTTAATTTAACACTGTAAAAGAATGTGTGTTCTCAAGCCCGCTAAGCGGGCTTTTTTAATGGTAAATTAAATCAAACTCCACTAAAGTTAAGCCATCATAAAAATTGCAGGGTAGCAGTGTGAATAGTAAGATTTTATTGCTAATGATTACTTTAGGATTAAGTAATTATGGTTATGCGGGTGAAAAAAGAATTTACGCTTGGAAGGATCAAAATGGCGTTTTAGTGTTTTCAGATACACCGCGTAAAGGTGCTACAGAGGTCAAACTCTCTAGCCAAAGTTTAACTATACCCGCTAAAGATATAGCGACTCTCAGCAGCCAATCCCATACTAAAAAAACAGGGTTTGGTATTGCCATTACGTCACCTGAGCACAATCAAACCATTCATGAAAATACCGGAACAATATACGTCACCAGCCGGGTAATCCCGAGCTTTAAAACAGGGTATACCATTCAATTGCTTGTTAATGGAGAAGCAAACGGCCCTGCAATAAACAACTCCGTATTTGCAATTGCTGATGTTGAAGCCGGTGAACACATGCTTCAACTGAGGCTGTTTAACGAGAAAAACCAAATTATCGCTGTGAGCGAGCCTCGTATATTTAATATGCGCAGAAAAGGCAAAACCCATGGCAATTAAAGCAAAACTTAATACTTAGGCGCAGCAGCTCATTTTAGATAAAACCTGGCCTGCAAACACCTGCGCACTAAAATGGTGCATACATGATTAATAACGAAAATTTTAGCCCTGAATTACTTGATGCCATATGGCAAAATCAAACAACGTCGGTCATGCTTCTCGATAAAAACTTTACGGTTGTTTATGCAAATACCAGTACCAGTGAGTTACTTGGGCTGGCTACTAAACGCTTATTGAAACAGCCCTTTGATACCCTTTTTAATTACCATTCAATTGACTTAAAACGAATAGCGCAGTTTTCATTAATTGATGGTGTTGATTGCCAACAACACAGAGCTGACGTGGTGTTTAGCGATTCTCGCCATGCCAAAGTAAGCGTTAATTCAAGACGAATTAACTTTAAAGGGATTGCTTATATTTTATTAGAGTGTCGCCAAACAGACGACGAAATAAAACACGATCAGGCCTCAAATCAAATGCACCAATACCAAGCTGCACGCAATTTAATAAGAGGCTTAGCACACGAAATTAAAAATCCTTTGGGTGGAATCCGCGGAGCGGCGCAGTTATTGCAATATGAGGTTGATCAGCAAGAAAGAAATCAATGCGCTGAGCTCATTATAGAGCAAGCAGACAGGTTACGTGAATTAGTAGATAGACTTTTAGGGCCTAATCAGCTTCCGCAAAAATCTTACGTTAATATACACCAAGCGTTAGAGTCGGTTGTGAAGTTAAGCACACTCGATAATTGTACAAATATCGAATTGAAAAAAGACTACGATCCTAGTATCCCTGATGTGTTTATTGATCAGAGCAAAATACAACAAGTTGTTTTGAATATTGTTCGTAATGCTCAGCAGGCGCTTATTGATGGTGGTGAGATAAAAATAAAAACACGAATAAATCATCAGCATCGCCGCCCGGGTAAGGCTCCTAAAAAAGCCTTGTTGATCCAAATATCTGATAACGGACCAGGCATTGATCACAGCATACGTGAAACATTGTTCTACCCTATGATCACCAATAAAGAAGGTGGCTCTGGACTTGGACTCTCGATTGCGCAAACGCTTATTGATCAACACGATGGCTACATTGAATGTGATAGCTGGCCTGGACATACTGAATTTAATATCTATCTGCCCTTTGCAGATTAATGTTTGGAGTTTGCATGAAAACAGTTTGGCTTGTAGATGATGACGCATCAATTCGTTTTGTACTTGAAAAAGCACTAGAACGTTCTGGTTTTAATGTGGAAAGTTTTGCTAATGCGCAAGATGTACTTAATGCATTAAAATTTAGCCAGCCAGCTGTTTTGGTGTCGGACGTAAAAATGCCCGGTATGGACGGCATGGCGCTGCTTGAACTCATCGCAGAACAAAACTCTGGCTTACCAGTGATCATAATGACTGCACACTCAGACCTAGATTCAGCAGTGAATGCCTTTCAAAAAGGGGCATTTGAGTACTTAGCTAAACCATTTGATTTAAATGAAGCCGTTGCACTTGTTGAAAGCGCATTTAGAGCAAACTCCACAAAAAAAACCAAACGCAAACAAGCGCCACCTAAAAGTGCCCACATCATTGGTGAAGCACCGGCTATGCAAGAAGTATTTAGAGCGATAGGTAAACTGTCAGCATCAAGCATGAGTGTTTTGATTAATGGTGAGTCGGGTACAGGTAAAGAGCTCGTTGCAAGTGCACTGCACAACCATAGTCCCCGTAAAGAAAACCAGTTTATTGCCCTTAATATGGCCGCTATTCCAAAAGAATTAGTTGAGTCTGAACTGTTTGGCCATGAAAAAGGAGCATTTACTGGTGCCGATAGCGTACGAAAAGGTCGCTTTGAGCAAGCCAATGGCGGCACTTTATTTTTAGATGAAATTGGTGATATGCCGCTTGATGTGCAAACCCGTCTTTTACGCGTACTTGCCGATGGTGAATTTTACCGTGTAGGTGGGCATCAAAGTATCAAAGTCGATGTACGTATCATTGCAGCGACACATCAAAACTTAGAAGATCTCGTTAAACAAGGTAAGTTTAGAGACGATTTATTTCATCGATTAAATGTAGTTCGCCTTCGTTTACCTGCTTTACGTGAACGCACCGAAGATATTGAACGCTTAGCGCAACACTTTTTACATAAAAGCGCTAAAGATCTGCAAGTAGAAAGTAAAGTGTTGAGCCCTAAAGCCACTGAGCAACTTCGTTTATTTAACTGGCCAGGCAATGTTCGCCAGCTTGAAAACACCTGTCGTTGGTTAACGGTTATGGCACCAGGCGAGCTTGTTACAGAGCAAGATTTGCCCCCTGAAATTATTGAAGTAACACCAATACAAGTAGAAGGTGATTGGCTGGATGCTTTTCAGCAATGGCTTAATAATGAACTAAAACAAGGCAAAGAAAATATTTGGCCTGATATACAAGCACAATTAGAAACACGCTTGATTAAAACTGCACTCGCTAATTGTTCTGGTCACAAACAAGATGCGGCCATAAAAATAGGCTGGGGTCGCAATACATTGACCCGTAAATTAAAAGAGCGCAATATTAGTTAACAATGTGCATTAAATTTTGATATCGAATGAAATTAATCGAACATATTCCTTTGTTCAAACAAATGGAAATAATTAACAGGCTGCACTTTTTTAAAGAGTTTACGCTTAACGAGCGTCAAATTTTATTAGAATCATATGGCCTGTTATATTTAGTTGGCCAACATCAATTTTTGTTTAAGCAGTTTGATAACGATAAACGATTGTATATTGTACTTAGCGGCGCACTTTTAGTATTTAAGCATAATCACTTACTTGAACTGGGCACAATAGAGCCTGGCGAATTTATAGGTGAAGGCGCATTTATAAATAACCGAGAGCGCAGTACAAGTGCCCGCGCCAAAACCGACACCATTGTCCTTGCCATCACTCCCGAAGCACTCACTCAATTACCCAATGTCATTCGAGAAAAAATTAAAGACCGTATTATTGAAGGCATGAGCGAGCGAATAACCAAGCTCAGTGACTATATAGAAAACCACGGTTAGTTCAATCCATATAAACAACCTGTAATGAGCAATCAAGCCAGCTTGGGTTATTGACATGGGCTGTAAATGTGTAAGTATCGGATGGCTTGGCGCCAAAGGGCGTATTTACAAGCGGCTGTGAGTGGCTATATGTTTGCGAATAATTTTTGTAATAAATGACAACGTAACCGTATAAAAACTCCCAACCTAACCTCACAATAGCGCCACTGGGTAAGGTAAAATCAGCATGCTTTTTGGTAAAGGAAACGATTAAATCATTGTACTTATCTTCGCTGCATTGGGTTGTCCTTAGCCGAGACGGCATAGTAAAAGCGCCTTCTCCATCAGTACTTTTTAAATAAAAGCCTATATTGCCATCGCCATAAAAATGATTTGATCGTGTGGTGTAGTTAATTTCGGGTTGATAACCTAGCTCTTGCATAATAATAGCTAACTGCTCAGTCTCTTTTTGATAAATCTTATCGCTTGATAAAAGCAATGTAGCCTCACCAAAATCAGATGGGATTTCTAGTTCTACATATTCATAAGGAAGGTTCTGTGCTTTTAGCGCAGCATCGAGCTGGTTGCGCTGTTCAACTTGCAAATTTTCACTAAAAACATAAACGGTGGGTTGCTGGCATGCGGCTAACATACATGCCAGTACACAAATTAAAAATCCTTTTTTCATAGTCACCTCAATTGATTACAAATGTAGTCTATTAGAGGTAATGACTTATAGCAACCTAATTTATTTGGTTATTCAACCAAGCATCTACACTTTTGCGCGTATATAACACCTCTTTAAATAAGCGGTGACGTTCAAATTCCAAAACGCTTTTTTTGTTAGTATTGCCACTTAGTAACTGGCTGTGTGTATCGTTAAATTTTGAAATAACCGAAAACCCTCGCTCAGGTTTTTGGTCGTGTTTTTTTATTGATTTACTAAGGTGTTCCCTAACATCATCGGCAGTTAACATGTCTGAATGATTTAAGCCCATTAGCTCTTTTCTCATTGCTAATCTTACGCCCATTTTTTACTCCATGATTCTATGTATTCTAAATTCGACACAGCTATAGCAATTAGTAAGCCACCTACAAAAGTGATTCGCCGCAGCTTAACTAATAAATACTTCAGTTTTTTTAAGGGAGTCATTTTTTAAAAAATAATTAATACGTAAATTTGAGTGATTTGGTTTGGTGCATAATTGGCTGTATGCCTTTATACTACAGCCTATGCAAGCCTCCACCGAGAGTAAAAATGAACGAAGAATACATAGAAATAGAACTAGAAGAAGAGCCTATAGAGCTCTGTAAATTATTAAAAGTACTCAATTTAGTTGAAGGTGGCGGCCAAGCTAAAAACCTAATCACCGAAGGCTATGTGGGTGTTAACCATGAAATTTGTACAATAAAACGGAAAAAATTATACAGTGGTGATGTGCTTGAATTTGATGGCGAACTTTTTCAACTCTCTCTGAGTGAAGATGCAACCCCAGTACAAAAACCGATTGAACAAGCACCTGTTGAACCCAAGCAAAATACTTCAGCTGCGGAAAACCAACCAGCAAAAAGTAAGCGTAAACGTACTAAAAAGCCAAAGGTCGATGAAAAAACAGGACGACGCCCTATTTCATTTGGGTAAGCCCATAATCTGCACTACAAAAAAGGTCAACTTGTATAGTTGGCTTTTTTACTCTTTAATAACCTTGTTAATAATAATAAAAACAAGGTCACAACATGTCATCTCACACACCTAAAAACTGGTTTAAACCTGTAGCTTGGGCTGCTCTTATATGGAATTTATTGGGCGTTATAGCATTCATTATGCACATAATGACAAGCCCAGATATGATCAGTAAACTACCATTAGATCAACAAGCTGCATATTCAAACACCCCAATATGGGCCACCATTGCCTTTGCTGTTGCCGTTTTTGGCGGTGCCTTAGGCTGCGTATTTTTACTTGCTAAAAAATCGCTTGCAACACCTACTTTTGCTTTATCGCTCGGCGCGATAGTAATTCAGCAATACTACAACTTTTTTGTAATTGATAGCATTGCTCTACTCGGAGTAAGCTCGATTATCATGCCATCATTGGTAGTTGTCATTGCCTTAGCGCTTATTTATTTAAGTATAAAAGGCAAACAACAAGGCTGGCTAAACTAGCTTGATGGGGCCAGCTGAACAACGTTTTTTAGTTGTCATAGATGGTTTATTAAAATCATAATTTAAAACCTTACTCCCGACTCTAGCTGTTCATAAATGCAGCTATTTAAGGTTCGTTTATCATGGTATGCACTTTGCAATAACCTAATTACAGAGGTTACTTTTTAAAAAATTTAATTAGTTAAGAAGGGGCAAAATAATGAAAAATAGTTTCGATACCCAACATGAGCTCACAATTAATGGTGAGCAATATAATATACATTCTCTAAAAGGACTTGGCGACAAAGCAAAACGACTCCCCTTCTCCTTAAAAGTCTTACTCGAAAATTTACTGCGCAACGAAGACGGCGAAAACATTAAAGAGCAAGATATTAATGCGCTACTAAATTGGGATCCAAAGGCAAAACCATCATCTGAAGTTGCATTTACCCCTGCACGGGTAGTAATGCAAGACTTTACTGGCGTACCTGCCATTGTTGATTTAGCTGCAATGCGAGATGCAATGGAAAAATTAGGTGGGGATCCTGCAAAAATTAATCCGCTTTCGCCTGCTGAGTTAGTGATAGACCATTCAGTTCAAGTAGACAACTATGGTAATGACGGTGCCTTCGATTTAAACGCCAAACTTGAATACGACCGCAATAAAGAACGCTACGAATTTTTACGCTGGGGCCAAACGGCATTTGATAACTTAAAAGTGGTGCCCCCCGCAACCGGAATTGTTCACCAAGTTAATTTAGAATACCTAGCCCGTGTTATTTTCAATGAAGATAGCAATGGTAAAAAGTTTGCCTACCCCGACACACTGGTTGGTACTGACTCGCACACCACCATGATTAATGGCTTAGGTGTACTTGGTTGGGGTGTAGGTGGCATTGAGGCTGAAGCTGCTATGCTTGGCCAGCCTATTAGCTTGCTCATTCCACAAGTAGTTGGTATGAAGCTTAGTGGCCGATTACCTGAAGGCACAACAGCAACCGATTTAGTGCTTACAGTAACTGAAATTTTGCGTAACCACGGTGTGGTCGGCAAGTTTGTGGAATTTTATGGCGATGGCCTTGCAGATCTCCCCCTTGCTGATAGAGCAACCATTGCAAACATGGCACCCGAATATGGCGCTACATGTGGTATTTTTCCAATTGATGATGAAACCATTAATTATTTACGCCTCACCAACCGCGATGAAGACCAACTAAAACTTATTGAAGATTACGCAAAACACCAGGGCCTGTGGCGTAACGATGGCGACGAAGCTCGCTATACCGACACACTAGAACTAAAGCTCGATGATGTTGTACCAAGCCTTGCGGGCCCTAAACGTCCACAAGACAGAATAGCGCTCAACAAAGCCGGCGAGGAAATTTCTCAACATTTAAAAGGCTTTCAAGAAGAGCGTATCGCACATCGCGATAAAAGTGATGATGAGCAATCGCGTATCGAAAGCGAAGGCCCCACAACCAACCCTGATGAACCTGTAAACGAAGCACAATTTATGGGGGCGGCAAAAGTTAATTACAAAGGCCAAGAGTTTGAACTTAACGACGGTGCCTGCGTTATTGCAGCTATTACAAGCTGTACTAATACCTCTAATCCAAGTGTTATTTTAGCCGCGGGCCTTGTGGCTAAAAAAGCAAAACAACTCGGTATTAATGTTAAACCTTGGGTTAAAACCTCACTTGCACCAGGCTCTAAAGTGGTCACTGACTACTTAGACAAAGCAGGTTTGATGGACGACTTAGAAAGCTTAGGTTTTAATTTAGTGGGTTACGGTTGCACCACCTGTATTGGTAACTCTGGACCGCTAGCTGATGAAATCTCACAAGCTATTCAAAAACACAAGCTGGTAGTCAGCTCTATCTTATCAGGTAATCGTAATTTTGAAGGGCGTATACACCAAGATGTTAAAATGAACTTTTTAGCGTCACCTCCTTTAGTTGTTGCTTACGCAATTGCAGGTAGAACAGACATAGATGTTTATAACGAGCCTCTTGCACAAGATGAAAACGGTAACGATATTTACCTTAAAAACATTTGGCCAAGCGTAAAAGAGGTTAGCGATTTAGTAAAAGAGACGGTTACCAAAGAAATGTTTGCCAAAAGCTACGCCAATGTTTATGAAGGCGACAGCCGTTGGCAACAAATTCAAATACCTGATGGTAAATTATATGATTGGAACGACGCATCTACCTATATTAAAAAAGCACCATTTTTTGATGGCATGACCGTAGAGCCACCTGGCATTCCTACTATTGAAGGAGCGCGCTGCTTAGCTAAGCTAGGAGACTCGGTTACAACCGATCATATTTCGCCTGCTGGCGCAATTAAAGCCGAAGCACCTGCTGGGCTTTACCTGCAAGAACACAATGTAGAAAAAGCACAATTTAATTCTTACGGCTCTCGTCGTGGTAACCATGAAGTAATGATGCGTGGCACCTTTGCTAAC
The DNA here is from genome assembly GCF_057547735.1 of Pseudoalteromonas sp. NH0006-46. Lineage (NCBI taxonomy): Bacteria > Pseudomonadati > Pseudomonadota > Gammaproteobacteria > Alteromonadales > Pseudoalteromonadaceae > Pseudoalteromonas > Pseudoalteromonas sp. NH0006-46. The sequence goes on along the minus strand of NZ_BAAJML010000002.1, from coordinate 54,958 downwards.
GTGCGACTAAAAAACTTGTTAGCACCGGGCACAGAAGGCGGTGTAACACGCACGCAACCAGACAATAGCTTAGAAAGTATCTACGATGCAGCTATGGCATATCAAAAAAATGATACACCACTTATTATTTTGGCCGGAAAAGAATATGGAACAGGCTCGTCTCGCGATTGGGCTGCGAAAGGCTCATTACTGTTGGGTGTAAAAGCCGTTTTTGCACAAAGTTATGAACGTATTCACCGCTCTAACTTAATCGGGATGGGTGTACTGCCATTACAATTTAAAGAGGGTGAAAGTTATGAGTCACATGGTTTAACAGGACAAGAAGAGTTTGATATTCAAGGCCTGTACGATAAAACCGACGAAGTTACACTGGTGGCTACAAATGCCGAGGGCAAAAAAACAAGCGTAAAAGCCGATGTACGTATTGATACACCTAAAGAGTGGGATTACTACAAGCATGGCGGTATTTTACAGTATGTACTGCGTAATATGCTTAACTAAGCTGCGTAGTGAATGATTCAAAGGCCTTATGGTTAAAACCATGAGGCCTTTTTTATAACTGTCTTATTATTGCGCTGCATCAATATGCAAAACACATAGCTTAATACACTGGTACCATAACCAGTGGGGGCGTTATGTCGCATGTAACTATTATTAGAGTACTTAAAGCATCCATCGTGCTTGGCTTATGCCTTATAATTACGGGCCATGCACTTATCATATCTAATGGGTTTAATGAGCAATTTGGTATTAACGGCATTATTGCATCCGCAGCTTGCATTGCAGTGGGCATATTATTATCACTTCCCACCAAAATATATCTAACCATATTACTAATGGAAGTTGAAAAACGTTATACCCGCTCTCGTACTCATGAATAGCGCTTAAAGCACACTTAAATTATTAATTTCTTTATTACGTTTTTCTAATTTTTTTTCGATGTTTTCTGCGTCTTCAAACAGCTTTTTAATCGATTCAGGGTTTAATATTGAAGGAGCCTGTGTATTAGCTGACATCTCATTAGTGCTAGATTCTAAATTTAAAATAGAGGTATCTTCTGCACCAATCACGGTTATGTCTTCAGGGTTAAGGGTTAATTCTATACTTTTTCCATTCGGATTAGGGCTATCTGAATAATGCCATTGGCCTGTTTCATCTTGCCACTTATAAATTGTACTTGAAGATGTCACTGTTGATGTATTGCTTGAAATGCCACTGGTAATTTTATCCCCAGCCTGCTGGATGCCTTTTACAGCTTGATCAAGCGTATTGGTTGATAGCGCCACCATTTGTTCTTTAATTTGCTGGGTTTCTTTGCTAACTACTGAACCAGAAAGCCAAGTTTGGCCATCGGGCTTTTTTAAATAAAACAATGATATTACAGCAATAACCATGACTGATATTGCTAAATAGGTAAAGTATTTCATAGCGTTCCTGCTTTTGTTATTCCATTAAGTTGATAGTAGTAAATAAAGTGCAATCAAGCAATTTTTTATCAAAATCTAAGCAATAAAAAACGCAGCTTATGCTGCGTTATAGTGTGGTTAAACAACGTCTTAATCGTGTTAAATCCCATCGCCGTCCATATGAAGACCACATTCGCGATTTAAACCAAAAAAGCGTGTTTCTTCTTCGGTCATACCCGGCTCTAATTTACGCGTAGTGTGTACATCTCCCATTGACACATACCCTTGCTCCCATAACGGGTGGTAAGGCAAATCATGCTTGGTCAGGTATTGATAGACATCACGGTTTGACCATTCAATAATGGGGTATACCTTAACCGTCCCTCTGCTAATTTCTACAAACTGCTTATCTGCTCGTGTTGATGACTGGTCGCGACGCAAACCACTAAACCAGGTGCCCGCTTCAATTTCTTTTAACGCACGGGTCATTGGCTCAACTTTATTGAGCTGGTTATATTGCTTAATACCGTCTTCACCTTGCTCCCAAAGTTTTCCAAACTTAGCTTCTTGCCATGCTGGGCTCAGCTGCGCTTTGTACACTTTTAAATTAAGTGATAAACGCTCGCTCATTTGCTCAATAAACTGGTACGTTTCAGGAAACAAATAACCTGTGTCTGTTAATACTACAGGAATATCTGGACGCTGGGTCGTTACTAAATGCAGCATTACCGCAGCTTGAATCCCAAAGCTTGAGGATAAAAACGCAGTGTCGGGTAAATTTTCAAGTGCCCACGCAACGCGTTCCTCTGCGTTCATATCTGCTAGTAAACCATTAGCATCAGCCAACATAGCTGCTTGGCTTTGTTTATCTAGCTGTAATATATTTTTAAATTCACTCATGGAAAATTCCAAGCCTCACCAGCGCCAGGCGCTGGTATCTAATTATGCGTGAAAATCGGTTACTGATACTTTTACTTCAGCAACAATGCCTTTGCGAATTACAAAGTCACCAAAACATTCACCGTCGTTTCGCTCACTTGCCCACTGGCCTATTAACTTGTCAAACGCCTCTAGGTAAACATCTTCGCCTACGTTTTCTAGGTACAATTTAGGAATGCGTGTACCTTCAAGGTTACCGCCTAAGTAAACGTTATATTTACCAGGGCCTTTACCTACTAAACCGGCCTCTGCAAGCATTGCGCGGCCACACCCATTAGGGCAGCCTACAACACGCATAATAATGCTGTCGTCTGGAATGCCGTGTTTAGCAAGTAGTGCTTCAGTTTTTTCAATTAAGCTTGGTAAGTAACGTTCAGCTTCAGCCATTGCTAGCGGGCATGTGGGTAATGCCACACAGGCCATTGAATTTTTACGTTGCTCTGTATCACCGTCGTCAATCAACCCATGATTGCGAGCAATTTCTTCAATCACTGCTTTTTGATCGGCAGGTACACCAGCAATTATTAAGTTTTGGTTTGCCGTCATACGCATATCACCTTGGTGAACTTCTGCAATTTTACGACAACCTGTTTTAAGTGGCTTACCTGGGTAGTCTAAAATACGGCCGCTTTGAATAAATAGCGTTAAGTGGTGCTTACCATCAATGCCTTCTACCCAACCAATACGATCGCCTCGATGAGTAAACTCATACGGGCGGCTCGGTGCAAAGTTAACGCCTGCGCGTTTTTCTACTTCGGCTTTAAATACGTCTGACCCAACACGGTCTAGTGTGTATTTGGTTTTTGCATTTTTACGGTTTGAACGGTTACCCCAATCGCGCTGTACAGATACAACGTGCTCTGCAATTTTTAGCGTGTCTTCTAGGCTAATAAAGCCAAAGTCGTCAGCCTTACGTGGATACGTAGCCGTATCGCCGTGGGTCATCGCAAGGCCACCACCTACAAGTACGTTAAAGCCAACAAGCTTGCCGGCTTCTGCAATAGCGACAAAGTTTAAATCGTTAGCATGAACATCAACCTCGTTATTAGGCGGAATAGTGACGGTTGTTTTAAACTTACGTGGTAAATAATTAGACCCTAAAATAGGCTCTTCTGTTGTTTCTGCTTTTTCGCCGTTTAACCAAATTTCAGCATACGCTTTTGTTTTTGGTAACAAGTGCTCTGAAATTTTAGCAGCCCACTCATACGCTTCTTGATGTAGCTCAGACTCAACCGGGTTGGTAGTACACAACACATTACGGTTTACATCGCCCGCAGTTGCAATTGAATCAATACCCACACTGTTTAACATTTGGTGCATGCCTTTAATATTTGGCTTTAATACACCATGAAACTGAAACGTTTGACGCGTAGTTAAACGAATGCTGCCGTAGCTAGTTTTCTCATCAGCAAATTTATCGATTGCTAACCATTGCTCTGGCTTAATAATACCGCCAGGCATACGCGCACGTAGCATTACGTTATGCAATGGCTCAAGCTTTTGTTTAGCGCGCTCTGGACGAATATCGCGGTCGTCTTGCTGATACATGCCATGAAAACGAATTAACTGGAAGTTATCAGCAGTGAAACCACCGGTTATCTCATCTTTTAAGTCTTGCTCTATAGTGCCACGTAAAAAGTTACTTTCTCTTTTCAAACGCTCGTTATCAGAAAGCTTTACGTTTTTATCTTGTTCGCTCATTTTAAATCCTAAATTTGTTACAGTGACGGCTGTTAGCTGTTAATAAAATAAGAAACGTGATTAATACACGTCTTTCTGATAGCGGTTTGCGCTACGCAGGTCTTTTAAATATTGCTCTGCGTCTTCATCGTTTTTGCCGGTATTTTCTTTAATAATATCAACCAATGCTTGATGTACATCTTTTGCCATGCGGTTTGCATCACCACACACATAAAAGTGAGCGCCAGCTTCTAACCATTCAAAAACATCTTTTGAGTTTTTGCGAAGCTTGTCTTGTACATAGATTTTTTCGGCTTGGTCGCGACTAAATGCCACGTCTACTTTGCTCAATAAGCCCGATTTTAAATACCCCTGAATCTCAACTTGGTATAAAAAGTCTTGTGTAAAATGAGGGTTACCAAAAAACAGCCAGTTTTTACCTTGTGCTTCACGCGAGTCACGCTCTTGTAAAAAAGCACGGAATGGCGCAATACCGGTACCCGGACCCACCATGATGATAGGTGTTTCATCGTTAGCCGGTAAACGGAAGTTATCATTATGCTCGCTGAATACTTTTACCTTACAGCCTTCTTCTGCACGGCGCGCTAAATAACCAGAACAACCACCTAAGTGCTCGCTATCAAAGGTGTCAAACTCAACGAGTCCTACTGTTAAATGCACTTCGTCTTCAACTTCGCTTTGGCTAGACGCTATAGAATATAAACGAGCCTGAAGCTTACGTAAGCAATCAACTAATGTTTGTGCATCTAGTTTTGCTGGATTTTGACGAATAACATCAAATATTTGGCGTGGTTCAATGTATGCACGCATCGCCGCTTTATCTTCTACTAGCTTTAATAGTTCAGGTGTACCTGTTGCTGTTGCGTATTTCTCAACAAAGCCCGGGTATGACTGAGTTAGTTCTAATTTTTCAATAAGTGCATCACGAACGCTTAGTTCTTCATTCGCTACTTTAACGCGACTAGAGCCATCAATTTGGGTAAGTGCTAGTACTTCATTAACTAACGCTTCATCATTTAAAAAATATACACCCAGCGAGTCACCCGGTGTATAAGTGATATCAGAGCCTTCAAGTGAAATTTCTACATGGCGTACATCTTTTGTTGAATCACGCCCAGTAATTTTTTGAACTGCTAATAATTCGGCTTCAAATGGATTTTGCTTTGTGTACTGGCTAGCTACAGGCGTTGGCGCGCCAAATGGCATAACGGCGGCTTGGCCCCCTGCGCTACCCTGTTGCGCTTTTAAATCTGGTTCAAATGCATCCAATGCGCCTTGAATCCATGTTGCAGCTTCTTCTTCGTAGTCAACGTCTAAATCAGCACGTTGATAAACCGACTCAGCGCCTAACTTATTTAAACGTTCTTCAAAATCTTTTGCGGTTTGGCAGAAAAACTCATAGCTAGAATCGCCTAAGCCAATAACCGCTATTTTAACACCGTCGAGTTTAGGGGCTTTTTTGGTCGCTAAAAATGCATGCAAAGTCTCGCCATCTTCAGGCGGCTCACCTTCACCATAAGTAGATACAACAACGGTTAAAAACTTTTCTTTTTTCAGGGCTGTTGGCTTGTAATCAGACATACTTACTAACTTGGCTGATAAACCACGCGATTCAGCTTGCTCTTTCATTTGGGTTGCAACACCTTTTGCATTTCCCGTTTGTGAGCCGTATAAAATAGTTAGTACTGCTGCATCACCAGAAACTGGCGCCCCAGCTGTAGGCATACCAAGCGCTGAGGCATTGGCATTAGCTGCTAAGTAACCACTTACCCACGCTTGTTGAATTGGATTAAGTTCAGCCACTAAACCTTGCAGCTTTTGAACTTGATCTTGCGATAGCGGGCTTGCCGCAGCATTTAGTTGACCTAACAACATGAATCGATTCCCCATAACCCTGAAAATTAAGCACAACACACACCGTGTATTGTTAAAAATGAGTTTTTCCTCAACCAATGTAAAGTTTGCTGAGGTTTTCTTACTGTGCAGGATAACGGGCAATCCGCTTATCAAAAAAGAATAGAATCTGCTTTGATATTCCATTTAGTTATTAATTTTAAAAAACACCTAAAAAAACAGATTAAAGAGTAATTATTGCTTTTTGTTAAATTTTAAATTAACAATTTTGTAACCTAAACAAAGTAATGTATATTATTCACTCATTATAAAAATAGGAACAATCATGTCACACGGGACATATAAAAATAAACTATTCGGAACAGCCTTATTACTAGGCACACTTCCGGTAATGGCAAATGTAGAAAACGGTAGTTTTGAGCAATGGTCAGGCAATACACCTGACGCATGGAGCACGATAGATAGCGGCATTAGCCTATCGCGCTCAACAAATATTGTTAAAACAGGTAATAGCGCTGCAGCAGTTAATGTAACCACAGGCTCTCAGGCTAACACCGATTTATTACAACAAATAACGGTAGAAGCAGGGAAAACCTATGTGTTTTCAACTGATGTCTACCACACAGAAGGAAAAATTAAAGCCCGTTTATTCGTAGATGGTTACCAAGGCTACTCCAATAATACGCAAACTAACCAGTGGAAAACAATTAGCCACAGCTATACAGCAAGTAGTAATAAAACCATTAATGTTGGTCTACGCTTTTATGATGTTAGTGGCTTTGATGGCAGTGAACTTGTTTATATAGATAACTTTTTACCTACAAGTAACGACAGCAGTTCAGGAAGTTGTTCGAGCAATAGTCTCTCTTTTAGTTTGACGACAGATAATTATGGTAGCGAAACAAGCTGGGCTATTAATAATAACCAAGGTAGTACGGTTGCCAGTGGTAGTGGCTATGCGTCTAATACACAATACAACGAAGCGTTGTGTTTAGCTGATGGCGCCTATACCTTTACTATTAACGACAGCTACGGTGATGGTATCTGTTGTAGTTTTGGTAGTGGTAATTATGCGCTCACTAGTGGTAGTTCAACCATTGCAAGTGGAGCAAGTTTCAGCAGCACTGAAAGCACCTCATTTTCGCTTGGCGGTGGCTCTGGTGGCACCCCGACCACACCAACGGGTTATTATGTTACAGCACAAGGCCTAACCGGTTATGCACTAAAAACAGAGCTTTATAACATCATTAATAATCATAGTTCGCAGGGGTACTCTGCGATATGGGACTTTTATGATTCATCGGCTCGCGATACATATTTTGAAAACGATAATAGTATTTTAGATATGTACAGCGAAAAGCCAAATGGCAGCGATAGCTACACATACACAGCTGTTAGCGATCAATGTGGCAATTATAGTGGTGAAGGTGGTTGTTACAACCGCGAGCATTCGTTCCCTAAAAGTTGGTTTGGCGGTACCAATGAGCCTATGAACTCAGATGTTCATCATATTTATGCAACCGATGGCTATGTAAACTCTAAACGCAGCAACTTCCCGTTTGGTGAAGTAGCAAGCGCCACATTTACATCAACTAATGGCAGTAAGTTAGGCTCTGCAAGTAGTACCATTAATTACACGGGCACAGTGTTTGAACCCATTGATGAATTTAAAGGTGACTTTGCACGCGCCTATTTTTACATGGCTACACGCTACGAAAATGTAATTGGGACGTGGCAAAATAATACCACTGCAAGTAATGCCGTTCTTAACGGCACCAGTACGCAGGTATTTGAAAGCTGGGTTGTTGCTATGTTAATCAACTGGCATAACGCAGACCCTGTTAGCCAAATGGAAATAGACCGAAACCAAGCAGCATTTGAATTCCAAGGTAACCGTAATCCGTTTATCGACTACCCTGAATTTGTAGAAATGATTTGGTAATAAATATAGCCTCAGCCAAGGCTGAGGCTATTTAAAACTCGCCTGACCAAGCGCAATAGACTCATAACGCTTTCCCGTTAATTTAATCACCCATACGCTGTCTGTAAATGTACGGCTAAAATACACCGTTTGCCCATTGGGAATATTAGGCATGAAAGACGTAATAGACTGCCAATCGCTATCTACTTTTTCTTTGAGCTTCATGCTCGCATTATAATAACTTCCTTGCTCGTTTGTTTTTACCTCAAGTGCTGTTAACTGTTCGCCGTCGCCTATTTCTATTAATGCACTTTTGTTTAAGTTAGCTAATAACTGAGGTTGATGGATAGGTTGTAGGTTGTTTAATGTTTCATCTATTTTGCTATCTATGGTTATTTTACTTTCTAGCTTGTAAATAGTGGCTTTAATTGCAAATACTGGTTCTGCAATACAGGCTGAAGATAAAAGCCCCAGAGTAATCCCCATTACGGCTTTATAAAAATACATTTTCATTCGTTATACTCCTTTATCATTTAAGGAGCCTAGCATAACCAATTTATCACCTATTAAAACTTAACTTATTAATATTCATAATATTCTTTTAATTCATAGAGATGAATATTGCTTATTGGGCTATTTAAACGCACCATTTTTAGCGATAATAAATAGATGAGTATTAAACAAGGTAAGGAAGCAACTTGTCGCTAGCAATTGAGCTAAAGCAGTTAAGAGCAAATAAAAAATGGACCCAAGCATTTGCTGCACGCGAGATTGGTATTCAACAATCCTACTTATCTAAGCTTGAAAATGGACAATTTATTCCGTCCGCTGAGGTAATTGAAAAGCTCGAACTTTGCTATGGCAAAACGTGTTTAGATAAGTATCTACCATCAAAAACATTACAAAGCACACAGCTTAAAAAAAGGCTGTTTGTAAGTTTAATTATGCTCATTACTGGTCTCGTAATGTGGTTATGCGCAACCTATGAAATTTTCTACCCAGAGACTTACTTTACTTATCAGGCCAAATTAGGCGATTTTGTAGCATTCAACGTCAGTCAGCACTACCAAGGCGAGCGATTTATTGAAGGTGATGTTATTTACCAAATTTTAGGTGAGAGACAAGTTAGCCGGATTGAAAACCGCTTTTTAATTGTAGGCTCTATGCTTTGTATTTTGCTATCCGTTGTCGTTGCCGTTGCCGCTTTTTCTAAAAAGCATTTGTTAATTAAGCATCTTAATAAAGTTTAAGCAGATTACCCAATGGGCTTTTTAGCGTTCCACTTATCCATTATTTTATTATATAAAATACGATCGCTATCTTTGCATGGCCTTGGCGATCCCGTTGGTAAGCCTACTTTACCCATAACACCTTTAAAATCAATTTTGTAGCACATACCTTTGTGCATTTCCATCCGCTGACTACCATCTGCGCTTTGCCACAATACCACGGATTTGAAATCACTAGAATGCTCAATTGGAACCGTTATTTGTTGGTGATTTTTGATCTTTGGCAACGTTGCTATCTGCGGGAAATCAAAGGATACAATAGCATTACTGGAAGTAGAAAGCTGAGTTATTGGTGCGTATGGATCAATCTTTTTAAATGGCTGCTGCTGAGTTTTTAAATCAACCTCATCCTTTATATTATTAACGTTGGCCTTATTTACATTAGGTTTTTTTTTACCAGTATTGATGGCAATAATTTCACTTGCCCCAATAGCATCCTCTGGCAAAGCCAATTTTAATTGCTGATCATTTTTAAAATCACGTTCTTTAAGTGGCTTAAGTGTTAACTCACTTGCATCAAACTCGGTATCATTTTCAGGGAATGAAGTATTCGTCTGTTTACTTTTTGTATGGCTAGGTAATGTTGTAAGGTCCACCATTACATACGCTTTTATCACTTTGCCTGCGTATGGTTGTGCTATATCAAGCGTTTGCCTCGAAACCAAATAAATAACAACAATATGCAAACCAATTGATATACCCCACGCTTTATAGTTACCTTTCAACACATCAACTTCCTGTAAACAGTTTACTTTATGAGTATAACTGAGCAGGTTTAGTTCATTTACAAAGATACATTGTCGGTCTAAAAATCATCAATACGTTGCTTTACTACAGTACTAAATACAAAAAGCCCCAGCTAATGCCGGGGCTTTTTTACAAAACTAACTTAATTAAAAATTAAGCTTGTTTTGGACTAGAAACAACGTCTACTAAAGTCCAAGATTTATTCTTAGAAATTGGTGCACATTCACGGATAGTAACTACGTCACCCGCTTTTGCTGTGTTGTTTTCGTCATGTACGTGTAGCTTAGTTGTACGTTTAATGAATTTCCCATAGATTGGGTGCTTCACGTAACGTGCGATTGCGATAGTGAAAGATTTTTCCATCTTGTCGCTAACTACACGGCCTTGAAGAGTACGAATTTTATCGCTCATTATTGACCTGCCTTCTGGTTAATAATTGTTTTTACACGCGCGATATCGCGACGTACTGTTCTTAGCGTGTGTGTCTGAGCTAACTGACCAGTGCTTGCTTGCATGCGCAGGTTAAACTGCTCACGAAGAAGTCCTAGAAGTTCAGCATTAAGCTCTTCTACGCTTTTGTCTTTTAGTTCGCTTGCTTTCATCACATTACCGTCCGAGTTACGAAAGTTGTTTTGAATGGCAGTTTACGAGCTGCAAGGTCGAATGCTTCACGAGCAAGCTCTTCAGAAACACCTTCCATTTCGTAAAGTACTTTACCAGGCTGAATTTCAGCAACCCAATATTCAACAGAACCTTTACCTTTACCCATACGAACTTCAAGAGGTTTTTCTGTAATCGGTTTGTCAGGGAAGACACGAATCCAGATTTTACCTTGACGTTTCACGTGACGCGTCATAGCACGACGAGCTGCTTCGATTTGACGAGCAGTCATGCGGCCACGGCCAGTAGCTTTCAATCCGAAAGTACCGAAGCTTACTTTGTTACCGTTTTGCGCTAAACCGCGGTTGCGGCCTTTGTGCATTTTACGGAATTTTGTACGTTTTGGCTGTAACATTACTCGCTACCTCTACTTAGCACTTTTCTTGGCTTTCTTTGGCGCGCGTTTAGCTGGCTTCTCTTGCTCTTGTACTAGTGGTAAACCACCAATAACTTCGCCTTTGAAGATCCAAACTTTAACACCAATGATACCATAAGTGGTTAAGGCTTCAGAAGTTGCGTAGTCGATATCAGCACGAAGAGTATGTAGAGGTACACGACCTTCACGATACCATTCTGAACGTGCGATTTCTGCGCCGCCAAGACGACCGCTAACTTCAACTTTAATCCCTTTTGAACCGATGCGCATTGCATTTTGTACCGAACGCTTCATAGCGCGACGGAACATAACACGACGCTCTAGCTGAGAGGCAATGCCGTCTGCTACTAGTTGTGCATCAAGTTCTGGCTTACGTACTTCAGAGATATTAATCTGAGCAGGTACACCAGCGATTTTAGTTACTGCTTGACGTAACTTTTCTACGTCTTCGCCTTTTTTACCGATAACAACACCCGGACGAGCCGTGTGGATTGTTACGCGGATTGATTTTGCTGGACGCTCAATAACGATTTTAGACACAGAAGCTGTTTTTAATTCCTTTGTAAGGAATGCACGAACTTTGTGATCGCCAAAAAGCTGATCAGAGAAATCTTTAGAACTCGCGTACCAGGTAGAAACCCAAGGTTTAGATATACCTAGGCGAATACCAGTAGGATGAACTTTTTGTCCCATTACTTATACTCCTAGCTATCTGAAACCATAACAGTGATATGGCTTGTACGCTTAAGGATGCGGTCTGCGCGTCCTTTAGCACGAGGCATAATACGTTTCATTGTTGGACCATCGTCCACAAAGATCGTAGTTACACGAAGCTCATCAATGTCAGCACCTTCGTTATGCTCTGCGTTAGCAATAGCAGACTCAAGTACTTTCTTAACTAATACAGCCGCTTTTTTCGGGCTGTACGCCAGGATTTCTAGTGCGCGATCGACAGGTAACCCGCGGATCTGATCTGCAACTAGACGTGCTTTTTGCGCCGAACCAGAGGCGAATTTATGTTTAGCTAATGCTTGCATTTATCTTCCCCTCTTAACGTTTCTTCGCTTTCTTATCCGCAGCATGGCCACGGTAAGTGCGAGTTGGTGCAAATTCACCTAGTTTGTGACCGATCATTTCGTCAGAAACGAAAACTGGTACGTGCTGGCGACCATTATGGACAGCAATGGTCAATCCGATCATGTTAGGTATGATCATTGAACGACGGCTCCAAGTTTTAATTGGCTTTTTCTCACCGCTTTCCAAAGCTTTCTCTACCTTCTTCAGCAAGTGTAGGTCTATAAAAGGACCCTTCTTGAGAGAGCGTGGCATGGCTATTCCTCAATATTACTTAGTACGACGACGTACTATAAATTTATCCGTACGCTTGTTCTTACGCGTCTTCGCACCCTTAGTCGGCTTACCCCATGGAGACACAGGATGACGACCACCAGAAGTACGACCTTCACCACCACCGTGTGGGTGATCAACCGGGTTCATGGCAACACCACGAACTGTCGGACGAATACCACGCCAGCGGTTTGCACCTGCTTTACCAAGTGAACGAAGCATATGCTCAGCATTGCCAACTTCACCAAGTGTAGCACGACAATCAGCTTCAACTTTACGTACTTCGCCTGAACGAAGACGTAATGTTACATACTGACCATCACGTGCAAGAATTTGAACGTAAGCACCAGCAGAACGTGCGATTTGTGCACCTTTACCTGGTTTTAATTCTACGTTGTGAACAGTCGAACCTACAGGCATATTACGCATTGGTAGTGCATTACCAGCTTTGATTGGTGCATCAACACCAGACTGGATTGCATCACCAGCTTTTAAGCCTTTAGGTGCGATAATGTAACGACGCTCACCGTCTGCATATAATACAAGAGCGATGTTTGCGCTACGATTTGGATCGTATTCTAAACGTTCAACAGTAGCTGGAATGCCATCTTTAGTACGTTTAAAATCGATTAAACGGTAATGATGTTTATGACCACCACCGATATGACGAACCGTAATACGACCATTGTTATTACGACCACCTGATTTAGAGTTTTTCTCTAAAAGTGGTGCGTATGGCTTACCCTTATGTAAATCAGAGTTAACCACTTTAACTAGGTGACGACGACCCGCAGAAGTAGGCTTACACTTTTGAAGTGCCATAATTCTATCCCCTTATTACTCGGCGCCGCCGACAAAGTCTAGCTCGCTGCCTTCTTTAAGAGTAACGTAAGCTTTCTTCCAGTCGCTACGACGACCGAAACGCATGCCAGTACGTTTTGTTTTACCCTTAACGTTAAGTGTGCGAACACCCGTTACTTCTACTTCAAAAAGCTTCTCAACTGCTGCTTTAATTTCAGCTTTAGTTGCGTCATTTACTACTTTGAAAACAATCGTGTTGTTTTCTTCAGCAGCAATTGTGCTTTTTTCAGAGATGTGTGGAGCAAGGATCACTTTTAAAAGACGTTCTTCACGGATCATGCTAGCGCCTCCTCAAGTTGCTTAACAGCAGCGGCTGTAATAAGTACCTTGTCGAAAGCAATTAAGCTTACAGGATCGATACCAGCTACATCACGCGTGTCAACCTTATAAAGGTTACGTGCTGATAAGAAAAGATTTTCATCTACTTCTTCAGTCACGATAAGTACATCTTTAAGCTCAAGCTCTTTTAGCTTAGCTACTAGATCTTTAGTTTTTGGTGCTTCAAGACCAAAACTTTCAACAACGATTAAACGCTCTTGACGAACTAGTTCAGATAGGATGCTTTTGATCGCACCACGGTACATTTTACGGTTTACTTTTTGGCTGTGGTCTTGTGGTTTAGCTGCGAAGCTAACGCCACCTGAACGCCAAATTGGACTACGGATTGTACCAGCACGTGCACGGCCAGTACCTTTTTGAGCCCATGGTTTTTTACCACCACCGCTTACTTCAGAACGTGTCTTCTGAGCACGAGTACCTTGACGAGCACCTGCTGCGTAAGCAACAACTACTTGGTGTACTAATGCTTCGTTAAACTCACGTCCAAAAGTAGCTTCAGAAACTTCAAGAGCGCCAGAAGCGTCTTTGATTGCTAATTCCATCACTAAATCTCCAGGACTTATGCTTTAACAGCTGGTTTAACGATAACGTCACCGCCGATAGATCCAGGTACTGCACCTTTCACTAAAAGCAAGTTACGCTCAGCGTCAACGCGAACTAGTTCTAAGTTTTGAGTCGTTACACGCTCAGCACCCATATGACCGGCCATTTTCTTACCTTTAAACACCTTACCAGGTGATTGGTTTTGACCGATTGAACCAGGAGCACGGTGAGATAGAGAGTTACCATGTGTAGCGTCTTGCATGCTGAAATTCCAGCGCTTAACACCACCTTGGAAACCTTTACCTTTAGAAGTACCGGTTACGTCAACCTTGTTGATTTCGTTGAATAACTCAACAGTAAGCTCTGCGCCTACTTCAAAATCGCCTTCACCACCGTTAAGGCGGAATTCCCACAGACCGCGACCCGCTTCAACGCCAGCTTTAGCGAAGTGACCCGCTGAAGCTTTGTTTACACGACTTGCTTTTTTAGTGCCTGCGGTTACTTGAAGCGCGTTATAACCGTCTGTTGCGTCAGATTTGATCTGAGCAATGCGGTTAGGTGTCGCTTCAATAACTGTCACAGGGATAGATACACCATCTTCAGTGAAGATTCGTGTCATACCCACTTTACGACCGACTAGACCTAATGCCATTTTCCTAAAACCTCTCTAATCTTCCGATTAACCCAGGCTGATTTGAACATCAACACCAGCAGCAAGATCTAAACGCATAAGAGCGTCAACAGTCTTGTCAGTTGGTTCTACGATGTCTATCAGACGTTTATGGGTGCGGATTTCGTACTGATCACGCGCATCTTTGTTTACGTGCGGTGATGTAAGTACAGTAAAACGTTCAAAGCGTGTAGGTAGTGGGATTGGACCACGTACTTGTGCGCCAGTGCGTTTCGCAGTTTCCACGATTTCTGCCGTTGATTGGTCAATCAAACGGTGGTCAAAAGCTTTTAGGCGAATACGAATGCGTTGATTTGACATTCTTAACCTCAATATAAAGAGCATTTAAAAGAGCATAAAAAAACGACCGAAACAATCTCAATAACTAAGATGCCGGCTGTTTGATTATATCTACGTTGAGTTCCAAATCGGAACTCCTGTTTATTAGCTTGAAATCCAAGCTTAATTTATCCTTCCTAGTTCCCGGGGGAATTTTGAAAGCCTGCGTATTATAGAGGTATTGGTGATAAATGCAACAACTAATTCAAAACAATCTATGAGTGATTAATTCGTTTAAATAAGTGCCTGCTTCTATTATATGACTATACTGGAACTAAATTTTTCTACGAAGGTCAATAGCAGCATTAACTAATCTCATTTCGTAAAGAAGCGATTTTTTAGATAATATGATATCCTATCACGCTAATTTTGCTTTTTAACACCCTCAATATGGTGAGTCGATGCGTATTTTTAATTATTGTTTAAACGTTTTATCTGCTGGATTTAGTCGCTTATTTGTAAAAAGCAAAGTCCTCCCAGTAAACCCTATTAAACAGTACGATTTAAATCCTGATTACCCTACATTTTATATAGTGCGTTTAAACTCTCGTTTTGATCTTGCAGCGCTTGCTCATGCTTGTAAAAAACACGGGTTGCCCAGTCCAACTGAAGAGCAAATATTAGGTGATGAGCATTTAGATCGGTTTATTGGTATTAAAAATCCACCACCTTTATTTGGTGATACAGCAAAACCTACTAACGCGCTGGCACAAGGTAAGCAAATAATTGACCACCTTATAAATAGTGGCCAAAAAAATGTACAAGTGATACCGGCAACTATTTTATGGGGGCGCGACCCAGGTAAAGAAAAACCAGGATTACGTACATTAATAACGCACTCGGTTACACCAAGCTGGTTTAGAAAATTTTTTGTGGTGTTATTTTCTGGTCGCGATAACTTTATTCGCTTTAGTCAACCTCTCGACTTATCACTTATTGTAAATGAAAAAGCCGATGTAAATGAGCTACCACAAAAATTACTACGTGTTGCTCGCGTTCACTTTAAGCGTCAAAAACTGGCAGCCACAGGCCCTAAAATGCCATCGCGCGAGCAGCTCTTTAATTCACTATTGGCCTCTCCTACCATTAAAAAAGCTATTCAGGATGAAGCAAAGGCTAAAAATATTAGCCAAACCGAAGCACGTCAAAATGCGCTTAAGCTACTTGATGAAATAGCCGCAAACTATTCTGAAGCTATGATCCGCGTTGCTGATCGCTTTTTAACATGGCTTTGGAATAAGCTATACAACGGCATACACATAAAACACACAGAGCAATTGCATGAGCTAACAAATAAAGGACATGAAATTATTTACATGCCTTGTCATCGTAGCCACATGGACTACTTGCTCCTTACCTACTCTATTTACCATTTAGGTTTAGTGCCGCCACATATTGCCGCAGGAGTTAACCTTAACTTTTTCCCAGCAGGCGGTATATTTCGCCGCTCTGGTGCGTTTTTCATTCGCCGCTCATTTGCAGGTAATAAACTGTACTCTGCTATTTTTAAAGAATATTTGAGCCAGTTATTTATTAAAGGTTACTCAGTTAAGTTTTATACAGAAGGTGGACGTAGCCGAACTGGGCGTTTGTTACCTCCTAAAACAGGTATGCTTGCAATGACCTTTCAAGCAATGCTACGTGGTATTGATCGACCGGTATCAATAGTCCCTGTATATATTGGCTACGAACATGTGATGGAAATAAATACGTACCTTAAAGAGCTTGCTGGAAAAGATAAAAAAGGCGAGTCAATATTTGGTATTTTTAAAGCGATAAAAAACCTTAAAAACTATGGCCGTGGTTACCTTAATTTCGGCGATCCTATTTCGGTTAATCAATATTTAAACGATAACCAACCCGACTGGCGCGACGCGATTCACCCAACTGACGTACAAAAACCTCAGTGGTTAGGGCCGCAAGTCGCAGCTTTAGCAGACCAAGTTATGGTTAAAATTAATAATGCAGCCGCATTAAATGCAGTTAACTTATTAGCGATGGTATTGCTAGTAAACGACAAGCACGCATTAAGTAAACCAAAGCTATTAGCCCAGCTCGATTTTTACTTACGCTTGCAGCGTGATGCTAGTTATAGCGACAAAGTAACCGCGCCAGACGAAACACCTGAGCAACTACTTACGCACGCTTTAAAACTTAATAAGTTTGATGTGATAAGCGATGAGTTTGGCGAGATTATTGCCATTAGCGATAAAGAAAAAACACTTTTTAACTACTACCGAAATAATATTTTGCACCTATTTGCGGTACCTAGCTTACTGGCATTGCACTTATTCAAGCAGCACACAACAACGATTAAGCAATGCGAACAATTAGTACATTCGTTTTATCCGCTATTTGCCAAGGAGTGGTATTTACAGCCCCTTGATGAAAACTATATCACTCGTATTTTAGCGAACTTTGCTGACCAAAATTTAATTGAATTTGATGGTGACAATATACATATCACCAACACTAACGATTGTTTAGCAAAATTAGAAATGCTAGGACGAGCACTCAGCTTTACCCTGCAACGTTATGCTATTGTTATTGGTTTTATACAAACGAGTGATGGAATAGAAAAAGCAGAGCTTGAACGTGAAAGCCAAGTATTAGCCCAGCGTTTAGGCACGTTACATGGCATTAAAACACCAGAATTTTTTGATAAAAAAGTACTTGTTGGTTTTATCGATAACTTACGTGGTGAAGGGCTGGTTACAGAGGGCGATAATGGCTTGGTGGGCAGTACGCAATTATGCGAAACCTATTCACAACTTAAAACATTGCTACCTGCCCGCATATGGCAATCAATTAGCGACATTGTTCAAGACCAGTGTAACTAGCCGCTATAAAAAATAGGGTTAGCGCTGACGCATAACCCCTTCTTGAATTGTTGAGGCAACCAAGTTGCCTTGGCGATCAAAAAACTGCCCTCTTACCAACCCTCTGCCTGAGCTCGCACTCGGGCTGTCTATGGTATATAAAATCCAGTCATCTAATCGAAACGAACGATGAAACCACATTGCATGGTCAATCGTTGCAACCTGCATATTTGGCTGCATAAACGACACGCCATGGGGCTGTAATGCAGTTGGTAAAAACTCAAAATCAGAGGCATAAGCCAATAGGTAATTATGAATGCGCTGATCATCGGGCATATCCCCATTCGCTCTAAACCAAATATGTTTAACTGGTTCAATTGCTTCTGGTTTAAAGGGGTTATGAAATGTCACAGGGCGCATTTCAATAGGCATTTCGCGAATAAATTTATTACGAATCACCTCGGGTATATGCTCAGCATTTTCTTGATAAAACTCAAGTGACGAACGAAGCTCTTCCGGTTGCGGTACATCTGGCATCGTTGCCTGATGTGAAAGTCCGTCTTCAACCGCTTGAAAAGATGCCGTCATGTAAAAAATAGGCTTACCGTATTGAATAGCACTTACACGGCGGGTACTAAAGCTTTTGCCATCGCGAATAGTTTCAACATCGTAAACGATAGGTTTAGCTGCGTCACCCGGGCGTAAAAAGTAAGAATGTAATGAGTGAACAATACGTCCAGCCGGTAGGGTTTCCTTTGCAGCTGAAAGCGCTTGCCCCATAACCTGACCACCAAATACAGCTCTAAAACCCAAATCTTGGCTTTGCCCTCGGTATAACCCTTGCTCTATTTCTTCAAGTGTTAATAACGATAATAAATCATCTAAAACTTGGCTCATTATATGTTCCTCAATTCCCTAATAACTTAATGATACTATAGACTACAACTATGTAAATCTTTGTTAGGAATACAACTATGGCTTACTGGCTGTTTAAAACGGAACCCGATGCCTTTTCAATTGACGACCTAAAACACGCAACTAACCAAACAACAATGTGGGAAGGTGTAAGAAATTACCAAGCCCGAAACTTTTTGCGTGATGATGTTAAAGAAGGCGATTTAGTGATGATTTATCACTCGAGCTGTAAAAACGTAGGCGTCGCGGGTATGGCAAAGGTAACAAGTTCAGCCTATCCAGACCCTACTCAATTTGACCTAAATAGCGATTATTATGACCCTAAAGCCACCAGCGATACCCCGCGCTGGGTAGTAGTTGACGTAACCTACCACCAACATTTAAATAAAATTGTGAGCTTAAAATCAATAAAAGCAAACAACAGTATTACTGAGCTAGCACTAAAAAAAGCAGGAAGATTATCTGTTATGCCCGTAACAGAGCATGATTGGAATGAAATTATAAAAATGGCCAAATAGTAAGGGTCGCGTTGCGCTTATTTTTTTACTGCTTTTTTCTTTTTGTGCCCGTGCTTGGGCACAATTGCAAAATACATAATGAGCCCTAACCACGAAAAAAAGATGATGCCGATGAGCCAACCGTTTTTTTCGTGGCCTTGCGTACGTTTACTGTTTAGTACAATGACTACAGGTAAAATGTACGCACTTAAAATAACAATTAAAAATATAACCTCATTCATTATTTTTCCAAGCTTGACCAATCAACTTCGCCGCTCAATACGCGCTCAACAGAAATATAGTGAAGAATATCCCCTTCATTCACTTTATAATCCAAAGGTGGATTTAAGTCCATATTTTGAGCACTCAAGTTATGTGCTACACCTAATAAAATAGCGTCGTGCTGCTTTTTAAAATGATGAAATAAAGTGCCAAATTCCATTTCCTTACAACCACTGGGGACTTTTAAGCTAAATTGTGTATCACCATGTAATGTAGAAAGCAGCTCTTCTTGTACTCGACTAGAACCGGGATCTTGCATTGAACGAACTAATATTTCAGCCGACTTAGCGCTGCTACATTCTATATTTTGACAATGCTCCAATAGCATATCGACCTTGGTTTCATCTAAAAAGTGAGCACTAATATGACACTCATCTTTTACTAAGCGGCTAATACGCAGCGCAGTAGTAAATGTTTGGTCATCGTCTTGTCCATCAATAATCACTTTATCGGCGTGACTTATTGCTACACGCTCCAACTCAGCTAAGTCTGTAAAACTAGAAAGACGCGCAAAATCAACCTGCTCATTAGCTAAAAAAGGATGTTCCATTTGCTCTGTTACTGCGAGTAAAATACGACGTTCAGTGCGTTTTGTATCCGCCAAAATGTAATCAATCATTTTTTTAGTTCTGGTATCGTGCCAACCAAAAATAATGATGTGGTTATTACTGTGAGCAAAATCTTTATCACCAGTCATAGCGTGCCTAATTAAGTAAGTAACAGTTTGTCCTGCTTTTCCAAGCAAAACACCAAATAAAGCTAAACCAAACGGAATTTGTATTAAAGCAACCACCCACCGACCAAGCTCTGTTGTCGGGCTAAAATCACCATATCCTACTGTTGAGGTTGTCACTGTGTAATAGTAAAAAAAAGTGGTTATAGAGGTTAACGCCTGTTCATTAGCAACATACAGTAGCGACCAGGTTACGAGCATATGAGTTAAAATTGCAAAGGTCACTGCTTGCCAGCTCAATTGATCAATATGAGCGCGCACAAGTAACGCTAACCTTTTAAATATCACCGGCATAATACAAAATCTTTGTTATTAAATTATCTATAAACAGTACGTTACTGTATGCCTTAGTTTTAATCAACGTTTAAGGTATAGACAGTATAAAACTGTTCCCTGTAATACTAATTGTGATTTGCACATAACCACATTTCGTGATTAATTAATCTACAAACAAACACTAAACTGTATTTTTATGCTTAATAGAATAGCCACCCCATTTACAAAACT
Source organism: Pseudoalteromonas sp. NH0006-46 (assembly GCF_057547735.1). NCBI lineage: Bacteria > Pseudomonadati > Pseudomonadota > Gammaproteobacteria > Alteromonadales > Pseudoalteromonadaceae > Pseudoalteromonas > Pseudoalteromonas sp. NH0006-46. Next base: position 34,213 of record NZ_BAAJML010000002.1, on the reverse strand, counting down.
GGTTGAGCGTTACCTACCCGACCCATTTATATTTGTAATTTTGCTTACACTTATTACATTTTGCGCTGCCAGTATATTTACACCTTTCACCAGTATTAATGTACTGCAAGCATGGGGCAATGGATTTTGGAACCTATTAAGCTTTGCCATGCAAATGCTGCTTGTACTTATTACAGGCTACATGCTGGCAAGTACCCCCCCCATTAGCAAAGTATTAGAGAAACTAGCAACCTTAGCCAATACCGCGCCTAAAGCAATTATATTGGTTACCTTGATCTCACTTTTAGCGAGCTGGCTAAACTGGGGATTTGGCCTTGTTATTGGTGCATTGTTTGCCAAAGCTATTGCAAAACATACCCGTGTTGATTATCGATTATTAGTAGCTAGTGCATATACTGGCTTTGTTGTATGGCATGGCGGTCTTGCAGGCTCAATCCCGCTAACCATTGCAACACCAGGACACTTTTCACAGGCAAGTATGGGTATTGTTAGTACAGATCAAACCTTATTTGCAGGCTTTAATATTGCCATTCTGATTGGTTTATTTATTATCGTCCCATTAGTAAACCGCTACATGTTACCCAGTGAAAACGACAGTATTTATATTGATCCAAACCTATTGGACACCAGTACACCTGCAGCAAGTAATGTAACGCGTCCTGCACAACATTTAGAGCAAAGTAAACTACTAGGTATGAGCATTGGCTTAATGGGGCTTGCCTACTTAGGCTATTACTTTTTTATTTTTGGTGGTGGCTTAAACCTCAATAGTGTAATTGCCCTGTTTTTATTTTTAGCTATTACGCTACATCAAACTCCTCACAATGTGCTTAATAGCTTACAACAAGCAATTCCTAGTGGTGCGGGTATTGTTATTCAGTTTCCGTTTTATGCTGGCATTATGGCGGTGATGGTCGATACAGGGTTAGCACAACAAATATCACAAGGCTTTATTGCCATTGCAGATGCCGATAGCTTGCCATTTTACAGCTTTATAAGTGCAGGACTCGTTAATATGTTTGTGCCCTCAGGTGGCGGCCAATGGGCAGTACAAGCACCTATTGTTATACCCGCAGCGCAAGAGCTGGGCGCCGATATATCACGCGTTGCTATGGCTGTAGCGTGGGGCGATGCGTGGACCAATTTAATTCAACCTTTTTGGGCACTACCCGTATTGGCTATAGCGGGCCTAAAAGCAAAAGATATTATGGGTTTTTGTGTAGTGCAGCTATTTGTAACAGGGGTGTTTATATCGCTGATATTGAGCTTTTATTAATGAAGCTTTGCGTGCAGTTAAAAGTTAACTGCGCACAATTATTAGCTCGATAAAATTGTCATCGGCAAACTCAGTATTGGATTGTCAGAATCTGCAAAATGCATCATCACTGCCACATGGCCTGCAACTGCCAGTGCATACATAACCGCTGAAAAACCTTGTCCGTATTTGTCTAGTGGTAATAGATGGGAGTAATGTCGACCGCGCCATTCAAATACAATTTCCAGCGCCCCAACAAACAAAAAGAACACCAGTAACATTAAGCCAAAGGTGTAACTTAGCCATAAGCCAAATAACACTCCCAATAAACATACACTCAGCCCCACCCACGATCGCATTGAAAAGCTAATACTCTTTAAAACATGTCCGCCATCAAGTGGTAAAATAGGCAGTAAGTTGAATAAGTTAAGCAGTGCACTAAGTACCGCAACGCCTGCAAATATTTCCATTTCTGTGGCGTAAAAAAACACCACGCCTAGCACTGAGGTAAACAAACCAAATGCAGGGCCCATGAGCGAGATCACCACATCTTGCCAGCGGGTTGTTATTTTATCGTCACTGACAGCTAACCCACCTACAAATGGGATTAAGTAAATACCTTTGGTTTTTATACCAAAGTACTTCATTGCTCTTACGTGCCCATACTCATGCACTACTAAACACGCTATAAGCATCAGCGCAAATTCAATGCTAAATAGCCAGGCATACCCGGCAACTGATGCACCCGCCAGCGCAGCCTTTACTACTTTTGCACTTTTAAATAATTTAAAACCCAACGCAGCAAAACCTAAAAAACCTCTTTTAGGTTCGCCATTAACTGGGGCTGGTAAAGCGAGCTGAGTAGCAAATTGCTCGTCTACAAATAACGAAATACTTTGCTCAGCAGTTGTGCTGGTATCTATACCTATTAATTTATCTTGAAAGTTAAATTGATAGTAATGTTCTCGAGGAGTATCAAACGCAATTGCTTGCTGGTTATGAAATACTTGTACTATTTGCTGCCCAGAAACCATTAATGAAAATGGCTGGTCAGCCAAGGTGAGATCTATTCTTATCATAATTAAAGCCATTTAAAATAATCGCGCTAGTATACCGTTTGGCTAAAAAAACACGAGGGCAGGCGTTAACTATTGTATTAAGTTTAAGTACCTAACAATAGCTAACGCTGCAAGTAAAGGGCTATTTTTCTTCTTTAGGGTGTTCATCTTCTGCACTTACAATATGCGCACTGCTGGCTAAACGTTTACGCCAGCGCTGTTTTGCTACTGCACGCATATTGGTTGATTGGTCGCGCTCGTCGACTATTTCTAAGCCCATTAGTGCTTCAATCATATCCTCAAGCGTTACAATGCCACGCACTTCTCCGTATTCATCCACGACTAAACATATGTGCGTACGCTGCGTTAATAATGTTTGCAATAATGACGATACGTTTTGAGATGTGGGTACTGTATAAATTGGTTTGATCAGCTTACTAATTTTATAATCGGTCCCTAAGCGATGATAGGCCAACATAATATCGTTTTTATGCACAAATCCGACAATGTCGTCAGCATCTTTATCAAAAATTAATACGCGGGAAAACGATGACGAACCATGCTCATTTAAGTATTGGTTTACTGTTAAGTCTTTATGTACTTTAAATATAACCGTGCGCGGCGTCATTAAGTCAGACAATTTTGCGTGTCTAAAATGTAAAAGATTACGAATAATTTCAGACTCATCTTCGTGCAAAGCACCCGACTCAGTGCCAATATCTGCCATGGCTTCTATTTCTTGGCGAATATAATAAGCCTCGTCGTGTTTTGGCCCCATTAGGTTTGTTAACTTTTGCGCACACCATACAAAGGGCTTTAGCGAAATCACCAAAAACCGTAAAGAGTAGGTAACACTTGGCGTTAAGGCACGCCAATAATTAGCACCCAGTGTTTTTGGAATAATTTCAGAAAGAACTAATACCAGTAAAGTCATTATTGCTGAGGCAATTCCTACTGCAGCATCAGAAAAAACCACAGCAGCTTGCGCCCCCACACCCGCCGCACCTGCGGTATGTGCAATGGTATTTAAGGTTAAAATAGCTGCTAATGGCTGATCTATATTATTTTTTAGTTTTTCAAGTTGCTTAGCTAGCTCAGGTTGCTCTTTTCTGAGTGATGCAACATAGCTTGGCGAAATACTTAATAGCACCGCCTCCATCACAGAGCACAAAAACGAAATAACAATGGCCACAACCATATAAACAATCAGTAAAGTCACTTTCTCTCCTTTATATTGGATGGATGAGCATGTTAACAATACATGCTATATTTGACCAAACATCCAATAATAACAGGCACAATAATGAAATTTAATGCACCTTGGTGTTATCGCAACAAGCGACTTAAACGAGCCTTAGGCTTATTAGCGTTTAGCAGTTTAAGCTTTGCAACAATTGCTGAACCATTGGACAAATCAAAGATTCAATTTATCGGCCCTATTGCCGAAGATATGCAATTAAAACCTTTTCAAACGCCTCATGGCTCAACCATTATCAACAACCTTTTGCCACAATTACAAGCAAACTCAGATAGTTTTTCTATTTTCGGTAAAAAACAAAACTGGCAACCATTCAATAAAGTAAGCGCACTCACCCTTGGCGGACTTCAAGCGCTGAAGTTTAATATAGAAACAACGCGTTTTACACAAGGCACTCTGACTTTAAAGGGGATTGAAGAGGGGCAATTATTTATTAATAGTGAGCTTCAAAAAGGTGATAAAAACAGTTATAAGCTTGCCTTAACTAACTCCACTCACAGCGTTATTATTTTGGCGCAACAAGTCGCAAACTGGAATGATGTGGTTATCGATTTCATCCCTAAAAGTGACACTGATAAAATTTCGCTAAATACATCAAACATAAAGCGCTTATCGGCAAAGCAATTATTTGATGCACCGACCCTAAGTAATATATCTCTAGCGCCCAACGCTGAGCAATACATAACTACTAAACGCACTTATGACGATAAGAATCAAAATAAAGCCAACTTGGTTACCGAGTTAAAAAATACAGACAACTTGACTGTATATCGATTTGAAGATGGACAACCAAGTAACATTATTTGGAGCCCAGATAATCAGTACTTAGTGTATTTGTTAAATGGTGAGCTAAAACAGCTTAATCGTAAAAGCTTAGCCATTAAAACACTGGCAAGCGACTTAGCCGGCGCGAGTGGCTTCACCTTTTTTAACGACACTAGCATCGTATTTAGCTGGTCTAAATCACCAGAAAACAGTCACAACTTAACCAAGCATTATAAAGGCCTTCAAGATCGTTGGTCGTATGCGCGCACCACCAGCCAACTTTATATGCTTGATACTAAAAGTGGCTTAACTAAAGCGCTTAGCCAAGGCCCGCTTTCTCATAGCTTTGAAGATTTAAATAGTACGCGTGGAAAAGTATTAATGAGCCGCTCGGTTATGGCTATGCAAGCGTCTACTCACCCTGAGACAGAGCTCGTTGAGCTGGATATAAAATCAAACAAACTTTTGTCACTTGGTAAATTTAAAACATTTAACCAAGCAAAATACGCAAACAAAGACGTGTATGTTGTTGCAGGTCCCGACTTTAAAAATGGCGCTGGCAGAGCGCTGCCAAAGTCAATGCTTGCCAATAATTACGACGGACAGCTTTACTTGTTAACTAATAATGGTAAAAACGTCACTGCGCTTAGTAAACAATTCGACCCATCGATTGGTCAGTTAAGCGTATTAGAAAACGGCGATGCGGTACTTAAAGTGACCGAAAAAGACACCCAACCACTGTATTTATTTGACCTAAGTAAGCAGCGCTTCAAAAAGTTAAATACCAGTGTAGATATTGTAGAAAAATTTAGCGTTTCATACGGGCGTAATTCACAAGTATTAATCACTGGCACAAGTGCTTTAGCGCCACAACAACTAAAACGTCTTAATATTAGTAAAAACAAAACCGATCTTATTTGGGATTCAAAACCAATTGCTTATGCCAATACAACAATCCCCACCCTTGAAGAATTTAACTTTACTAATAAAAGTGGTGTTGAAATAACCGGCCGTGTTTATGTGCCAAGTAACCTAGATAAAACTAAAAAGTACCCTGCTCTTGTTTATTATTACGGTGGTACATCACCTGTTACTCGTGGCTTTACCGGCCGTTACCCATTTAATTTATGGGCAGAAAACGGCTATGTGGTTTATGTAGTACAACCTACCGGCGCAACGGGCTTTGGACAAAAATTCTCAGCGCAACATGTAAATGCGTGGGGTGATTACACCGCCGACGATATTATTGAAGGGACACAGGCATTTTTAAGAAAATACGACTATGTAGATAATACCAAAGTTGGTAATTTAGGGGCCTCTTATGGTGGCTTTATGACTATGTTATTGGCTACAAAAACCGATTTATTTAGCGCTTCTATTTCCCATGCTGGTATTTCAAACTTAACCTCTTATTGGGGCGAAGGATGGTGGGGCTACTTATATTCTGGTGAGGCATCTAAAAACAGCTTCCCATGGAATAACGCTGAGCTTTATAGCCAGCATAGTCCGGTATTTCATGCTGATAAAGTAACCTCTCCACTGTTACTTATTCATGGTGATAGCGATACTAACGTACCGGTAGGCGAGAGTTTAACAATGTATACCGCACTTAAACTGCTTAACAAAGACGTAGAGCTTATTGAGTATAAAGGCGCAGACCATCAAATTTTTGCTCGCGATAAACGCTTTAACTGGTGGAATACTATGCTGGCTTATTTCGATAAAAAACTAAAAGATGAGCCACAGTGGTGGGATTCAATGTACGAAGGCAAATAATTTAACCCGGTATTTTATAACGCTATGAAAAGCGCCCTCAAATATAAGGGCGCTTTTTAATTTTTTATAATTATTTTAATATTTTTGAAATATTAAGTTACTTAAAACTAGCATGTAACCCCTTCTCAGCATTTACCTAATGGTGCTACCATACAGAGCTACAAACATTTAAAATAAAGTACTATGGCTATTAATGTTTTATTGGTTGAAGACGACGAAATACTCGTTAAACGCATTCAAAATCACTTTGCAGAAACCGAATTTACAATAGAAGTAGACTCAACTGGCGCTGATGCACTAAGCATCGTAAAGCAGCGGTCAAACCTGCGCGATGCTTTTACACTTGCCATTATAGATATTGTTTTGCCTAAAATTGATGGGCTACAGCTTGCCAAAGAGCTCAATACTCTAACAGACATTGGTGTTATTGTGCTATCTAGCCGTGATTCCCAAGCAGATCGCATAGCAGGCCTTGCCCAAGGTGCAGACGATTATATTTGTAAACCTGTCGATTTACTTGAGCTTGAACTACGTATGCGTGCTCTATACAAACGCGTTGCTGTTAATATAGATAACGACGAAAGTGAAGAGTTTATTGAATACGCCGACTTTAAATTACACCCCGATAATCGCACCTTAATTACCTCATCAGGTGTTGAATCACGTTTAACTGAAGCAGAGCACAAAGTACTTATTTGTTTAATAAGTAATGCAGGTAAAGCCACTTCACGTGAAAAAATATCTGAAGAAATAGGACAGCCCGATTGGAGCCCTAACGATCGTACAGTCGATGTTCTTATTGGTCGACTGCGTAAAAAGCTAAACGATGAAAAAGATCAAAAGCGTATTGTCACAGTGCGTGGCAAAGGCTACATGCTCTCTATATAGTTGTTAAAAAGCGGTTTAAGCTATTTATACTCAACTCTGGTTACTTGGTGAGTTGAGCAATTAAGCGTTCAAAGGCTCTGTAATTTAATGCCTCTTTTAAGTCGTCTAAGCTAATTTTTTCATTCCCTTTTAAATCACTAATCGTACGCGCTACTTTAATGACCCTATGGTAAGAGCGCGGCGATAAAGACAGCTTTTCACTGGCCTTAGCCAAAAACTGCAGCTCTGCTGAAGCAAGCTCACAGTGAATACTCATTTCTTTATTGTTAAGCCGCGCATTTACTTTGCCTTGGCGTTTTAACTGTATGTAATAAGCTGCTTCTACCCGCGCACGCACCTGTGCACTGGTTTCTTCTTGTTTAGTGCTTTGCAGTTCTACGCTTGTTAACCGTGGTAGTTCTATTTGCAAATCAATACGGTCAACAAATGGGCCTGATACACGAGATAAATAACGTATAACTTGATCGGGTGTTGCTCGTTTATCGGTGTGGCTTCCCGTAGGACTTGGGTTTAACGCTGTAATGAGCTGAAACTGTGCAGGGAACTCCATTTGCCGCGCCGCACGCGAAATAGTTACCGTACCGGTTTCCATTGGCTCACGCAGGGAGTCGAGCACTTTGCGCTCAAACTCTGGAAGTTCATCTAAAAATAATACCCCATTATGCGCTAGCGAAATTTCACCCGGCTTAGGATTTGATGAGCCTCCCACTAATGCAACCGCCGAGCAGGTATGATGAGGATTACGAAAAGGGCGTTGTCGCCAGTTTGTTAAATCGATTGAATGACCAATAATTGAATAAAGTGCGGCAGTTGAAAGCGCTTCATCATCAGACATAGCCGGCATTATTGTGGCCATTCGTTGAGCAAGCATTGATTTACCGGTTCCCGGTGGACCTAAAAATAGCATATACCCATTAGTTACACACAAATAATATTGTGTTATAAAATATTGAGCCTAGGGGGAATTATGTCTGAAAAATTAAAAGGTTATTATATTAGCTACAAGCGAATGTCTACAAAAATTCAGCTTGAGGGTACGAGTAAGAACCGCCAAGAAAAGTTATTAAAATCATTTTTAGACAAGCATAGTCTAAAAAAAGCAGGTGACTTTATAGATATAGGTAAAAGCGCAAAATCAGGCGAAAACAACGAAAAAGGCGGTAAATTACATACGATTATTGAAAATGCTAAAAATGGAGAATATGACACGGAAAAGCATCATTATTATTTAGTTATTGAAGCGTTTGATAGGTTATCAAGACAAACTATTAACAAAGCTTTAGCCCTATTTCTTGAAATTCTAGATTTCAACATCAGCATAGTTACGTTATTTGATGAGGCTGTTTATAAACCTAATTCTGATCAAATAGATATTATGAAAGCACTTGTGTATTTTCAACAAGCTTGGGATGAAAGCGAGAAAAAATCTATTAGGTTATCTACAGCATACGGATATAAAAGAGAAGATGCTGCTGCGACAAAAATGGTAATGACGAGTAACTGTCCTAAATGGCTAGAAGTAAAAGAAGGAGGAGCACTTAAAATAAGTAAAAATAGCAAAAATTGCGACAAATATTATGCAATTATTGAAGATAGAGCTGAAATTATCAGAATTATTTTTGAAAAAACTGCCTATGAAAATTACGGTGTTGGAAAACTAATAAAATACCTCAATACAGAACTTAAAGTCCCTAGTTTTACAGGTAAATTATGGGGCGCTTCATATATAAATAGATTAATAAGAGATCGAAGATTACTAGGTTATTATCAGCCATATCAAAAAAAATCAGGCCAAGAGGAACGGCTTCCTATTGGTGATGAGATTCCAGATTACTATCCTCCTGTGATTGATGAAAAAGTTTTTAATGATATTGATGAAGCCAGAAAAAGAAGAGTTTCAGCCAAAACAGGTAAAGCCACTGGTGGTAGAAATGGAGCATTTTCTAATTTGTTTAGAGATGTATCAAAATGTGCTTATTGTGGCTCCAATATGCATTTTAAGAACAATTCAGCGGGAGAATCATACTTAATATGTAGTGTTGCTTCTCGCTCAGATAAATGTAGTAATCAATCAATCCGTTATGAATTTTTCATAAAATCATTTTTCTACATAATTGACAAAATTGATTTTTCGGAAGTATTTAATTCTGAAACATTTTCAAAATCACAAATTGCGGTAACGAAAGATATTAATAGGCTTAAAATTAAGTTAGATGATGTTGAAAAAGAGCGAAAAAAAATATCTAACATAATTGGTAAGATCAAAGATCCATCATCGCTGATTGATCAGTTAAATGCTCTTGGTGATAAGAAAAAACAACTAAATGAAGAAATTAAACAAAAGAAAATATTTATTTCTAGAAAGCCAGATAATGAAATTTTCATTAAAAACATGGCTGATTTATACGCTGAAATCAGCAAAAATAACGATATAAGAAAGCGCATAGCTATCAATGATATTTTGAAAAAACATTTTTCAAATATTGTATTTGATGGAATTGGAAAAGTTGCAATTGCCTTCTTTAATAAAGAAGAGGTTAAAAACAGCCTTTATCAACTATTCCAAATAAAAAAGAATCGGCTAGTGTTTTCTGCTGATGTTGAAAAATTAGGCTATGACTTATCGTTTTACATACCAACCAATAAAGAATATTTTTATAACATTGAAAAACTTGATGATGCTTCATTAGCTGAATTGAGAGAAGAGTTAAAAGTACACCGTTTAGAAAAACTTCTATTTGCAAGTCAAATAAGCAAAATAGACGAAAACTCGCATAGCAAAATAGGCAATGATTACATTACTTTTCTTGATGTGATCACCGAGGTTGCATCTGAAATTAAACAGTCGGTTATTGATGGTGAGGATTATTTGATAGATGTACCAAAACAATTAGATATCTCTAAATTTTCAAATAATGGGTTATTGTTTGAAAAAGGGTTTCCACAAAATCCAGAGATGAAATACGTTAGTAAATTATCTGAATTAATCATCACAAAAGTAACACCAGACAGCCAAGAAAAAATTAAAGAGAGTGCTATAAAAGATGCTGATTTACAGAAAAAACTTAATGAAATGTTAATTAATCAAAAATAAGGAAGTTAATAAATGAGAATAGCGATTTTAATTATATTATTTACTGTAATTTCTACTGAGTCTAATGCTGAAACAATGGGAGGCAGAAGTATCACAACCACTAAGCAAGGTATAAAAACATCAATTATGTATAACCTTGTAATTCCAGATTCATTAGCAAAATCACAACCAGATTTTGATCCACTAAATAACATTTCAATGCCATTAGAAAAAGCTTTACATAAAGCAGAGGTTGCCTATTTAAAGAAAAACAGAAATAACTACTATAAAGTAAAATCGGTATCACTAAGACCTTTTCATTCAAACCCTAGAAGCTGGTACTACGATATTTTTATTGGAGAAACTAGACTAGCAGTTTTATCCAGTGGCAAAGTTGTTTTTGAAAAAGAAGTTAAGCGTAATTAATAGCCGTTTACTCCATAAAACGGAGTAAATCTACTCCGTTTTTGTTAATTTATTGGGGCAATAGTCATAATCCCAACTATTACACATGCTGTTTTTAATATAAATGAGGATATTAAATAATTGTACAACTTACCCGTAATTTTCGTCATAAAGTTTTTCTGGGTTAAAGTTATATTACTCTCTACACGTTTAACAGCAGTGCATTCTTTATAGTATTCTTTAAGCTCAGATATTTTAATCTGTTTATCATTCAATAATGCAATAAACTCAATAGCCTGCTCAGGATTTTTATTATAATCAAAGATTCTGGATATCTGCTCCAATCCTGTCACATTTTTAGAATTGATATCTTTGTGCGGAACTTCAAGTTCATTAATCATTGTAATTATCTTTCGATATTTCCAAAGTGTGGATGGCTTTAACTCAAGCCTTTTTGCAAGTGATTTTAGCCAGTTCGAATAGCTACTATATTTTTCATCTTGTTTAAATAATTGAAATTTTTCCACTAACCACAGGTATTGTGCAATTTTAATCCAGCACTTTTTTTGATTTTCTGATATATGAAAAATTTTTGACTCGATATCTGACAATTCATGTTGGTTTACGGTTAATACTGGTGATAATTCTGTACTCATGTTTTATTCCTCTTTTGTAATAGTTCCTCCCTTAAAGGACTATTAATTAATGAGTAAATAATAAGCGGAAACCGCACAAAAATCAAGTACCCCATTGATAACTAAGGAAAAAATTATATTATAATATGGGATTTATATAAGATAATATATGTTTTGTTGTACTATATTAGTACTATCTTATATTTAAATTTTTTAGCTGAAAAATATTTTCAATAAAATCTGACACTTAATAATTATTTTAAATTAATGACAAAAAAATGAGTTTATTTTAGTGAGGCTGTTATTTTTATTGTCTTCGTCTTTAATTAGTTATCGTTTATTCCCTTTTCTGTCTCCAGAAAACTCGCGCCTATGGCACATAGGCTTTAGTGAGTTAAATCTTTTTACCAAATATCGGATATCTCTCATTACTTGAAAAAAAATAAATTTATGTTCTATTGTAAATAACCAATAAAAAAGAAGAGAATGAAAAAAAACTTTGTAGCAGTCAGATCAGCTTACTATAAACATCATAAAATCAGTAAACAGGTTAAATATAATAATAATATTCTTGAAAAGAACAAAGATGGTACAACTAAGCCAGTTGTTAAAACTGAAATCAGAGATAGAAGCTATAAATCAGCACTAGCTGAGTTTGAGCATGTACTTAGAACAGGCAAGACAAATTCCGTTAATGTATTTCCTCAATATTCAAATCAAAATGTAACTGTAAGTCCAAAAGGTTCAGCATCCCCGCTAGATGCGTATTATAAGTGCCTAGATAGATATAAAAAAACTACAGGTAAAAAATGTCGCTCTGATATGAACACTCTCTTCGAGCATATTGTAGTGCTCTCAAATTCACATTGCTTGAATTTAGAAAAAAAGCTTGGAAATGAGCGTGCTAAAAAAGCAATTGTTAAATGTTTAGAGGATTATGCCAACACTTACGCAGAAAAGTATGGTTTTACTAAATTAGGTTTTTCACTTCACTATGCTGATGAAGGATATTTTGATGATGATAATAAATTTATCCGAAATGTTCATGCACATGTGATGTTTTTTAATTATGACTTTAAGAACAAAAAATCAAATTTAAGAAACCTTTTCAAAAAAGATATAGATCCTGCCTCAGGCAAAACACATGAACTCAATAAAAATTTCGTTGATATGCAAGATATTGCCGCAGAAGCCTTTAAAAGGCTCAAATTTAGGCGTGGCGTATCCAAACTCATCACGATGGATAAATACCTCCCAAAAAATAAATACCTGCTTAAACAGCTAAAAATGAAGCATAAGCAGTATCAAAAACTGGTCGAAGATATTGAGAATAAAAAATCTCAATTTTTGAATTACTTCAAAAAATGGTTAACAGCGATATTTAATAAAGACAAAGCTGATATTTATGCCAATTTAACGGCTGAAATGGTTATGGATATCAATGATAAAGAAATTAAACGGTCTATAACTAAAACCATCTCAAATACAGAAAGTGAATTTGAAAGATCCAATAGTGAAAAATTATCTGATGAAAATTCAATCATCGGCATTATGAAAAATAATAATAAAAAAGGAGTAAAGAAATGAACGATATTACGTTAGCAACATTAATTGAAGAGAAGTTTAGGGCAGAAATACTACCAGCCAATGATAAGCTAAAGTACATTGAAAATGATTGGCTTATTGATGAAATACTCAAGTTGTTGAAAAAACATCCAGTCTTAAAAGATTTGATTAACATTGATGAAATGAGCATTAGTCAAATATTAGACAAGATTGAAAAATACTTTAAAAACATTAATAGCAAAAGGAAGTTAAACAAAGCGGTAATTATTAATTTTGTAAGAGCACACCCTGAGTTTAGAACAATGGAAACATTGATTTTCCTGATGGTACTAGGTTTTTCGTTTTTTAATATGTTTAGGCGTATGTCTAATAACCAGAAAAAAACAGGCGATATATTAGAAGTAGAATCAAATTTTGAGGGGGTAACTTGTAATGTTCATTACAATGAACCTATGCCTAAACAAACTATGGACTGTAATGCTAGGGAACTATATGAGCTAATAGAAAATGTTAAAGTGCCTAATAATGTTATTCAGTCCACTATTGATGATTTTGAATATAACGAAGAGATTAAAAAGTTATTTAAAAAAGAACCAACACAAAAACTAAAAGATAAGAAACTAAAATAATAAAACTAAGCATTTATTTAAAAAATTTAATACAACCAATATTGTTGCAAAGCATCATCACAGAAAAATATGTTTAAAGTTTATAGGTTTATAATTGTTAATATAGATAAAAATAATGTTAGAGGACAGCTAATCCCTTAGTTAATAATACCTACAAACTAGGTGAGTGTAGTTAAAAACCACGAACGTGTAGTTAAAAACATCAATACGTGTATTACTAAACACCGAACAGTGTGGTTAAAAACCTTAAATCGTGTAGTCCAAACCCCACTTAACAAATAACTCTAGTATTTATTTTGCCAAATTGCTATTGACCTTTAATTTATTAGATGTACTTTTAGTAAATATTAAAAGGAATATTCATGGTAATAACAGAAAATAAAAAACTATTCGTTAATAAATTAACTGACTCAATTCAATTAACAAGCCTGCTATTTGCACCTATTTTTTTAGCTAGACCCCCAAAATATGATGAAGAAAAGGAAGTCGAACTCAATCTTAGACGTACTAAAACTGAAACTATTCATTACAAAGGTCGTTTGCTAGATACTAAAAAAGATTTCCCACTCTTTTCTTTACTTGTTAGTAAACTTCAAAAAATAAATCAAAATCTTTCTGATGATGCTCCTAGAATAATGGAGTTTAAAATGACAGAAATTGAGGTTTTTAAAACTTTAGGAGTTCAAATCAGAAAATCTAATATAGATCTTTTTGAAAAGAGACTTGATAAGTTTATGGCTAGTGAGATTTGCATAAAAATATTTAATGATGAGCAAGTGTGTATTAGAAAAATCAAAACAAGCTTACTGTTAAAATATGATTGGAAAAAAGAAAATAAAATAATTCACTTTACAATGGATTACAATTTTCTGCCTAAAAATAAAAATTCAGTATATATTGATAGAGAATTCATTGACTTAAGAGTATATAACTTAATTAATACTGGGTATGCTAAATCTCTTTTCTTATATCTTGAAACTAAGAAATTCAGCGAACAAGAATATGTTAGACATGTAAAAGTAAGCTTAATTAATCGTATAGCAATGAATGTAAAAACCAATAGAGAGAAAAATCGTGCATTAACTGCATCATTAGAAGAATTAGTAAGAGTTGGTTATTTAAAGAAATATTATCCTGATAAATCAAAAGATACATTTGAACCAGTTATTATGATAGCTAGAAACCCGAATTTTATGGCTGAAGCTAGAGCTGAATTTAAAAAAATAGAGGAAAAGGAAGCAAAGGACGCTGAACTAGAACATTTTTTTAAATAAATTTAGTTATCACTGTTAATAATAAAATTTTATAGTGAAGTTATTATTTTACAAGTTTACTTTTATTACTAATAAGGAAGAATAATAAGAAACGATAATTCTTTAGAAATTCTTGATGATCTATAACAAGCTTCTAATCAACAGGTTTCAAAAAGGGAATTTGAAAAATAAAGTATTCGATGTACCATTAGCTTTGCTAACGAATTAAAATAACCTTGATGTTTTGTTTTTCTATGAAGAAAACCGAAAAAAGATTAGCCTGTTAAGGTTTTAGCTTTTTTTCAATAGTCTTAGCTTCTTCAATCGTCTTAGCTTCTTCAATAGTCTTAGCTTCTTCAATACCCTTAGCTTCTTCAATACCCTTAGCTTCTTCAATACCCTTAGCTTCTTCAATACCCTTAGCTTCTTCAATACCCTTAGCTTCTTTAATACCCTTAGCTTCTTCAATACCCTTAGCTTCTTCAATACCCTTAGCTTCTTCAATACCCTTAGCTTCTTCAATACCCTTAGCTTCTTCAATGCCCTTAGCTTCTTCAATAGCCTTAGCTTCTTCAATAGCCTTATCAACTTCAATGGCCTTCTCTGCTTCTGCATCTGGGACTGATTTAGTTTCTTCAACCGATGAGCAATAAAGAATGCTTACTACACTCAGAAGCAAAATATTTGTTATTACCCACACCCAAATATAACGATTTCTTTTTGTATTAATATAAGTTCTTTCTTTGTGAGTTATTTCGCTTTCATTCAAAATTTTATCGAGATCTTTTTTATTTAAAAGTTCTTTGTAGCGACTTCTTATTTCAGAATATTTACCTAGTAAACGATCTCTATCTGAGTTTATTTCAAAAATTGATATACCTAAATATATAAACGAAACAGCTATAAGCAATATACTTATCATTAAGACTTCAAAGCTAAATGCACCCGAGAAAGTCCCCTTATTTACTACTCTAAGTAAAAAGACTGTTATAAAAAACGTAGTAAAAGTCCACAATCCAGTTTTAAACATGGAAAACATACTTTTAGTCATTTCTAAAGCTTTATCAGATTGACCTTGAATAAACTCAGAAATTTTATTTTTTATTTCAATGTACTGTTTTACATTTTCTTTAAGGTAGAGGTCATAGCCAGATTCAACAGAAGCAGATGTTCCTGTTTCAATTGAGAGCAAAGTTTCATTTTCTAAATGGATTGATATTATATTTCTTGCAAGACCTATTTTGTCGGTATAGTTTCCCTCTAGATAAGTCCATTCATAAATGTTTTTTAATTCACTTGGATCATAAGCTTTTAATTTATCAAAACTAATATTTTCAGAGAGTAACTTATAACCTTTAAGTCGGTATTTAATAATATTTGATTCAACAGAAGAAAAATCAGAAAGAAAAACAATTAATAATGTATTAAACAGGCCATTAAAGTAGCTCTCAAGCTCTAAATTCTTAGTCATGCCTGGCTTAAAATCACTAGGAATAAAGTTAAACTGAGCCGCATTCGCAAAGTGACCACATTTATCACGTTTTTCAATACGACTAGCTCTTTCATCCTCAGAAACGGCTATTAATGATTGATTTACCGAGGATGTATCAACAGGGTATACCGATTGAAAAACTATAGATTCTGTTGAAAAGGGAGCTATATCTTCCCACACATTAATTTTGAGTAGAGACGAATAATTAAACTTATTCCAAGCTTCAAAGCTTTGTTGTAATGTTAATGATTCAATATGCTCGCAAAAAATTGAAAAGTTAAAAACGTCAAAATTTTTGGATTGTTCTTTATCAATCCTAAGTTCAATCTTAATATCATCATCAAGATATATTAACTGTTCAGTAAGGGACTCAACTTTTTCAGCTACAGTATCAAGGTTAGCAGTAAGAAACCTTACTGGTTCTTGTACTTCAATAGTCAAAGTTAAATCAACCCCAAGCACATTTAAGGCTGATAGGTACTTATTTAACTTTTCATTTAGCCCATTTAAAGCCGCTGATGAATTAAAGGTATGCTTAGATTCGTATAGACTAAAGTTTTCTACGATACTAATTTCCTTAAGTTCACCAAAAAGCTTTAAAATTTCCTTGGCAATTGACATTAGTTGTCCTCAGTAGTTTTAAATTCATCATATCCTTTGTCAGAATATATTTTAATGAATTTACCTTTATCATCATGATTGGCAAAAATTCGCGACTTTAAATCATCAACTTCACCATTTATACGTAATTCAAAGTTTGTATCCAACATAACTTTCCTAACAATTCGGGCTTTGATTGAACTAGATACTAGATCAAACTGGGTATCAAATGGCTTAGGTGCTTTTGTAGGAAGCTCTTCAAACTTTTCAACAAAAGAATCAAACTTTTCTTGGAATTCTGCGGTTTCAGGCCTATGGGCCTTAACTTTATCAACAAGTTCATCATAAGCTAGAGAATCTTCATTTCTGAAGTGATTAACAATATCATTTCTTAAAAACCAATAATCAACGGGTGAAACCTTTTTTACTTCTTTTGTAAGCAAATTGTCGATTGCATTAAATGCATTCTTTGTATTGGTTTCTGAGTCTTGCAACTGCTCTGCGATCAGAAAGGATAAATACCAATATTCAGTAATTGTTGATTTACTATCAGATACAATAACTTCATCTACAGTGTGTTCTGGAGTAAAAGTAATTACAGCCGCTTTTTGTAAACGACTTTTTGATGTAGGTAAACCAGACTTTAAATCTAAATTATCTTCATCAAGATATTCACTATTATCAATTTTGATAATAACAAACTTTAAACATTCATCATGTTTGATCTTTAATTGTAACAATCCACCCATTCGAACATCGGTTAACTGTTTGATTTTATCCTGAACTACAAGTTCAACATCATACAATTTCTGGGCTATTTGAGTTGATTTAGTAGTCCAATCTTCACCATTTGATATTGCAACAAGCGATGATGGTACAAGTTCGTCCATATCCTTAAACTGAAAATAACGACTACGCGGGCTTTCTAACAGCTCTGTTAACACTAGTTGAGTATATACTTTTAAACCTTCAGCAGTACCATCTAATGCCATTGGTACTGGCGCATCTGTTTTAACATCAACTCTATGTAACGAATATTCAAGGACTTCCAAGTTTTCCATGTAACTACAACCTATTATTATTTATCGGAATGCCTTTCATGTTTAAACTGTAGAATAACACTGTCTTTTTGTACAGTAAATTTAAGGCAGGTATTTTAATTTTACAGAAAAATATATAGAAAAGATATGATGTTAATTTAAGCTTTCCTAAAATACTTGAACAAAAAATATTAACAGCAAAACTATATGGATTCTTATTTATGCTTATAAGCCTCAAAAAAGTAGCACCATGAGCTTCAAAAACTTTAAGAGATAATAATGCATAAGTATAAATAGTTACCTGAAGCGGTATTCTGACAATCCAATAGGAATAGATAATTTAAATTAATATTTAAGCCAAGTTTGAAAAAGGTTCTTTTGCCTTTTAGAAATCTTTAGTCCGTATTCACGGTGCATGTAAAAATATGCCTCTGCGATACGCCTGCGAGCTTCAAGCGGTGGTTCAATCACCCTTTGTTTAAAATCAATTTCAACATCACAACTACCATAATTCCTAGGCTCGCCATCAATCATACCAAACCGAAAGTTTGATCTATCACCGTTTATTTCACCAATTGCAGGTGCTAAATTATTGATATCAGCTTCCATCTTTCTATATTTGGCACTTATTTTTTTACAGTTTTTCCTTCCACCATTTTGCCAGCACTGCAATTGGTGTCCAAACTCCCAAGCTGGTACTATATGCTCCCACTCGATCCGTTTTGCTCTTTGGTTAACTTTACCTTTTCTTGTTAGTTTCAAACGAGGTTTATAACCACAGGTCTCAGTATCAGGAATAAGACTTTTCCCTTGTTTTTTTATTCTACATCCACAGTAAATTGACTTACTATCTATATTAATTTCTTGTATTAAAAATTTCTTAGCGCTAGAGAATGAAGTCATTTCTTTACCAAAACTCATATTGATATTTAATAAAATGATAGGAATAATAACTATTTTTAAAAACATTATAAAACACCAATTTTCAGTAAGTTAAAAGATATCATTGCTTTAATATTATTGTTAGTATTATTACATTGTCATGCCAAGTCTGAAGTTAGCTTACTTAAGGATGACCTATAAAGATTTTATAAAAGCTAAAAGAATCGGATTTATGTATGAGCTGGATAAATAAAGTTCTAAGAACTCTCCAACTAGCAAGAAGAAAACACTATTATACGTCTATAACAAAGCTTCAAAGAAAACATAGAAACTTTCTCAAAAAAGCTTATGATCAAGGCTATAACAGAGCACAATTAGATCTTACTTCCAAAATTGTGCATACTCATGAACCAATTCCTGAACTCGAATTGCTCAATGAAAATATTGTCTCTAGTTCAAATCTTAATTTTAATATCAAACAAATTAACGATTTTGACAGTAAAGTATCCAATAGACTTGAATATCCACCAGATGAAGAACAAAGAAAGCTAATTTTTTCAAACTCTCGAAACACATTAGCTATTGCTGGTGCAGGATCAGGAAAGTCTACTTCTCTCATATATAGACTGTTATTTCTTCATACACAATGTCATGTGAGTCTTGATGAAATAACCGTTTTTTCATTTACTAGAGCTTCAGTCAATGATTTTAGGGAAAAATTGATTGAAGTTTTTGGTGAATATAGTATTGAAATATCTAAAGAAAAAAGTGAAAAAATAATAAGAACTTTCCACTCTAAAGCTTTAGAAATGGCTAAATCGTCTTTTTTAAGTGGCAATGAGAAAATTTTTGAGTTCATTAAAGATTCAAATGATGATAATCAAGGAGCTTTAGATAGAGCAATTGCTACTGCTAATGAACAATTCGTAAGTATTTCTGAATTATCTGATGGCCAAAACGAATTGTTATTAAAAGCAATGGATTATTGCTATTCCAAGCATAAAGAGTTTAGACGGTTAATAGATATCTTATTTATCGAAAAACTAAAAGGGGCAATGGATTATGACTCGCCCCCTAACACTAAGAGGGGGATTATATCAAAAACAAAAGATTTTGATGATATTCTTTCCCCGATGATGGAGAACTATTTTTCAATAGGAGATTATACTGGACAGGATATTACATTTGAAAATACTGATTTTCCAACATTACGACTTAAGAGTGATGCATACATTCCTGAGTTAAACCTACATCTAGTTTTTTACCCTCATTATAAAGAATTTACTAAATCATCACTTCAAAAAAATATCACTCTCAGTTGTGGTTTTAAGCATAACACTTATGCATTAATCAAACGAAAAGCATACCTTTTAAGGCATAAGTCTAATGAAACAGTCTATGCTATTCGTAATCAGACTGATTTGCTGATTTTAAAGCATCTTATAGACAATAAAATAAAAAATAATAAAACACCTAGAAACTGTCCTAGATTTGAAGTGAAACTTTCTGGTGATTTGGGATTTTCAGAATTACAGGATGCTTTCTATAATTTAGGTTCTTTTAGCGAGAGTTTAGGTGTTCCAACAAAAGAAATAGCGAATCATTTAGAGCAAACTTTTGTAAATGGATGCGATAAATTATTTGCAGAAGCTCTATCTATTTTTTGGCCATTTTTCACAGAAAAATTTTTGCCTCACCATAAGGTTATAAGATTTCATGACATGTTTATAAACTTCTCTAACCCTAATAATACTTGTTTTGACAAACTTACAAATCAAACAAAGAAGAGCCTATCCAATATCTTTATTGATGAATTTCAAGATATATCACCTGAAGTATCGCGTTGGATAAAAGCAACTCTACGTAGACTTAAAGGAGAGCAGTTTAATACTTCTTTGATGTGTGTTGGTGATGATTATCAATCCATTTATGGATGGCGAGGAAGCTCTCCTGAATTTATTAATAATTATAAGGAACATTTCCCGTCTAAAAATATTAAAACCATTGAAATGGTTAAAAACTATCGTTCATACCAACAGATTGTTTCAGCAGCAGAGTCGGCACTTTCATATAACAGAATTAATTATAAGACAGGAATATGTACCAAAAACGATAAAGAAAATAGATTGGCTTTAAAAGAGTTACCTGATGCGAGACTTATAACTGAAGTTAAAAATGAACTAAATTCTATAATTCCTGAGCTGGCCTTGAAGGAGTGGGATAAAAATAAGAAAGGGTTATTAATTTTAGCTAAAACAAATAAAATTCTTGATGAAACCAAAGCTCAGCTCAAACTAAAAAAAATACCTGATTGGATTCAATTTGAAACTTTTCATAGAAGTAAGGGGTTAGAAGCTGACTACTGTTTTCTTGTTGAAGATTGTACATACGATTCCAACAATGTTTTGAGAAACTATTTATACCAACTCGCAGGCTTTAATATATCTTATGATGATGCTCAAAAAGAAGAAGCTATGAGATTAGCATATGTAGGCCTTACAAGAGCAAAATTAAAGCTGTGGTGGTTTGTAAAAGAAGATCCAACAGGGAGCTATACCAAGGTACAAGACTTCATTAACTAGTAGAATATGGATACATTACAAAAATTATATTATTACAAAACCAGAGTGAGCGATTGATTTTCGTTTTAGTGATCAGGTTTTTATATTTAAAGTAAAATGTAATTAATAAGTATATTAGTTTTTCTCTTATCTTTATTGTGTGTAACTAATGACTATGTTAGCAGGTTGTGCCCACCTGCAGCGGCTATTTCTAATACACGTTTAGCGCCGGGCTGGCCTTTTACATCGCTCAAATCAAGTAAAAAGTCAGGTGCCTGCGTGCAATCTGGGTATTCTATATTTAACGGCAACGGCTGCTGGTTTAGTAAATCCCCCCATACCTCTTGGATAGAGCTTACCGCTTTACGTTTTACACCATTTACAAGACTTGCCAAGCTATCATTAGCTACGGGTAAAAAGCAGCAGCGGTTTTGTTCCTTAGCAGCAAGCACAGAAGGTAAAATAGCATTTACTCCACGTACCTCACCGTTGAGTGCAAGTTCACCGTAAAACTCATATTTATGAATATCAGGGCACACTATTTGCCCTGATGCCACTAAAATACCTACGGCAATAGCAAGGTCAAACCGACCACCATCTTTGGGTAAGTCGGCGGGCGCTAAATTAACAGTAATGCGTTGATCAGGGAAACCAAATTGAGAGTTTTCAAGTGCACTGCGCACCCTGTCTTTTGACTCTTTTACTGAGGCCTCAGGAAGGCCCACAATATGAAATGCAGGTAGACCCGTTCCTAAATGAACCTCAACAATAACCTCAGGGGCATTAATACCCACCTGTGCACGAGAATATATACGAGCTAATGACATTCCTTATCCTAATCAGTCCTATGATTAGATAAGTTTAGTCAGGATATTTAAAAACGTGTAATGTGATTTTCCACTTTATTGCTGAAAAACGCAGGAGTAATGTCATCAACATCGCCAATACCATCGCCAGCTCGGTCACAAATGAAAAATACACACTGAGCGTATATACAATACCACCCGCAATACAGGTAATAGCATATAGCTCGCCTTTTAATAACATAGGAATTTCTCGGGCAAGAACATCGCGTATTAAGCCTCCAAAGCAGGCGGTTATTACCCCCATAATAATTGCTGTCATTTCTGGCATACCTGCAAGCAATGCTTTTTGCGTGCCCATTACAGCAAAAAACGCCAAACCGAATGCATCTGCTATTTGCAATGTGTAGTACGGAATTGATTTTTGCTTATTAATAAGCCGAGACGTAATAAGCACAGCAGCTAAAATAGCGAAAAAATAACTCTGGTCATGCAACCAAAATACCGGCACATCTAAAATAACATCACGCACCGTTCCCCCACCAATAGCGGTTACTGTTGCTAATACTACAACCCCAAAGCCATCCATTTTTTTCTCGTAGGCCACTAATGTGCCTGAAATAGCAAACACGGCGATACCGATTAAATCAAACCAGTGGTAAAGTTCTGTCATGTAAAAGTGCGCTTAAAAATATTTCAGCCGTTTTAACATACCCAGCACGGGGTGTTAAGTAATAAAAAACTTAAAATGATTAGTATAAGTAAATGGGGTAAATGTAATCACAGCTTTGTTATTAGGCATCTTATTAGGAGTCACTGAATTTCAGGCATAAAAAAATACGCTTTAGGCGTGTTGCTTTAATAGTGCTTTTTATTTCATTGGTTGCGGGAGCCTGAGCTGATAGAGGGTGAATGCCTCACGCAGTGAAGACGACCTTTGCTGGCTAATGAAGAGTTGAGTCCCGCGAGCTACCCATTTCACTGAATTTCAGGCATAAAAAAACACGCTTTAGCCGTGTTGCTTTATTATAGCTATTTATTTCAGTGGTTGCGGGAGCCTGAGCTTATAGAGGGTGAATGCCTCACGCAGTGAAGACGACCTTTGCTGGCTAATGAAGAGTTGAGACCGACGAGCTACCCATTTCACTAAATTTCAGGCATAAAAAAACACGCTTTAGGCGTGTTGCTTTACTATAACTTTTTATTTCAGTGGTTGCGGGAGCCGGATTTGAACCGACGACCTTCGGGTTATGAGCCCGACGAGCTACCAGGCTGCTCCATCCCGCGCCTGAAATATGCATACTTATTTAACGTTGCTTACATTACAACGTGGCGTCCAATTTAAAAATTGGTTGCGGGAGCCGGATTTGAACCGACGACCTTTGTTGGCTAATGAAGAGCTGAGACCGACAAGCTTTTCCTTAACTAACATTCTACAGTAACCTCAATCCTCTACAGGAAATTGGTTGCGGGAGCCGGATTTGAACCGACGACCTTCGGGTTATGAGCCCGACGAGCTACCAGGCTGCTCCATCCCGCGCCTGTATATTTAAAGTCTATCGACTACTTAATTTTATCTCTTAAGTTAGAGTTTACAGTAACCAAGTTTTATAAAAATTGGTTGCGGGAGCCGGATTTGAACCGACGACCTTCGGGTTATGAGCCCGACGAGCTACCAGGCTGCTCCATCCCGCGCCTGTAATTTCTTTAAAACATTTTCGTAATATTTACGAGCCTGCCTTGAAGAGAGCGCTACTATATAGGAATAAACTTATAATGCAAGGCTTTAACTACTTAAAACTGTTCAAGTGAACAAAAAGCAATCAAAACCTATTCTATACTCGCTCGTTGGTGAGGAGTAATCATTTTTTGAAACTCCCAATCAGGATGGCCCATTACAATAAAATCTGGGTTTTCAGTGCTCTCGCGTTGGTTATACGTTAAAGGGTTAAACTCTGCATCGGTAATGCAACCGCCCGCTTCTTCTACAATAACTTGTGAAGCCCCTGTATCCCACTCACCCGTTGGGCCTATTCTTAAAAAGCAGTCCGCTTTACCTTCAGCAACAATACATGCTTTTAACGAGCACGAACCAACCGCAATGGTTGTAAATTGGCTATTTAAGTATTGGCTCACCGACTCAATTTTCTGACGGCGACTTACCGCTAGCGTTAAACTTTCAGGCGGAGCTACGTATATTTGTGTGTCGCTCTTTTCTTCACGCTTAAAAGCACCATTTTTTGCACTCGCAAAATACGTAATACCTTTTGACGGCCAATGAATAACACCCAGTACAGGGTGGTTATTTTCAATAAGCGCAATGTTTACAGCAAAATCACCACTTTCTAAAATAAACTCACCAGTGCCATCCATGGGGTCAAGTAACCAATAACGCTGCCAATCTTGCCTGTCGGCTAATGCAGGGATAGGCGTTTCTTCCGACATGATTGGAATATCAGGCGCAAGCGCCTTTAAGCCTGCAACAAGCACATCATTTGCAGCTAAATCGGCCTTAGTTACTGGTGTGTGGTCTGATTTTTCTTGTTGGCCAATATCATCTTTTTTGTATATAGCCATAATGGCATCGCCTGCACGTTCGGCTAATTCAATACAAGGTTCTAATAATTTATTCATCGGCAGCTCCAGATGCTAAGTACTTATCTAATAATAGCAAAGCGGCAACACTTCGTGCTTCGGTAAAATCATCTTGCTCTAATAATGACTGCCATTGCGTTAATGGCCACTTAACAACAACTAAAGGCTCAGGCTCATCGCCAAGGAGCGTTTGCGGATATAATTGCTTAGCAAATAAAATGTGCATAGTGGCATTAAAATAACTGGGTGCCATGGTCACTGTTTTTAATGGTTTAAAAAAGTTTGCGCCAAAACCTACTTCTTCTTTTAGTTCTCTATTAGCAGCTTGCTCTGGCGTTTCGCCTGGGTCGATAAGTCCTTTGGGAAAACCTAGCTGGTAGTCATTGGTGCCAGCGCAATACTCACGCACTAGCAGCATTTCGTTATCGGCCGTTATAGGCACAATCATTACAGCACCCCTGCCACCACCTCGAATACGTTCATACTGACGCTCTTCGTCATTCGAGAATTTTAGCTCTAAAGATTCCACAGTAAATAGGCGACTTTTAGCGACAACATTATTACTTAGGATTTGAGGAGGTGTTGGATGCTTTTTCTGTGTCATTGGCGTTAATTTGCTATCATGGCAGTTGTGCTTAATCATAAACTTTTCACAGGGAAAAGCCCATGCTAAATTGGTCAAAAATCGATACCGTTTTACTTGATATGGACGGAACACTTCTCGATTTACATTATGACAGCCATTTTTGGTTAACTGTTCTTCCACAACAACATGCCTTAGCCAAAAATATAAGCTTGAGCGAAGCAAAAGAAGATATTTTTAAACGCTACCAAGCTGTAAGTGGCCAAATTGAGTGGTACTGCTTAGATTATTGGGAAGATCAGCTTAAATTACCAATTATGGATCTAAAACGAGAAACACAGCACCTTATAAAAGTACGTGATGACGTGCCCTATTTTTTGACGGAGCTTAAAAAAGCAGGAAAAGAACTTATATTGCTTACCAACGCGCATCCTGAAAACGTCATGATGAAATTTGAACACACCGCAATCGATAATTATTTAGATGGTGTTGTGTCGACGCATGAATATGGCGTAAGCAAAGAGCAGCAAAGTTTATGGCACCAAGTACAAAACGATTTAGGGTTTAACAAAACACGTACTTTGTTTGTTGACGACAGCGTAGCTGTATTAAATGCCGCAAAAGAATACGGCATTGGACACTTACTTGCGGTTGCTAACCCCGACAGCCAGCAACCACACAACGAAATAGCCGATTACTTAAATGTAACCGACTATCGTACTATTATTTAGCTTTTTGGGTAACGTGCCTCAAGGCCTTGGTAAACTAACTTTGCAAAGTCTGCATGTTCGGTATCAAGGCTTTTAACCACTTCAACCAAGTGTTCGTTATCTTCTTGGCCGTTCCATACTTTAATGTAGCTACCATCTTTATAACCATGGTCTTGGCGGAAAAAATTTAAGGTGTTTTTACCGACGTAACCACGGTATAAATCGTCAATACCCATGCCCATTTGTGCCATACAACCGGCAAAGGCTGCTGCATTAAACGCTTTATCTGCAACTGCAGATGCCGCAAGTATTTCTAACGTTTGTTTGAAGTCGTCCGCTTGCTGTACTTGGCTCAACTCACTTTCTAATTGCTTTGCTAAGTCTTGATAGCTTGTTTTACCGTCAATACGTAGCGACAAACCAAAGTGAAAAATATCAACTAATTCTAAAATAACTTGCTCGGTATCGGGTGTTTGTTTTTTCCACCACTTCCAGCCATGGTGATCTAGCATTTCGGCACACTCAACCCAAATAGCGCGATACCATTCAAACCCTTGTGTAAACCATTGCTCATGCACTTTTGTATTCATGGCGTTTTGCATTTCTAGCATGACTACTAGCTTATTTAAATTGGCAGACATATCAATTCCTGTCGTTTTTAGTTGTTTTAATAATACAGAGAAAACGCTGTTTTTGCATTTGCTATGTCTGTTTTAGTTATTTTATCGATTACTGGTAAACTCATACCACGACTCGATTAAATCAATAAAGTCTTCAAAACCACATCCACTGCTTAAGTCGTTTTCTTCAAGCATTAAATCGTCATCTTGATAGGCAATTAAGTCTTCGCTGTCTTGGTGCAGTGCATGCGCTTCAAATAAGGCTTCATCTTTAGATAAAATTAAATCTATTTCTTGGCCTTTTAAAGTCACAGGCTCAAAGCTCGTTTTTACCGACGCAATAAGTGCTTGCACCATAGCCACTTTGTCTTTGCCAATTTCTTCGTTTAACCAACGGCCAATGATTGCATGCTCGCTGCTTATTTTAATGCGCAGCCCACTAATAGGGTCGCGAATAAATTGATATTCCATAGGGTTTGCCTGTAAATCTTTAATTGCGTAATTATATACGTAAACGCCCGCAAACCACAGGACATATAAAGCAAAATAGCGCCACACGGGCGCCATTTTATTCAGCTCTAAAGCCGTTAACTTCGCGATCTATAACGCGCGGCGTCAATAATTGACCATAAGTAAATAATAGGCACTAATACAAAACCAACGAGTACATATATAAGTGCGTAACTTATGACAATAGCTAGCGCAAAAAATATAGCAGCTAAAATACGCCCTTGTACTAATTGCCCTAAACCAGGAAAAAATATATTACACAACGCAGCAATTACATTACCGCCAGACCCTTGATCAGCCATACTCACCTCTGTAGTTAATTAATTTTAAATTTTAGTTATTTACTTACTATCACACTTTATGCCAATTTATTAAAGCTTAAAAATCAGTTAGTTAAATTACGACCCTCTAATTGCTTTGGTATTTTTTACTAAATATAGGTCAATTTGATTATTTTTATTATTAATTTTAGTCACTTATCGATACTAAAACTAGCCAGCTGATTGGTTTTAGAGGTTATTTTTAGAATAGCTGTTCATAAAAACAGTATTTTATTTAGCCTAACAAAAACACCTGTTATACTGCCCTCAATATTGATTAAAAAGGCGTAACGATGGACGTTTCAGAATTACTCGATGGCTTAAATGACAAACAACGCGATGCCGTTGCAGCCCCATTACAAAACATGCTGGTATTGGCGGGTGCTGGGTCTGGTAAAACACGAGTGTTAGTTCATCGTATTGCGTGGCTTATGCAGGTTGAACAAGCCTCTGCTTATAGTATTTTTGCGGTAACCTTTACCAATAAAGCAGCTAAAGAAATGCGCACTCGTGTTGAAGAAACCTTAAAAGCACCGGTCGGTGGCATGTGGATTGGTACTTTCCACGGTTTATCACATCGAATTTTACGCGCTCATCACCGTGAAGCTAACTTACCAGAAGCCTTTCAAATTTTAGACTCTGACGACCAACTCCGTATGATCAAGCGCTTATTAAAATCAATGAATATTGATGATAAAAAGTGGCCAGCTAAACAGTTTGGCTGGTACATAAGCGCTAAAAAAGACGAAGCACTTCGTCCTAAAGATATTCAAGCCTACGATATAAACGAGCAAATGATGCTGCGTGTATATGCCGCCTATCAAGAAGCGTGTGACCGCGCTGGTTTGGTCGATTTTGCTGAAATACTGCTACGCAGCTATGAAGTATTAAAAAATAACCCGACGTTACTTCGTCACTACCAACAGCGCTTTGCGCATATGCTGGTAGACGAATTTCAAGATACCAATACCATTCAGTACGCATGGTTAAAGCTGCTCGCAGGCGATACGCAAAGTATTATGATTGTGGGCGATGACGACCAAAGTATTTATGGTTGGCGCGGCGCTAAAATAGAAAATATAAAACGTTTTTTAACTGACTTTGACGCCGAAACTATTCGCCTTGAACAAAATTACCGCTCAACTGCAACTATTCTTAAAGCATCTAATGCGCTTATAAAAAATAACTCAGAGCGCATGGGTAAAAGCTTGTGGACCGATGGCAACGAGGGCGAGCCTATATCAATTTACGCCGCCTTTAACGAGCTAGATGAAGCACGCTTTGTAAGCAGTAAATTACGTAGCTGGTTAAATGCCGGTAACGCGTTACAAGACGCCGCCATTTTATACCGTAGTAATGCGCAATCTCGTGTACTTGAAGAAGCCATGCTACAAGAAGGATTAAAGTACCGTATTTACGGTGGTATGCGATTCTTCGAGCGTCAAGAAATTAAAGATGCGCTATCGTACTTACGCTTAGTCGGTAATCGCCAGGACGACGCCGCATTTGAACGAGTAATTAATACCCCTGCACGTGGTATTGGCGACAAAACTTTAAGTCATATACGCGACTGCGCCCGTGCTGAGTCACTTCCGTTATGGTACGCAGCGAAAGCTATTGTTGAACAACAGCACTTATCGGGCAGAGCAGCCGGCGCTGTTAGCAAATTTGTTGAGCTGGTTGAGCACATTGAAGACAAAATTAGCGACCTTACATTACAAGAGCAAGCTAAGTATGCAATTCAAACGTCTGGCCTTATGGCTATGTATCAGGCAGAAAAGGGCGAAAAAGGTCGTGCTCGTGTAGAAAACTTAGAAGAGCTTATAAGCGCGTGCGATCAGTACGAACTCCCTGAAGAAGAAGAGTTTAGCTCACCACTACAAGGCTTTTTAGCTTATACCTCGCTTGAGTCTGGTGAAGGGCAAGCCGACGAGCACGAAGATGCCGTGCAAATGATGACTCTGCATTCAGCTAAGGGCCTAGAGTTCCCGCTTGTATTTATGGTAGGCGTGGAAGAAGGTATGTTTCCATCGCAACAAAGTAATGAAGAGTCTGGTCGTTTGGAAGAAGAGCGTCGCCTATGTTACGTAGGTATGACCCGCGCTATGGATAAATTATACATTAGCCACGCCGAAAGCCGCCGCCTATACGGACAAGAGAAATACCATAGCCCTTCACGTTTTTTACGCGAAATTCCTGAGGACTGCGTTGAAGAAATTCGTATCAAAACGCAAGTTTCGCGACCACCGGCAGCAGGACGCTTTAGTGCATCAGTCAGCCATGCCGCCTTTGAAGACAGCGGCTTTAATTTAGGCCAACGTGTACTGCATGCTAAGTTTGGTATTGGCACGGTTCTTAACTATGAAGGCAGCGGCGCGCAATCGCGTGTACAGGTAAACTTTGATGACTTAGGCAGCAAATGGTTAGTAACGGCTTATGCACGATTACAAGCTGTATAAAGCTCACGTAAACACGTTAGAAAAAACACTGGTTGGCGCTTATCATCGCCAACTTGTGCTCATTACTGGCAGTACCGCTTGGTGCTACAAGCTATTAGGTGAATTACTTCAAACTGAAAATACACTCGTCGTTTCTAAAAATACCTCATTAAATAACGCGCAGTGGCCTAATCGTACCCATCAAATTTTAGGGCAAGAATATTCACACGCCGTATACGATGGCTTTAGTGGCTTACACCCTGATATATTGGCTGCCATTGCAGGTACGGTAAAAGCAGGCGGTATATTATATTTACTGCTACCAGAATTAAGCGAGCTTTCAACTTGGCCAGATCCTGCGCTAAGCACAGTGCAGTCTCACGGGTATAAAGTAAGCTATAGCTTCTTTAATGAACGCATTGCCCGCGTTATACAATCGTTACCCGCTTTTCATTTCAGTGAATTACATGGCTGTACACGTAATATCACTAGCGAAAGCTCTACCAATAAAATAGATTCTGAACCGCAACAGCATTGTGTAGAAAATATAATTAAAGTGGCTCATGGTCGCGCTAATCGCCCTTTACTTATTAATGCCGATAGAGGCCGTGGTAAATCTGCAGCGCTTGGACTTGCTGCTGCAAAACTTATAGATAAAAAAATACTACTTTGCAGCACACAATTTAAAGCCACTCATAGTAGCTTTAAACATTTAAGCAATGAGTTAAACATCCCCTTCGAAAGTCAAAGTAAGCAACTTGCCAATTTACAGTATATTGCTCCAGATTCATTATTAAGCTCGTTGCCAGAGTGTGATTTATTACTTGTTGACGAGGCAGCTGCAATACCTGTTCCTCTGTTGTTCAAAATGCTTAAGCATTATCCGCGTATTGTATTTGCAAGCACTTTAGTAGGCTATGAGGGCAATGGTAGGGGTTATATAATTAGGTTTAGTCAGTATGTTAAAGCAAAGTACAAAGCCGCTAATATTGTCACACTTGATGCACCGTTAAGGTTTGCAAAAGCCGATCCTTTAGAACGCCATATACGCACTTTGCTCGCACTCGAAGCACAGTACGAAGAAACTCAACGCAATGGCTTAAATAACCTAGTCCACAGTGAAATTACTCAACACCAACTCACAAACAACGAGCCGTTACTTGAGCAGGTTATCGCATTACTTTCCTTAGCACATTATCAAAGTAGCGTTAATGATTTACGCCAGCTACTTGATGCGCCTGCGCAACGATTATTCATAACCCAGATAAATAACCAATTAGTGGGAGTGTGTTTAATCTCTATAGAGGGCGGATTAACCACAGAGCTTACTGAGCAAGTACTAAAAGGTGAACGCCGCCCTCAAGGGCATTTAATGGCACAGACTCTCTCGCAGCTAAGCAATGATCCCCAGTGCCTTACTCAATTCTCTGCCCGCGTAGTAAGAATTGCTGTTGCTCCTAACCTTCACAGTCAAGGGCTAGGTAAAGCGCTACTGAGTTACTGCGAATCAAAAGTAAGTAATGAGTGTTATTGGTTTGGAGCTAGTTTTGGCGCCACCTATGAACTATTAAAATTTTGGCAAAGCCAAGGATTTAGTACCATAAAACTTGGTTATCAAAAAGATAAAAGCACTGGCGAACACTCAGCACTCGTTGTGAAGTATTTAAACAACAATACAAGTACGCTGAAACAATTAAAAGCTGATTTTCAAAACGATATATTTTATGCCTTACTCACACACTTTAAGCACCTTGACTGGCAGCTTGTAAGTGTACTTATTGCCCCGTTTACAAATAAGCCTATAAGTACAGATACGCAAAAACGTATAGCACGACAACTTAATAGTCATTTTTCTCGATTTAGTATTTCGGCCACTATTTGGCAAGTTATCACTGAGACGCCCTCAATCATTAATTACTTAACACAAAGCGATAAGCAATTATTAATTAAGTTAATTTTGCAAAATGAAAGCGATAAAAACCTTATTGAGCAATTAAATATCCAAGGTAAAAAAGAGCTTGAAACACACTTTAAACAAGCAGTGTTAAAACTTACTAAAGCTATTAAATAATCAGCCTCCTTAATACAGTGATTAATTAACATAGTTACTTAAGCTATTTGGTGGATTTGTTCTATTCTTAATACATTGATGGGTAAATTAAGATAAAGGCATGGAATTAATAAACTTTAAAGTGGGCTGCAAAACCATTTCACTAAAAATACTTGATATCTTATTAACCGAGCGCTTTGATAATAACCTCACAACACTACCAAACAACAACAAAAGCTTTATTGGTGTTAAAGATTATATGGATATCCCTACTCCAGTTTTCGATTTAGGAATTATTTTAAATAATATATCAACGGAGCAAAGCAACAAGCATATTTTAAAACAGCTAAGATCATGGCAAGACAAACAAACTAGCTGGTTCAATACACTAGAGAGAAACCTCTTAACTCAATCAGAAACATTAACTATTAATGAAACTGAGCTTCAAGACTTTATTATTTTTTACCAAGAGTTCAATACCGACAACCCTGATTTAAAGCTTACTATGTCTCGCTTTAATGAACCTTTCGAATCATTACTCGCACAAGCTAAGCAAGCCGTCACCGCTCACAAGCAAGGTGAACATAAGCAGGTAAACAACTTACTTAGTAAAATAAAAAGTAGCAGTATTGCTCAGCTAGAGAGACTGTTTGAATCTGCAAAAGAGCAAATTACTTTAGATTACAAACCAATAATTGTATTCACAACAAAAGACGGTATAAACCCACATGTGGGGCTACTCGTCGATAAAGTGGAAGACAGCCTAGATTATAAAAAAGAAGACATCAAACCCTTAGATAAGCTAACTGATATAGGCTTTGATATAGACCCACAAACTAAAGGTATGATGCGAGGCCTAATAAAAATGGCCGAAAACCATAGTGTGCTTATCGATCCTAGTGTCATATTTAAACCTGCTACGCTGCAAGAAGAAACCGAAAAAACAGAAGCATATGGCTTATTTTAAACACAAAAAAGCCGAGAGAGCCTCGGCTTTTAAATAAGGTTTACTATGCTAAACAGTTGTAATAATGTCTTCTAACGCTAGACGCGCTTTTGGTAAACCATGGTTCCAGTCTTCATCGGTATTAGGGTAACCCATAGCTAGCGCAACTTCACAAATGTGTCCATCAAGCTCAGCGCTAAACTTTTCACCAATTAAGTCTGGGTCTACACCCTCCATAGGTGTAGAAGCTATGTTTAAACGCGCTAGAGTATGCATTATATTACCTAGTGCTAAATAAACTTGTGCTTTAGTCCAACTACCGTTGTAGCCATTTTCATCTGTGTTCATTTCAGCAAATGCATATGCACCCATAAAGTTATCACGCATATCTGCTGGTAGGTGGCCTGAGCTTACCTCTACGCCAACACGCTTCGAAAACTTCTCTTTAGTAAACTTAGGGTCATAAGCAAGTAAAAGCGTGTGCGATGCCTCTTTAGCATGGTGTTGATTAAACTGGTGCTTGTTAGCGAATGTATCGTGTAAACGGTTCTTACCTTCTTCACTTTCTACTAGAACAAATTTCCAAGGTTGAGAATTGATTGAAGAAGCCGACAGACGAATAGCTTCTTTAATTACTTCCAGATCTTCTGTAGAAATACGTTTTGATGCATCATATTGCTTTGCAGTGTATCTATTATGTAAGTCTTTAATGATTTGGTGAGACATGCTTTTCTCCGTCTTAATGTAAGTATTTAAATACAAGATGGAGTTAGTTTAATTGCTTAAAGAGCATTTGATAATTAGCAATAAAGTTAAAAGACTTTATAAAAAAAATTGATAATAGATAAACCATATCTCTCGACTAATTGATCTAACTTAAACGAATGTTACTGTATTAGCCGGCTAAAATATTGAGTGATTTTAGTGTGATTAAACATGCTTTGTTCACAAAGAGGCGCTTCGCTTTGGAGACGCTGTGCTTTAGAGAAGAAATGCTGGATATTACTTTTCTATAAACGTAAAAAGCCCGACTCTTTCGAATCGGGCTTTCTTGTATTTGAAGTCGGTGCGCTACGCATTAGAATGTCCTAACTTTCACATAGCAAATGGGATACTATCGTTGGGCTGGGCGGCCTTGTGCGGGGCTCGCCTTCGAGCTGTTTTGTTTCGCTATTGAGTTCGGCATGGCCTCTTGGCTATTTACTAAACCCACACAGCAAAAAACCCGTCACATTTCTGTAACGGGTTTCGCTTATTTGAAGCCTGGTAATGTCCTACTTTCACATAGCAAATGCTACACTATCATCGGCGCTGTTTCGTTTCACTACTGAGTTCGGCATGGGGTCAGGTGGGTCCAAAACGCTATTGTCACCAAGCAAATTTGATGTCAGTCCGTATCGCTACGCACTAACTAAAATTTGGAATTTCTGATAATAAAATGTCTTCAGTAATCTACTTTAGTTATATTAACTTCTTCGCTTGTTTCACTATCACACAAAACG